>JAWKVW010000078.1:0-2500 GCA_041397845.1 Hyphomicrobiales bacterium | reverse complement strand
GATATGGCGCGGGGACGGGCCGAAAAAGGTGCTTTCTTGGGGCCGCGCGACTCGTGATTCGCCCGTTTTGGACGAAAAACCCCGAAAAAATTTCCCGGGAATCGGTTTTGAACGGTGCGGACGGGGTGTTGGCCGGTGCCGACGATTCCTGGAATCAGCGCGGATTCAGGGGCGGGGCCAGTTTGGTGCGATTCGGGGCGACCCGGCCTCTCTTATATAGGGCGCCCGCTCAGGACGGTCGGGGATGGCGCGGCCGCCCCCTTCCGCCGCGAAGCGGAACGCGCGCCCTTCGCGACAACCCGCAGGCCAAGAAGACCAAGGACGGCGCCGAGATAGACGAAGGGTTCCAGCGGCCAGGCCTTCACCAGCCAGACGAAATGCAGCGCGGCAAGAAGGGCGGCGGGATAGGTCAGCCAGTGAAGCTTCCGCCAGCGCACCGCGCCCAGCCGCCGCACCGCCCTGTCATTCGATGTCGCGACCAGCGGCACCAGAAGCAGAAAGGCCGCCATGCCGATAGTGATGTAGGGCCGCTTGACGATGTCGCCCAGCGCCTGCGCCCAGTAAAGCCCCATGTCCAGCGCCGCCCAGGTGAAAAGATGCAGCCCCGCATAGGCAAAGGCCATGATCCCGATGGCGCGGCGGAACTTCAGCAGGTTCAGCCCGGCAAAGCGGCGCAACGGCGTCACGGCAAGTCCGGCGATGATAAGCTGAAGCGCGTAAAGCCCGGTCTGATGCTCGATCGCGCGGACCGGATCGGCGCCAAGCGCGCCGGTCGCCCCCTGCCAGTACAGCCAGATCCCCGGCAGCGGCCCTACTATATATATAGGCCACGCTGGGAGCTTGCGGAAAAGCGCGTTCAGACGGTCAGCCAGCATCGGTCAGTAATCCCTGGCAAGGTCCTGCCCGGCATATAGCCCGGCGACCTCCTCATAGCCGTTGAACTTCAGTGTATCCTGACGGCCGCCGAACAGCCCCGCGCCGACGCGCCGTTCGGTCGCCTGGCTCCAGCGCGGGTGGTCTACCTCGGGGTTCACGTTGGCGTAGAACCCGTATTCCTCGGGCTGAAGCGCGTTCCAGGTGGTTTCGGGCTGCCTGTCGGTCAGGCTGATGCGCACGATCGACTTGATCGACTTGAACCCGTATTTCCACGGCACGACCAGCCGGATCGGCGCGCCGTTCTGGTTCGGCATCTCCTCACCATAAAGCCCGGTGGCAAGGATCGTCAGCGGATGGCGCGCCTCATCCAGACGCAGCCCCTCACGATAGGGCCAGTCGAGCGCGCCGGTTTTCTGGGCGCGCATCTCCGACGGGCGGAGGAGCGTTTCGAAGGCCACATACTTCGCCTTCGACTGCACCCCCACCCGGTCCAGAAGGCCCGAAAGCGGAAAGCCGATCCACGGCACGATCATCGCCCAGGCCTCGACACAGCGGAAACGGTAGATGCGTTCCTCAAGCGACACGCCCTTGAGGATGTCGTCCAGCCCGTACTCCCCCGGCCGGTCGACCAGCCCGTCGATCTTGACGCTCCATGGGTCCGTGGTCAGCGCACCGGCATATTTCGCCGGGTCGCCCTTGCCAAAGCCGAACTCGTAGAAATTGTTGTAGCTGGTGATGTCTTCCAGATTGGTCGGCGCATCGGGGGTGGAGTAGTCCGATCTGGAATAGGCCAGCTTCGCCAGCGCGGGTCCGGCGATGGCAAGCCCCGCCGCCCCGGCGATCAGCGCGCGGCGATTCATGAAGACATGCTTCGGTGTGACATCGGACCACTTCAGGTCCGGGCGATGGCCTCTCATGCGCGGGTTCCCCTTGTTTCATCGCCAAGGGTACACGGGCGGACCCCGCAGGGCGAATAAAGTCCTCTCACATCCGTGATGGGGATTTGTAACGAAGCGAAACATCGTCACCGGCGCCCGCGATACGAAAAGGCCATGCCCCACAGGGGACATGGCCATTTTCGCGATCACATTTCCGTATCAGTGTAACGCTGCGCCCTCGGGCCGCGGCCGGTTGGAGGACACGACCTGCCCCCCGACCAGAAGCCCGTCGGCCCCGGCGGTGACGGTGATTTCCTCGCCGTCGCGGACATCGCCCGCCAGGATCATCTCGGCCAGCGGGTCCTGAAGGTCGCGCTGGATGACGCGCTTCAGGGGCCGCGCGCCATAGACCGGATCGTAGCCAGCGTCGCCCAGCCACTTCTTCGCATCCTCGTCCAGCGTCAGCGTGATCTTGCGCTGCGCCAGCCGCTTCGTCAGGTTGCGCAGCTGGATCTCCACGATCCCGGTCATGTCCTCGCGGCTCAGCCGGTGGAAGATGATCATGTCGTCGAGACGGTTCAGGAACTCCGGCCGGAAATGCGCCCGGACGGCATCCATCACGTCGCGCCGCGCCTGCGCGCTGTCCGCGCCTTCGGGCAACTGGCTCAGCGCTTGCGATCCGAGGTTGGAGGTCAGCACGATCAGCGTCTGCTTGAAGTCCACGACATGGCCCTGACCGTCGGTCA
>JAWKVW010000077.1:0-1859 GCA_041397845.1 Hyphomicrobiales bacterium | reverse complement strand
GGTCGGTCATGGGCGGGCCTTTCCTTGGGGTGGAGGGGAAGCGGGGGGGGGGGGGGGGGGGGCCCGCGTGGGGGGTGGGGGGGGGGCGTTTCTGGCCGAAGGGGGAGATGCCGCCGACCTTGTAGCCGGTGAGTTTCTCGGCCCGTGCCGGGGCCATCATGGCGGCGGATTTTGCCCCGAAGGCGGTGGCCACGCGTTTCATGGAAAGCTGGCGGTCTGACGGGATGACGCAGCAGGCGGGTTTGCCGTCGACCTCGACCATCAGGGTTTTCAGGGTGAGGGCGGGATCGAGGTTCAGCGCCTGCGCGGCGGCAAGGCCCACGGCATCGGCGCGCGGGTCATAGTCGTAGGGGTGGAGGGTGAAGGCCAGGCCCTTGGATCTGAGGAGAAGGGTTCCGGGGGTTTCGGGCATGGTCGCTGTCCTGCACGCCGATCCCGGCGCTGTGCTTTGGTCGACCCCACGTCGCCCCGTGGCGCGGGTGGGGGAGGGGGTCCCGGGTCAAGCCCGGGACGGGGTTGGCTGGATCACCCGCGGTGCGGGGTGGGGAGGAGCGGGGTTCACCCCGCCCCCCGATCAGAACACCACCACCGCGCGGATGGACTTGCCTTCATGCATCAGGTCGAAGCCTTCGTTGATGCGGTCGAGCGGCAGGATATGGGTGATCATGCTGTCGATCTCGATCTTGCCGTCCATGTACCAATCCACGATCTTGGGCACATCCGTCCGGCCGCGCGCGCCGCCGAAGGCGGTGCCTTTCCAGACGCGGCCCGTGACCAGCTGGAAGGGGCGGGTTTCGATGGTCGCACCCGCGGGGGCCACGCCGATGATGATGGACTGGCCCCAGCCGCGATGGGTGCATTCCAGCGCATCGCGCATCACCTTGACGTTGCCCGTGCAATCGAAGGAGTAGTCGGCCCCGCCGATCTTGTCGAAGGGCGTCTTGGTCATGTCGACGATGGCCTGAACGACCGAGGTGCCTTCGGGCAGGGATTGCGGGTTGACGAAATGGGTCATCCCGAACTTTTCGCCCCATTCCTTCTTGTCGTCGTTGATGTCGACGCCGATGATCATGTCGGCCCCGGCCATCTTGAGGCCCTGGATCACGTTCAGCCCGATGCCGCCCAGACCGAAGACCACGGCCTTTGCGCCGATTTCCACCTTGGCGGTGTTCAGCACCGCGCCGATGCCGGTGGTGACGCCGCAGCCGATATAGCAGATCTTGTCGAAGGGCGCGTCATCGCGGACCTTGGCCAGCGCAATCTCCGGCATCACCGTGTGGTTGGCGAAGGTGGAGCAGCCCATGTAGTGAAAGATGGGCGTGCCATCGAGCATGGAAAAACGCGTGGTGCCGTCGGGCATCAGGCCCTGGCCTTGCGTCGCGCGGATGGCGGTGCAGAGGTTCGTCTTCTGCGACAGGCAGGAGGGGCATTCGCGGCATTCGGGCGTATAGAGCGGGATGACATGGTCGCCGGGTTTCAGCGACTTGACTCCGGGGCCGCATTTGACCACGACGCCCGCGCCTTCATGGCCGAGGATGGCGGGAAACAGGCCTTCGGGATCGGCACCCGACAGGGTGAATTCGTCGGTGTGGCAGATGCCGGTGGCCTTGATCTCGATCAGCACCTCGCCTTCCTTGGGGTCTTCGAGGTTCACGTCCATGACTTCAAGGGGCTTGCCCGGGGCAAGGGCAACGGCGGCGCGGGTACGCATCACATCCTCCACGATTATTTCTGCGATCTGCTGGCAGGCTGGTCGAAAGCCCGGGGAATTGCAACGCGGGAAACGGCCATTCCTTGCCGGTTCCCGGCGGCGCGGCTTGCTTTCGCGCTGGGGCGGGGGAAGGCTGTGCCCAAAGGAC
>JAWKVW010000076.1:0-1560 GCA_041397845.1 Hyphomicrobiales bacterium | reverse complement strand
ACCGGTGTGTGCCCATTTGCGCATGCCGATGGATGTGATGGTGTGGGGTTGGGCGACGAGGTTGTTCCAGGCCTGGCAGCCGGCATCGAGGATGTCGTCGTAGGTCTCGAAGACGCGGTTCGAGAGCCAGTTCTGGCGCAGGTACTGCCAGATGTTCTCGACCGGGTTGAGTTCGGGCGACCGCGACGGCAACAGGACGATGGAGATGTTGTCGGGCACGGCGAGCTTGTCGGTGGTATGCCAGCCGGCGCGGTCCATCAGTACGACGGCATGAGCGCCCGCGGCGACGTGGAGGCTGATCTCGTCGAGATGGGCCTGCATGGCGTGGGTGTTGGCCTTGGGCATCATCAGGCCGGCGCCGACGCCGCGCTTCGGGCAGATGGCACCGAAGAGATAGGCATTCTTGTAGCGTTGATCGGCGGCGACGGGCGGGCGGGTGCCCGTCTTCGCCCAAAGGCGGGTGCGGCCGTTCTTCTGGCCCAATCTTGCTTCGTCCTGGAACCAGATCTCGATGCGCTTGCGGTCGGCGATGCCGCTCACATGCGCGGCGAGCGTGTCGGCGAAGTTTTTTTGAAAGCGGCGGTCACCTTGGCGTTCTGGCCGGGGTGCTGCGGCCGCCCGCTGATGTGCGAGAAGCCGAGCTCCTCCAGAAGCTTGCCGACCGAGCGCTCATGATAGACGACGCCGAAGCGGTCCTCGATGACCCGCTTCAGGTCGATCCGCCGCCAGCGCACGACCCCGTCCACCGCCGGGTCCGGCCCGATCTCGACGATCTCGGCCAGCTCTGCTTTCTGCGCCGCCGACAGGCGTGGCTGGCGGCCGCTGCCCCAGATGGTCTTCAGCCCGTCCGGGCCCGATGCGTTGAAGCGATGCACCCAGTCGCGCAGGGTCTGGCGGTCCATGCCGCCGATCCTGGCCGCGTCCGCCCGGCTCATGCCGTCGAGCACCGCCGCGATCGCCAACAGCCGCCGGCTCTGATCGGCGTCCCGGGTGCGCGCGGCAAGGCGGCGAAGTTCCGCCGCCGTATGGCTCGGCTTGATCTCAATCGCATTCGACATGACAGGAATCCTCCCTGCCATGTTGAATCACGCCAAAAGCCCTTTGGGAATCCCCGGCGAGTCAAAACCAACGGCCACTGGTATGACGGCCATACGGAGCCTATCGTCCGGGGCTGTCAGCGGCGGCGGAAGATGAAGTAGTTCGGCACCCGGCCGGCCTTCAGGGCCTTCTGCTCGTAGCGGGTGCTGACCCAGCCGGGCCAGGGCTTTCGCCAATCGTCCGCCGTGCGGGCCGTCCACTCGAAGCCGCCATGGTCGTGGATGTGGCGCAGCGCCCAGTCGCCATAGGAGGGAATGTCGGTGGCGAACCGCAGCTCGCCGCCGGGCTTCAGCGCACGGTGGAGCCGGTCGAGATTGGCTCTCGTGACAAACCGGCGCTTCCAGTGGCGCTTTTTCGGCCAGGGATCAGGGTAGAGCAGATAGATCCGCCCGAGACCCGCCTCGGGCAGCCGGTCGAGCAGGGCGCCGGCGTCCTCGTCATGCAGGCGGATACTGGAAATTC
>JAWKVW010000075.1:0-1596 GCA_041397845.1 Hyphomicrobiales bacterium | reverse complement strand
CCGCCACTGACCAACCCCGTCATGCGTTTTGACCGCCGCCCGGCAATCGCCGGGCGGCGTTGTCGTTTCGAGCGTCATCCCGGCAGGATGGCGGCTCGCCATTCCATGGCAAAAGGGATGGCGGTTCGCCGGCTGAAGGGCGGCGTCCGCGCAATTTTGAATGCGCTATTCGGTTTTGCAGGGGAATGAGAATGGACAAACGTGTTCTGGCGATCGCAGGCGCGCTTCTCGCCGGCGGCCTTTTCTCGAGCAGCGGTGCGCTCGCCGACTGGCAGACGCAGCGCTACGACGGCGGCGAGGGGGCAGCGGCAAGCCTGCGCATGGGCAAGTACAATCTGTCGCTCAGTTGCAGCCGCAGCCAGCGGCCGTCGCTGCAGTTCACGCTTGTCGGCAAGTCCTTTCCCAATCTCCATGCAAGCGATGACGTCGAAGCCAGTCTCGCCTTCCGCTTCGTTCTTGATGGCGGGGCGAGCTATACGGAGCGTTTTTCGGCTTGGTATCATGGCGGCGACGGGGCTTGGACCGGCCAGATCGCCGTTGGCGAAGCGTTCGTCGTCGCCTTCGAGAAGGCAAGCGAGATGCAGCTTCTCAATCCGAAGGGCGGGGTGGTGCTGACCTTTCCGATGCGCGGCAGCGGCAAGGCCGGCAAGGCATTCCGGCAGGATTGCCGGCTCGGCGACTGATCGGGGGGCGTTCGGGACTGCGACCTTTAGCCCATTTGCTGATCTGCAGCGTTTGAAAGAGGCGCCCTATAAATGGGGGGCAACTTCCTTCCGACAGGAATTCAGGAGACACAACATGGCTTTTCTCACCCGCGTTCCCGACGCGGTCTTCAAGACCCGCGTGCGCAACGAGGCCCTTGGCGGCGACAATCCGTTCGAGTGGCGCGACGTCTCGACCGCCGACCTCTTCAAGGGCAAGCGCGTCGTCGTCTTCTCGCTGCCGGGCGCGTTCACGCCGACCTGCTCGACCAGCCATCTGCCGCGCTATGAAGCGCTCTATCCGGAGTTCAAGGCGCTCGGCATCGACGAGATCATCTGCATCTCGGTGAACGACGCCTTCGTCATGTTCCAGTGGGGCAAGCACCAGAACCGCAAGAACGTGTTCCTGCTGCCGGACGGCAATGGCGAGTTCACCCGCAAGATGGGCATGCTCGTCGACAAGTCGAACCTCGGCTTCGGCATGCGCTCCTGGCGCTATGCCATGGTCGTCAAGGACTGCGAGATCGAGCAGATGTTCATCGAGCCGAGCTATTCGGACAACTGTCCGACCGATCCGTTCGAGGTCAGCGACGCCGATACGGTTCTGGCCTGGGTGAAGGCGAACAGCTAAGCGAGAGGCGATTGTCGTCGGCCGGTGATGCGACCGGCGGACGGCATGCTTTTTCGTCCCGAAAGGCCCGCGACCGGGGTTCGGCCGCGGGCCTTGCCTTGTCAGGCGGCGGCGGGAAGCGTCATCGACAATTCACATCGCCGGTCTATCCGCTCGTGATCCTGCCGAATCTCGGCTGCAGTCATCGGGAGCGGAACTTGTCTGACGCCGTCGCCATTTCCACCAAACGTGAAACCGCCCGGCGCCTTCGCGACGCCGTCGGCG
>JAWKVW010000074.1:0-1599 GCA_041397845.1 Hyphomicrobiales bacterium | reverse complement strand
TCCAGGCCAAGGTGATGAAACAGCGCGAAAGCGGCGGCAGCACGGTGCCGATGTGGGACTGACGTTCGTCCCCGGCATTCGATAGCGAACAGATCGGAACAAGGCGGCAAAGCGTTACGTGCTTCGCCGCCTTTTTCATTTCAGTCTTCATCGTCGCCCGGCATTTGCGGCGAGATATCCCAGAACCGCTCGAACACCTCGCTCATGGCGCTGACATGGCTCTGGCTCAGTTCAACGCCGGCGTCGAGCAGACTGCCGAACAGGTCTTCGCCGGTGAGTTCTCCGCCAGCCGGCGGGACCTCTCCGGCTTCCTCATCGGGCTCGGCCTCGGTTTCGGCGTCGGTATCGGCCTCGGCTTCCGCCTCAGCCTTGTCGTCCTCGGTGCGGCCGCGCGAAAGGCCTTCGAAAAACGTTCCGACGGCATCGAAGAAGCTCGATGGCCCAAGCGGGAGCGGTTCCGGCTCTGGCTCGGGATCGGGACGTCCGCGGGAGAACCCGTCGAGATAGGCGTCGATCAATTCGCCGAACGAGGTGTGCGGGAGTTCCTCGGCGATGCCGCCCACCAGCATGGCGGCAATCGGCGGCATCATTTTTTCGACGGTGTCGTAGGGAACGCCGGTTTTCCTCGCGACCTCCTTGGCAATCGCGAAGACGAGATTGTCGGAGCCGAAGATGTGCCGCAGGATGCCGGCGCCGTCAGTTAAGGCATTGGCGGTGAAGGCCGCGGTCGGGTCGCGCCAGTAGCGGACGTGACGATCCTGCCCGAGCACATCGAGGAAGTTCGCCAGGCTGAGCGGGTTCGAGGTGTTCAGCTTGAAGCCGCGCGAATAGGCCGGCATCAACGCTTCCATGACGCGTTCGGTATCGTCAAAACCGAGCCCGAAGCGTTTGGCGAAATTGCTGACGGCGTCGCCGTTTTGCGCGTCGAAAAGAATATTGATGAGCGAATAGCTCATGGGCGCCTCCCCCGGCCAGCGATCAGCTGGCTCCCGACCATATGATCGGGGAGGAACGCGGGCGCGTCAATTTCCCGAAAAGGCGGGGGAGGTGTCGACCCGAGGCTCAGTAGGCGTATTCCTCGAAGACCGGGTCGATTTCCCAGTTCCAGTCGGTGTGATAGCGGCGCAGCATACGGTCGGCGGGCGTCTCGCCGATGGCAAGCGATTCCTCGACCGGGGCGAGGAAACCGGTCTCGTCGAAACCGGCACTGTTCAGCTTGGCGCGGCGGGCAAGGCCGGCACGCGACAGGGCCACCACGTCACGGGCGATCTCGCGCACGGTGTGATCGCGGAACGGCGCGCGCAGCGCCAGTTTCGGCACGTCGTCGCGCAACTGCAGGCGCTCCGCCTCGGTCCAGTCGGCAACGAGGTCGGCCGCTGCGGCAAGCGATTCGGCGTCGTACAGCAAGCCGGTCCAGAAGGCCGGGAGCGCGCAGATACGACGCCACGGGCCGCCATCGGCACCGCGCATCTCGATGTAGCGCTTCAGCCGGACGTCGGGGAACAGCGTCGAGAGGTGGTTGTTCCAGTCGCCGACCGTCGGGCGCTGGCCCGGCAGGACGGTGTCGAGCCGGCCTTCCATGAAATCGCGGAAGGTGTG
>JAWKVW010000073.1:0-1700 GCA_041397845.1 Hyphomicrobiales bacterium | reverse complement strand
ACGCGCCGAAGGTGACGCTCGTCGGCAAGGGCGTCTGCTATGACACCGGCGGCCTCGACATCAAGCCGTCGAGCGCCATGGCGCTGATGAAGAAGGACATGGGCGGTGCCGCCAATGTCCTCGGCCTTGCCCATATGATCATGGGCGCTGGCCTCGACCTGCGCCTGCGCGTCATCGTCCCGGCGGTCGAAAATTCCGTCTCCGGCCGTGCCTTCCGCACCGGCGACGTCTATCGCAGCCGCAAGGGCCTCACCGTCGAGATCGGCAATACCGACGCCGAGGGCCGGTTGATTCTCGCCGACGCCCTGGCGCTCGCCGACGAGGAAAGCCCGGAAATCATCATCGACATGGCAACGCTGACCGGCGCCGCCCGCGTCGCCCTCGGCCCCGACCTGCCGCCGTTCTATACCCGCGACGATGCTCTCGCCGCCGAGCTGGCCGACGCGGCCGAAACGGCGCTTGATCCGCTCTGGCGCATGCCGCTCTGGCCGCCCTACGCCGATCTGCTCGACTCGAAGATCGCCGATATCAACCACATCTCGTCGGGCGCCTTCGCCGGCTCCATCACCGCTGCCCTGTTCCTGGAAAAATTCGTCGAGACCGCCGCCACCTGGGTGCATTTCGACATTTACGCCTGGACCCCGTCGGCAAGGCCCGCCCGGCCTGAAGGCGGCGAGGCGCAGGGCATCCGTGCCCTCTTCGCCCTCCTCAAGGCGCGCTTCGGCCGCTGACGACCGCGCTTGCGCCAGCCCGACCGGGACGTTTAGATAATTCGGAAGCGAAACGAACCCGGCGTGCCGCTGGCGCGCGGGCAGGGGTTGAAATGGCGGTCGAGTTGCGTCCCGGGCAGGCCTTGCGCCTCTGGCATGATGTGTCGCTGGCACTCGTGCGCGAGGGCGACATCGACCTCAGCCTGCGCCAGATGACCATTCTCCTGACCATCTATCTCGAGGCCCCGCCGCATACCGTGCGCGGCCTCGCCGCCAGGCTCGGCGTCACGAAGCCCGTCATCACCCGCGCCCTCGACACCATGGGCGCGATGAAGCTCGTCTCGCGCCGCCGCGACGAGGCCGACCGGCGCAACGTCATCATCCAGCGCACCGTCGAGGGTGCGCTCTTTGTCGAAAAGCTCGCCGATCTCATTGTTTCCGAAGGCCGGACCCTGCCGCGATGACGAACCCGCTCGATCCCCGCCGCAATGCGTACCGACCCGACCTTGCCGACATTCGCCTTAAGGGCGGCGTCTCGGCCGGACGGTTCGTCGCCGGCACCGACCGGGTGGTGACCCGTCCTGCGGCGTCGCTGAAGAAGGCGCCGGACCCGGCGTGCGGCAGCGAGACCGAAGCGCTTTTCGGCGAACTCTTCCGCGTCCTTGAGGAAACCGGCGACGGCTGGTCCTGGGGCCAGCTTGCCGGCGATGGCTATGTCGGCTGGATCGAGACGCTGGCGCTCGCCGCGCCGGGGCCGGCCGCGACCCACTGGGTCTCGGCGCTGCGCACCTTCCGCTATCCCCGGCCGGACATGAAAACCCCGCCGCTCGGCTTCCTGTCCTTTGCCAGCCTCGTCTCGGTCAAGGCCGAGGCCGGCAGGTTCGTCGAGATCGCCGATGGGTCTTTCGTCGTCGGCCGGCATCTGGCGCCGCTCGCCGAGGCCGAGCCCGACTTCGTTGCCGTCGCCGAGCGTTTTCTCGGCACGCCCTA
>JAWKVW010000072.1:0-1700 GCA_041397845.1 Hyphomicrobiales bacterium | reverse complement strand
TGCCGCGCCTCGTCATCGTCACCGTCGCCGATCCGGCTGCCGTCGACTTTGCCGCCCTGCGCCGCGACCTTGCCACCATCAACGGCGCCAGCCTCGACGACCACCGCGTCTGGACCGAGCGCCTCGCCTCCATGGCCCGCACCACCGTCATCATCGGCCTTGGCGTCTTCGGCCTCGTGCTGACCGCCACCGTCCTCAGCGTCATCTTCGCCACCCGAGGCGCCATGGCCGGCAACCGCGACGTCATCGAGGTGCTGCATCTCGTCGGCGCCGAGGACAGCTTCATCGCCGGCGAGTTCCAGCGCCATTTCATGCTGCTCGGCCTGAAGGGCGGCGTTGCCGGCGGCGGCGGCGCGATGCTGCTCTTCGCCCTTGGCAACTGGCTGTCCGGCGAAGCGATCGGCACCCCCGGCGCGGCCCAGGTCAATGCCCTGTTCGGCGGCTTCTCGGTCGGGCCGGCCGGCTATTTCGGTGCCCTTGCCGTAATCTTCCTCATCGCCGTGCTGACCGCCGCGACATCGCGCTTCACCGTCCAGCGACATCTTGCCGACCTGTCATGAGGCTTGCCCCGGCCATGACCTCGTCGCATTCTCTGGCAAGATTTGCAGCAACGGTCGGCCGCGATTCCCCAGCCGGCCCGTATAGTTATGTCATGACCGCCGACAACGATGCGCATATGGCCCGGTCCGCCGGCCTTCCGATGCACATCCGGCGCCTCGCGCGCCAGATGGCGCTCGGGCTTGCCGTTGTCGCCGGCGCGCTCGCGGCCTTCGTCTTTTTCGGCTTCCTCGTCTTTGCCCATCAGGTCTCGGTGATGGAACCGGACCCGAGCGCCTCGGCCGATGCCGTCGTCGCCCTCACCGGCGGTTCCGAGCGCATCGACGAGGCCGTCCGCCTGCTGGCCGACGGCCACGCCCGGCGCCTTCTCATTTCCGGCGTCCACCCGCGCACCACCGCGACCGCCATCGGCCGCCTTGCCGGGGCCGGCAAGCCCTTGCTCGATTGCTGCATCGACCTCGACCGCCGTGCCCTCGACACCGCCGGGAACGCCGACGAGACCGCCCGCTGGCTCGAGGCGCGCGGTTATTCATCGCTGATCGTCGTCACCAGCGCCTATCACATGCCGCGCTCGCTCGCCGAGTTCCGCCGCGTCCTGCCGGACGCCCGGCTCATCCCCCACCCGGTCGTCGCCGATTCGCTGCGCCTCGATCGCTGGTGGCAGCGGCCGATGACCGCCAAGCTTCTTTTCGCGGAATACGTCAAGTATATTGTCGCCCGTGCGCGCGGCCTCGTCGCCGTGCCGCATCAGGGGAAGATGGTCGCAGCCTCAGCCGGCCATTGAGTTTCAACCACTCTCGGTGTGCTGTCGGTCGATGATCCTGCGTTCGATCCTTTTCAACATTGCCTTCTACGCCAACCTCGTCTTCTGGATCATCCTGATCCTGCCGACCCTGCTCGTGCCGCGGCATCTCGCCTGGGCCGGTGTCCGCGGCTGGGCCAATTCCTCCGTCTGGCTGCTGAAGGTGATTGCCGGTGCCAGGCTGGAAGTCCGCGGCCTCGAGAAGATCCCTGAGGGCGGCTGCATCGTCGCCGCCAAGCACCAGTCGTTCTACGAGACCTTCGCGCTGCTGCCGCTCTTTGCCGATCCCGCCTACATCTTCAAGCGCGAGCTGATGTGGCTGCCGGGCTTCGGCTGGTAT
>JAWKVW010000071.1:0-1726 GCA_041397845.1 Hyphomicrobiales bacterium | reverse complement strand
AAAGATGCGATCCGAGAAATACCTGCCCTTCAGCGTCTCGACGCCAGTCGCCCGGCCGGCGCCGTCGCTGAGGACCCGGCGCACCGGGTTGGAAAGGCTGATGCCGCCACCGGCCGAAACGATGCGTTCGACAAGATGGTCGGAGAGGCGCTGTGCCGAGCCGAGCACATAGGCATTGCCGGCATGCAGCGTCGCATAGACGACATGCAGGTAGTAGAGGTAGCTGATCTCTTCGGGAAACGCCCCGACATAGACCGCTGGCGCGGCGAGGATGTTCTTCAGCTCCGAAGAGGAAAAGAGCCCGTCGAGCTTTTCCGCGACCGTCACCCGTTTCAGCGTCCGGTGCGCCGCCCGCAACGCCTTCATGTCGGGCCGGTAGTCGCCGGAGAGCATCTGATACTGGAAATAGCCGTCCTTGCCGTGGCTTGCCGCATCCTGGAAGAATTGCGCCAGCCCTTCGCGCTCCGTCGGGAAGGCCTCGGCCAGCACCGCCTCGGTAGCCGCCGCCTCGTTTGGCAGAACGATCCGCCGGTCCGGCAGGATCGCCGCGAAATAGTGGTCCGGATGGATGAACGACAGCGCCTCATCCGCGCCGAGCCCGCCAAGGATACGGCGAAGATTGCCCTCCCCGCCCATGCCCGACAGCTTGTGCAGGCTGCAATCGAGCCGCGCCGCCTGTTTCGGCCGCTCGAAATTGGTCGCATAGCCGCCGGGGCGCGAGTGCTTGTCGATGAGCAGCACCCGCGTCCCCGACCGGAACTTCGTCAATTGGGCTGCAAAGGCGAGGCTGCAGATGCCGGTGCCGACGCAGATGGCGTCCCAGTGGCTGCCATCCGCCACCCCCGGCACTGCTGGCTCGGTCACGCTCGC
This sequence comes from Hyphomicrobiales bacterium, assembly GCA_041397845.1. GTDB lineage: Bacteria > Pseudomonadota > Alphaproteobacteria > Rhizobiales > JAKPQE01 > JAKPQE01. Next base: position 856 of record JAWKVW010000071.1, on the reverse strand, counting down.
CCTTCCCACCCTGCCACCCTCAGCCGAGCCGGAAAATCTGCGACGTGCCGCGCGCCAGAAGACCGCCGTCCGCCGCATGGATGAACCAGTCGAAGACGATGATCCGCTTGCCCGCCTCGACGAGCTTCGTGCTGGCCGTGATGGTATCGCCGAGCTTGGCCGCCCCGAGATACTGCACGTCGAGATTGAGCGACATGAACTTGCGGGCAAGGTCGCTTGCCATGATCGTCGTGCCGATCATGTCGTCGGCGATCGCCGCAATGATGCCGCCATGCAGAAAGCCCATCGGATTGGTGAATTCCTCGCGCACCTCGAAGGTCATGGCGACCGCGCCATGCTCGATCGCGGCAAACCGGCCATGCAACCAGCGCCCGAGGGGCGAAGGCGAGTCGGAAAATTCCTGACCAACCCGCGAGGCGAGTTCCTCAATCATGCTATGCCCTTGATTGTCCATGGATATGCCTCCGTCTCAATGCCGGCTTCGCACGCTGTGGCGCCCGGCTGGAATCACACACCAAACACCAATAGGTAGAATATTACCGCGTGCGTAACCAGAAGAGCCGGCAAAAACATCGTGACATGGAAGAAGCAGGCACCGAGGTGGCCTGGATGCCGGATGAACATCCGGCCGACGACGAGGTCGCCGATGAAATGCGCCGTGCCGACAATGTTGAAGAGCCAGACGAGCGGCACGGCCAGCGGCCAGTCGCCCCGCAGCGCGAAGGTCGCGATGACGGCGAGAAACGCCGCGGCGAGGTCGCCATAGGTCGCCGGCTTTCGAAATACCTCCGGCAGCTCGTCGCGAACAACGCCTGTGATCGAGAACATCACGCCGAGATAGCGGATGCCGTGCGCC
>JAWKVW010000070.1:0-1727 GCA_041397845.1 Hyphomicrobiales bacterium | reverse complement strand
CCGGCGCCGCCCCGGCGCCGGACATCGCCGCTTCGCCATCCCGCCGGGCAAACACCGCCCGCAGGGCCAACGACAGACGGAAGGCAACGAGCCCGAGGGCAAAACCTGCAATACCGTCGACCATGTGATGGCCGCCGTCGATCGGCGTCGTCAGGATCATCGTGCCGTTGATCAGCATGACCGGCACGAGGAAGCGCGGCATGTCGCGCAGCGTCAGCATCAGGATCGCGCCGAGCGCCACGTGATAGGACGGGAACGCGATGAGGCCCTTCGGCTCGGCCAGCGAGAAGAGCACCGGCGCACCGGACCGCAGGTCGAAGAAGGTCTGCTTGTAGTCGAGATCGACGAGCGGACCGTTCTGCAGATAGAAGTCCGGCGACGGCTGGTAGTAGGCCAGCGCCCCAGACGCCGGCAGGATGCCGGAAATCGCGATCGCGATGAGCGCGCCGACCATCACCGTCGTCAAAAGCTCGGCCGCCCGGTCCGCCTTGCCGATCAGCGGCAGCACCGCGATCGCAAGCGCAATGAGCGGCAGCGAGCTGAGATAGAAGCCGGTCGACAGGTCGCCGAGCAGCGGATGAGCGTTGATGAAGGCAATGTAGGCCATCCAGTCGAAGCCGATCGCCGCATCGACCGCGACCAGCGTCTCGTCGATGAGCGGCCGGTTCAGCGTCGTCACCAGATAGGACAGAAGCGCCGTCGCACCCGAGAAGCTGAGCAGGAACAGCGTCTCCCGCGCCATCGTCGCCAGCCCCGCCTCGCCGCGCTTCAGCGCATAATAGGCCCAGACGAGCGCCAGCACCGGGCAGGCGACGAGAAGCTGCAGCGCTCCCGGCCAGTCGAAACGAATGCCCGCCACCGACGCCCAGACGGCATCAATGGCGGCGATCGCAACGATCACCGCGATTTTCAGACGCGCTTCGATTGTCATGGAGGCCGCTTTCTCCAACGCCCTTCGGAAGGCCGGCAGAGTAAAACGCATCGCTTTATTTTTGGTGTAAAGAATATATCAGGTTGGAAACAACCACGCCGCCAAACACAACCGGCACACCTAATAGTTTGGCGACTTATATTGCAAAACACCAGAAAAACGGCCGCAAGGCCCGCCAGCATCCACAACTCTGAATAGCGGCGCGCTAGAGAGTGGCGCCACCAAAAAAGAAACCGGCACAGCCGCCGCCATGCCGGGTCCGGTCATCGGGCTGAGCCGGTTCGCCCGGGACTGTCAGGGCCGCACCTTGCCCGCCGTCCGGCGCGCCCGCTCGGCGCGCGCCTCGGCGCGATGTGGCCGCTCCTTCATCCCGCCGCTGCGCCCCTGCCGGTTCCGGTTGCCGAACGCGGCCCGCAGGGAGTGACCCGTCGACTTGCCCGGACCGCCGACACGGAAGAGCAACCGCTGGTCATTTGCGACAGCGATTTCACCGGCCGCCAGGGCAGCCGCCTGCTCATGGCGCGCAATCGCCGCCCGGATGGCCGCCGCGGCCCGGACTGCGGCGACACCGAGCACGGCACCGGCGATTCCGTCGACCATGTGATGGCCGCCATCGATCGGCGTCGTCAGGATCATCGCACCATTGACCAGCGCCACCGGCACGAGAAGCCTCGGCATGTCGCGAAACGCCAGCGTGACGATCACCCCGAGCGCCACGTGATAGGACGGAAACGCGATGAGGCCTTTCGGCTGCGACAGTGCAAAGAGCACCGGATTGCCATCCCGCAGGTCGAAG
>JAWKVW010000069.1:0-1745 GCA_041397845.1 Hyphomicrobiales bacterium | reverse complement strand
CGCTCGACCGTTCCGGCGACGGAGCCGCCCGAGGGAAGGCGCGGGTGGGAGGCTGGACATGCGACCCGAACCGAATTCGTTGGGGCTGCTTCCTTCCGGACCTGACCCGGTTGGCGAAGGGCTCGCCCGCCGCCAACCTCCCGACCCCGATATGGCAGGTTCGCGCCCCCGACGCAAGAGAGGGGCGCGTGCCTTCGCGGTTCAGCGATTGCGGAACTGCGGCGAGCGCTTCTCGACGAAGGCGGTCATGCCCTCGGTCTGGTCCTCGGTCGCGAACAGGGCATGGAACATGCGCCGCTCGAACCGGATGCCCTCGGCAAGGGTCGTCTCGTAGGCGCGATTGACCGTTTCCTTGGTCATCATGACCGAGGGAAGCGAGAAGGAGGCGATCTTGTTGGCCGCCTCGAGAGCGGTCTCGACGAGATCGGCGACCGGGACGATGCGCGAGACGAGACCGGCGCGCTCGGCCTCGGCGGCGTCCATCATGCGGCCGGTCAGGCACATGTCCATCGCCTTGGCCTTGCCGACATAGCGGGTGAGGCGCTGGGTGCCGCCGGCGCCGGGCATGACGCCGAGGGTGATCTCGGGCTGGCCGAAGCGGGCGTTCTCGCCGGCAATGATGAAATCGCACATCATCGCCAGTTCGCAGCCACCGCCGAGGGCGTAGCCGGCGACAGCGGCGATGACCGGCTTGCGATTGCGGCTGACGCGGTCCCAGGTCGAGATGAAATCGCCGAGATAGGCGTCGATGAACGACAGCGAGGCCATTTCCTTGATGTCGGCGCCGGCGGCGAAGGCCTTTTCCGAGCCGGTGATGACGACGCAGCCGATCCGCTCGTCCTTCTCGAAGGCATCGAGCGCCTCGGAAAGCTCGGAGATGAGTTCGGAGTTCAGCGCGTTCAGCGCCTTGGGCCGATTGAGCGTGATGAGACCGGCGCGATCGCGCGTCTCAACGACGATGGAGTTGTAAGCCATGTTGGTTCCTTCTCAGGACTTGTCGGGCGCTGCAGTGCACCGGCGGACGGAAAAAGGCGTAGCCGAGGCGGTTGACCCATGCAACCCCGCCGGCGGTCGAAGAGCGGCGCCGGGCTTTCCGCCCCGGCGCGTTTGCCGGGGGCGAGCCGGCTGCCGCATTGCCGTGATGGGCATCAGCGCTGGCATGCCGGGCACCAGAAGGTCGAGCGGCCGGACTGGACGATGCGCTCGATGACGCCGTTGCAGGCGGAATCGGGACAGGGATCGCCCTCGCGGTCGTAGACACGGAAGGAATGCTGGAAATAGCCGAGCTCGCCGTCGACGTGGATGTAGTCGTTGAGGGTCGAGCCGCCGGCGGCGATCGCATCGGCAATGACCTGCCGGATGGCATCGGCAAGGCGTTCGGCGCGTTTCGTCGGGCCGCCGTCTTTCCGTGCCAGCGTTCCGGCGGCGCGGCGCGGCGACAGGCCGGCCCGGTGCAGCGCCTCGCAGACATAGATATTGCCAAGGCCGGCGATGAGGCGCTGGTCGAGCAGCGCCGTCTTCAGCGGCGCGGCCTTGCCGGCGAACAGGCGGGCGAGCAGCGCGCCGTCGAGTTCGTTGCCGGTCGGCTCGACGCCGAGATCGCAGAGGTGGCGATGGCCGGCAAGGCCGGCGCGCGGGCAAAGGTCCATCGAGCCGAAACGGCGCGGGTCGTTGTAGACGACGCGCAGGCCGTTATCGAGGCCAAGGACGACGTGGTCGTGGGCGATGTCCTTGCAGCGCGGATA
>JAWKVW010000068.1:0-1780 GCA_041397845.1 Hyphomicrobiales bacterium | reverse complement strand
CCATAGCCCATACCGGTATAGCCGAACACGACGAGGACGACGCCGCCGAAGGTGAATATCCAGTCGGTGATGGTGACGAGACGCTGGCCGAAGGCGATCACCACCGGATTTCCGGTGCGGTCGGCGAAGGCCTTCCAGAAGCCGGTGATGATGATGTTGCCGAGGAAAAGTACCACGCCGAGGACGTGGATCGACTTGTACGCTTCATAGGACATCGCTCGAACCCGTTGGCGGAAACCGGACGTTGACAGTGTCAACATAGCAAGGATGTTTACACTGTCAACAAGGTCGCTGCGAGCGCTGCGAAACGTGGTAAGAAGGGTCGGATCGATTCAAGCGAGACGAGTGTCGCAGTGTCCAATCCCGGCAAGGATCAGGCTCATGCCGAGGGGCTGAGAGACGTTCTCATCGCCGAGGCGATGCGGATCCTGGAGACCGACGGCCTCGAGGCGCTGAGCCTGCGCGCCGTGGCGCGGGCGGCAAAGGTCTCGCATGCCGCGCCATATCGCCATTTCGCCGACAAGGACGCGCTGCTGGCGGCGGTCAGCGCCCGCGGGTTCCTGGCGCTCGCCGCGGCGATGGAGGCGGCGGCGGCCGGCATCGACGACCCGTTCCGGCGTCGGTCGCGGATCGGCATCGCCTACGTCCGCTACGCGCTCGACCATCCGGCCCGCTACCGGCTGATGTTCGGCCCGACGATCCCCGGCAAGCGGCGCTTTCCCGAACTCGTCGAAGCAGGCGAGCGTTCGTTCCAGCGCTGCCGGCAGATGATGGCCGATGTCGCCGGCCCGGCGGAGCGCGCCGACGAGGCCCTGATCGAGCGCCGGGCGATCGCCATCTGGTCGCTGGTGCACGGGCTCGCGAGCCTGCTGATCGACGATACCGTCGCCCTGCCCGGCCCGGACGATCTGGCGATCGACGAGCGCATTTCCGCGGTCCTCAAGATCGCTCCCTGAGCGGCGGTCGGCTCAGCCGACGGCGCGGCGCATCACCTGCATCCTGACGTCGAGGCCGAGGACGTCGTCGTGGCGGCTTTCCTCGCGGGCAATCTCGAAGCCATGGTGGGCGAAGAACTTGCGGGCGCGGACATTGCCGGCAACGACGTCGGCGGCAAGGCCGTCACAGCCTTCGCTGCGGGCGCGCTCGACCATGGCGGCGAGAAGCGCCGAACCGACGCCACGGCGCCAGGCCGAGGGCTCGACCCAGATATCGGACAGAAGGCAGGGCTCATCGGCGGCGGCAAAACCGACCGGCACGCCGTTCATCTCGGCAACGAGGACGCGGGCGCCAAGCGCTGCCAGAATCGGATCGAACGGGCGCTCGTCGCGCATGCGCTTCCAGGCCTGCGGCAGCAGCGGGCCGATCGAGGCCTGCCATGCATAAAGGGCGATGCGCGACAGCAGCGGCAGATCGGCGGCATGGGCCTCGCGGATCGTCACCGCGGCATGGCCGGCGCGGTGGCCGGGCGCGTGGCCCATCGCCATCACCGGGGCCGGCGGCGTTTCGGCGGCATCCTCGCGGATGTGGCGCTCGGAGCGCTGGCGCATGGTGACGAGTTCCTCGGCGGCGGTCGGATGGACGGCGACGGTGCGGTCGAAATCGGCCTTGGTCGCGCCCATGGCCATCGTCACGCCGACAAGCTGGATCATCTCGCCGGCGTCGGGGCCGAGGATGTGGCAGCCGACGACCTTGTCGCTCTCGCCATCGACGAGCAGCTTCATCACCATCTTCTCGTCGCGGCCGGACAGCGTGTGCTTCATCGGCCGGAAGGTCGAGCGGT
>JAWKVW010000067.1:0-1803 GCA_041397845.1 Hyphomicrobiales bacterium | reverse complement strand
GCCGGCTCGTTGCGAGCCGCGATCCGCGATCGCTGCCGGATCTTGGACGCTCGGGCGCTGCCGCCTGGGCATCCCGGTTCGGGCCACCGCGCCATCCGGGCGTCAGCGTGCGGCAGCTCGGCGAGCCGTTCGCCGGCCTCGAATTGACGCCGCCCGAACCAACGGACGGCGAGCTGTTCTTCATCCATGGCGGCGGGCTCGTCTATTACGACACGGCGGTCTTTGCGCCGTTCCTCTCGGAACTTGCCGCCGCCAGCGGCGTGCGGATCACGGCCTTCGACTATCCAAAGGCGCCGGAGACCGCGACGGGGGAAATCGTTTCAGCGCTCCGGCAAGGCATCGGTGCGGCGCTCGACCGGCATCCGGGCCGGCGCATCACTCTCGCCGGGGACAGCGTCGGCGGTCTCCTTGCGGTGCATTTCGCGCTTGCCGACTTTGCCGGCCGCCTCTCGCGCCTGCAGCTCATCTATCCGGTTGCCGCCGCGCCGGCGACCTATGACGGCCGCTATGCCACCGGGCATTTTCTCGACGGCGCGATGATGAGCTGGTTTCGCGGGTTCATCGACCCGATCTTCAAGATGGACGGCGGCGCGCCGGCGGATCTTGCCCCGGAAATGCTGCGCCGCCTGCCGCCCGTTACCCTCCATATCGCCGAATGCGACATCCTCGCAGCGGAAGGCCACGCGCTCGCCGCTGCAATGCGGGCGGCCGGCATTGCGACCGAGGTCGTCGTGCACGCCGGCCTGCCGCATGATTTCTGCCTGCATTCAGGCCGGATCGCCTCGGCCGCGGCGGGCACGGCGCGGATCGCGGAAAGCCTCAGACAGTCTCGCGATTCCTGACGCCCCGGCGGTCGGGTTCGGCCGGTCCGGCAGCAAGGCCGGGCGCCTCGTCGCCCGTCGGGAAATGGGTGCGATACCAGCTCGGCGGGCGGCCCTTCGACATGCGGAAATGGTGGCGCATGGTCTCGAGGCTGCCGAAGCCGGCAGCGGCGGCGATATCGTCAAGGCTGGCGTCGGTCGTCTCGAGCAGGCCGATGGCGTGGGCGACGCGCTCGGCAACGAGCCAGGTCTGCGGGCTCTGGCCGGTCGCTTCCTTCATCCGCCGCATCAGGGTGCGCGAGCTCAGCGCGGCCTCGCGCGCCATGCGCTCGAGCGGCCAGTCCTCGTTGAGGCTCTGGCGGATGCGGTCGAGAAGCGGCGCGATCGGGCCGATGCGCGGCTTTGGCACCGGCCGGGGAACGAACTGGCGCTGGCCACCTTCGCGATGGGCCGGGAGCACCAGCCGGCGGGCAACCGCGTTGGCGATCTCGGCGCCGAAATCAGACCGGACGATGTGGAGGCACAGATCAAGCCCGGCAGCCGAACCGGCCGACGTCAGCAGCTTGCCCTCGTCGACATAGAGAACGTCGCCATCCACATCGATCAGCGGGTGGGCGGTCTTCAAAGCATCGACATAGCGCCAGTGCGTCGTGGCCCGATGACCGTCGAGCAGGCCGCTCGCCGCCAGAACGAAGACGCCGGAGCAGATGGTGGCGATGCGGGCACCCTTGCGACTGGCCCGGCGCAGCGCCTCGCACAAGGCTTCCGGCACCGGCGCGTCATAGGACCGCCAGCCGGGAATGACGATCAGGCTGGCGTCGGCAAGGCGGGCAAGACCGGCATCGGCGTTGACGGTGATGCCGCCCATGGCGCGCATCGGGCCATCGTCGACGGCGACGACCTCACATTTGTACCAGCGCTCGAACTCCGGGCGCGGCAGGCCGAACACCTCGACGGCGATGCCGAACTCGAAGGTGCAGAG
>JAWKVW010000066.1:0-1804 GCA_041397845.1 Hyphomicrobiales bacterium | reverse complement strand
GGACGAGAGCGGCGACTTCACCCGCGGTGCCGGCCTCGACGACGACCAGATCACCTCGATTTTCCGCTTCCTCGATCATGCCGAGAAAATTGCGGCCGAGTATTTCCCGGCCGCCTTCAAGGGCGCCGGCAGCGACGCCGCCGAGGCTGCCTATGCGGAAGTGCGCCAGGGGCTGGCCTTCCTCGGCGAGAATGCCGCGCTCGGCGCCGGCCTCGAAGAACTCGAAGGCATTCATCGCCTCGTCGCGCGCGCCGGCTACGACATCGACCGCATCCGCATCGACCCGTCGGTCATTCGCGGCCTCGAATACTACACCGGCCCGGTCTACGAGGCCGAGCTGCTGTTCGAGGCAAAGAACGACGACGGCCAGACGGTGCGCTTCGGCTCGGTCGGCGGCGGCGGGCGCTATGACGGGCTCGTCGGCCGCTTCCGCTCCGAGGCCGTGCCGGCGACCGGCTTCTCGATCGGCGTGTCGCGCCTTGCGGCGGCGCTGACGATGCTCGGCAAGCTCGGCGCCGGCGAGGAGCGCGGCCCGGTCGTTGTCCTCGTCATGGACCGCGATCGTGTCGCCGACTACCAGCAGATGGTGGCGAGGCTGCGCGGCGCCGGCATCCGCTCGGAGATGTATCTCGGCGGCTCGGGCATGAAGGCGCAGATGAAATACGCCGACAAGCGCAACGCGCCGTGCGTCGTCATCCAGGGTTCGGACGAGGCGGAGCGCGGCGAGGTGCAGATCAAGGATCTCATCGAGGGCAAGCGGCTCTCCGAGACCATTGCCGACAACGAGACCTGGCGCGAGAGCCGGCCGGCGCAGGTCACTGTGGCAACTGGCGACATCGTCGCCGCGGTTCGCGACATTCTCGCGCGCTACGACTGAGCGCCACGTTTGCCATGTCCCGACCGGACCTTGCGGCCGCGGTTTACATTCGGGACTGGACGGACTATCCGCAGCGGCGACTTTGGGTCGCACGATCGCGGCCATGCCATCGTTCCCGCCGGCGCGGGGATGACGGAACGCAACTGGTTCTTCGGCGCGCGGCGGAGCCCGCGACACGGAGAAAGAGGGAGGGGCGTGATGCCCGGCGACGCCATCAAGCGCCTGATCGCCGAACGCGGCTCGATCATGGTCGATCCGCCGCTGTTGCAGCCGGCGGACGTGTTCCTTGACCTTGCCGGCGAGGACCTGCGCCGCCGCCTGTTCCTGACGCAGGGACCGGATGGCGCCGAGCTGTGCCTGCGCCCGGATTTCACCATTCCCGTCTGCCGGCTCCACCTTGATGGCGGGGCCGCCGACCGGCGGGCGGAATACGGCTATGTCGGACCGATCTTCCGCCACCGGGCGAGCAGCTCCGGCGAGGTGACGCAGGCCGGCATCGAGTCGTTCGGCCGCATTGACCGCGAAGCGGCCGACGCCGACACCCTCGCCTTCGCCCTTGAGGCCTGCGGCGCCATGGGCGTTGCCGCGCCCGCGATCCGCATCGGCGATTCCTCCCTCTTCGTCGCCGCGCTCGATGCGCTTGGCCTTTCCGGCGCCTGGCGGGCGCGCCTGCATCGCATGTTCGGCGACCGGGCGCGGCTCGCCCGCTGCCTTGCCCGGGCGGCGGACGGCAGCGACCGCGGCCCGGCGGGTCCGGCCGGATTCCTTGCCGCGCTCGAGGGCTCGGCTCCCGACGCGGCCCGCGCCGTCGTCGAGGACATGTTGTCGATCGCCCGGATCAATCCGGTCGGCGGGCGCACCGCCGGCGAGATCGCCGAGCGCTTCCTTGAACAGGCCGCCCTCGCTGCCGGTGCCGGCATCGGCGAC
>JAWKVW010000065.1:0-1829 GCA_041397845.1 Hyphomicrobiales bacterium | reverse complement strand
CTGCACGGCGCCAAGGACGGCGGCGGCGCGCTCGGGGTCGGCGAGCAGCTTGTCGATACCCCGGGCGATCGCGGCGGCGACCTCGTCGAAGCTCTTGTGGCCATCGTCGGTGTCGATGCCGCTGCGCGGCACGAAGACATTCTGCGGCGCGGTGCACATCTGTCCGGTGTAGAGCGACAGCGAGAACGCGACGTTCTGGCACATGCCCTTAAAGTCGGACGTCCCGTCGATGACGATGGAATTGACGCCGGCCTCCTCGGTGTGGATCGCCGGGGCGGGGGAATTCTCGCGCAGCCAGCGGCCGAAGACCGGCGAGCCGGTGAAGTCGATGACGCCGATGCGCGGGTCGGTGACGAGGTCGCGGGTGACCGGCGCGTCCGGCTCGTCGGCGAGCAGCAGCAGCACGTCAGGATCGAAGCCGGCCTCGGCGAGGACCTCGCGGCCGATGCGCACGGTGAGCGCCAGCGGCAGGATGGCGCCCGGATGCGGCTTGACGATCACGGCATTGCCGGTGGCGAGGCTGGCAAAGAGGCCCGGATAGGTGTTCCAGGTCGGGAAGGTCGAGCAGCCGATGACGGTCGCGATGCCGCGCGGCACGATCCGGTAGGTCTTCTCAAGGACGATCGGCGGAGCCTTGCCCTGCGGCTTGGCCCAGACCGCCGCCGCCGGAACGCGGGTCATCTCGTCATAGGCATAGGCGACGGCCTCGAGGCCGCGATCCTGCGCATGCGGGCCGCCGGCCTGAAAGGCCATCATGAAGGCCTGACCGGAGGTGTGCATCACCGCCATCGCCATCAGGAAGCTATCCCGGTTGAGGCGATGGAGGATTTCCAGACAGACGCCGGTGCGCTCGTCGATCGGAGCATCTGCCCAGCGCGGCGCGGCCGCCTCGGCGGCGGCGATGGCCGCATCGACCGTCAGCGCCGGATAGGTGATGCCGAGATCGAAGCCGTACGGGGAGGCTTCCTTGCCGACGCGGCCGCCGCTCGTTGCCTGATCAAGGGCAAACGGCTTGCCGAGCATCTCCTTGAAAGCCGCCTCGGCATCGGCCCTCGCCGTCTCGCCGTAGATCCTGCCGGACGGCATCTCCGGATAGGCGCTCCAGTAGCCGCGGGTGATCGCCGCTTCCAGCGCCTTGTCCAGCAGCTCGCGATGAGCGCCCATGAAACCGGACATGCTTTCGTCCCTCCCCCGGCCGCCCGTCATCGCAGGCGCCTTATCGTCGTTGACATCGTTCGATTGCGCTCATAATAATTCGTTGACCGACCGGTTAGTCAAGCTATTTCTCAGCGAGACGCGCAAGGCAAAACCGGCAACAATCGAGACGCGGCGAGCAACGACCGCTTCCACAAGGGAGGACGCGCGCAATGTCATCGGAGTCGATTCTCGTCGAGAGGCGCGAGGGCTATCTGGCGATCACGCTGAACCGGCCGGACAAGCTGAATTCGTTCAACGAGGAAATGCACGGGCTGCTGAAGGCGGCGCTCGCCGGTGCCGCATCCGACCCGGACTGCCGGGCGGTGCTTTTGACCGGGGCTGGCAAGGGGTTCTGCGCCGGGCAGGATCTCGGCGACCGGGTGAACCCCGACTTCGGCCCGCCGGATCTCGCGGACACGATCGGGCGGCTCTACAATCCGCTTGTCCGGCAGATGAAGGCTCTGCCGATGCCGATTGTCTGCGCCGTCAACGGGGTCGCCGCCGGCGCCGGCGCCAATATCGCGCTGGCCTGCGCTATCGTACTGGCGGCGCGGTCGGCGAAGTTCATCCAGGCCTTTGCCAAAATCGGCCTTCTGCCCGATTCCGGCGGCACCTATTTCCTGCCGCGCCTT
>JAWKVW010000064.1:0-1851 GCA_041397845.1 Hyphomicrobiales bacterium | reverse complement strand
GGGGCTGCCCGGAGGCTTTCCCGGCAAGAAGAAATGACCGCCGGCCGGAATACCGGCCCGGCGTCCGACCAGAACCCGAAACACGAATAGCTGAATAGCAAGATCGAAAGGACTGAACCCATGGCTCTCAAGATCCGCCTCGCCCGTGGCGGCGCCAAGAAGCGCCCGCATTACTCCATCGTCATCGCCGACGCCCGCTCGCCGCGCGACGGCCGCTTCATCGAGAAGGTCGGCACCTTCAACCCGCTGCTGGCCAAGGATTCGGCCGACCGCGTCGTCCTGAAGACCGAGCGCATCCAGCATTGGCTCGACCATGGCGCCCAGCCGACCGACCGCGTGCTGCGCTTCCTCGACGCCGCCGGCCTTGCCAAGCGCACCGCCCGCAGCAACCCGAACAAGGGCGTTCCGGGCAAGAAGGCGCAGGAGCGCACTGCGGCTCGCGCCGCGGCTGCCGCGGCTGCTGCCGACGAGGCGGCCGAGGGCTGATCCGGCACCGGAGGCCGCAGGGCACTCCACCGGACCCGACACCGACAGCCCCGCGCCGCGACCGCGGCCGGGGCTGTTTCGCCTTTCGGGCACACGCCGGGAGACATCGAGCGATGACTGACAGGAACCGCGTCTGCCTCGGCGTCATCGGCGCCCCCCACGGCGTGCGGGGCGAGGTGCGCGTCAAGCCCTATGGCGAGGACCCGCTGTCGCTTGGCGCCTACGGCCCGCTTGCCGACGAGAGCGGCACGCGCTCGTTCGAGGTCGCCGCGCTGCGCCCGATCAAGGGCGGCATGCTCGTCGTCCGCTTCCGCGGCCTTGCCGACCGGGACGCCGCCGAGGCCGTCAAGGGCACGCGGCTCTTTGTCGACCGCGACCGCCTGCCCGCCCCCGGCGAGGACGAGTTCTACCACACCGATCTCATCGGCCTTGCCGCCGAACTTGCCGACGGCACCGCGCTCGGCCGCATCGTCGCCGTGCCCGATTTCGGCGCCGGCGACCTGCTCGAAATCGCCACCGGCGGCGGCCGGACCGTGCTCGTGCCCTTCACCATGGACGTGGTGCCGGTCATCGATCTCGGCGCCGGCAAGGTCGTCATTGCCCCGCCGCCGGGCCTGCTCGATGACGCCGACGACGACGAGGCGAAAGCCGCCACGATGGACGCCGGCGGAGACGTCTGATGGCTCCCTGGCGCGCCACCGTCCTGACGCTCTATCCCGAGATGTTCCCCGGACCGCTCGGCCAGTCCCTCGCCGGCAGCGCCATTGCCGCCGGCACCTGGGCGCTTGACGCCGTCCAGATCCGCGACTTCGCCACCGACCGCCACCGCACCGTTGACGACACCCCGGCCGGCGGCGGCCCCGGCATGGTGATGCGCGCCGACGTGCTCGCCCGCGCCATTGATTCCGCCGCCCCGGCTGGCGACGACCGCCCGCGCCTCCTGATGAGCCCGCGCGGTCGACCGCTGACGCAGACCCGTGTGCGCGAACTCATCGCCGGACCCGGCGCCGTCATCCTCTGCGGCCGCTTCGAGGGCGTCGACGAGCGCCTCATCGAGGCCCGCCGCCTCGAGGAGGTCTCGATCGGCGATTTCATCCTGTCCGGCGGCGAGATCGCCGCCCTCGTCCTGCTCGATGCCGTCGTCCGCCTGCTGCCCGGCGTCATGGGCAACGACGCCTCCGGCCTCACCGAGAGCTTCGAGACCGGCCTGCTCGAGCATCCGCACTACACCCGGCCGCAGGTCTTCGAGGACCGCGCCATCCCCGAGGTCCTGACCTCCGGTCACCACGGCCGCATCGCCGAATGGCGCGAGCGCGAATCGCACCGGCTCACCGCCGAGCGCCGCCCCGACCTCTGGGCCCGCCA
>JAWKVW010000063.1:0-1874 GCA_041397845.1 Hyphomicrobiales bacterium | reverse complement strand
AGCCTCGAGCTGGTGCAGGTGCACGGCACCCGCATCGGCCAGGGCGTGACCCTGCCGCTCGGCGGCCTGCGCCTGCAGGATACCTCCGGCAATTCGGTCAAGAAGGCCGAGAAGATCGTCGCCAAGGCCCTTGAGGGCTGCGAGATCCTCGATCGTGGCGCCCGCCGCGATTTCTACGCGATCGGCGGCACCTGGCGCTCGCTCGCCCGCCTGCACATGCACGAGACCGGCTACCCGCTGCGCGTCATGCATGAATACGAGATCGCCCCGGACGAGGCGCTGGAATTTTGCCGGGCGATCACCCGGCGCGCGCCGGACGCCTTCGTCGGCGGCGAGGTCATCTCCAAGGCCCGCCAGCCGTTGCTGGCCTATGGCGCCGCGGTGCTTGCCAACGTCATCGAGCGCGCCCGCCCGTCCCGCATCGTCATGTCGGCGCTCGGCGTGCGCGAGGGCTACCTCTACCACCTGCTTGACGGCAAGACGAAGAAGCTCGACCCGCTGCTCGCCGCCTGCGAGGAACTGGCGGTGCTGCGCGCCCGCTCGCCGCGCCATGCCGCCGAACTCGTCGAATGGACGCGCGAGCTTTTCGCCGCCATCGGCATCGACGAGACCGCCGAGGAGCGCCGCCTGCGCGCCGCCGCCTGCCTGCTCGCCGACACCGGCTGGCGCGCCCACCCGGATTATCGCGGCGAACAGTCGGTCAACATCCTCGCCAACGCCGCCTTCATCGGCGTCGACCATCCCGGCCGCTCCTACCTGGCGCTGGCGGTGTTCTTCCGCCATGTCGGCCTTGTCGACGACACGCTGTCGCCGCGCCTGCGCGAGCTCGTCTCGACCCGGCTGATGGAGCGCGCCCGCCTGCTCGGCGCCGCCCTTCGCGTTGCCTACCTCATCTCGGCGGCGATGCCCGGCACCATCCCCCAGACCCATGTCGCCGAGAGCGGCGGCCGCCTCGTCGTCACCCTGCCGCCGGAACTCGCGCCGCTCGATGGCGAACGCCTGCGCAAGCGGCTTTCCCAGCTCGGCAAGCTGGTCGGCCTCGAGACCGCGATCGAAGTGGTGGAGTAGGGCGCCGACAGCGGGCAGGGCACGATCCTGCGGGTTGCCTCTGGCCGCTGATGCTACTCTTCCAGCCGGCTCGTCGTCGGCCGGTCGTGCTCGTATCGATGCTTGACCGGAAATGCCGGCAGCCAGGATTCGCGCCGCACCGTCCACAGTTCATAGGTCGGAACGAACCGGTCCGGGGCATCGAGCGTGCCGAGATGCACCTCGACCTCGTCGCTGCTCTCCGAGAATACCGATGAGCCGCAGCGCGGGCAGAAATGCCGCCCGGCAAAACTGGCCGTCTCGCCCGATACCGTCACCGCGTTTTGCGGAAACACGGCCGAGGCGTGAAACAGCGCGCCGTGATGCTTGCGGCAATCAAGGCAATGGCAGATGCCGACCCGGTAGGGCAGGCCGGTTGCCTCGATCCGGACGTCCCCGCACAGGCACCCGCCAGTGAACCGTTCCATGCCCTGCCTCCCAATGGCAAACATCGGGCGCCGATCGCCCGAAGGCTCAGGGTATCGAACCCGACAGGAAGGCCGCAATATCAGCGCCGGCCGGGATGACGGCGCCGTCATTCCCGCGAAAGCGGGAATCCAGCGCGTTGGTCCGGCCACAACAGCATCGTCATTCCCGCGAAAGCGGGAATCCAGCGTGCTGGTCCGGCCACAGCAGTGCCGTCATTCCCGCGAAAGCGGGAATCCAGCGTGCTGGTCCGGCCACAGCAGTGCCGTCATTCCCGCGAAAGCGGGAATTCATTTTGTTTTCAAAGGGTTGACTTGGGTGCGGGCCAGCCGCCGCAGCCAATCCCGGCGTGTCGTGTCCGT
>JAWKVW010000062.1:0-1927 GCA_041397845.1 Hyphomicrobiales bacterium | reverse complement strand
GATCCTGCGCCTCGATGCCGTCGCGTTCACCTGGAAGCGTCTCGGCACGAGCTGCGAGAACCTGCCGGAAGCGCACCTGCTCATTCAGGCGTTCAATGCGCTGACCTCGATCGTCGCGCCCTCGCTCCTGTTCCTCTCCGAAGCGATCGTCCATCCCGACGAGGTCATCAAGTACATCCGCGAGGACGAGTGCCAGCTCTCCTACAATCCGCAGCTCATGGCGCTGCTCTGGAGCACGATGGCGACCAGAGACGTGACGCTGCTGCGCAAGGCCATGCAGCGCCGCTTCCGCGTGCCGGACGAATGCGCCTGGGTCAACTATGTGCGCTGCCACGACGACATCGGCTGGGTGTTCTCGAACGATGACGCCGTCGAATGCGGCATCGACCCGGACGGCCACCGCCGCTTCCTCGGCGATTTCTATACCGGCCGTTTTGAGGGAAGTTTCTCTCGCGGCCTGCCGTTCCAGGAAGACCCGGCGACCGGCGACATGCGCGTCTCGGGCATGGCGGCCTCGCTCGCCGGCCTCGAGATTGCCGAGGAGAGCGGTGACGCGGAGCGTATCGAGGAGGCCGTCCGCCGCCTTCTCCTGCTCTATGGCGTCGCCATCACCATTGGCGGCATTCCGCTCGTCTATCTCGGCGACGAGATCGCCATGCTGAACGACCATGATTATGCCGCCGACCCGGAAAAGCGCGGCGATACCCGCTGGCTGCACCGGCCACAGTTCGACGAGACGCGCTTTGCCAGCCGCCATGACCGCAGCACCGCCGCCGGCCAGGTCTTCCTTGGCCTCATGCGCCTGTTGCAGGTCCGCCAGCAGAACCGGGCCTTCGGCAGCGCCGACACCGAATTCGTCGACACCGAGAACCCTCATGTTTTCGGCTATTTCCGCCGCCATCAGGGCCAGAGCGTCCTCGTGCTCGCCAATTTCTCCGAAAAGCCGCAGACGATCGCGGCGCGGCGCCTGCGCACGCTCGGTCTGCGCCGGACCGTCACGGATGTGATCAAGGGCGGCATTATCATCGCCACCGAGCAGCTTGAGCTTGAGCCCTATCAGCTCTCGGCGCTGCTCGCCGCCGAGTGAACGAGGCCAGTGGCCATTGCGGCCGCAACGAATTGAATGACAGCGAAAGGAGCCCGCGGCGCGGGAGAAAAGCTATTGACTGAAGCAAGGTCGACCGAAGGCAAGTACATCCTCCTCATCAGCGTCCATGGCCTCATCAGGGGGCAAAATCTGGAGCTCGGGCGCGACCCCGATACGGGAGGGCAAACGCTTTATGTCGTCGAGCTTGCCCGCGCCCTTGCACGGCGGCCGGACGTCGCCCGTGTCGACCTGATGACGCGCCTCATCCGCGATCCGGCAATCTCGGACGACTACGCCAGGCCGTTCGAGGAGATCGGCGACGGCGTCAACATCATCCGCATCGAAGCCGGTCCGGACGCATACCTGCGCAAGGAAGACCTCTGGGATCATCTCGACAGCTTTTCCGATGCCGCCGCCATCTACCTGCAGGAGGCCGCCGGCCGCATGCCGGACGTCATCCACAGTCACTATGCCGATGCCGGCTATGTCGGCACGCGCCTGTCCAACCGCTTCGGCGTGCCGCTCATCCACACCGGCCATTCGCTCGGCCGCGTGAAGCGCCTGCGCCTGCTTGCCAGTGGCGTCTCCCATGACGAGATCGAGGCGCGCTACGCCATGGCCCGCCGCGTCGACGCCGAGGAGGCAACGCTCGCCACCGCCGAACTCGTCATCGCCTCGACCCACAACGAGGTCGAGGAGCAGTACGGCCTATACGATTGCTACCACCCGGCGCACATGGCCGTCGTCCCGCCCGGCACCGATCTCACCCGTTTCCATGCCCCGGACGCCCGCCCGATCCGCGAGGAGCGCACCGGCGGCACCGCCCGTTTCCTCAGCGAT
>JAWKVW010000061.1:0-1986 GCA_041397845.1 Hyphomicrobiales bacterium | reverse complement strand
CC
This sequence comes from Hyphomicrobiales bacterium, assembly GCA_041397845.1. GTDB lineage: Bacteria > Pseudomonadota > Alphaproteobacteria > Rhizobiales > JAKPQE01 > JAKPQE01. The sequence goes on along the minus strand of JAWKVW010000061.1, from coordinate 1,984 downwards.
CCGCCATCATGGACGAGGAATCTTGATTTTTCTTTGCCCGTCGGGCGACCCGCCATCGCCGCCCGATTTATTGTGCGGTGCAGCATAGCTGCGTCGCGGAATCGCCGCAAGGAAAAGCGGCGGGCAACGAAATCTTGACGCTCCTTTGATAGGCCTGAGGACGGGACAGCCGGCGACGGCCGGCAGCAAAGGGGACATGCCATGACGACCGCCGCAGAACGCGCCGTGCCGATGCAGCCAGCACAGGCCATCGAGGCCGAATCGATCGGCCTTCGCTACATCACCGACATTGCCCGGGCGGAGAAGATCTGGCGCTCTTTCGAGGACAAGGCGGTCATGACCGCCTATCAGCGGTTCGACTTTCTTGCCGCCTGGTATCGCCATATCGGCCGGCGCGAGGAGATTGCGCCGATGATCATCATTGGCGAGATCAATGGCGAACCGGCGTTTCTGTGGCCGTTCGGCATTTCCGCGCAGGGCCCCTGGCGGGTGGCGCGCTGGCTTGGCGGCAGGCACGCCAACTACAATCTCGGCCTCTACGACAAGGCCGCCATGGGCAGTCTCGACGCCGAGGCGATGTCGGCGCTGTTCGCCCGCGTTGCCGGCCTTGCCGGCGGCATCGATGTCTTTGAACTGATGAACCAGCCGGAGACCTGGGAGGGCGTCGACAATCCCGTCGCCGGCCTGCCGCACCAGCCCTCGCCGAGTTTTGCCTATGCGATGCGGCTCGGCGCCGATTTCGAGACGGTGCTTGCGGAAAAGCGCTCGGCCAAGGCGCGCAAGAAGATCCGCCACAAGGAGCGCCGGCTCGCCGAGCTCGAGGGATACAAGTGCGCGATGGCCGAAACACCGGCCGAGGCGCGGCGCGTGCTCGAGGTGTTTGCCGAGCAGAAAGCGGCGCGGTTCGCCCAGATGGGCATCGACAATCCGTTCCATGAGCCCGGCGTCATGGACTTCTTCCATGACCTTGCGGCGCGCTCGATGGGGGTCGAGAACCCGGCCTTCCGGCTCGCCTATATCGAGGCCGAGGGCGAGATTCAGGCAACCTTCAGCGGCACGACGACACGCGGCCGCTGTTCGGGTTCGATCAACTCGTTCGCCAACAACGAGATCGCCAAGTTCAGCCCGGGCGAGTCGGCGCTGATGAAGCTGATGGCGGACGCCTGCGAGCGCGGCTGCGACTCGTTCGACCTCGGCGTCGGCGAGGCCTACTACAAGGACCTTTGGTGCGACACCACCGAGCCGCTGTTCGACTGCTTCGTGCCGATCACGCCGGCCGGCCATGTCTATGCGCAGATCAAGGGACTTCGGCAGCGGGTCAAGCGGTCGATCAAGCAGAACCCGGTGGCCTGGGGTCTGGTGCAGCGGGTGCGCCGGGCGCGCGGCGCGGCGGCACAGCAGCCTGCCGAGGCGCCAGCACAGGACGACTGAGGCACAACGCCCTTCAGGACACGAAAAACCCCGCACGTGGCGGGGTTTTTCATTTGGCGACCTGATTTGGGATCAGGCACCCTGCCCGCTCCGGCACCCGTCTTTCCGTGCCGGAAGCGGATGCTCAGGCAACTCATTCGGGCGACGGCGCGGCTCTTTCAGGCGGCGGCGCGGCTCATTCAGGCGGCGGCGCGGCCGGCCTTCGTTCCCTTGACGAAACCACCGCCGGCATTTGCGGCGGCCTTGGCGGCTGCAGCGGCAGCGGCATTGGTGACGGAAGCGGCCTCACCGGCAGGCTTGGCCGGACGGCGGACCGGAGCTTCCTCGGTGCGGATGACGGAGATCTCGCCCCGGGTCGCGGCCTTCAGGGTCTGATAGGCGCGGCTCGTTGCCGGATCGTTGGTGGTGTTGCGGGCGGCGAGCAGGCAGAAGCCGGCGAGGCCGCTGATATAGGAGGCGACGCTGTCCTCTTCCATCTCGCCGACATCGATGACAACGCGATCATAGGTCTGGGCGAGCGCTTCGAGAATTTCGTGGAAGCGCTCGGACTCGA
>JAWKVW010000060.1:0-2026 GCA_041397845.1 Hyphomicrobiales bacterium | reverse complement strand
CTGACCGCGCACCTTGCGGAACATCTCGACAAGATCGTCGACGCCAAGGCCGGCCCGCTCGGCGCCGGACACGTCGAGGATGATGCGGCCTTCATGCAGCATGATGGTGCGGGTGCCGTGATCGAGCGCCTGACGCATCGAATGGGTGACCATCAGCGTCGTCAGGCCGCGCTCCTCGACGATGCGCCGGGTAAGATCGAGGACGAACTCGGCCATGCCGGGATCGAGCGCGGCGGTGTGCTCGTCAAGCAGCAGGACGCGGCTTTCGGTCATCGTCGCCATCAGCAGCGACAGGGCCTGGCGCTGACCGCCGGACAGCAGGCCCATGCGGTCGGCAAGGCGGCTCTCAAGGCCGAGGCCGAGCTCGGCGACACGCTCGACGATGGCGGCGCGGCGGGCCCGGGTCACGGCAAGGCCGAGGCCGCGACGGGTGCCGCGCGAGAGAGCCAGCGCGAGATTTTCCTCGATGGTCAGCGTGCCGCAGGAGCCGGCGAGCGGGTCCTGGAAGACGCGGGCGACAAGACCGGCGCGCTTTGCCGTCCGCCAGCGGGTGACGTCGACATCGCCGACCTCGATGCGGCCGCGATCCGGCAGGACGTCGCCGGCGACCGCGCCGAGCAGGGTCGACTTGCCGGCGCCGTTCGAGCCGATGACGGAGACAAATTCGCCCTCCGAGATTTCAAGGTCGATCTTCTCGATGGCGCGCTTTTCGAGCGGCGTTCCCTTGCCGAAAACGACGCCAAGATCGCTGATGCGGATCATGCCGAGCCCCTCCCCCGCAGGCGCGGCAGCACCAGCGCGATGGTGACGAGCACGGCGGTCGCGAGATTGAGGTCGGATGCCTTGAGGCCGATGACATCGGCCGAGAGCGCGAGCTGGACGGCGATGCGGTAGACGACCGAGCCGAGGACGCAGCCGACCAGCGCGAGGGCGATGTAGCGCGACGGCAGCAGCGTCTCGCCGACGATCACCGCCGCAAGGCCAACAACGATGGTGCCGAGACCCGAGGTCACGTCGGCAAAGCCGTTGGTCTGGGCAAACAGCGCGCCGGCGAGGCCGACAAGGGCGTTGGAAAGCGCCATGCCGGTATAGACATGGACGCCGGTGTCGATGCCGTTCGCCCGCGCCATGCGCTGGTTGGCGCCGGTCGCGCGCATGGCAAGGCCGAAATCGCTGGACAGGAAGCGGGCGACGAGGAAGACCGCGACGGCAACCAGCACGCCGACAAATGCCGGGCGGACGTAATAGTCCGGAATGCCGAGGCTGTAGAACGGCGTCAGCACCGTTTCCTGCGTGATGATGGCGATGTTCGGCCGGCCCATGACGCGCAGGTTCACCGAGAACAGCGCGATCATCGTCAGGATCGAGGCGAGCAGGTGCAGGATCTTGAAGCGGACGTTCAGCGTTGCCGTGACGAGGCCGGCAGCGGCGCCGGCAAACATGGCGGCAAGGCTCGCCAGCCACGGATTGACGCCCGAGGTGATCAACACCGCAGCGACGCCGGCGCCGAGCGGAAAGCTGCCGTCGACGGTCAGGTCCGGAAAGTCGAGGATGCGGAACGCCAGATAGACGCCGATGCCGACGAAGGCATAGACGAGGCCGAGTTCCACCGCGCCCCAGAAGGCGATCGAGGTCACGCGCCGATCCTCCGTTTGGCTCGGAACAGGACGGGGAGCGCCGCTGCCGACGCTCCCCTTCCTTCAGTTTCCTTCGATCACTCGACGACCTTGCTGGCCCGCGCGATCACCGCTTCCGGCAGGGTCACGCCCATCGCGGCCGCGGCCTTCTTGTTGACGACGAGGTCGGTGCCGTTGGCGAACTCGACGGCCATTTCGGCCGGCTTCTCGCCCTTCAGGACGCGCACGACCATCTCGGCGGCCTGCTTGCCGACGTCATAATAGTTGAAGCCGATGGAAGCCATGGCGCCGCGCGCTACCGAGTCGGTGTCGGCGGTGTAGAACGGCAGCTTGTTCTGCTCGGCGACGGCAACGATCGCCTCGAGGGCGGAGACCACCGTGTTGTCGGT
>JAWKVW010000059.1:0-2101 GCA_041397845.1 Hyphomicrobiales bacterium | reverse complement strand
GCCGTGTCGATGTCGCGCTCGACCCGGCGCCGGTTGCGGAAACCAGTCCGGCGGAGCTCTTTGCCGGCGCCCCCAATCCGCTCGTCGATGATGGCGGCCTCGCCTTTGCCCGGCTCGACCGCCGCCGCCTTGCCCGCGCCGGCGATGGTGATGGCGGCGCCACCGGCGCTCTCGTCGGCGCCTCGGCCGCGATCGTCGGCGACGCGACGCTGATCGCCCCGCCCCGGCCGTTGACCGGACGCATCGCCCATACCCGCGTGCTGATGCGCCGCCGCTCCGGCGAGGCCGGCGACCTTGGCAACCACCTCGAGACGACCTTCACCGAGACGCGCGAGGCCGCGCCGAAGCGCCGGCCGCTGCTGCGCCTGCCCGGCATCGAGCAGGCGCAGACCTCGTCCTGGAGCCAGCATCTCGTCGCCAAGGCGCTGCCGCCGATCGCCCGCCTCGCCATGCGCATCTGGATCGCCCGCTTCGACGCGATGATCTCGCTCATTCCCGGCCCGACCCGGCCGGTCGCGCTCGGCGGCGCCGGGATCACCGCCGTCTATGGCGTGCCGCCACTCTCCGGCCCGATCCCGCTCGCGGTCGCGGTCATCACCTACGCCGGCACCGCACACCTCACCGTCATTCCCGGCCGGACCGCACAAAAGACCCCGGCCGCAATCGCCGCCCGCATGCTCGAGGAACTGGAGCGCCGGGCCGACAGCGAGCCGGAGCCGGCCACCGCGAACCGCGATGAGGCGCCCGATCGGACCGAGGAAGACTGACCATGGCCGCCGACCCGACCCTGACGCTTGCGGATTTTGCCCGCGCCGTGCCGCCCGGCGCCCGCCTCATCGGCCTCGACCTCGGCGACAAGACCATCGGCCTTGCCCTCTCCGACGTCGCCCGCATGATCGCCTCGCCACTCGAGACGATCCGGCGCAGCAAGTTCCGCCCCGATGTCGAGCACCTGCTGGCGCTCGCCGGGCGCGAGGGCGTCGGCGGCCTCGTCATCGGCCTGCCGCTCAACATGGACGGCACCGAAGGCCCGCGCGTCCAGTCGACCCGCGCCTTTGCCCGCAATCTCGCCCCGCTCACCGGCCTGCCGATGCTGTTCTGGGACGAGCGGCTGTCGACCGCCGCCGTGACGCGCACGCTGATCGAGGCCGACCGCAGCCGCGCCCGCCGCGCCGAGCTCGTCGACAAGCTCGCCGCCGCCTACATCCTGCAGGGCGCCCTCGACCGCCTGCGCTCGCTTCCGTCCGACTGAGGAACCCGCCATGACCGCCTTTTTCGAAAGCCTGCTGCCGGTCTTTCTGGTCATCGTCGTTGGCGGCGTCGTCAAGCGCCACCTCGTGCGCGAGGATGCCGCCTGGCATGGCTTCGAACTCATCACCTTTTACGTGATGATCCCGGCGCTGCTGTTCTCGGCGACCTACAAGGCCGATCTCGGCACCTCCTCGATCTCGATACTGACCTTCACGCTGCTTGCCGCCGTGCTCACCATGGGGCCGATCGCGCTTGCGACCCGCTGGCCAATGCGCGCCATCGGCGTTTCCGATTCGACCTTCACCACCGTGTTCCAGACCGCGACCCGCTGGAACGGCTTCATCGCCCTGGCCGTCGTCTCGCGCCTCTATGGCGAGGCCGGCCTCACCCTCGTCGCCGTCGCCATGGCGATCATGGTGCCGGTCATCAATGTCGAGAACGTCGCCGTGCTCACCGTCTTCGGCTCGGGCGGCGACCGGCGCATCGGCCGCATTCTCCTGACCATCCTGAAGAACCCGCTGATCTGGTCGACCGTGCTCGGCATCTCGGTCAATCTTGCCGGCATCAAGCTCTATGGTCCGCTGTCGACGACGCTCGACGTGCTCGGCCGCGGCGCGCTGGCGGCCAGCCTCCTCCTCGTCGGCGCCGGCCTGTCGCTCGGCAGCCTCCTGCGTCCGACCGTGCCGCTGGTCGTCACGACGACGCTGAAGCTCGCCGTCAGGCCGTGGCTGGTCTTTCTCTATGGTCGCTATTTCGGCGTCGGCGGCGACGCGCTGATGGTGGCGATCGTCTGCGGCGCCGTCCCGGCCGCAACCAATGGCTACGTCCTTGCCCGCCGCATGGGCGGCGA
>JAWKVW010000058.1:0-2259 GCA_041397845.1 Hyphomicrobiales bacterium | reverse complement strand
GCAAATTCGGCAGTTCCGACAAGTTCGAACGGGCAGTGGCCAACAGCCTCGTCGCCGCGCTGCGGCAGGCGGAGGTCGAGGACCATCGCGGCCTGTCAGCGGCGATCGCGCCGCTCGTCGTCGCCGGCATCCGCTCGGAGATCGCGCAGTCGCGAGACATGATGGTCGAGGCGCTCTATCCGATCACCGGCCGGCTGGTGTCGACGGCGGTCGCGAAGGCGTTCCAGAACCTGCTGGCCGACATCAATGCCCGGCTCGAATCCGCCCTGTCGCCGCGTCGCTGGCGGCTGCGGCTGAAGGCATTCCTGACCGGACGAAGCTATGGCGAGCTGGTGCTGGCGGAGGCGACCGCCTTTCGTCCGCAGCAGATCCTGCTCATCGACCACAGCAACGGCACGATGATCGGCAGTTGGCCGCCGACGGAGGCCGGCAGCGGCGAGAACCTGACGCTCGTCGGCGGCATGCTTTCAGCCATTCTCGATTTCGCCGAGGAGGCGCTGCGCTCGAAGGGTGGCGGCATCCGCTCCATCGACCTCGGCGGCCGCAAGGCCTTCCTCAGGGCTTCGCCGCGGTTTGCGGTGGCAGCCATCGGCCTTGGCTCCAGTTCGGCGCCGATCGAGGATGCGGTCGACGACGCCTTCCTCGGCTTTCTCGAGACGCTGCCGCCATTTCTCGATTCCGCCGGGCAGGACCCGATCCGCGACGTGCTGCGCGGCCTGCATGACGACCTCATCGACCGTCTCAGCCAGATCGAGGCGTCGCGGCAGCCGCGCCTTGCCTATTTCATCGTCGGCGGCCTTGCCCTCGCCTTTGCCGGGCTCATCGGCTACCAGGTCTGGCAGGCGCGGGAGCAGTCGCTGTTTTCGGCCAGGCTCGCCGAGGTCGCGACCAACCCGGTCCTTGGCGGCTATCCAATCGTCGTGACGCACGATCGCAGCGACGATATCGTGCGGGTGCGCGGGCTCGTTCCGAACATCGCGGCGCGGGATGTCATCATCGCCGAAGCCGGGAAGATCGCCGGCAAGATCCCGGTCGAGGCCGAGCTCGTCGCCGTCGATACCGAGCGCATGGCATCGCTCGAACGGGTGATGGTCGGCTTCGGACAGCGGTTCTCGGCGCTCGATGCGCAAAAGGCCGACGAGGCAGCGATCGCCCGGCTTGTCGAGGCCGTTGCCTCGGTCGATGCCCGGATCAGCGGCCTTGGCGCTGCGGTCGGCGCGGCGCCGTCGAGCGCCGAGCTTGCTGCAACCGAGGCAAAGCTTGCCGCGACCGAGGCGTCGCTGGCGGCCGCCCTTGACGCGCAGGGCAAGGCGGAAGCGCGGATTGCCGATCTCGAAGGGGAACTTGGCAGCGTCAAGGCACAGGTTGATCTGCCAATCGACAGATTGCGTCGCTTTATCGATACAACTGCTATTTTCTTCGGTAATGGAATTGTCTACAGCAACGATGTGGCGGCAGGGCGCAGTCTTGCGGCGCTTGCCGAGATGCTTGCCGCCGCGCCAGACGCGCGGCTGCGGATCATCGGTTATGCCGACGAGACCGGCAACAAGGAAGCCAATCTGGTCGTCGCCCAACGGCGCGCCGAGAAAGTCGTTGCCGATCTCGCCGAACGAGGCATCGCGGCCGGGCGCCTCGTCATCGTCGGACGCCCCGAGGCACCGGGGATTGCCAATACCAGCGGGCCGACCAGCGCCAACCGGCGCGTCGACTTCGCTCTCGCCTTTCAGGGGGAATGACGCGAGATGACCATTGCCCAGAAGATCATGATCCTAGGCGACATCGGCGTCGGCAAGACGTCGATCGCCAACAGGTTCGTCTTCGACCGGTTCGATGCCGATTACAAGGCAACGATCGGCGTCGACATCTACACCCATGACTGCACTTACGACTGGGAAGGCAAACAGGAGACGATACGGTTCGTGCTCTGGGACACGGACGGCGATTTCGGCCTGTCGATCTTCTCGACCATCTATCTGAAAGGCGCGGCGGGCGCGCTCATCGTTGCCGACGTCACCCGGCCGAACTCGATGGCCAAGATGGCCGAGCTCGTTGCCCAGTTCGCCGAGGCAAAGCCCGGCCGGCCGACGGCAGCGATCCTCAACAAGATCGATCTTGTCGAGAACGGGCCGCTCGAGGAGCCGGAATTCGCGGTCCGGCCGGACGTGCTGGTGCGGACCAGCGCCAGGACCGGCGAAGGCATTGCCGAGGCATTTCAGGATATCGCGATCGCGATCCGGCGCCGGTCGATCTGACCGACTT
>JAWKVW010000057.1:0-2279 GCA_041397845.1 Hyphomicrobiales bacterium | reverse complement strand
GCCTCGAGCATGCGGGTCATTTCGTCGACATCGCGGGTGAGTTCCGAGACATCCGCCTTGCCCTCGAGGAGTGCAAGCTCGAGGCGGAACCGCGTCAGGATCGTGCGCAGATCATGCGAGACGCCGGCGAGCATGGTCGTGCGCTGCTCGATCTGGCGCTCGATGCGGCCGCGCATCTGGATGAAGGCCTGCGCCGCGCGCCGGACTTCCCGGGCGCCGCGCGGCCGGAAGTCGCCGATCGGCCGCCCCTTGCCGAAACCCTCGGCCGCCTCGGCCAGCCGCTGGATCGGCCGCACCTGATTGCGCAGGAAAATCATCGCAACGCCGATGAGCAACATCGACGTGCCGACCATCCAGACGAGGAAGATGTGCGAGTTCGAGGCATAGGTCTGGCTGCGCCGGGCAAAGACCCGCAGCACCTTGCCCTCGAGCATGATGCGGATTTCGACGAGATTCGAGCGCCCGACCGTGTCGATCCAGAACGGCTTGCCGATCTGGCTGGTGATCTCCTCGGACAGCGTGCGGTCGAGCAGCGAGAAGAATGGCTTGGGACCGGCCGGCGGCAGCGGGTCGGGCGGCAGCACCGAGACGGCAAGGTTCAGCCGCTCCCGGGCGATGCGGGTGATCGTCTCGTAATTGTCGCCGGGCGGGTATTGCTCGACGACGTCGATGACCGCGGCAATATCCTGCGTAACCGCCGCCGAGAGGCGCCGCGTCACCGTCTGCCAGTGCCGCTCCATGAAGACGAAGGCGACGACCGACTGCAGGATCACCATCGGCGCGACGATGATGATCAGCGTTCGCCCGAACAGTCCCTTCGGCAGTCGCCGCGACAGCCCGCGTGCGAAGCGGTGCCACGCCCGCCGGATGGCGCTGAAGAAGGACCGGATGTCGGCAAGCGTCATCGTCCGCGCCGCTCAGTCGACAGCCAGACGATAGCCGATGCCGCGCACCGTCTGCAGATAGATCGGATTGGCGGAATCAAGCTCGATCTTGCGCCGCAGCCGGTTGATCTGGACGTCGATGGTGCGCTCGGAAAGGCCGCCATCGTCGCCGGCAAGGTCGGTGCGCGGAATCGTCTCGCCGGGCTTCATGGCAAAGGCGATGAGCAGTTCCCGCTCGCGGTCGGTCAGGCGGATCTGCTCGCCGTCGCGCATCAGCTCGCCCTTTGCCGGATTGAAGCTGAATGGCCCGAACCGCACCTCGCGCCCCTCGTCGGCCGTCTCCGGCCGGGCGCCGCGCCGCAGGATGGCATTGATGCGCAGCAGCAGCTCGCGCGGCTCGAACGGCTTGGCGAGATAGTCGTCGGCGCCGGCTTCCAGGCCAAGGATGCGGCTCTCCGATTCGGAGCGCGCCGTCAGGATGAGGATCGGGATGTCGGAATTCGCCCTGAGGCTTCGGGTCAGCTCGAGGCCGCTTTCGCCCGGCATCATCACGTCGACGACGAGCAGGTCGAAGGCGAGGCCGTCGAGCGTGCGCCGCGCCTCGGCGGCGTTGGCCGCGACTGTGACGCGGAAACCGTTGTCGCCGAGATAGCGCGACAACAGGCTGCGCAGGCGCGCGTCGTCGTCGATGACGAGCAGGTGGGCGGCTGCGTCCGGTGGCGGCGCGCCCGCGCCTTGCCGGTTGCTGGCGGGCGGGGGAGTGGGGGTCATCGCGAGAACCTCGATCAGATAGCGGCTGCCGCGTCAGTCCGGCCGGCGGGTGGTCAGCCGGGCAACGCCGGCCCGATCTTCGGCATTGATCATGTCGGAAAGAAAGCGCTTCACGATTTCCTCGCCCTGCGGTCCGAGCCCGCGAATGGCCGCCGCGATCCGCCGCGTCTGCGGCTCGGTCAGCCGGCTGGCGAGATCGCACCCCTTCGGCGTGGCAAAAAGCAGGCGCTGGCGCCGGTCGCGCGGACCGGTGCGCTGCTCGATGAAGCCGGAATCGACGAGCTGCTTCAGCACGCGGCCGAGGCTCTGCTTGGTGATCTTCAGGATATCGAGAAGATCGGTGACGCTGATGCCCGGATTGCGGTCGACGAAATGCAGCACCCGGTGATGCGCCCGGCCGAATCCGTAGGTTTCCAGCACCACGTCGGGGTCGCCGACGAAATCCCGGTAGGCAAAGAACAAAAGCTCGATGAGTTCGACATGCGATGGCGGCACGCCGGGAGCGGCGGTGCCGGAGGCGCGGTCGAGAGCCAGCGAGGCTTTGAAATTTACGTCAGCCATATTGACATATTTCGGTTCGATAGTTACAGATTGCCCCGGTTCGGCGAAAGGATCGTTCGTTGC
>JAWKVW010000056.1:0-2285 GCA_041397845.1 Hyphomicrobiales bacterium | reverse complement strand
TTGCCGTGGCGCAGGCCTATGTCCGCGAGCACTCGCATGCCCTTAGGGCTGAAATCCTCGCCATGCAGACCGACATCGACCGGGCCGAGCCGTATTTCACGTTCGATCACAGCCAATTTGAGGATTATTTCGCCACCCAGACAAAGATTCGAAATCTCGTCATCGCCGTGCTGATGAAGGCCGACGGCACCGAGGTGATGCAGGCAAAGCCGGTCGAGAGCGAGCCGACCGTGCTGCCGCCGAAGGAGGTGGCAGCCGACGCCAATGCCGATGAACCCGTTCTCGTGACGCCCGGCACCACCAATCAGGTCGGCGCCGTCATCAAGCTGAAGGCGTTCGACGACCTCTATCTCTATATCGGCCGCCTCATCGATCCGCGCGTCACGCAATATCTGCGCATCACCGAGGCGAACGCCGCCGAGTACAAGACGCTGGAGGCACGCCGCTATGGTGTGCAGGTGGCGTTCGGCCTGCTCTATGTCGGCATCGCGCTCGTCATGCTGCTCGCCGCGATCTGGCTCGGCATCGGCTTTGCCAATCGTCTCGTTGCCCCGATCCGCCGCCTCATCGGCGCTGCCGATCAAGTATCGCGCGGCAATCTCTACGTCCAGGTGCCGCTCGCGGCGGAAGAGGGCGACCTCGCCAATCTCAGCGAGACCTTCAACAACATGACCTCGCAGCTTCGCCATCAGCGCGATGATCTGCTCTCGGCCAACGAGCAGCTCGACCAGCGCAGCCGCTTCACCGAGGCGGTGCTTGCCGGCGTGACGGCCGGCGTCATCGGCGTCGATCATCGCGGCTGCACCACGCTTGCGAACCGTTCGGCGCTGAAGATGCTGGCGACCGATGAGCGCACGATGCTCGGCAAGCCGGTCGTCGATGTCATGCCCGAGATCGCCGACATTCTCGGCAGCGCCTTCAGTGATCCCAATCGCATGCATGTCGCCCACGAGGTCGTGCAGCGCGAGGGCGGCGAGCGCAACATCATGGTGCGCGTCACCTCCGAGGAATCGGACACCGAGGACCACGACTTCGTCATCACCCTCGACGACATCACCGACCTTGTTACCGCCCAGCGCACCTCGGCCTGGGCCGACGTTGCCCGCCGCATCGCCCACGAGATCAAGAACCCGCTGACGCCGATCCAGCTCTCGGCCGAGCGGCTGAAGCGCAAATACGGCAAGGTGCTGACGACGGACCGGGACGTCTTCGAGCAGTGCACCGACACCATCATCCGCCAGGTCGGCGACATCGGCCGCATGGTCGACGAGTTCTCCTCGTTCGCCCGCATGCCGAAGCCGGTCATGGAGGTCGGAGACCTGTCCGAGACCGTGCGCCAGACCGTCTTCCTCATGCGCGTCGGCCACCCGGACCTGACGATCGAGGCCGATCTCCCCGAGGACCCGATGCGCTGCCGCTTTGACCGCCGGCTCATCGCCCAGGCGCTCACCAACATCATCAAGAACGCGACGGAAGGCATCGCCGCCGCCGCCGGCGAGGAAGAACCGGTCGGCGGCCGCATCCGCGTCGTCGGCCGCGGGACCGCCACCCACTACGAGGTCGATGTCATCGACAATGGCATCGGCCTGCCCAAGGACAACCGCCGCCGCCTGCTCGAGCCCTACATGACGACGCGCGAGAAGGGCACCGGCCTTGGCCTCGCCATCGTGCGCAAGATCGTCGAGGACCATGGCGGCACCATCGAACTCCTCGATTCCCCGGAGGTCGAGACCGGCGGCCGCGGCGCCATGGTGCGCCTGACGGTGGCCCGCATCGAGACGCCGGAAGAGGCCGGAGCGGATGGCGCGGCGGCCAGTGAGACAAACGGCAGACCCGAAAGGCAGCCCAATGGCGTCTGACATTCTGATCGTAGATGACGAAGCCGACATTCGCGGGCTCGTCGCCGGCATCCTCGAGGACGAAGGGCACGGCACGCGTGTCGCCGCCAACAGCGACCAGGCGCTGAACGAGATCGAGCAGCGCCGCCCGACGCTCGTCTTCCTCGATATCTGGCTGCAGGGCAGCCGGCTCGATGGCCTCGAACTGCTCGACATCGTCAAGAAGCAGCATCCCGACCTGCCGGTGGTCATCATTTCCGGCCATGGCAATGTCGAGACCGCCGTCTCGGCGATCAAGCTCGGCGCCTATGACTACATCGAGAAGCCGTTCAAGGCCGATCGCCTGATCCTCATTGCCGAGCGCGCCCTCGAGGCCTCCAAGCTGAAGCGCGAGGTCAAGGAACTGCGCCAGAAGAGCGGCGAGGCCGAGGGCCTCGTCGGCTCGTC
>JAWKVW010000055.1:0-2327 GCA_041397845.1 Hyphomicrobiales bacterium | reverse complement strand
CGATCCCGTCCGCGACCTCATCGGCGAGACCGATGTGGCGGCGGCCTATGCGGTGCAGAACATCAACACCGAGCACTGGCTGGCCGCCGGCCGCCGGCTCGTCGGCCGCAAGACCGGCCTCACCGCCAAGTCGGTGCAGAAGCAGCTCGGCGTCGACCAGCCGGACTACGGCATGCTGTTCGCTGACATGGACATTCCGGAAGGCGAGGACATCTCGCTGAAGCGGATCATGCAGCCGAAGGTCGAGGCGGAAATCGCCTTCGTCATCGGCGACGACCTCAATGACGACCAGTTGACGACGGCCGACCTGCTGCGCTCGATCGAGTTCGCGGTGGCGGCGATCGAGGTGGTCGGCAGCCGGGTGGCGAACTGGAACATCCGCATCGCCGACACCATCGCCGACAACGCCTCGTCCGGCCTCTTCGTGCTCGGCCACGAGCCGCGCCGGCTCGGCGAGTTCGACCCGCGGCTCTGCGGCATGGTGATGGAGAAGCGCGGCGAGCCGGTTTCGGTCGGCTCCGGCGCGGCATGCCTTGGCTCGCCGATCACGGCGACGCTCTGGCTGGCGCGGGTCATGGCCAAGGTCGGCCGGCCGCTGCTCGAGGGCGATGTCGTCCTTTCCGGCGCGCTCGGGCCAATGGCTCCGGCAGCGCCCGGCGACGTCTTCGAGGCGCGGATCGAGGGTCTCGGTTCGGTGCGGGCGGCGTTCGCCGCCGACTGAACGACCTGCGGCCGGCGAGCGGCCTCGTTTTCGGAATTCATCATGCGGGGGTCCGTCGCGTCGCTTCCTCCCGGGCCGCGACCTCTCCCAGACAAGCGAAGGACGGGACAAAATGTCCAAGATCAAATGTGCCATCATCGGGTCCGGCAATATCGGCACGGACCTCATGATCAAGATCATGCGGCTGTCGAAGTCGCTGGAAATGGCGGCCATGGTCGGTATCGACCCGGAGTCGGACGGCCTTGCCCGCGCCGCCCGGCTCGGTGTCGCCACGACGCACGAGGGCATTGACGGCCTCGTCAAGCTCGACTGCTACAAGGACATCCGCATCGTGTTCGATGCGACGAGCGCCGGCGCCCATCACCGGCACAACGAGGTGCTGCAGCGCGACGGCAAGCAGGTCATCGACCTGACGCCGGCGGCGATCGGCCCGTTCACCGTGCCGTCGGTCAATCTCGACGCGCATCTCAACGCGCCGAACGTCAACATGGTGACCTGCGGCGGCCAGGCGACCATTCCGATGGTCGCGGCGGTGAACCGCGTCTCCAAGGTCCACTACGGCGAGATCGTCGCCTCGATTTCGTCGCGTTCGGCCGGTCCGGGCACGCGCGCCAACATCGACGAGTTCACCGAGACGACCAGCCACGCGATCTCGGAAGTCGGCGGCGCCGAGCGCGGCAAGGCGATCATCATCCTCAATCCGGCCGAGCCGCCGCTGATCATGCGCGACACCGTCTACTGCCTGACGGACGACGCCGATCAGGACGCGATCCGCAAGTCGGTCGATGACATGGTCAAGACCGTGCAGTCCTACGTGCCGGGCTATCGCCTGAAGCAGGCGGTGCAGTTCGAGCGCTTCGGCAACAACAACCCGCTTTACATCCCGGAGATGGACAAGCGCTTCACCGGCCTGAAGACGACCGTCTTCCTCGAGGTCGAGGGCGCGGCCCACTATCTGCCGGCCTATGCGGGCAATCTCGACATCATGACGAGCGCGGCCATGCGCACCGCCGAGCGGCTCGTCGAACTCAGGAACTGGAGGGACGCGGCATGACCTCGACCAATGGCAAGGCGGACTTCAAGCCCGCCAAGAAGCTCTACATCCAGGACGTCACGCTGCGCGACGGCATGCATGCCATCCGTCACCAGTATTCGCTCGACCATGTCAAGGCGATCGCCAGGGCGCTCGACGAGTCGCGCGTCGATTCGATCGAGATCGCCCATGGCGACGGCCTGACCGGCTCGACCTTCAACTACGGTTTCGGCGCCCACACCGACTGGGACTGGATCAAGGCGGTCGGCTCGGTGCTCAGCCATGCCAAGCTGGCGACGCTGCTGCTGCCGGGCATCGGCACGGTCGAAGACCTGAAGAAGGCGCACGATCTCGGCGTCTCCTCGGTCCGCATCGCGACGCACTGCACCGAGGCCGACGTTTCCAAGCAGCACATCCAGGCGGCGCGCAAGCTCGGCATGGACGTTGCCGGCTTCCTGATGATGAGCCACATGACGAGCCCCGACAAGCTCGCCGTGCAGGCCAAGATGATGGAAGACTATGGCGCGCACTGCATCTACGTCACCGATTCCGGCGGCGCGCTGACGATGGACG
>JAWKVW010000054.1:0-2679 GCA_041397845.1 Hyphomicrobiales bacterium | reverse complement strand
CATGTAGGCATCAAGCAGGGCAACAGAAAGGCATGACGTCGATTGCGGCCCCGGCGGAGGCTTTCAAGAGAAAAGGCCGGCGTTGCGGCCGGCCTTTTCCAGTGTCGTTCTCTCGGAGGCGCCACGTCAGGCGGCAGAGCTCCAGACGTCCGGCGCCGCCTCGGCGCGGTCGGCCAGGGCCTTGCGCTGTGCTTCCATCTCGCCCGGCAGGGCCTCGCCGAACTGGCCGAAGTAATCCTTCAGGGCCTCGGCTTCGCGGGTCGCGCCGGCGCGGGCGATATCGGTGATGCCATGATACTTGTCGCGGCCGAACTCAAGACCGCTCCAGCTGATGTCCTGATAGCCGGGCATCAGGCCGAAGGGGCTCTCGACGGCATCGGCGCTGCCCTTGACGCGATCGACGATCCACTTGAGGACGCGCATGTTCTGGCCGAAGCCCGGCCAGATGAACTTGCCGTTGTCGTCCTTGCGGAACCAGTTCACGCGGAAGATCTTCGGCAGCTTGATGTCGTCGCGGCCGGCGAAGCTCAGCCAGTGACCCCAATAGTCGGCCATGTTGTAGCCGATGAAGGGCAGCATGGCGAAGGGATCGCGGCGGATCGCTTCCTGGCCGATGGCGGCGGCGGTCGCCTCGGAGCCCATGGAGGCGGCGAGGAAGACACCGTGCTTCCAGTCAAAGCTCTCGAACACCAGCGGGAAGGTGCTGGACAGGCGGCCACCGAACAGGAAGGCGCTGATCGGCACGCCCTCGGGGTCTTCCCAGGCCGGATCGATGGTCGGGCACTGGCTGGCCGGGGCGGTGAAGCGGCTGTTCGGATGGGCGGCCGGGACGCCGGAGGCCGGCGTCCACTCATTGCCCTTCCAGTCGATGGCGTGGGCCGGAGCGTCGCCGTCCATGCCCTCCCACCAGACGTCGCCATCATCGGTCAGGGCGACGTTGGTGAAGATGCAGTTGGCCCTGAGCGTGTCCATGGCCATCGGGTTGGACTTGTAGTTGGTGCCCGGCGCAACGCCGAAGAAGCCGTATTCCGGGTTGATGGCGCGCAGCGTGCCGTCCGGACGCGGCTTGATCCAGGCGATGTCGTCGCCGATCGTCGTCGCCTTCCAGCCTTCCATGCCTTCCGGCGGCAGCACCATGGCAAGGTTGGTCTTGCCGCAAGCGCTCGGGAAGGCGCCGGCGACATAGGTGCGCTCGCCCTCGGGCGAGGTGAGGCCGAGGATCAGCATGTGCTCGGCGAGCCAGCCCTCGTCGCGGGCCATGCGCGAGGCGATGCGCAGCGCCAGACACTTCTTGCCGAGCAGGGCGTTGCCGCCATAGCCCGAGCCGTAGGACCAGATCTCGCGGGTCTCGGGGAAGTGGACGATGTACTTGTTCTCGATGTCCGGCTCGCAGGGCCAGGGAACATCGGTCGCGCCGGCGGCGAGCGGCGCGCCGACCGAATGCACGGTCGGGATGAAGAAGCCATCCTCGCCGATCGCGTCGAGCACGGCGGTGCCGACGCGGGTCATGATGTGCATGTTGACCACGACATACGGGCTGTCGGTGATCTCGATGGCGTTATAGGCGATCGGCGAGCCGATCGGGCCCATGCTGAAGGGGATGACGTACATCGTCCGGCCCTTCATGCAGCCGGCGAAGGCCTTGTCGAGAATGCCGCGCATCTCGTCCGGCGCCATCCAGTTGTTGGTCGGACCGGCGTCCTCCTTCCTGTCGGAGCAGATGAAGGTGCGGTTCTCGACGCGGGCGACGTCGCTCGGATGGGAGCGGCAGAGATAGCTGTTCGGACGCTTCTCCGGATTGAGGCGAATGAAGGTACCGGAGTCGACCATCTCCTGGCACAAGCGGTCGTATTCCTCCTTGGAGCCATCACACCACACGACCGCGTCCGGCGTCGTCAGCGCCGCGACACGATCGACGAAGTCGATCAGCTTCTGGTTTTTGGTCGGAGCAGTCATGGGGAGTTCCTCGTGCGGTCGATTATTGGAGACGGTTACCAGCAACAATCTTCTTCATTTGGCTGCGGGCAACCTCGACAAAGGTCGGAAAACCGACAGGTCCCAGGGAATTGAAAGAGCAGGTTACAGGTTTTTTCGCACCGCAAGCAAGCAAAACCAACCGGTCAAATCGCCCTTCCAATCCGGCAACCCCATGAAAATGCGAGCGTTTATCGAAGGCGGCGACGTGGCCGGCAGCCGACTAAATTGTCGCGGCGGCAAAACGGCGCCGACCGTCCGGACCGGAAAATGTCAGGGGGCGCATGGCGCGACGCAAACCGTCGCAGGCGTCATCAGTGCGCCCGCGGCCGGCCGGCGAGAGGGACAGGCAAGAGGGGCGGGCCGCTTTCCTCACGATGTCCGGCCGACCTCGACGACGGCAGCAGACATGGCAACGGCCCGGCAACCCACCGGCCGCCGGGCCGCAGACAATCTCTCGTATCCGGAAACATCCAGCCGCCGGCAGGTGACCGGTGGCAGCGCCTTTCCGCCTATTTGCCGAATTTGGCGATGAAGTCGTTGTATTCCGCCGCCCAGGGGCCGCGCGGGTCGCAGACCTTGTCCCAGTTCTGCGCCTCGAGCGAGGCTTCGGTCTCGATGTAGAGCTGGTCGGCAGCGTCATCGGAGAGATGCAACTTGGCGATGGCCTCGTCCATGGCGTTGCCGATGGCGTCGGCCTGCTCG
>JAWKVW010000053.1:0-3421 GCA_041397845.1 Hyphomicrobiales bacterium | reverse complement strand
TCGGCCTCTACCAGCGGACCCATTCGTTCTTCCAGAATTCCGACATGATGGCGAAGGGGCCGCCGGATGCAGCCGAGCTCGAACTCCTCGAGCCCTATCGCGACCGGCTGCCGGCGGACGTTTTCGGCGAGCCGTTCTCGCCGCCGGTCTCGGACGGCTCGGGCAAGGACCGCAAACTGCTCGGCCGGGCGGCAAAGCTCCTCGACGAGGCCGGCCTTGCCTTTGCCGGCGGGCGCCGGCTGCAGCCGGACGGGACCCCGTTCGAGATCGAGTTCCTCGAGGATTCCAAGCAGTTCGAGCGGATCGTCCTGCCCTATGTGCGCAATCTCGGCTGGCTCGGCATCGGCGCCTCGTTCCGCCTCGTCGATCCGGCGCAGTATCAGCTCCGGCTGAAGGATTTCGACTTCGACATCACCACCCGGCGCTACGCGATGTCATCGACGCCGGGCGAGAGCATCAAGCTTTCCTGGGGTTCGGAGGCGGCCGCGACCGCGGGTTCGGACAATCTTTCCGGCATTGCCGATCCGGTCATCGATGCGCTCATCGACAAGGTGATCGGCGCCGACAGCCGGGCGAGGATGACGACTGCCGCGCGGGCGCTCGACCGGGTGCTGCGGGCCGGGCGCTACTGGGTGCCGCAGTGGTACAAGGCCAGCCACACTGTCGCCGCATGGGACGTGTTCGGTTGGCCCGAAACGAAGCCTCGATACGGATTTCCCGTCGAGACGACATGGTGGTACGACACGGAAAAGGCCGGGCGAATCGGCCGGTCCGTCAAATGAGGGCGCCCGCCGGGCGGCCGCTCGCGCCGGGGACACGCTGAATGGCAGCCTATATCTTCCGCCGCCTGCTTCTGATGATCCCGACCATCCTCGGCATCATGCTGGTCAGCTTCCTCATCATCCAGTTCGCGCCGGGCGGGCCGGTGGAGCGGATGATCGCGCAACTGACCGGCGCCGACGTCTCGGCGACGGCGCGGATCGGCGGCGGCGGCGGCGATTTCGGCAGTCAGGCCGGGGCGCAGGACCGCGGGCCGGGAGCCGATTCGGTCTCCTCGAAATATCGCGGCGCGCAGGGGCTCGACCCGGAATTCATCAAGAGCCTTGAAAAGCAGTACGGCTTCGACAAGCCGGCGCATGAGCGCTTCCTGAAGATGCTCACGAGCTATGCCCGCTTCGACTTCGGCGAGAGCTATTTCCGCGACATCTCGGTCATCGACCTCATTGTGGAAAAGATGCCGGTGTCGATTTCGCTCGGGCTCTGGATGACGCTGCTTTCCTATGCCATCTCGATCCCGCTCGGCATTGCCAAGGCGGTGCGCGACGGCTCGCGGTTCGATGTGTGGACGAGCGCGATCATCGTCGTCGGCTATGCCATTCCAGGCTTCCTGTTCGCGGTGCTGCTGATCGTGCTGTTTGCCGGCGGCACCTTCCTCGACTGGTTCCCGCTGCGCGGCCTGACCTCGGACAACTGGGCTGAGCTCTCCGGCCGGCGCGGATCGCCGACTATTTCTGGCACATCACGCTGCCGCTCGTTGCCATGTCGCTCTCCGCCTTCGCCACAACGACGCTTCTGACCAAGAACTCGTTCCTCGACGAAATCCGCAAGCAGTATGTCCAGACGGCGCGGGCCAAGGGCCTGACCGAGCGGCAGGTGCTTTACGGCCACGTCTTCCGCAACGCCATGCTGATCGTCATCGCCGGCTTTCCGGGGGCGTTCATCTCGTCGTTCTTCGCCGGTTCGCTGCTCATCGAGACGATCTTCTCGCTCGACGGGCTAGGCCTGCTCGGCTTCGAATCGATCGTCAACCGCGACTACCCGGTGGTCTTTGCGACGCTCTACATCTTCTCGCTGATGGGCCTCATCGTGAACCTCATCTCCGACCTCACCTATACCTGGATCGATCCGCGGATCGACTTCGAGAGCCGGGAGGTCTGAGATGGACGCCGCGCCGCCGATCTCCGGGACTGTCGACGAGGCCCCTTCGCGGTTTCGCCTGTCGCCGCTCAACCAGCGCCGCTGGCGCAATTTCAAGCGCAACCGGCGGGGCTACTGGTCGCTGTGGATCTTCCTTGCGCTCTTCCTCGTGACGCTGTTCGCCGAGTTCATCGCCAATGACCGGCCGATCCTTGCCTCCTACAAGGGCGAGCTGCTGGTGCCGGTGTTCGTCGACTATCCGGAATCGAAATTCGGCGGCTTCCTTGCCCGCACCGACTATCGCGACCCGTTCATCCGCGAGGAGATCGAGGCGAACGGCTGGATGATCTGGCCGCCAATCCACTATTCCTACGACACGGTCAATCTCGACCTGCCGGTGCCGGCGCCGGCGCCGCCCTCGGCCGAGAACTGGTTCGGCACCGACGACCAGGGCCGCGACGTGCTCGCCCGGCTCATCTACGGCTTTCGCATCTCGGTGTTGTTCGGCCTCATCCTGACGCTGATTTCCTCGGTCATCGGCGTCACGGCCGGCGCCGTGCAGGGCTATTTCGGCGGCTGGGTCGACCTCACCTTCCAGCGCGTCATCGAGATCTGGACGAGCGTGCCCTCGCTCTATTTGCTGATCATCATCTCGTCGGTGATCGAGCCGAGCTTCTTCGTTTTGCTCGGCATCCTGCTGCTGTTCTCCTGGGTGGCGCTGGTCGGCGTGGTGCGGGCGGAGTTCCTGCGCGGGCGCAATTTCGAGTACATCGCGGCGGCGCGGGCGCTTGGCGTCGGCGACCGGACGATCATGCTGCGCCACCTCTTGCCGAACGCCATGGTCGCGACCCTCACCTTCATTCCGTTCATTCTCAACGGCTCGATCTCGACGCTGACCTCGCTCGACTTTCTCGGCTTCGGCCTGCCGCCCGGCTCGCCCTCGCTCGGCGAACTCCTCGCCCAGGGCAAGAACAACCTGCAGGCGCCCTGGCTCGGGCTCACCGGCTTCTTCACCATCGCGGTGATGCTCAGCCTGCTCATCTTCATCGGCGAGGCGGTGCGCGACGCCTTCGACCCGCGCAAGACCTTCGCGTGAGGCCGGCCATGACCGACACCGGAACCACCCCGCTGCTCTCGATCGAGGAGCTTTCCGTCGCCTTTCGCCAGGACGGGCGCGAGCATCTCGCGGTCGACCGCGTCTCGCTCACCATTTCGCGCGGCGAGACGGTGGCGCTTGTCGGCGAATCGGGCTCCGGCAAGTCGGTAACGGCCCTCTCGGTGCTGAAGCTCCTGCCCTATCCGGCGGCGAGCCACCCTTCCGGCCGGGTGCTGTTCAAGGGCGAGGACCTGCTCGATGCCGACGAGACCGACCTGCGGGCGGTGCGCGGCAACGACATCACCATGATCTTCCAGGAGCCGATGACTTCGCTCAATCCGCTGCACACGGTGGAGCGGCAGATCGGCGAGATCCTGAAACTCCATCGCGGCATGGGCGAGACGGTGG
>JAWKVW010000052.1:0-3767 GCA_041397845.1 Hyphomicrobiales bacterium | reverse complement strand
TTCATGTTGAGCGAGACGCGGCTTTCCAGCTCGGTCAGCTTGAACAGCGATTCCATCAGCAGCGTCGGGTCGACCGTCCGGCTCTTCGGCTCAAGGACGATGCGCACGTCCTCGGTCGACTCGTCCCGCACGTCGGCCAGCAGCGGCAGCTTTCGCGCCGTCAATAGCTCGGCGATCTTCTCGATGAGGCGCGACTTCTGCACCTGATAGGGAACTTCCGTGACGATCACCGCAAAGGTGCCGCGCCCGAGCTCCTCGGTGTGCCAGCGCGCCCTGAGGCGGAAAGCGCCCCGGCCTGTGCGATAGGCATCGATGATCTGCGCGCGATCGTCGACGAGCAGGCCGCCGGTCGGGAAATCCGGGCCGGGCACGATCTTGACGAGTTCCTCGACCGGCGTCTCCGGCGCATCGATGAGCTTCAGCGCCACGTCGCACAGCTCGGCGACATTGTGCGGCGGGATCGACGTCGCCATGCCGACGGCAATGCCCGAGGAGCCGTTGGCCAGCAGGTTCGGGAAATTTGCCGGCAGCACGACCGGCTCTTCCTCCTCGCCGTCATAGGTGGCGCGGAAGTCGACGGCGTCCTCGTCGATGCCCTCGAGCAGCAGGCCGGCGACCTCGGTCAGCCGCGCCTCGGTGTATCGCATCGCCGCGGCATTATCGCCGTCGATATTGCCAAAATTCCCCTGTCCGTCGACGAGCGTGTAGCGCTGCGCGAAGGTCTGGGCGAGGCGCACCAGTGCGTCATAGACCGCCTGGTCGCCATGCGGATGAAACTTGCCGATGACGTCGCCGACGACGCGGGCGCATTTCTTGAAACCGGAACCGGGATCGAGCTTCAGCAGCCGCATCGCATAGAGCAGCCGGCGATGCACCGGCTTCAGGCCGTCGCGAACGTCCGGCAGCGCCCGGTGCATGATCGTCGAGAGCGCATAGGCAAGATAGCGCTCCTCGAGCGCATCGCGCAGGCTGACATTCTCGACGTCGCCGCCGGGCGGCAGAATCGGCTTTTTCCCCATGGGAATCGGGGTACCGGCGAACGCCGGTCGAGGCAAGGGGAAAGGCGGCTCAAGCCACCGAATAGAGGCGCTTCAGGTGCGACTTGCGCCCCTCCGGCGTCGCCAGGAACGCGGTGACATCCATGCCGGTGAAATGCGGCAGCATCTCGGTGTCGAGCCAGACGAGCAGGTCTTCCAGCGTCTGCCGGTGGCTCTGCTTGCCGAAGCCCTCGACGATCAGCCGGAGCTGCGCCTCCAGCCGCGCATGGGCGGTCTTCATGCGCCGGGCGAGGGGGCTTTGCAGCGTCTCGAGCTCCTGTTCCTCATCGCGAAAATGCTCTTCGGCATAGAGTTGCAGGGCCGTCAGCACCTGACCCATGATCACCTCGTCCTTGTGGACCATGATCGCGTCATGCACGGAACGGCAGAGCATGACGAGACGCATATGCTCCCGGTCGATTTTCTCGTTGCCGATTTCGTATTCGCGTTTCCACAGCGTTCTTTTCATTTTTATTCTCCGGCAATGGAGATGTCTTTATGTGTAACATATGAGGGCGGAAATCCCAAAACAACTTATACAAATCAAGTTTTATGTAGTTTCATGAATATTCGTATTTTAATTATTGAGCGTACACGGATTTGCCATTACGGCAGGGCGTCAATTTTTCTCGTGTGCTATTTTACCCGCCAAGCGCTCGTGCCAGTGCCTTCAGGAAGCCCGCCCGCGCCTCGGGAATGGCGATGCCGCGCGGCTCCAGGACATGGCGGGTGAGGAAGAACTCCGTCAGGCGGAATCCGTCGTGGATGTCGCCGGCCTCGATGCTGCGCGGCGCAAGACCGCTTTCGGTGGCAGTCTCGTCGATCATGGCCGGAATGCCATCTCCGGAAGCTGCCGCGCCGCCGGCAAGAAAGCCGGGCAGGGGAAGCAGCTTGGCCGCATAGGGCTCGCCCGCCGCCCGGCTGACGGCCCGGCCGGAGCGCGGCGACACCCAGACGAGGTCTTCCGCCGTGCCGGTCGCGGCGCACTCCGAAAGGTCGAGGCCGAAGCCGAGCTCATCGAGCAGCGCCATTTCAAAGCGAACGACGAGGGCGCCCGCATGCAGCGGCTCGTGCAACTCGTCGAGGATGATCCGCAGCGCCGCGTAGAGCTCGGGATGCGGGTCACGCTCCGGCAGCAGCCTGAGATGCGCCGCCAGCAGCAGCACGCCATAGGTGGCGACCGGCGTTTCCATCAGCCGCGCTGCCCTGAGGTCGGTCGGCTCGACGGTGAAATTGCCAAGGTGCTCGTCGAGCCGGGCCCGCCAGACAAGATCGACCGCGTTGCCGGGCTGCAGGGCCGCCTGCATCCGCCGCGATCGCCCGCCGCGCACGAGGCCGAGATGACGGCCATGGCCGGCCGTCATCACCTCGAGAATGACGCTGCCCTCGCCATGACGGCGGGCGCCCAGAATGATGGCCTCATCGCTCCACTGCATCGATGATTTATCGCGCCTTTGCCGCGGCTGGCAAAGGCCGCTTCCGCATCCCGGTGCAATTGCCGGCAATGCCGGGGCAAATCGGATCGCATGATCATCAGGGTAAAACTGGAATCATATTGATAATTCTATATATCCTTTTGCTCTTGTTGGGAAAATCATGCTACATTCCGCCACATTGAGAGGCATTCTAATTCCATTTCAAGATCGCGCCATAGCAGCTCCCAAACCAAAGGGTGATTTCATGTCGCGCTTCATAGCAATGGCCGCCGTCCTCGCATTCGCGGCGACGTCGGCGCACGCCGATGATTCCCTCCTCGCCAAGGCCAAGGAAAATTTCGAGGCCGTTCCCGCCGTGTTGCCCGCCCTGAAGGACAACGCCGTGACGCGCGAGAAGGTCGAGCTCGGCAAGAAGCTTTTCTTCGATCCCCGCCTCTCCTCCAGCCAGCTTATTTCCTGCAACACCTGCCACAATCTCGGCATGGGTGGTGACGACAACCTCGAGACCTCGATCGGTCACGGCTGGGCCAAGGGCCCGCGCAATGCGCCGACGGTCCTCAATGCTGTCTTCAACGTCGCCCAGTTCTGGGATGGCCGCGCCGAGGATCTGAAGGCACAGGCCAAGGGCCCGGTGCAGGCCGGCGTCGAGATGAGCAACACGCCTGAAGTGGTCGAGGCGACGCTGAAGAGCATGCCGGCCTATGTCGCCGAGTTCGAGGCGGCCTTCCCGGGCGAGGCGGCGCCGGTCACCTTCGACAACATGGCCAAGGCGATCGAGTCGTTCGAGGCGACGCTGATCACGCCCGCCTCGCGCTTCGACCAGTTCCTCGAGGGCAATCAGGCGGTGCTGACCGAAAAGGAGAAGGAGGGCCTCGGGCTCTTCATCGACAAGGGCTGCGCCTCCTGCCACAACGGCGTCAATCTCGGCGGCAACGGTTACTATCCGTTCGGCGTCGTCGAGAAGCCGGGCAGCGAGATCCTGCCGGCCGGCGACAAGGGCCGCTTCGCCGTCACCAAGACCGCCGATGAGGAATATGTCTTCCGCGCCGGCCCGCTGCGCAACATCGCGCTGACCGCCCCGTACTTCCATTCCGGCAAGGTCTGGAGCCTGCGTCAGGCCGTCGCCATCATGGGTGAGAGCCAGCTTGGCGAAAAGCTGAACGACGCCGAGGTCGACGCCATCACCGCCTTCCTCGAGACGCTGACCGGCGAGCAGCCGCGCGTCGAATATCCGATCCTGCCGGTGTCGAGCGATACGACGCCGCTGCCGGTTGCCATGACCAAATAATCCCTC
>JAWKVW010000051.1:0-4057 GCA_041397845.1 Hyphomicrobiales bacterium | reverse complement strand
AGGCGAACCGCCACGCCGTCCGAAGACTGCCGCCACCGCCGGCGACAGCGCCGAACGCGGCTCCATGCTGGGGCGCGTTCATCGCGGCCCCGCTCCGGCCGGTACAGGTTCGGCAGTCGCAGGCCCTGCAACAAGTTCCTCGCCGTCGATGCCGCCGTCCTTCAGGCGAACGATCCGGCCGCAGCGCCGGGCAAGGCGCAGGTCGTGCGTGACCAGAAACAGCGTCATGTGCCGGCGCGCCTGTGCCGCGAAAAGCAGCTCGACGATTTTCTCGCCGGTCCCCTCGTCGAGATTGCCGGTCGGCTCGTCGGCGATGAGGATCGCCGGATCGGCGACCAGCGCCCGGGCAATCGCGACGCGCTGCTGCTCGCCGCCGGAAAGCGCCGCCGGATAATGCGAAAGACGCCCGCCGAGGCCGACCGCCTCGAGCTCGGCCCGCGCCCGCTCGAAGGCATTCGCCGCCCCGGCAAGCTCCAGCGGCACCGCCACGTTTTCAAGCGCCGTCATGTTCGGCACGAGATGGAACGACTGGAAGACGATGCCGACCCGGCGGCCGCGAAACCGCGCCAGCGCATCCTCGCCAAGCCGGCCGAGTTCCTCGCCGGCAACCTTGACCGTGCCGCTGTCGGCTCGCTCGAGGCCCGCAGTCACCATCAGCAGCGTCGACTTGCCCGAGCCCGACGGCCCGACCAGTCCGACCGCCTCGCCGGCCGGCACGGAAAGGCTGACGCCCTTCAGGATATGGACCCGCGCCGCGCCCTCGCCGAGGGTGAGGTGCACGTCCCGAAGTTCGATCGCGGGGTTGTTCACTTGCGAAATATCCATATCTATCTGGACAATGACCGGCATCCCCGGCGCTGCCGGTCGGGGCGAAGACCTTCCTCATATGGTGCGCGAGCGATGACTTTCAAAACCAAGAGTGCCGCACCCCGCGCCGTCGTCCGCTCCGTTGCATCTCAGGTCCTTGCGGCGTTCGCCATCATCTGCGCCCTCGCCCTTGGCCCGCGCCCCGCTCTTGCCGAGCCGCTCGTCATCGTGGCCTTCGGCGACAGCCTGACTGCCGGCTACGGCCTTGGCCCGGCCGACGCCTTCCCCGTTCGCCTAGAGGCGGCCCTGCGCCAGCGCGGCCACGACGTCACGGTTCTCAATGCCGGCGTCTCCGGCGACACCTCCTCCGGCGGCCTTGCCCGGCTCGACTGGTCGCTGCCGCAGAATGCCGGCGCCGTCATTCTCGAGCTTGGCGCCAACGACGCCCTGCGCGGCCTCGATCCCGCCGTCACCGAAAAGGCCCTTTCCGGCATCCTCGAAAAGCTCGCCGCCCGCGGCGTGCCCGTGCTCCTTGCCGGCATGAAGGCGCCGCCGAACATGGGCGATGCCTATGCCGCCCGCTTCGACGGCCTTTACCCCGCCCTTGCCGAGAAATACGGCGCGCTGCTCTACCCCTTTTTCCTCGACGGCGTCGTCGCCGAAGCCTCCCTCAACCAGGCCGACGGCATCCATCCCAACCCCGAGGGTGTGGCCATCATCGTCGACCGGCTCCTGCCCGCCGCCGAACAGCTCATCGCCCGCGCCGCCGCCCCGCGCGGCTGACGACCCCAGCCATCAACCGAAAGGCCGCGTCGCTCCGATGCAATACCGCAAGCTTGGCACCACCGACCTCGAGATCTCCGAAATCACCCTCGGCACCATGACCTTCGGCGAACAGAACACCGAGGCCGAGGGCCACGCCCAGATGGACCGCGCCCGCGACGCCGGCATCAACATCTTCGATGCCGCCGAGCTTTATCCGATAGCGCCGCGCCGCGAGACGCAGGGCCGCACCGAGGAAATCATCGGCACCTGGATGAAGGCGCGCGGCAACCGCGACCGCATCGTCGTCGCCACCAAGGTCATCGGCCGCTCGGTGATGGACTGGTTCCGCGACGACGGCGCCAGGGGTGAACTGTCGCGCAAGCAGATCATGGAGGCCGTCGACAAGAGCCTGAAGCGCCTGCAGACCGACTATATCGACCTCTATCAGGTGCACTGGCCGGACCGTCCGGTCTCGACCTTCGGCTCCAACCCGACCGTCTACAAGGTCGAGCCGGCGCCCGAGATCGCCATCGAGGAAACGCTCGACGTCCTCGGCGACATCGTCAAGG
Source organism: Hyphomicrobiales bacterium (assembly GCA_041397845.1). Lineage (GTDB taxonomy): Bacteria > Pseudomonadota > Alphaproteobacteria > Rhizobiales > JAKPQE01 > JAKPQE01. The sequence goes on along the minus strand of JAWKVW010000051.1, from coordinate 1,916 downwards.
CCGGCAAGGTCCGCCACATCGGCATCTCCAACGAGAGCCCCTGGGGCGCGATGCGCTACCTGCGCCACCACGAGCGCGCCGGCGCCCCGCGCGTCCAGTCGATCCAGAACGCCTACAACCTTCTCAATCGCACCTTCGAGGTCGGCCTTGCCGAGTTCTGCGAGCGCGAGACCCTGTCGCTCCTTGCCTATTCGCCGCTCGGACAGGGCTACCTGACCGGCAAGTACCGCAACGGCGCCAGACCCGCCGGCGCCCGCAGGACCCTGTTCGACCGCCTGCAGCGCTATGAGAAGCCGGGCACTGCCGAGGCGGTCGAGAAATACTGCGCCCTTGCCGGCGACCTCGGCGTCTCGCCCTCGGTGCTCGCCATCGCCTATGTTCTCGCCCGTCCGTTCGTCACCTCGACGATCATCGGCGCGACCTCGATGGCCCAGCTCGAGGAAGACCTCGCCGCCCTCGACTTCACGATCACCCCGGAAATCGAGGAGCGCATCGACGCCATTCACCAGCTACACTGCAATCCTGCACCGTGACGGCCGGCGATTCCCTCCTGCCGGGCGCCTCTCGAACGACCTGCCGAGGAGCCGACCATGCCCCGTCTCTTCACCGGCCTCGAGATCCCGGGCGATGTTGCCTTGCGCCTTTCCCTGCTGCGCGGCGGCCTTGCCAACGCCCGCTGGGTTGACGAGGCGAACTACCACATCACCCTGCGCTTCATCGGCGATATCGACGACCGCACCGCCGACGCGATTGTTGCCGAGCTCGACGGCATCATCCGCCATCTGCCCTTCGAGGTGACGCTGACCGGCCTTGATGCCTTCGGCGGCGGCCGGCCCCGCGCCGTGTTCGCAAGGGTTGAGCCGAGCCGGCCGCTTGTCGACCTCGCCGCCGACCATGAACGCGCCATGCAGCGCGTCGGCCTTGCCCCCGAATCGCGCAAGTTCACGCCGCATGTGACGCTGGCCCGCCTGCGTGGCCCATCGAGCACGTCCGTCGCCGGCTTCCTTGCCTCGCGCGGCGGCGCCTTTTCCCCGATGAGTTTCGAAGCCCGGCGCTTCGTGCTCTACTCGTCACGGGCCTCGACCGGCGGCGGACCCTATATCGTCGAGCAGGCCTGGCCGCTCTGAACCAGATGACTGGAACGACAGGAGAATTTTGATGGCAACCAAGCTCCCCGACGAATATCGCGGCGAACTCCTGTCCCAGCTCTCGCAGTGGACGCTGCTCTCCGACCGCGACGCGATCACCCGCTCCTTCGCGTTTCGCGACTTCAACGAGGCCTTCGGCTGGATGACGCGCATCGCCCTCATCGCCGAAAAGCTTGACCATCACCCCGAGTGGAACAACGTCTACAACAGCGTCACCGTCACGCTGACGACCCACGATGCCGGCGGCCTCTCCGATCTCGACATCAAGCTGGCGCAGGCGATGGACCTTCTCGCCGCCCAGATGAGTTCCGGCGGCGGCGGCGACGCCTGACGGCTCCCGCAACCGCCCTGCGCGCCCCCGCGGCCGGTGCCATGCCGGCAGCTATCCTTGAGCCGCGCGCCTCATGAAAATCGCTGGGTAGCGCGAGCGCATATCGCCGGCCTTCGCCAGCCGGCGCCCCTAGCCCACTTGTCCCCCAAATCCCCCTCGCCTCTGGCGACGCCACAATCGACCGACCCGACACAACCGGAGCCGGTCGATGGAGATTGCGACGAATACCTGCCCGCTCCCGGGCTGGCGCCAGAAACGCCTTGAACACGAGTGGCGCTTCGCCGCCCTCAGGGTGCGGATCGCCGCCTCCCGCCTCCTCAAGGCATTCGACCCGAACCAGCCGCGCGTGTCCGCCGGCAATCCGGACGGCGGTCAATGGACGGATTCCGGCGCCTCGCATGAACGCCCGGCCAGGGCGGACAAACCCGTCCTCCTTG
>JAWKVW010000050.1:0-4145 GCA_041397845.1 Hyphomicrobiales bacterium | reverse complement strand
GGATACGGCGATGGGGCTCCTGCTGATGACGGTGCGCGAGCTCGGCAAGGCCGAGCGTTATCTGCGCGCCGGAAGCTGGCTCGAAAAACCCTATCCGTTGACGCCGGCCTCGCTCACCAATCGCTCCATGGGCATTTTCGGTCTCGGCCGGGTCGGCAAGGCGATCGCGAAGCGGGCCGAGGCGTTCGGCATGCCGATCTCTTACTGCGGCCGAACGTGCCAGAACGTTCCCTGGCGCCACTATGCGGACCTTGCCGAGATGGCGCGCGATGTCGACGTGCTGATGGCGGCGGCGCCCGGCGGGGCCGAGACCCGGCATGCGGTGAATGCGGACGTGCTCGCCGCGCTCGGGGCCGACGGCATTCTCGTCAATGTCGGCCGTGGCAGCCTTGTCGACACCGATGCGCTCATCGAAGCGCTGGCATCGCGGACGATCCTTGCCGCCGGGCTCGACGTCTACGAGGACGAGCCACGGGTGCCGGCGCGGCTTGTCGCGCTCGACAATGCCGTGCTCCTGCCGCATGTCGGCTCGGCCTCGATCCCGACCCGAGAGGCGATGGCCCGCCTGACGCGGGACAATCTTCTGAGCTGGTTCCGTGAGGGGCGGGCGCTGACGGCGGTCTGAAGGGACGGCGGCGCGTGTGCGGCGGGGCGGTGCGTTACGCCGCTCGCGCGGCTAACACACCCTGCGGAGCTGCGGTGCAATTCGGACTGCGGGGTGCGACGGCGCCAGCGTATCGCACCGGCGACGGTGATGATGCGGCAGGGCGGGTTGTTGCGGCCAACGCATCCGGCATCGGCGTTCTCCATCCCCCTTGCACCGTCTTGCCGTCCGCATATAGTGCGGCGCGGAATTCCGGCTGGCTGTGCTAGGCTCCGGAGCGCGCGGGTTTGCGGACCTTTCCGGGTCGCGGCGGCGGCGGTTTTCGGGGTGCATCGGCTCCCTCCTTTCCGGGCCGGAGACGGCTCTCACAACGTTTAAGGAAAACGGCAATGGCAAAGAGCGGCGACGTCAAGAAGGTCGTGCTCGCCTATTCGGGCGGCCTCGATACCTCGATCATCCTGAAATGGCTGCAGGAAACCTATGGCTGCGAGGTGGTGACGTTTACCGCCGATCTCGGCCAGGGCGAGGAGCTGGAGCCGGCGCGCCGCAAGGCGGAGATGGCCGGCATCAAGGAGATCTTCATCGACGACCTGCGCGAGGAGTTCGTTGCCGACTACGTCTTCCCGATGTTCCGGGCGAACGCGCTTTATGAGGGCGTCTATCTGCTCGGCACCTCGATCGCGCGGCCGCTGATCGCCAAGCGCCAGATCGAGATTGCGCGCATGACCGGCGCCGACGCCGTCTCGCACGGCGCGACCGGCAAGGGCAACGACCAGGTGCGCTTCGAGCTTGGCTATTACGCGCTCGAGCCGGGCATCAAGGTCATCAGCCCGTGGCGCGAGTGGGACTTCAAGTCCCGGTCCGACCTCATCGAGTTTGCCGAGAAGCACCAGATTCCGGTGCCGAAGGACAAGCGCGGCGAGGCGCCGTTCTCGGTCGACGCCAACCTGCTGCACTCGTCCTCGGAAGGCAAGGTGCTCGAAGACCCGTTCGCCGAGCCGCCGGCCTATGTGTTCCAGCGCACGATCGCGCCGGAAGAGGCGCCGGACAGCCCGACCTATATCGAGATCGAATTTGCCAAGGGCGACGCGATTGCCCTCAACGGCAAGAAGATGAGCCCGGCCGAGCTGCTCGCCGCGCTCAACGATCTTGGCCGCGACAACGGCATCGGCCGGGTCGACCTCGTCGAGAACCGGTTCGTCGGCATGAAGAGCCGCGGCGTTTACGAGACGCCGGGCGGCACTATTCTGCTCGCGGCGCACCGGGCGATCGAGTCGCTGACGCTCGACCGTGAGGCGATGCACCTCAAGGACAGCCTGATGCCGCGCTATGCCGAGCTCGTCTATTACGGCTTCTGGTTCACGCCGGAGCGCGAGATGCTGCAGGCGCTCGTCGACAAGAGCCAGGAGTGCGTCGAGGGTGTCGTGCGGCTGAAGCTCTACAAGGGCAATGTCATCGTCGTCGGCCGCAAGAGCCCGATGTCGCTTTATTCGGACGAACTCGTCACCTTCGAGGACGACCGCGGCGCCTACGACCAGAAGGACGCGGAAGGCTTCATCCGCCTCAACGCGCTGCGCCTGCGCACGCTCGGCATGCGCTCCAAGCGCATGGGCGGCTGAGGTTTCGTCCTTCCGCCCTGCCTCTCCGGCAGAAGCACGATCCTGGCCGCGACGGGCAACCGCCGCGGCCTTTTCGTTTTCCGGCGGCGCTTTCAGGGGAACCCGCACGGGCCGGGCAGGGCCTTTCCGGGAATTCGGTCCAGGCCCTCGCCCCTTGGGGGAGAGGGCGGCCGCGCAGCGGCCGGGTGAGGGGGTTTTTTAGGGCGTTGAAGTCGAGCGCGAAGCCCAGCAACACCCTCACCCAGCCTGCGCTAACGCTTTGACGGACGTCAAAGCGAGCTTCGGCTCCCTCTCCCTTGATAAGGGCGAGGGATCGCGCCGAGTGTGGCGTGGCACTTGCCGAACCAGTGCCGGTTTGACAGCTTCTTTCCGGGAGCCGCGGACCTGCCCTCCCGCAAGGGGGAGGGCAGGCGAGGTCAGCGCACCAGCACGTTGCGGAACTGCCAGGGGTCGCTTTCGTCGATATCCTCGGGAAAGAAGCCGGGGCGGCCGGAGAGCGGGGTCCAGTCGGTGTAGTAGCCCTCGACCGGGCCGAGATAGGGCACCTGCACCTCAAGGCAGCGCTCGTGGTCCATCTCGTCGGCCTCGACGATGCCGGCGGCGGGGTTCTCCAGCGCCCAGACCATGCCGGCGAGGACGGCGGAGCTGACTTGCAGGCCGGTCGCGTTCTGATACGGCGCGAGCTTGCGGGCGCCCTCGATGGAGAGGTGCGAGCCGTACCAGTAGGCGTTCCTGGCGTGGCCGTAGAGCAGCACGCCGAGTTCGTCGACGCCGTCGACAATCTCGGTCTCGTCAAGGACGTGCAGCGTCTTCTGGACTTCGCCGGCGGCGCCGAACAGCTCGTGCAACGACAGTACGGCGTCGTTGCAGGGGTGGTAGGCGTAGTGGCAGGTCGGCCGGTATTCCGGATTGTCGCCGGCACCGACGGTGTAATAGTCGGCGATCGAGATCGCCTCGTTGTGGGTGACGAGGAAACCGTATTGCGGGCCCGGCGTCGGGCACCAGGTGCGCACGCGGGTGTTGGCGCCGGGCTGGAGCAGGAAAATGCCCGCCTTGCAGCCGTCCGCGTGGCCGAAGGCATTGTCCGGGCGCCATTTTTCATGGGTGCCCCAGCCAAGCTCGGCCGGCTGGAAGCCCTCGGACAGGAAGCCCTCGACCGACCATGTGTTCCAGAAGACGCCCATGGGCTTGGGCGTCCTGACGCGCTGGGTGTCGCGCTCGGCGATGTGGACGCCCTTGACGCCGAGGGCCTGCATCAGCCGGGCCCAGTCGTCGCGGGTGGCCGGCTTTTCGACCGTCACGCCGGTGTCGCGGGCGATGTCGAGCAGGGCCTTCTTGACGAACCAGGAGACCATGCCTGGATTGGCGCCGCAGCAGGAGACGGCGGTGGTGCCGCCGGGATTGGCGGCTTTCTCGGCGCGCACGGGCTCGCGCAAGGCGTAATTGGTGCGGGCCTCGGGGCCGGCTTGCCTGTCGTAGTAGAAGCCGAGCCAGGGCTCGACGACCGTGTCGATGTAAAGCGCGCCGATTTCCCGGCACAGCTTCATGATGTCGAGGGAGGAGGTGTCGACCGAAAGGTTGACGCAGAAGCCCTGACCACCGCCCTCCTGCAGCAGGGGGGCGAGCAGATCGCGATAATTATCCCTGGTCACAGCGGATTTGACGAAGCGGATGCCGCGTTCGTCGAGCAGGGCGCGGTCGGCGTCGTTCGGGTCGATCACGACGAAGCGCGACCGGTCGAATTCGAAATGCCGTTCAATGAGCGGCAGGGTTCCCTTGCCGATCGAGCCGAAGCCAATCATCACGATGGGGCCGTCGATGCGGCCATAAACGGGCCAGTGCGTCATAAGCCTGGTCTCCCTGGTTCTCCCGGATTGCGGTTGCGGGGGCTGAAGAAAGAAAGGCGCGCCGCCTTTTACGGC
>JAWKVW010000049.1:0-4443 GCA_041397845.1 Hyphomicrobiales bacterium | reverse complement strand
CAACTCGACGCTGATGTTGCCGGCGTTACTCGCAATGCTCATTCCGTTTTCCTGGCGGGCGCGGCGAAGCTGGGTGCCCTGGGGCATCGGGCTTTTCATCGCCCTTTTGTTCTCGGGCCTCCTCGGCGCCGGCACGTTGTTCCTGTCGTCGCTGCCGGCGACCGCCGGCAAGGGCTCTGCGATCGAGCCGGCGAGCCATTTCCTGCTCTTCAAGGCCGGCTTCTTCTGGATCCTGATTGCGCCGCTCGCCCCGTTTGCCGGCTCGCTCCTGCTTTATGCAACGGAGGCCGTCTGGTGCCGGGTGGTGCGGCATGCGGCCCTGCGCTGGGGCGTCGTCGTCACCGTCGTTGCCGCCTCGGCGGTTGCACCGGCAATTGGCATGGCCCTGACCGCCGGGGTGGCGGCAAAGGCGAGCGAGCCGCCACAAGGCGGCGGCCGGCCGCTGCCCGACCTGCGCGGCGGCGTTTCCGACCAGGCAAGTCGCGTTCCCGGGCCGATCCGAGGCGGCCGGGCGGCGGCCACGAATTTCCTTGCCGACGCCATGCGGCATCTGTAATTTTCAGAAATTCGAATATTTAACGGAGTCTAAACATGCCGATCGACCGCATGGTCATGGCCTTCGCCGGCCTTGTCATCCTCGCCACCCTCGCCCTGTCGCAGGTGCACAGCGTCTACTGGCTGTGGTTCACCGCCTTTGTCGGCGCCAACCTCTTCCAGGCCTCGTTCACCGGCTTCTGCCCGCTGGCGACGATCCTGAAGAAGCTCGGCGTGAAGCCGGGTGCCGCGTTCAACTGAACCCTGAAGGCCGGATCGACGGGATGAAGCGTTTGCTGCGAGCCGCGCTGGGCGCGGCGGGTTTGTTGCTTGCCGCCGGCTCGACGCTCGCCGACGACCGGCAGGTCGTCGAGTTGCCGCCGCAGGTGCGCGAGATGTTTCTCGCCGAGATGCGCGGGCACCTTGCCGATCTCGACGATGTCGTCGCGGCTCTGGCGGCCGGCGATTTCAAGGGCGCAGCGAAGCTTGCCGAGGAGCGCATGCAGATCGGCCACCGGATGATGGAGCGCATGCAGGGCATGGGCGCCACGCCGGAGCAGATGGAAGCGATGCGCCAGCACATGGCCCAGATGCACGAGCAGATGGGCGGCATGGGCATGGGCGGCATGGGCATGGGCATGGCCGGCATGGGTATGGGCATGGGCGGAATGGGCGGCATGTCCGGCATGCAGGGCCAGAAGTGATGGCAAAGCAGAAGCCGGTCTCGTCGAAAGGCTGGATCACGGGGGCCGTGCTGACGGTCGTCGTTTTCCTCGTCGGCGCCGCCACGTTTGGCTGGTATCGCACCGAGGTCGTGGAAAGCGGCACCGGCCTGCTCTCCACGCCGGTTGCCACGATCGGCGGCGATTTCTCGCTCGTCGATACCGGGAACCGGCCTTTCACCAACAAGGAGCTGCTCGGCAAACCCTATGCGATGTTCTTCGGCTTCACCTACTGTCCGGACGTCTGCCCGACGACCCTGTGGGATGCCTCGCAGTGGCTGGAAGAACTCGGCGCCGATGCCGACAAGCTGAACTTCGTCTACGTCTCCGTCGATCCCGAACGCGACACGCCCGAGCAGATGAAGAGCTATCTGTCGGCATTCAATCCGCGGATCATCGGCCTGACTGGTCCGCGCGCCGAGGTCGACCGGATCATTGCCGGCTATCGCGTCTATGCCAAGCGCATCGAACTCGACGGCGGCGACTACACCATGGACCATACCGCGACCGTCTATCTGATGGATGCGAAGGGGTATTTCGCCGGCACCATCGCCTATCAGGAAAAGCCGGAGAATGCCGTCCTGAAGCTGCGCCGGTTGATCGGCGTCGCGGACTAGCTGTGGAGCCTGTCCGGCCGGGCACCATCCGGCCGGACGCGCATGGCAGCCTTGCGCCGGCGGGGTTGCCGGCACGACGCGGCAATGCTCAAAAAGGCGCCACGATGAAACCGTCTGCCGGGGGGCTGAAGATGGCGAGCGATATCGAAATTGCACGACAGGCGCGGCTCCTGCCGATCACCGAGATCGGCGCCCGGCTCGGCATTCCGGACGAAGCGCTCGAGCCCTACGGTCACGACAAGGCCAAGATCGGGTCGGCGTTCATCGAAGGCCTCGCCGAACGCCCCGATGGCCGCCTGATCCTCGTCACCGCCATGAGCCCGACGCCGGCCGGCGAGGGCAAGACGACGACCTCGGTCGGCCTGACGGATGCGCTCAACCGCATCGGCAAGCGCGCCGCGGTCTGTCTGCGCGAACCCTCGCTCGGCCCCTGCTTCGGCGTCAAGGGCGGCGCTGCCGGCGGCGGTCTTGCCCAGGTCGTGCCGATGGAGGACATCAACCTCCACTTCACCGGCGATTTCCACGCCATCACCGCCGCGCACAATCTGCTCTCGGCGATGATCGACAACCACATCCACTGGGACAACCGCCTCGACCTCGACCCGCGCCGCATCACCTGGCGCCGCGTCGTCGACATGAACGATCGCGCCCTGCGCGAAATCGTCGTCGGCCTTGGCGGCCCGGCCAACGGCTATCCGCGCGAGAGCGGCTACGACATCTCGGTCGCCTCCGAGGTGATGGCAATCCTGTGCCTTGCCGATGATCTCGGCGATCTCCAGCGCCGTCTCGGCAACATCGTCGTCGGCCAGCGCCGCGACAGGACGCCGGTCACGGCCGGCGAGCTCGATGCCGCCGGCGCCATGACCGTCCTCCTCAAGGACGCGATCAAGCCGAACCTCGTCCAGACGCTGGAGAACAACCCGGCTTTCATCCATGGCGGTCCCTTCGCCAACATCGCCCATGGCTGCAACTCGCTGGCCGCGACCCGCACCGCCTTGAAGCTCGCCGACTATGTCGTCACCGAGGCCGGCTTCGGCGCTGATCTCGGCGCCGAGAAGTTCTTCGATATCAAGTGCCGCAAGGGCGGCCTCGTGCCGGCCGCAGCGGTCGTTGTCGCCACCATCCGCGCCCTGAAGTTCCATGGCGGCGTCGCCAGGGCGGACCTTGCCGCGGCAAATGTCGAGGCGGTCGAAAGGGGGCTTGAGAATCTCGGCCGCCATCTGCGCAACGTCGCCCAGTTCGGCGTGCCGGCGGTCGTCGCCATCAATCACTTTGCCGGCGACACCGACGAGGAGGTCGAGGCAGTCCGCGCCTATTGCGCCGCCTTCGGCGTGCGCGCCCATGTCTGCAAGGCCTTTGCCGAGGGTGGCGCCGGCGCCGTCGATCTCGCCGCCGACGTCGTGCGGATCGCCGATGGTGCCCACGCCCAGTTCCGCACCCTTTACGATGATCGCGCGACGCTCTGGGAAAAGACCCGCACCATCGCCCGCTCGATCTACGGCGCCGACGACATCATCGCCGACAAGGCGATCCGCGATCGTTTCCGCGAGCTCGACGCCGGCGGCTACGGCCGGTTCCCCGTCTGCATCGCCAAGACGCCCTATTCCTTCTCGACCGACCCGAACCTGAAAGGCGCCCCGACCGGCCATGTCGTGCCGATCCGCGAGGTGCGCCTCGCTGCCGGCGCCGAGTTCCTCGTCGTCATCTGCGGCGACGTCATGACCATGCCGGGCCTGCCGCGCGTGCCGGCGGCAACGAAAATCGGCATCGGCAAGGATGGTCTCGTCGAGGGCCTGTTCTGAGAGCGTCGACCTCCCGCCTCATCCGTCCCTCGCCCTTGTCAAGGGAGAGGGATGCCGGAGCTTCGCTTTGACGGAACGGCAAAGCGTTAGCGAAGGCCGGGTGAGGGTGACGCAGCCGCAGCGACGGAAAGGCGCAGAGCGCCCCCTAGCCGACGACGATGAGGTGCAGCCGCTTCGGGCCGTGCGCACCAAGCAGGATCGTCTGCTCGATGTCGCCGGAGCGCGACGGGCCGGAGATGAGGTTCACCGTGCGCGGCATCTCGCCCTTGCCATAGGTCTGGCGCAGCTTCTGCCACATCTCCTCGTAGCTGCCCTCGATGTCGCTCGCCGAGACGACGACGATATGCGTCTCCGGCAAGAAGTTGAGCGTCGTCGGGTTGTCGGCGCCGGAGGTGACGAAGACCGTGCCGGTTTCCGCCGCCCCGCCAAGCGCATAGGAGACGCCGACCGGATCGTCGCCGGTCGTCGGCCCGGCCCAGACCTCGAGCGTCGGCACCGATTTCCACGGCATCGCCCCGAGCCGGGCATCGGCACCGCGGCGGATGCGCGGCGCAAGGTTCTGCGAGCGCAGATAGTCGGCGATCGCCGCCGGCACCTCGCCGGGCGAAGCGACGCGGGCAAGGCTCGAGCCGACGGCCTCGGCCTGGCTCCTGAAAAGGTCGAGCCGGGCCGCACCCGCGATATGGGACCGGGCCGGCCGGACCGCGCCGGGGGCGCTCGACAGGCGCTCGGCGACGGCGATGCGGCGCACCGCGTCGTCGCCGGAAA
>JAWKVW010000048.1:0-5054 GCA_041397845.1 Hyphomicrobiales bacterium | reverse complement strand
CCTCGTAGCGGAAGAACTCCATGTTGCGGGCGGAGCCGACCACCATGCCGCCACGCGCCGCGACCGCCTTGGACAGGCCGACGGTGCGGAAATGCACCCGGTCCTCGAGGCCGAACTCGACGACGAGGCCGCCCCCGTCCGGCCCCTGGCAGCCAAAGGAATGGGTCTCGTCGACGATGATGGCGCAACCGCCGGCTTCCGCGGCGGCGACGAGATCGGGGAGCGGCGAGACGTTGCCATCGGTGCTGTAGAGCGCATCGACGGCAACGATGCCGGCGCCGTAGTGGCGGATCTTGCGGGCGAGGTCGGCAGAGTCGTTGTGGCGGAAGGGGATGGCCCTGGCGCGGGCCGCGGCGGCCCCTTCCCAGAGCGAGGCATGGGCGCGGATATCGAGGTAGACCGGCACGTCACGGCCAGCGAACGCCTGCAGGAGACCGGTGTTCGCGTTGTAGCCGGACATGCAGAGCACCGCGTCCTCGGCGCGCAGCAGGCCGGAGAAGCGCCGCTCGAAGGCGCGATGCGCATCCTCGCGATGATGCACGAAGACACGGGATATCGCGTCGCCGTGACCATGGGCCAGAAGCGCATCGGCCTTGGCCCTGGCGATGCGCGGATCGCCGGCAAGCGACAGGTAGTCGTTCGACTGCATGACGACCGCGCCGGCCGTCGGCTGCTCCTCGCCAAGCGTCACATGCGAGACGTGGCGGCCGCCGAAACGGTCCAGACGCTCGCGCACCGCATGGTCTATGAAGGCCGGATCCGTCGGCCCTCCGTGTTTTTTCGGGTGTTGACACGGCGCTGCTTTTTCAGATTGCATTGCCCACGCTCCCCTGCTTTTGGTTTTGTCCGCGCGGGATTGTGGATTAAAAAAAAGGTGCTGTCTCAACTAGTCGCACGATATCCGCAACTTTTCTCGAAAAACGTGTTGTCCGTCTTTCGAGTAATTCGCAATACGCTCGGTGATAATTTTATGATTCACTCCTACATCCGGGATTTTGATCGCATCCGAATTAAACTCGGTGTGCTTGCCGTTTTCGGCGTTTTTGGATTCTTTATTTTTTATTACTTCTGGGGATACGCATTTCCGCAACAATATGAAAATGTGTACTTGCGGATAATCGGTACCGTCGCGTCGATTTTCGTCGTCCTCAACGAAGCGATATTCAAGCGGATCAACCGGAAATACATCGTCTTCTCGTACTTTTATCTGCTGTATTGCCTGCCGTTCTTCTTCTGCTTCATGTTCCTTCACAACGTGGAGTCTTCCGCCTGGATCGGCTCGATGATCTGCGCGATCATGTATCTCGCGTTCGTTGTCGACGCCGCTAATCTTGCGATCATGTTCCTGCTCGGCGGCGGCGGCGCGGCACTGGCTTTCCTTGCCACGGCGACCCCGCCAATCAACACCCAGGCGATCCTCGAGGCGCTGCCGGTGGTCGCGTTCGCGCTGTTCGGCGGCGTTGCCACGAAGTATGCCGAGGAGCGCTCGATCGCGGCCAATCGCGACCGCGCCATGGCTCTTGCCCACTCCATAGCGCATGAGCTGCGCACGCCGCTTTTCGGCCTGAAGCTTGAGCTCGACGCGCTCAACACCGACATGGCGCGCGGGCTGGAGGAAGGCGAGGAGACAATTGAGCGGCGCGAGCTGGTGCCGGTGCTGCACCGAATCAGGCGGCACACCTCGAAGGCGGCCAACATCGTCGAGCTATTGCTGCACAATGCCCGCGACGAGGAGATCGACAATCGCAGTTTCTCCATGCACGACATGGCGACAACGGTCGGCGACGCGCTGGCGCGCTATCCCTTGAGCGACGCCGAACGCAAGCGGATCAGTCTCAGGGTCGTCTCGGATTTCCGCTACTACGGCTCGGACCTGCTGATGGCGAACGTGATCGCCAACCTGATCGGCAATGCGCTGCGGGCCACCAACCAGAACGGCGGACCGATCAGCATCGAGATCGACGGCTCGGAGGCGGCCCCGATGGTGCGCGTCCGCGACGGCGGCACGGGCATTGCCCGGCACGACCTGAAGAAGGTTTTCGACCGCTTCTATTCCGGCCGTGAAGGCGGGGCCGGACTTGGCCTTGCATTCTGCAAGCGGGTGATTACAAGTTTCGGCGGCTCCATCACCTGCCGCTCGGAGCCGGGCCTCTTCACCGAGTTCCTCATCCGCCTTCCCAAAGCAGAGTTCCATAAATGAGCGTTGAATTCGACCGGCGCGTCCTCCTCAATCATCCCTGCAGCACGCTTGTGCTGGACGACGACGCGGATGTTGTTGAAACGCTGAAGGCATTTCTCGGCGGGCGGACCGCCTGCATCGGATATACATCGCCGCAACTGGCGCTGACGCGGCTGGCGAATTCGCACCAGAATGCCGCCAATCTCAGCCGTTTCATCGCCCACTACGGCGACCGTCCGGAGGACGGCAATTCGGACAAGGCCGACCGGCTGCTGCTGCTGCGCTATTCGGAAGTGCTGCGCTACGCCACGTCCCCGGCGCGCTACGACATGGTCTCGGTGGTCGTTTCGGACTACGCCATGCCGGAGATGAGCGGCATTGATTTCTTCCGCCAGATCAAGGACCTGAAGGTCAAGAAGATCCTCCTGACGGGCAAGGCGGACGAGAAGATCGCGGTCGAGGCATTCAACGAGGACCTGATCGACGGCTTCCTCCTGAAGCAGGACCCGAACATTCCGGAGAAGCTGCCGGCGATGGTGCTGGCCCAGCATCAGGCCTTCATCCAGGAAAACTCGCGCATCCTCATCGAGATGCTGCGCGCCTCGCAGGAAAACACTTTCGAGATGGACGGCATCGGCGCCATTCTCGAGGCTGTCCGCAAGAACTTCGACTACATGGAATACTATTTCATCACCGAGCCGCGCGGCTTCATCCTGCGCAATGCGGCCGGCAAGACGAAGATGCTGCGGCTCGAGACGAAGACGACGCTTGGCGAGATCGCCGACATTTTCGAGGACCAGTTCGGCCGCTCGCCGATGTCGGACGCAATCCGGGCGGCCGCGGTCATTCCGGAAAATCTCGGCGGTCCGGGCTGGGTCTACCGGCTCTATGAGGACTTCGAGACACATCTGGTGCCGTGCCGGATCACCGGCGAGTGGGCCTGGGCGCTGACGGATTTCGCGCAGGAGGAGGAGATGTTCTCGACCTCGTCCTGGCATGCGCACCGGATGGCACTGCACGAGCGGCCGATCAACCCGCGCGCCAACTGAGCGATTGCCGGCCGCGCGCAGTCTGCCGGTGCCAGGCGGCGCAATTCATGACAAGCACCAGAGTGACGCGCACGCCTTGCACCGCCGGACATGGGACCGCCGGGCGCGGCATCATCAGACGCCGGGCCATCAGGCGCGGGCGCGGCGGGCGCTGGTCATCCTGTCGGCCAGGCGGCTGAAGCGCCCGACACCGGCGATATCCTCGAGCGGGACCGGAAGCCGGCGGCGCCAGTTCGGGTGCTCGTCGATGGTGCCCGGCAGGTTCGGCTGCTCGACGAGGCCAAGCGCATCCTCGATGCCGGCGGCAACAACCGCCGCCGGTCCGCCAGCCAGGCGACCATGCAGGGCAAGCGACAACTCCTCGCGCTCGTCGTGCTCGCTCGCGGCAAGGTCGACGCCGGCCATGCCGGTCAGGCGCCAGAGGTCATGGTCCCTGGAGGCACGCTCGGCGGCAATCATCCCGGGGTCATGGCGACCGATGCGCTCGCGCCAGTCGATGTCGCGGAAGCCCATGAAACCGCGCAGGGTCGGCAGATCGTGGGTGGTCAGGGTCGCGATCGCCTCGGGCGTGTAATTCTCCGGCGCCCGGAAGTCGCCGTTCCACTCGCGCTCGAACCATGTGACGCGATAGCCGAGCAGGCCGCGGCGGGCCATCGCCTCGCGCAAGCCCTCGGCGACATTGCCGAGATCCTCGCCGACGACGACCGCACCGGCCCGGCGCGATTCGCGCGCCGTCACGGCGAGAAGGTCGTCGAGCGGGAAGCGGACATAGGTGCCGGGCAATCCTTCCGGAATCCAGAAGGTGCGCACGAAACCGAGAACGTGATCGATGCGGATCATGCCGGCGCGGGTCATGGCGGCGGCCAGCATGTCGGCGAAGGCGCGATAGCCGGTGCGGCGCAGGGCATGCGGGTTGAACGGCGCCAGCCCCCAGTTCTGGCCGTTGCCGTCGAAGGCATCGGGCGGCGCGCCGAGGGAGACGCCGCGGCCGAACATTTCCGGCTCGGCCCAGAAATCGGCGCCATGACCGGCAACGCCGACGGCGATGTCGAGATAGAGGCCGAGGCGCATGCCGGCGGCGCGGGCGCGGCCTTGAGCGGCTGCGAGCTGGTCGTCGGCAAGCCACTGCAGATATTGATGACAGGTGACGCGGCGGGAGTTCTCGCCGGCAAAGCGGGCAATTTCGGCCGAGGCCGGATCGCGATAGGCGGTTGGCCAGGACGGCCAGCCGACAGCGCAGGGGTCGGACGCGGTGAAATGTTCGGAGAGGACGTCGAAGATGGCACGACGGCGCTGGCCCTCGCCGCCACGGGCGCGAAAGGCCTCGAAGGCGTCGCGGCGCGGGCCTGAATCCTTCTCGAACTCCGCAAACAAAGGGTCGTAAAGCGGCCCCTTGAGGGCGGCGACGGCGGCATAGTCGACGAACTCGCCGGCACGCATGGCGGCAAGGATGCCGGCATTTGCCTCGAGCCAGCGCCGGGCCGGCTCGCTCGCGGCGAATTCCGGCACCTTGTCGGCGGCGATGTGGAGGGTGTTGAGGCCCTGCCGGCTCGAGGGTGAATAGGGGCTCGACCAGTCCGGCCGGGCCGGAAAGAGGGCGTGCACCGGATTGAGCCCGAGGAAATCGGCGCCCTTTCCGGCGGCGATCTCGGCCATCCGGGCGAGGTCCTCGAAATCGCCGATGCCCTGGTTGCGGCCTGACGCCAGGCCGTAGAGCGGCACCGTCAGCCCCCAGGGCAATGGCCCGCCCGCCGTTGCCTCGGCGACGGAAAAGCAGGTCTCGGCCCCGGCCGCCGGGGCAAAATCGCCGACAAGCTCCGGCTCGG
>JAWKVW010000047.1:0-6087 GCA_041397845.1 Hyphomicrobiales bacterium | reverse complement strand
TGGGCGATGCCCTTCTCGGCCGCCGGGCCGTCCGGGTCGACGTTCATCACGGCAACGCCCGCGTCTCCGGCACCGACTTCTGCGGCCGGGGCAAGGGCGAGGCCGAGGCGGGTCTCGGAGGAGCCGCCCTTGTCCTCGCCGGTCGCGTTGCTCGCCTGCTTGTCGCCAGTGGGGTAGGTGCCGAGCGTGACGTCGATCGTCTGCTTCTTGCCATCGCGAACGATCTCGAGGGCAACCTTGGAACCCGGCGTGAGACCAGCGATGCGGCGTGCCAGATCCTTGGAGTCGTCGATACCCTCGCCGTTGACCGAGAGCACCGCGTCACCGGCCTTGACGCCGGCCTTGGCGGCCGGGCTGCCGTCCTGCGGCTCGGTGACGAGTGCGCCCTTGGCCTCGGACAGGCCGAGACTGCCGGCGATGTCCTCGGTGATCGGCTGGATCATGATGCCGAGCCAGCCGCGGGTGACCGAACCATGGTCGCGCAGGGACGCGATGACGGTCTGGACCGTCTCGGAGGGGATGGCGAAGCCGATGCCGACGCTGCCGCCGGAGGGCGAGAAGATGGCGGTGTTGACGCCGACGACCTCACCGGCAAGGTTGAAGGTCGGGCCGCCGGAATTGCCCTTGTTGATCGGCGCGTCGATCTGGATGAAGTCGTCGTAGGGACCCGAGCCGATGTCGCGGCCGCGGGCCGAGACGATACCGGCGGTCACCGTGCCGCCGAGGCCGAAGGGATTGCCGACGGCAACGACCCAGTCACCGATGCGCAGATCGGACGTCGCGAAAGAGACGAAGGGGAAAGGCTTCTCGCCATCGACCTTCAGGAGAGCAAGGTCGGTCTTGTCGTCGGAGCCGATGACCTTGGCGGTCAGCGTCTTGCCGTCGTCGGTGACGACGGTCACTTCCTCGGCGCTGTCGACGACGTGGTTGTTGGTGACGATGTAGCCGTCAGCCGAAATGAAGAAGCCGGAGCCCTGGGCCATGGCAAAGCGATGCTGCTGCGGCCGCTTGCCGAAATGCGGGTTGTTGCCGAAGCGCGGGTCCTGGCCGAATTTCTTGAAGAAGAACTCGAAGGGGTTGCCCTCTGGCATGTCGCCGAACGGGTTGCCGCCCATCTCGGAGTTGTCGGCGGTCACGTCCGCCTTGACGCGAACGCTGACGACGGCCGGGCGCACCTTGGCGACGATATCGGCGAAGCTGAAGGGCGTGCTGGTCGCAACGGCCGGAGTTTCGGCAAAGGCCGGGGTCGTGGCGGGAAGCAGCACCGCCTGACCGGCAAGCAGGCCAACCATCGCGAGGCCGACGGCGCTCGAGGCAAGCGCGCGGCGACGGGTCGCGAACAGCGCTGCGGTCCAACCGGTCCTGCGGGTGACGGATTCGATCATTTCGAGGTCTCCACCTTCTGTCGAAAAACCCTGGTGCGAGCCGGCGCGGGGGGCAGTGCCGGCTTCGTCATGGCAGGGAATATGGGGTGGAGATCCTTACGGCGCCCTGTCGGCGAGATTAAAGTTTCGTAAGGTTGGGCAATGATCGGAAATCAGGACGGCTCGTCGGAGCGGGGCTCGATGAGGCGGGTGACGACAGCCGATTCCGTGATGTGCTCCAGCGTGCGGTGGACGGGGCACTTGTTGGCGATCTCGACGATCTTGTCGCGGAGTTCGTCCGGCACCTCGCCGGCAATCGAGATACGGCGCTCGAAACGGTCGATCTTGCCCGAGGCGCGCGTCGCGGCCTCGCCGCAATCCTCGCAGTGCTCCGCGTGCACCTTGCCATGCACGACCTCGACGGAGATGCGGCCGAGCGGCAGCTTCTTGAAGTCGGCGTACATGCGCAACGTCATCGACGTACAAGCCGCAAGGGCGACGGAGAGGTAATCATAGGGAGAGGGGCCGCTGTCGAGGCCACCGGCGCGTTCGGGCTCATCGGCAAAGAGACGATGGCGGCCGACGCGGGCAACGTTCTGGAACTTGCCCTCGCCGGTTTCGGCAACGATCGCGCCCTCGATGTCGCCGATGGCCTCGGCGTCGGCAGCCGCCACGTAGCGGCTCGCCCAGGCAGCGATAACGTCGGCGACATAGGCCGAGTCCTCGGGCCGGGTCAGCAGGTGGTCGGCATTGTCGAGAGAAACAAAGCTCTTGGGGTGGCGCGCCGCCCTGAAAATGCGTGTCGCATTGTCGATGCCGACAATTTCGTCGGCCGGCGAGTGCATGACCATGATCGCCTTGCCGAGACCGGCGATGCGGCTTTCCAGATCGTGCCCGGCAAGGTCGTCGAGCAATTCGCGACGGATGGTGAAGCGGCGGCCGGCGAGTTCAACCTCGGCTTCGCCGGCTTCCTCGATGGTGTCGACGTAGGCGCGGAAATTCTCGATGACATGCAGTGCGTCGGCCGGCGCGCCGATCGTTGCGACCGCTGCGACTTCCGGCACTGAAGCCGCGGCGAGAAGCGCCGCTGCCCCACCGAGCGAATGGCCAACGAGAATGCGGGGCGCCTCGAAGTGCTCGCGCATGTAGTCGACGGCCGCCAGCAGGTCGCCGACATTGGAGGAAAAGTCCGTCGAGGAAAATTCACCGTCGGACGAGCCGAGACCGGTGAAATCGAACCGGAGGACGGCGATGCCGCGCCGGGCAAGCTCCAGGGCGATACGGCGGGCGGCGAGCACATCCTTCGAGCAGGTGAAGCAATGGGCAAAGAGGGCATAGGCGCGGACGCGGCCGGCGGGCAGATCCATCCGGCCCGAGAGACGCGCCCCGTGGGAGCCGCGAAAATCGATCCGTTGCGGGGCTCCGGTCATGGCACTCTCCCTTTGATGCCGTGTCAATTCCTGCGGCTGAGCAGTTCCTCGAGCCTTGCCTTTTCCTCGGCGGTCAGCGGGGCCATGTCGGCGGGGATCGCCTTGCGACGGCGCAGGGCGAAAAAGACGCCGGCGATGCCGAATGCGAGGATGACCGGGGGACCAAGCCAGAGCAGCAGGTTGTGGGCGGTAAACCGCGGCCGCAAGAGGACGAATTCGCCGTAGCGATCGACCAGATACTTGATCGTCTCATCGTTGCTGTCGCCGGCCTTCAGACGATCGCGAACGAGGACGCGCAGGTCCTTGGCGAGATCGGCGTTGGAATCGTCGATGGACTGGTTCTGGCAGACGAGGCAACGCAGCTCGGCCGAAATCTCGCGGGCCCGGGCCTCGAGCTTCGGATCGGCGAGCATTTCGTCCGGATTGACGGCGAGCGCGGGTGTCGCGGCAAAAGCCGCAGCGGCCAGACCAAAAGCAAGAACAAGTCTGCGCATAACGGGCTTTTCCTTACTCGGCCGGGGCGGCGACGGCACTGCGGGCCGGACGCGGCGCGCCGACGCGATAACGCCGGTCGGTCAGCGAGACGAGGCCGCCGATGGACATGACGAGGGCACCGAGCCAGATGAGGATGACGAGCGGCTTGTCATAGATGCGGACGGCGATGCCGCCGGTTTCCTGCAGGTCGCCGAGGGCCAGATAGAGCTGGCGCATCGGCAGGGTCAGGATCGCCGACTCGGTGGTCGGCATGCGGCGGGCGCGATAGGCGCGCTTGGTCGGCTCGAGCACGGCCAGCACCTTGTCGCCGTCGCGCACTGTGAAGCGGCCAACCTGCTCGTCATAGTTCGGGCCCGGCCGCTCGCCGAAGGTGTCGAAGGTCACCTCGTAGCCGGCGATCTCGGTCTTGTCGCCCGGGTTCATGACGAGAATGTTCTCGTGCTGCCATGCGGTGACGACGACGATGCCGAGCACGCTCATGCCGACGCCGAAATGGGCAATGGCCGTGCCCCAGGCGGAGCGGGGCAAGCCAATGGCGCGCGATAGCGACTGGCCGAGCGGAATGCGGAACAGACGGATGCGGTAGGCCGGCTCGGCAAGGGCGCCGGCCATCAGCCAGATGGCAAGACCAACGCCGAGCGGCGCCAGGACCGGGCCGCCGCGCGTGAACCAGTAGACGGCCAGCACCGAGACAAGGGCAACGCCGAAGGCGACCATCAGGCGCTCGGCTGCGGCGAGGACATCGCCACGTTTCCAGGCGAGGAACGGACCGAAGGGCAGCGCGATGATGACCGGGATCATCAGCGGGCCGAAGGTCATGTCAAAGAACGGGGCACCGACCGAGATCTTCTCGCCGGTCAGGGCTTCGAGCAGCAGCGGATAAAGCGTTCCGACGAAGACCGTCGCGGAGGCAACGGTGAGGAAGAGATTGTTGAAGACCAGCGAGCCCTCGCGCGAGATCGGCGCACAGAGGCCACCCTGCTTCAGCATCGGCGCGCGCCAGGCATAGAGCGTCAGCGCCCCGCCGATGAACAGGACGAGGATGAGGAGGATGAAAACGCCGCGCGCCGGGTCGGTGGCAAAGGCATGCACCGAGGTCAGCACGCCGGATCGGACGAGGAAGGTGCCGAGGAGCGACAGCGAGAAGGTCAGGATCGACAGGAGGATGGTCCAGACCTTCAGGGCGTTGCGCTTCTCCATGACGATCGCGGAGTGGACGAGTGCCGTGCCCGAGAGCCAGGGCATGAACGAGGCGTTCTCGACCGGGTCCCAGAACCAGAAGCCGCCCCAGCCGAGCTCGTAATAGGCCCAGTAGGAGCCCATGGCGATGCCGAGGGTCAGGAAGATCCAGGCGCCAAGGTTCCAGGGGCGGACCCAGCGGGCCCAGGCGGCGTCGATGCGGCCGTCGATCAGCGCGGCGGCGGCAAAGGAGAAGGAAATCGAGAAACCGACATAGCCGATGTAGAGGAGCGGCGGATGAATGGCGAGGCCGACATCCTGCAGGATCGGGTTGAGGTCCTGCCCCTCGATCGGCGGCTGGGCGATGCGGGCAAACGGGTTCGACGTCGTCAGGATGAACAGCAGGAAGGCCGTCGAAATCCAGGACTGAACGGCGAGCACATTGGCCTTCAGCGTGCGCGGCAGGTTGCCGCCGAAGAGCGCGAGCGCGGCGCCGAACAGCGCAAGAATGAGCACCCAGAGAAGCATCGAGCCTTCATGATTGCCCCAGACGCTGGTGTAGCGGTAGAGCAGCGGCTGCTCGGAATGGGAGTTCGCCCAGACGTTCTCGACGGAGAAGTCGGAGGTCACGTAGGCCTGGGTGAGCGCCGCGAAAGACAGGGCGATCAGCAGGAACTGGACGATGGCACTCGGCCCGGCAACGCCCATCAGCCGGGCATCGCCCGTTCGTGTGCCGATGACGGGCACAACCGACTGCACGAGGGCCAGCGCGAGGGCCAGCACCAGGGCGTAATGTCCGAGTTCTACGGTCATGCCGTCGTCCTCAAAGGGGTTTGATCAGTTGGTCTTGGTGGCCGTGGAGGGCAGTTCCTCGCCCTCGCGCCAGACGCCCTGTGCCTTCAGGGAGTCGGCGACTTCCTTTGGCATATAGTTCTCGTCGTGCTTGGCAAGGACGGTGTCGGCCTCGAAATGCCCGTCGGTCGCCAGAACGCCCTCGGCGACGACGCCCTGCCCCTCGCGGAACAGGTCGGGAAGGATGCCGACATAGCGCACATTGACGTCGGACTTGGTATCGGTCACGGCAAACGTGACCACGGTCCCGTCGCCACGCACAACCGTTCCTTCCTTGACGAGACCGCCGAGGCGGATGCGCTGGCCGCCGGGAATGCCCTTCTCGACGAGATCGGTCGGCGAGTTGAAGAACACGATCTGGTCGGTCAGGGCAAAGAGCACGAGGCCGACAGCGAGAGCGAGCACGGCGCCGGC
The DNA here is from genome assembly GCA_041397845.1 of Hyphomicrobiales bacterium. Taxonomy (GTDB): domain Bacteria; phylum Pseudomonadota; class Alphaproteobacteria; order Rhizobiales; family JAKPQE01; genus JAKPQE01. The sequence goes on along the minus strand of JAWKVW010000047.1, from coordinate 353 downwards.
CATGCCGATCATGGTCAGGCGGCGCTGTTTGCGGGTCATGGCCATGGGTCTTTCGTCTCCGTCAATCGCTCGTCTGGTGCCGCGGCCTAGAGGCCAAGCCCCATCGACGATGCGAATTCCTTGATCTGGTTCAGTTTATCAGCGTCGCCGGCGAAGTGTTCGGCGGCCTTGCGGCCGGCGGCGACGGCATCCTCGGACCGGCCCATCACGGCATAGGCGCGGATGAGCCGCTTCCAGCCGTCGATATCGTCGGGATTGTCGTTGAGCTTGTCGGCGAGGCGCTCGACCATGCCGGCGATCATGGCCTGCCGCTCTTCATCCGACATGTTGCCGGCAGCGGCAATATCGGCGGC
>JAWKVW010000046.1:0-7688 GCA_041397845.1 Hyphomicrobiales bacterium | reverse complement strand
TCCTGTGCCGGCGCGAAGCGCTATGCCGACGTCGCCTCGGCGGCGGCGAGAAAGCCGAGTGAATCCTCCTCCTCGGCCGCCTTCAGCTTTTCGAACGCCTCCGCCGCCTCGCGCTGGCGGTTCCACATCGAGGCATAGAGCCCGCCCTTGGCAAGCAGGACATCGTGCGTGCCGCGCTCGACGATCTGCCCCTTTTCAAGAACGATGATCTCGTCGGCGCCGATCACGGTCGACAGGCGATGGGCGATAACCAGCGTCGTGCGGTTCCGCGACACTTGATCGAGCGCCGTCTGGATCTCCCGTTCGGTATGGGTATCGAGCGCCGATGTCGCCTCGTCGAGAATGAGGATCGGCGGTGCCTTGAGAATCGTCCGGGCGATCGCGACGCGCTGCTTCTCGCCGCCCGATAGCTTCAGGCCGCGCTCGCCGACCTGGGTCGCGAACCCGTCCGGCAGCGTCTCGATGAAATCGGAGATCTGCGCCAGCTTTGCCGCCTGCTTGACCTCTTCGGCGCTCGCCTCCGGCCGCCCATAGCGGATGTTGTAGGCGATCGTGTCGTTGAACAGCACCGTGTCCTGCGGAACCATGCCGATCGCCGCCCGCAGCGAGGCCTGTGTCACGTCGCGAAGATCCGCGCCGTCGACGACGATGCGCCCGCCCGTCACTTCGTAGAAGCGGAACAGGAGCCGCGAGATCGTCGACTTGCCTGCTCCCGACGGGCCGACCAGCGCCACCATGTGCCCGGCCGGCACCTCGAACGAGATGTCCTTCAGGATCGGCCGCTCCGGATCGTAGTGGAAGCTGACATTCTCGAACCGGATCGTGCCGGTCTCGACCGCCAGATCCCGCGCCCCCGGCCGATCGACGATTTCCGCCGGCACATCGAGAAGGTCGAACATCGTCTCGAGGTCGACAAGACCCTGCTTGATTTCGCGATAGACCGTGCCGACGAAATTCAGCGGCTGGTAGAGCTGGATGAGCAGGGCGTTGATCAGCACGAAATCGCCGACGCTCTGCTCGCCGGCCAGCACCGAGCGCGCCGAAAATACCATGCAGGCCGTCATGCCGATGGTGAAGATCACCGTCTGGCCGAGGTTGAGCCAGGCGAGCGACGTCCACGTCTTCGTCGCCGCCGCCTCGTAGCGCTCCATCGACTTGTCGAAGCGCGCCGCCTCCATCTTCTCGTTGCCGAAATACTTGACGGTCTCGAAGTTGAGCAGCGAGTCGATTGCCTTGGTGTTGGCGTCGGTGTCGCTCTCGTTCATCGCCCGGCGGATCGAGATGCGCCAGTCGCTGGCCTTCATCGTGAACCAGACATAGAGCCAGATCATCACGACCAGCACGGCGAGATAACGCCAGTCGAACTGCCAGCCGACGATGCCGGCCATCAGCGCGAATTCGAGAATGGTCGGGATCGTCATCAGGATCGTGAAGCGGACGATCGACTCGATGCCCTTGGTGCCACGCTCGATGATCCGCGACAGGCCGCCGGTGCGCCGCTGCAGGTGGAAGCGCAGCGACAGGTCGTGCATGTGCACGAAGGTCTTGAACGCGAGCTGGCGCACCGCGTGCTGGCCGACCTTGGCAAAGAGCGCGTCGCGAAGCTGCGTGAAGGCAACCATCATGACCCGGCCGAGCCCGTAGGCAATGACGAGCATCACCGGCACGGTGACGAGCGCGGCAAGGCCGGGCGCGACCCCGACTGCCTCTCCCGCCGGAACGAGCGCGTCCGTCGCCCACTTGTAGGAATAGGGCACGAGCACCGTGACGATCTTGGCAAGCACGAGCACGCCGAGCGCCATCGCCACGCGCAGTTTCAGGTCCGGGCGATCCGACGGCCAGATATACGGCCAGAGCGCCTTGATCACCGAATAGGTGCTGCCCTCGTCGGCCCGCAGCCGGACCCGCTCGCCGGTATCCCGTGACGCTCTTGCTCGCAAAACCGAAATCCTCAAGAAATGCCGCCCCGGAAGCGCCGCGCCACGGCCGGCACCTCGGGAAGCGGTTGCTGCATGCGCAACGGATGATCAAGGGGAGCCCGTCCGGCTCCCCGCCCCGGCGAAAGATATGGTGCGCTGCCCGGCGAAGATCAAACCCGCCGGGCGACGCCTCAATTCCCGCCCGCAGCCTCGGCGCCCGGAATGATGAAGATCTGCCCCGGGAAGATGAGGTCGGGATCGCGGATCTGGCCGCGGTTCGCCTCGTAGATCGTCGAATAACGCGCCCCCGCGCCCCAGAGCCGGCGCGCGATCCGCCAGAGATTGTCGCCGCGCACGATTTCAAGCCTGGGTGACGCCGCCCGACCCGGAAGCCGGCGCCGCAGCGACGACCGCGCCCGAACCGCTGGCCGGACCCGCCTCGAACGGCACCTCGGCGCGCGCCGAGACCTTGCCATCGGCGCCGGAGACCTCGTCGACCCGGGCGACATGCGCACCGTCGCCGGTTAGCGCCCTGACGCCAAGCTCCCACTTGCCGTCCGCCCCTGCCGTCACATCGCCGATGTGACCGTTGTCGACATAGACGCGCAGTTGGCGCCGGGGGTCGCCTGACCGGAAACGATGAGCTTGCCGCTCTCGACCTCGACCGCACCGACCCCGACCGAACCCTGGCCGCTGCCGGCTCGCCGCCAGCCATGCCGGACATGCTCGGCCATTCCCGACATACCGGACATCCCCGCCATGCCGTCCGCCGGGGCTGCCGGAGCCGCTTCGCTGCCCGCCATCCCGACATTCCGCCAGCACCTGCCATGCCGCCGGCACCTGCCATTCCGGCCGCGCCGTCCGCGCCGGCCATGCCGGCCATGCCGCCGGCATCGATCTCGCCATCCCCGCCATGCCTGCCATGCCAGCCATGCCTTCCGCCGGGGCCGCCGGAGCCGCTTCGCTGCCCGCCATCCCGGACATACCGGTCATGCCGGACATTCCGCCCCGCCCTTCGGCGGGTGCTGCGCCGGCATCGAACCCGCGCGTCGCGACCTGCATTTCGGCCGGGCCGGAGAGAACCTTGCTCGCCTCGCCCGGCGCCTGCAGCACGACCAGCACTTCGCCGGCGCCGCCCTCGGGAACCGAAACCGCCACATGCTGCTCGGAGGCGACCGCCTCGCCGCCTTCCGCCGGCGCTGCAAGGATCGACAGGTCCGAGGTTCCTGCCGAAAGCGGCTTGTCGAGAACGATCGCAAAGGCACCGCGCGCGTCCGCCACCGCTTCGCCGATAACGGCACCGGAAGCGACGAGCTGCACTTTGGCGCCCGGCGCCGCGACACCGGCAACGACCGTCGAGCCATCCTGCTCGACGCGCACGACATCGAAGCTTGGCACGACCGGCGCAGGCAGCGTCGCGCTCGCCCCCCCGGCCATGCCCGTCGCCGGCGTCTCGCCCGGCGCCGCTGCTGCCGTCTCGACCGGCGTGTCCGCGGCATCCGCCGGCTTCTCCTCGCCGGCCTTGTTCTCGGCCGGCGCCGCGTCAGCCGGCTTGCTGTCGCCTGCCATGCCCTCGGCCTTGTCCTCGGCCGGCTTGGCCGCCTCGGCCGTCGGTGCGCCGCCGTCTGTGACGAGCTTTGCCGGCGGCTGCGGCGCCTGTGGCTTCAGGCCGTCAAGGCCGCCACCGAAATAAAGAAGGGCAATCACGGCCGTAAGCGCGGCCCCGATCGAATAGACCCATGCGAAAGAACCCGACTTGCCCATGACCACCCCGTTTTGCCCGACCCCGGCCACCCCCGCTCCGCATGCCTGGCCGTTGCATCGCCGGACAATGCGGAAATCGGCCGAAAACGCCCGTTTCTCCAGAGGATTCCCTATACCGGTTTACGCCCGCCGGCAAGAAAGCCCTGTTTCGACACCGCGATCCGCTCTGCCGCCTTGACGGCGCACCCGGGCCGGTCCATGTCCTCGCCATGGCTAAGATCGAATCCATCTGCATCTATTGCGGGTCGGCCAACGGCAACGCGCCGCATTACGCCGAAGCCGCCGAGCGTCTCGGCACCCTGATGGCGAAGGCCGGCATCACCCTCGTCTATGGCGGCGTCTCCGTCGGCCTCATGGGCACGGTTGCCCGCGCCGTCATCGCCGGCGGCGGCAAGGTCACCGGCATCATCCCCGGCTTCCTCGAAGAGCGCGAGCTCGCCGAGCGCAGCGTCACCGAACTCGTCGTCACCGCCGACATGCACGAGCGCAAGCGGCTGATGTTCGAGCGCGCCGACGCCTTCGTCGCCCTGCCCGGCGGCATCGGCACGCTGGAGGAACTGGTCGAGATGATGACCTGGGCCCAGCTCGGCCGCCACGAAAAGCCGGTGCTCATCGCCAATATCGGCAATTTCTGGGAACCGCTGGTCGACCTCCTCGGCCACATGACTGAGGCCGGCTTCATCCGCGCCGAATATGCCGTGCGCTATCTGGTCGCCGACAGCGTCGAGGACATCATCCCGCAACTCGCCGAAGCCGCCGCCGCCACCTCCCGCGCCGCCCTCGACAGGAGCGCCGACGAGGGCGACCTCGCCCGCCTCTGAGCAAAGCGCTCTGCCAGACGGGCCGACCGCCATGCCCGACATTGACCGGCCACTGCAAAACCTGACGGCGGGCGTGCATATCCGCCAGAGCCGGCGGGCCGCGTTTCATGATCTCGTGAGCCCGCTGCCGGCGGTCATCTGGGTCAGGAGCGGCACGAAACGGCTCGTCGCCGGCAGCGAGGTCTGCGAGGTCGCCGCCGACTGCTTCTTCATCCTGCCCGACGGCCGGCCGATGACCGTGGAAAACATTCCGCCGGCAGGCCGCGCGCCCTATCAGGCGGAAATCCTCGCCTTCGACCGCAGCATTTTCGAGGCCGCCTATGACCGCATGGGCTTGCCTGCCGACGCGCGGCGGAGCCTGTTCCACGCGGTACCGCCCACCGGAGAGCTCATCGCGGCCTTCCTTCACGCCCGCAGCGCTTATGAGACACCCGAAGCCATCCCGGACGCCGTGTCGCGGCTGCGCTGCGAGGAGCTCGTCCTCTGGCTTGCCCATGCCGGCGCGGCCCTGGCGGCCGATGACGCGCCGAGCCTTTCACAGACCTTGCGGCGGGCGATCGCTGCCGATCCGGCACGGGACTGGCGCACCGAAGACGCCTGCGCCCTTCTCGCCATGAGCGAGGCAACCCTGCGGCGCCGGCTGCGGAGCGAAGGCACCACCTTTGTCGAGCTGCTGATCGACGTGCGCATGACCGTCGCGGTTGCCCGGCTGCAAACGACGAACTGGAAGATCGGCAGGATTGCCGCCTCGGTCGGCTACGACCCTCCCTCGCGCTTTACCCACCGCTTCCGCGAGCGTTTTGACCTCGCCCCGACGGACATCCGCCGCGCCCCGCGAATTGACCCGGATTGAGCGGAACGGAACGAAGTTTGATCGGATGGACCAAGAGAGCGGAACGGATACTGGCGGCACCTTGAAACAAGGAGCTGTCCATGTCGAAATTCAAACTTCTCTTTGCCCTCTCGGGGCTTGCCGCATTCGCCGCAGCGAGCGCCGCCAATGCCGAGTTCCTGCTGACCTCGAAAAGCATGAGTGACGGCGGCCCGCTGCCCGCATCGGCCGTGTTCGAGGGCTTCGGCTGCACCGGAGGGAACAAATCCCCCGACCTTGCCTGGTCCGGCGCGCCGCAGGGTACGAAAAGCTTTGCCCTGACCGTCCACGACCCTGACGCGCCGACCGGTTCGGGCTGGTGGCACTGGACGCTGTTCGACCTGCCGGCGGCAACCTCGGGCCTGCCCGAAAACGCCTCGGCTGCCGGGCAACTGCCCGAAGGCGCCAGGGAAGGCCCGACCGACTACGGCAGGAACGGCTTTGGCGGCGCCTGCCCGCCGAAGGGCGACAAGGCGCATTCCTACGTCTTCACCCTCTACGCCTTGCCTGTCGAAAGCATCGGCCTCGACAAGACCGCGCCGGCCGCCATGATTTCCTACTTCGCCCGCGCGCAGGCGATCGGCAGCGCCAGCCTCACGGCCCACTACGGGCGGGACTGAACGCCCTTTCTCGGGCGCGGAAAGGCACGCCCGCCGTTCCGCGCGCGAGAACACCAAATCCTGCCCGAACGCTCTCCAACTACCGGACAGGCCGCCGCCTTTCCCCGCATTCAGGGCCACGCGCCCGCTCGACCCGCTCGCCGCGCCGATACGCATCACCCGCCACCTCCCCTGCCCGCCACACCCCTGCCCGCAACGCGCCTGCGTGGCCCGCGCTCCCGCTTGAACGCCACACATCATCCAGTCTGCTGCGCACCACCCCGCCTGTCGCGCACCACTCCACCTGCCACACACCGGCCAGTCTGCCGCACCGCCACCTGCCAGACACAAGCGGCAGCCGACGGTTGACAGTGGCTGCATATAAAACATACCATATTGTATGGTTTGTATTTCAGGATGAAAACGAATGATCTCGCTTATGAATGGCTGGTGGCTGGCCGCAGCCTTTTTCGCACTGGTCACGGCAACGGCTCACATTGTCGCCGGAGGTCGCGAGATTGCCGCCCCGCTGTTGAACGCCGAGCGACTTCACCCCGTCGTGCGCTACACGCATTATTTCTGCTGGCACATGGTCTCCATCGTCCTCGTCGCGATGGTCGTGGTCTTCGCCGCCGCCGCGTCTGGCCAGCTCTCCGCCGACCTTGCCAAGGCGGCCACGGTCCTTGCCGTACTCTTCGGCCTCTGGAACGTCGCCCTCGTCGCCTCGAAAGGCATGAGTTTCAAGTTGATGCCGCAATGGGCGCTGTTTGCGCCGGTCGCCGTTTGCGGCCTCGCCGGCTGGGCGCTATGACAGGAAAAATGGCTGAACGCGGCAAACCGGGATGCGCCTCAACAAGACGGACTGGCTCTCGCTCGGACTGAAACTCCTCGGCGCCGAAGGTCCGGAGGCCCTCACGCTCGAGCGCCTTTGCGCCGAGGCCAGGCGCACGCGCGGCAGCTTCTATCACCACTTCGAAAGCCGCGACGCCTTCGTCGCCGCCCTCCTCGAGCACTGGACGAAAAGCCATACCGAGGATGTCATCCTGAAGGTCGAACAGGATTCGCCGGGGGCGGACCGGCGCCGCTCCCTCGATGCCCTGTCCGCAAGGCTCGATGACAGCATCGAGCGCCAGATGCGCCGCTGGGCGGCGAGCGAGCCGGCCGTTGCCGCTGCGATCGCCGGCAATGACGAAAAGCGCATCGCCTATCTGGAAAAGCTGATCAGCGAGACCGGAATTGCCGGGAATGCCGCGGTCGCAGGCGATCTCGCCATCCTCGAATATGCGACATTCCTCGGCCTCATGGAGCTCGGCCCGCGCATAGACGGCGCCCGCAAGCTCCGCCTTCGAACCCTGATCGACCGGATCGCCGACGCCCGGCTCACCGGGAATTAGCGTGGATTGTCCGGCAGATACGCACGACGCTGCCGCCGGTCGCGTGCACCGGCAGCAGCCTCGAACGCAATTGTGTTTGTTTCGGCTCAGCCGATGACGAGACCGCGCCGGCGCCGCGCGACTTCGTCGAGCTCTGCCTGCTCATGCGCCGCCGCCTGCTCGCGCGCCTTTTCCTGCTCGCGCTCGTCGAGCAGCTCGAAGCGCTTCAGCTCCTCGACCGCCTCGGCAAGATCGTCCTGGGCCGCATCATACTGGCCGCGCAGCTCGTCGGCCGAAGCCACGAGATTGTCGCGCCGCTGCATCGCCGCCTTGGCAAAGGT
>JAWKVW010000045.1:0-8053 GCA_041397845.1 Hyphomicrobiales bacterium | reverse complement strand
GCGGCATCAAGGCCGAGGGCGGCGGCAAACCGGGCCGGGTCGCGGCGCAGCCAGATGTTTCTGGCGGCATCATCTTCGGCGGTGAAGCGGTCGCGCGGTTCGGGGCCGCGCATCAGGCCCTCGATGGTCGCCTTTCCGGCCGGGATGCCTTCGGGGCGGGTCGCCGGGTCCTTCTTCTCCAGCGGGACGAAACCGCGATTGACGAAGACGATCGTGCCGTCGGCCTGCTCGAACGGCGCCATCACCCAATAGCCCTGGCCGCCGACCGGCCCCTTCGGCCGGGTCAGCGTCGTATAGACGTGGAATTCGCGCGGGCCGGCGAAATGGCCGGTCAGCCGAACGCGGGTGAACTCGTAGCCGGCGGAATCGAGCGCCGACCATCCGGCCGGGGCCGGCAGTTCGGCTGGCGGGCGGGCGACCCGTTCGGTGGCGGCGGCGATGAGGCCTTCCTTCCAGGCAAGGCGCTTCACCTGCCAGGTGCCGAGCGCGAGAAGGGCGGCGAGCACGAGCGCCGTTGCGATGGTGACGGGAAGAAGCGAGCGCCAGGGCGATGTCATGATCGGCTCCGCGGGACGATCAGTGGTCGCCGCCGCCACTGTTGAGGCGGCCCTCGGCCGCCCTCGTCGCATATTGCTGCGCAATCGTCAGGCCCTTCAAGGGCTTCAGGAGGCCGACGCCGAGGACGAGGGTGAGCGGAATCCAGACGAGCGCCTGCACCCAGATCGGCGGCATGAAGGTGAATTCCAGCCAGAGGGCGCCGCCGACGATGACAAAGCCGAGAACGAGGATGAGCAGCACCGCCGGCCCGTCGCCGGAATCGGCGAAGGAATAATCAAGGCCGCAGTGGTCGCAGGCTGGCGCCACCGTCAGCAGGCCCTTGAACAACCGGCCCTCGCCGCAGCGCGGGCAGCGGCCGGCAAGGCCGGTGCCGAGCGGCGAAAGAGGCGGATAGTAGGTCTCGTCCGGCATCGCCGGGTGTCCTTCTGCCGAAGACGGAAACGGCGGGTCGCCCCGCCGTCGCCGCGTTGTTGCCGGTGCCGCCGGCTCAGTGGCCGGTGGCCGCCCCGGCCGATCCCCAGACATAGATGCAGGTGAAGAGGAACAGCCAGACGACGTCGACGAAGTGCCAGTACCAGGCGGCCGCCTCGAAGCCGAAATGCTGCTTCGGGGTGAAGTCGCCGCGCATCGCCCGGATGAGGCAGACGATGAGGAAGATCGTGCCGATAATGACGTGGGCGCCATGGAAGCCGGTCGCCATGAAGAAGGTCGCGCCGTAGATGTGGCCGGAATAGGCGAAGGCGGCGTGGGCATACTCATAGGCCTGGATCGTCGTGAAGACGAGGCCGAGGGCGATGGTCAGCATCAGGCCCTTCTTCAGGCCGTCGCGATCGCCGTGGATCAGGGCGTGGTGGGCCCAGGTGACGGTGGTGCCCGAGGTCAGAAGGATCACCGTGTTGATGAGCGGCAGGTGCCAGGGGTCCAGCACCTCGATGCCCTTCGGCGGCCAGACGCCGCCGGTCAGGGCGGCGCGGGCAACCTGCTTGGCCTCGCCCGGGAACAGGCTGATGTCGAAGAAGGCCCAGAACCAGGCGACGAAGAACATCACCTCTGAGGCGATGAACAGGATCATGCCGTAGCGCAGGTGAAGCTGCACGACGTCGGTGTGGAAGCCCTCATGGGCCTCGCGGATGACGTCGCGCCACCACATGATCATCGTGTAGAGGACGCCGAGAAGGCCGGCGACCATCAGCAGCGGGCCGGAGCCGTGCATGAAGAGCACGAGGCCGGTGGCGAGCACGAAGGCCGAGACCGCGCCGAGCAGCGGCCAGGGGCTCGGATCGACGAGGTGGTAGTCATGGTGCTTGGCGTGGGCGTCAGCCATATCCGCGTTTCCCCGCTTGTTCGTTGTCGTTGCCCCGGGCCGGTTGACCGGCCGGAAAGTCCTGTTTCTGCCACGTCGGCGCGGGCCGGCGCGGCTATCTGATGCTCGCGCCGGCGGCGGCAGGAACAGCGGCGAGGCGCTCCTTGCCCTTTGCCGGCGGAAAGAACGTGTATGACAGCGTGATCGTCTTGACCGCGTCGAGGTCGTGCTCGTCGACGATCGCGGGATCGACGAAGAACACCACCGGGATCTCGCGGCTCTCGCCGGCGGCCAGCGTCTGCTCGGTGAAGCAGAAGCAGGAGATCTTGTTGAAGAAGGCGCCGGAATTGAGCGGCGTGACGTTGAAGGTCGCGGTCGCCTCGGTCGCTTCCTCGGCCCGGCTGGTGATGCGGAAATTCGCGGTCACGACCTCGCCGGCCCGGACCCGGACGGAGGGCGCCTCGGGCTCGAAGGTCCAGGGAACGCCGGCGACATTGGCATCGAGCCGAACCTCGAACACCCGGTCGACCACGCGATCGGGAGCGGCAGTCGCCTCGCGGGTCGTGCCGGCATAACCGGTCACCTTGCAAAAGAGCTGGTACAGCGGCACCGAGGCATAGGCCATGCCGACCATGGCGCCGACGAAGGCGAGGCAGGCGAAGGCGACGACGCCGTTGCGCCGGTTCCCCGTTTCCCGCCGTGTCTGCCGGTCGTCGGTGCGCGGTTCAGCCATCGCTTCGCTCAGTGCATGAGGCCGCCGACACCCTTGACCAGGGTGACGGCATAAAAGATCGCGGACAGACCGGCGAGGGCGAGCCCGATCGCGATCGAGCGGGCGCGGCGGCGGCGGTTGAACTCGTCGGACGTGTCGACGGCGGTGCGGGCTTCAGTCATCGGATTACCTCACAAGACCGATCCCGCTCTCGGCGAGCAGGGTCGCAAAGAGCAGGAAGAGATAGAGGATGGAGAAGGCGAAGAGGCGCCGGGCGGCGGCATCGACCGCATCGGCCGGGGCGCGCAGCAGCCTTGCGGACAGGGCAAGGAAGATTGCGCCGGCGATGGTCGCGACGACCGCATAGACCGGCCCGGCAAGGCCGGTCATGGCGGGGGCAAGGCCGAGCGGCACGAGCACCAGCGAATAGGCGAAGATCTGCCGGCGGGTGGCGTCGCGACCGGCGACGACGGGCAGCATCGGCACGCCGGCGCGGGCATAGTCGCCGCTCTTGTAGAGCGCCAGGGCCCAGAAATGCGGCGGCGTCCAGATGAAGATGATGGCAAAGAGCAGGATGGCATCAAGGCTCGGGGTGCCGGTGACGGCAAGCCAGCCGACGACCGGCGGGAAGGCGCCGGCCGCGCCGCCGATGACGATGTTCTGAGGCGTGCGGCGCTTCAGGCCGATGGTGTAGACGACGACGTAGAAGAAGATCGTGAAGGCGAGAAGGCTGGCGGCGGCCCAGCCGACGGCGAGGCCGAGAACCAGCACCGAGGCGACGGAGAGGAAAAGGCCGAAGGCCAGCGCCTCGTCGGCCGAGACCCGGCCGGCCGGCACGGGGCGGCCACGGGTGCGGGTCATGATGCGGTCGATGTCGGCGTCGTACCACATGTTGAGGGCACCGGAGGCGCCGGCACCGATGGCAATACACAGGATCGCGACAATGCCGAGGACGGGATGGATATGGCCCGGGGCGACGGCCATGCCGGTCAGCGCGGTGAAGACGACGAGCGACATGACCCGCGGCTTCAGAAGGGCGATGTAATCGGCAACGGAGGCGATCGCCGGAGCGCCGGTCACCTCGGCCGGGGTCAGGGTTTCCACATCGATCAGGGACATCGGCTCAACTCATCAAACGGGCAATGCACGGGTCCGGCAATCAGGTGCGGGACCCCGCGCCGGCAGTCCGGCGCGGGACTTCCCGGTCCGCCGTCACTTGATGTGCGGCAGAGTCTCGAACTGATGGAACGGCGGCGGCGAGGACAGCGTCCATTCCAGGGTGGTGGCGCCGACGCCCCAGGGATTGTCGCCGGCCTTTTCCTTCCTGGCGAAGGCATGGAAGACGCCGACGAGGAAGATGACGACACCGAGCGCCGACACGTAGGAACCGATCGACGACCAGTAGTTCAGCGTCGCCATGAAGTCGGGATAGTCGGCGTAGCGGCGCGGCATGGAGTACTCGGCCCCGAGCCAGTGCTGGGGGAAGAACACCATGTTGACGCCGATGAAGGTGACCCAGAAATGCAGCTTGCCGATGAACTCGGAGTAGCGGTAGCCGGTCATCTTCGGGAACCAGTAGTACCAGGCCGCGAAGATGCCGAAGGTGGCGCCGAGCGACATCGTGTAGTGGAAGTGGGCGACGACGTAATAGGTGTCGTGCAGGATGCGATCGAGGCCGGCATTGGCGAGCTGCACGCCGGTGACGCCGCCGACCGTGAACAGGAAGATGAAGCCGATCGCCCAGACCATCGGCGTCTTGAACTCGATGGAGCCGCCCCACATCGTGGCGATCCAGGAGAAGATCTTCACGCCGGTCGGCACCGCGATGACCATCGTGGCGAAGACGAAATAGGCCTGGGTGTCGACGTCGAGGCCGACCGTGTACATGTGGTGGGCCCAGACGATGAAGCCGACGACACCGATGGCGACCATGGCGTAGGCCATGCCGAGATAGCCGAACACCGGCTTCCTGGAGAAGGTCGCGACGATGTGGCTGATCACGCCGAAGGCCGGCAGGATCAGGATGTAGACTTCCGGGTGACCGAAGAACCAGAACAGGTGCTGGAACAGGATCGGGTCGCCGCCGCCGGCCGGGTCGAAGAAGGTCGTGCCGAAATTGCGGTCGGTCAGCAGCATGGTGATGGCGCCGGCGAGCACGGGCAGCGACAGGAGCAGCAGGAAGGCGGTGACCAGCACGGACCAGACGAAGAGCGGCATCTTGTGCAGCGTCATGCCCGGGGCGCGCATGTTGAAGATCGTGGTGATGAAGTTGATGGCGCCGAGGATCGAGGCGGCGCCGGCGGTGTGCAGCGCGAGGATGGCGAAATCCATCGCCGGCCCGGGATGGCCGATGGTGGACAGCGGCGCATAGGCGGTCCAGCCGCCGCCGAAGCCGTTCGAGCCGGGCGCGCCCTCGACGAAGAGCGAGGTGAACAGCAGGGCAAAGCCCGTCACCGTCAGCCAGAACGAAATGTTGTTCATGCGCGGGAAGGCCATGTCCGGCGCGCCGATCATGATCGGCACGAACCAGTTGCCGAAGCCGCCGATGAGGGCCGGCATGATCATGAAGAACACCATGATGAGGCCGTGCGCCGTCACGAAGACGTTGAACATCTGGGCGTTGGCGAAGATCTGCATGCCGGGCTCCTGGAGCTCCATGCGCATGCCGACCGACAGGCAGCCACCGACGACGCCGGCGAAAATGGCGAAGATCAGGTAGAGCGTGCCGATGTCCTTGTGGTTGGTCGAATAGAGATAGCGGCGCCACCCGTGCGGATGGGCGGCGTGGTCAGCGTGGGCTGCCGCAGTGGCCATGGGCGAAACTCCCTTCCTCGCAATCCGTGCCGGCGCGGGGCCGGTAGATGTTTCTTGTCGTTGTCAGCGCTGGGCGAGCGCGATCGGATCGGCCGGCTGCTCGCGCAGGGCCTGCAGCATCCTGGTGGCGGCGCCGAGATCGGTCTTTGCCATCTCGGCCCATTTGCCGAACGCCTCCTCGGAGACGACGCGGATGGCGATCGGCATGAAGGCGTGGTTGATGCCGCAGAGCTCGGAGCACTGGCCGTAGAAGAGGCCCTCACGCTCGGCCTTGAACCAGGTCTCGTTCAGCCGGCCGGGGACGGCGTCGATCTTGACGCCGAAGGACGGCAGGGCGAACGAGTGGAGCACGTCGGCGGCGGTGACCTGGACGCGCACGACCTTGCCAAGCGGAACAACGACCTCGTTGTCGACCGCAAGCAGGCGCGGCTGGTCGGGGGTGCGCTCGTCGTCGCCGAGCATGACGGCATCGAAGGAGATGCCGCCATTGTCCGGGTATTCGTAGCCCCAGTACCACTGATAGCCGGTCGCCTTGATGGTCAGGTCGGCCTCGGGGATCTCGAGCTGCTCGTAGAGCAGGCGGAACGAGGGCAGCGCCATGAACAAAAGGATGATGATCGGCACCACCGTCCAGGCGACCTCGATCAGGGTGTGATGCGACGTCCTGGAAGGAACCGGATTGGCCCTGGCGTTGAACCTGACGACGCACCAGACGAGCAGCGCGAGCACGAACAGCGTGATCGGCACGATGTACCAGAGCGTGTAGTTCTCGAACCAGAGGATGTTGTGCATCATCTGCGAGGCGGGATGACGGGCGCCGGAGAACCATGTCTCGCCCGCCCCTTCGGCAAATGCCGGCGCGGAGGCAAAAAGGGCAGCGCCCGTTGCTGCGACGCGCTGCGCGAATCTCGTCTCTTTCCTCACCGGAGAGCTCCCATCCCGTTTCCTCACATCCGCTCTGCGACGGACTGTCGCGACCCGTTCCCGCTTTCGGCAGTACCGCTGACAATGCCGCCGACCGGCTCGGGTTTTTTGACCGATCCGGGACCGTCAGACGCGGCTGGATGCCGCAGCTTGACTTGACCTAGATCAATTTATCGGGAGCAGACCACAAGTTTCCCGTCGCCGCAAGTTCTTGATAACGTGTTTGCGAAGCATTAGCGCCTTTCGCTTCCTCATGGTTGCCATGATCCTGCCGAAAGACCGGCTAGACTGAATGGGAGCGGGTCTGCTTGACTGGCGGGCGCCGTCTGCTACCGAAACACGGGCGGGCGCCCGAATCGGCCGCGTCCGCAGCAGGAGGAAGCGCCAAGGTGCGAATCAGACACTCCCTCGTTCGCCGGCTCGCCGGCCTCGCGCTGGCCGCCGGGCTTGCCACCCTTCCCTTCGCGTCGAGCCAGACCGCGCTTGCCCAGGGCGCCGTGCGCGGCACCCATGGCGACTGGGAGATCCGCTGCGATACCCCGCCCGGCGCCAAGGCGGAGCAGTGCGTGCTCATCCAGAACGTCACGGCCGAAGACCGCGACAATGTCGGGCTGTCGGTGATCATCCTGAAGACGGCCGACCACAAGTCGCGCATCCTCCGGGTGCTGGCGCCGCTCGGCGTGCTGCTGCCGACCGGCCTTGGCCTCAAGATCGACGACATCGACGTCGGCCGGGCCGGCTTCGTGCGCTGCCTGCCGAACGGCTGCATCGCCGAGGTGATCATGGACGACAAGCTGATCGGGCAATTGCGCGAGGGCAAATACGCCACCTTCATCGTCTTCCAGACGCCGGAGGAGGGCATCGGCATTCCGATCTCGCTGAATGGTTTCGCGCCCGGCTACGACGCCCTGCCGTAAGCCCGCAGGCGCGGCACGCAACAAGGACCCGAGGGGCGAACCAGAGGCAGATGGCGGCGAAACGGAAACATCCCCGCCGCATGGCCATTCCACGGATCGAGACGATCCTGATGGGAATGATCGCCTTCCTCGTGCTCTGCCTCGTCGGCCTGTCGATCAATGCGATGCTGCACAAGACGCCGAAGCCCGAGGTCGAGGCGCTGGCGAAATCGCACAAGGGCACGACCGTCAAGCGGGTCAAGACGATCACCATCCACCCGGAGGAAGCGCCGGGAAAACCCGATGGCGAGCGATGAGGCGTGCCCTATCTTTCGCCATTGACGGCCGCGCCGGGGCAAATGCCGCCGGCAGGACCTTTCGGCCATTTCTTTCCCTGGCGCGCCAGCGCGCCCAACGAGGGACGAACGCCCCATGACCCTTTCCGGAACCCATGCGCTGATCGAGACCGCCGGGCTTGATGCCGAGGAGACGCGGCGGATCGTTGCCGACGCGCTCGAGGGCGCCGACGACGGCGAGCTGTTCGTCGAATATTCGCAGTCCGAATCGCTCGTCTTCGACAATGGCCGGCTGAAGCACGCCAATTTCGACACCGAGCAGGGCTTCGGCCTGCGGGCGGTCGCCGGCGAGGCGGCCGGCTATGCCCATTCCGGCGAGATCTCCCATGGCGCGCTGAAGCGGGCGGCGGATGCGGTCTCGGCGGTCAAGAGCGGCCATGCCGGCAGCTATGCGGCGGCGCCGGCGCGGACCAACACGCGGCTTTATGGCGACGACAATCCCCTCGCCTCGCCGACCTTCGAGGAGAAGGTGAAGCTCCTTGAAGAGATC
>JAWKVW010000044.1:0-10185 GCA_041397845.1 Hyphomicrobiales bacterium | reverse complement strand
CGCCTCGGCAAGATCGTCCTGGGCCGCGTCATACTGGCCGCGCAGCTCGTCGGCCGACGCCACGAGATTGTCGCGCCGCTGCATCGCCGCCTTGGCAAAGGTCGGATAGGCGTAGTGGGTGACGTCGTGAATGCCCGAACGCTCCTGCTCCGAGCGGATCTGGGCGTCAAGTTCGTCCGCCATGCGCTGGAACTCGGCGATCATCGTCTCGATCTGGTGAACCTGACGCCGCTTCTCATCCACCTGGAAGCGTTTCAGACGAATTAGGCTCTCACGCGACTTCATTACGCATTACTCCTTGAAAGTCCCGAAAGGCCGGTTTTGTTGGCCGGCGCGATGATTTCAGCGAGACGCTGATACCCGGCCAGGAGCGGCGTCGACTCGCCCTTGGCCTGGGTAAGAAAGGCTTCGAGGTCCGGATGCAGCGCAATCGCCGCATCGACCTCGGCATCCGCCCCGCGCCGGTAGGCGCCGAGCCGGATGAGTTCCTCCATGTCGGAATACGCCGCCATGAGCTGCTTTGCCCGCCGCACCACCGGCAGGTAATCCGGATCCACACTGCGCGGCATGGTACGCGAAACTGATTTCAAAACATTGATCGCCGGATAGCGGCCGCGCTCGGCGATCTGACGCTCCATCACGATGTGGCCGTCGAGAATGCCGCGCACCGCGTCGGCGACCGGCTCGTTGTGATTGTCGCCCTCGACCAGCACCGTGAAGAGGCCCGTGATCGATCCTGTCCCCTCGATGCCCGGCCCGGCCCGCTCGAGCAGGCGCGGCAGTTCGGTGAAGACCGTCGGCGTATAGCCCTTGGAGGTCGGCGGTTCGCCGACCGACAGCCCGATCTCGCGCTGCGCCATGGCAAAGCGGGTGATGCTGTCCATCATCAGGAGCACGTCATTGCCGGTGTCGCGGAAGAACTCCGCCACCGCCACCGACATGAACGCCGCCTGCCGCCGCATCAGCGCCGATTCATCCGACGTCGCCACGACGACGACCGAACGGGCAAGGCCCTCCTCCCCGAGATCGTCCTCGATGAATTCCTGCACCTCGCGGCCGCGCTCGCCGATGAGCCCGATGACCGAGACGTCCGAAAGCGTGTTCCGCGCCAGCATCGACATCAGCACCGACTTGCCGACGCCCGAGCCGGCGAAGATGCCCATGCGCTGCCCGCGACAACATGTCACGAAAGTGTTGAGAGCCCTGACGCCGAGGTCGAGCGGCCCGCCGACCCGCGTGCGCTGATGGGCTGGCGGCGGTGATGCGCGGAAGGGATAAAGGTCGGGTCCCGCCGGCAGCGGTCCCTTGCCGTCGATCGGCTCGCCCATCGCGTTGATCACCCGGCCGAGCCAGCCGGCGCTTGGCCGCGCCGCCCCGGCCGTCGCCGAAAGCACGGCCCGGCAGCCCATCCGCACGCCCTCGAGCGCCGAAAACGGCAGGCAAAGCGCCCGATCGCCGCGAAAACCCACGACTTCGCAGCCAACCGACACGCCGCCGGCTCCCGCCACGGTCAGCCGCGCGCCAACGCCCATTTCGTGGATCGGGCCCGCCACTTCGACAAGCAGACCCTGCACCCCGGTCACCCGACCGTAGGTCTCCACTTCCGGAATGGCAGCGATCTCGTTGACGAGCGCTCGCAAGACTTTTTCCCCGATCCGCCGGCCGCTGTGGCCGATTCCTTTCCGATGGTAACGATTCGTTTACGCGGTGCGTTAATCATCTCCGCAAAGGGCTTAAGGCTGGGTAAACCGGATTTCCGGTCCATCGCTCCGAGGGCAGCCCCCGAGGAGCGAGTCGCCTGAGTCACTTAGCGGAGTTTGTTAAAGCGGGGACTTAAGGCCTCCGGACGGGGATTCTATGCTGTAATTCAGGGATGTGCATCAAAAAGCCAACCCACAGCATCAAATCCCTTGCGCGCCCGAATCAGGTTTTGTTAACCATCTCGGGGTAGCGTTCCGAATCGAGGTAACCGAGGTCCTTCGTGCCGACCGCGAGAATCGTATGGTTGGCGCGCCAAGCCCGCGATGGCCGGAAAGGGGATTGGCATGCGAGTGTTGCTCATAGAGGACGACAGCGCTACCGCGCAGAGCATCGAGCTGATGCTGAAGTCCGAGAATTTCAATGTCTACGTCACCGACCTCGGTGAGGAGGGCGTCGATCTCGGCAAGCTTTACGACTACGACATCATTCTGCTCGATCTGAATCTTCCGGACATGAGCGGCTATGAGGTGCTGCGCGCCCTGCGCGTTGCCAAGGTCAAGACGCCGATCCTGATCCTCTCCGGTCTTGCCGGCATCGAGGACAAGGTGCGCGGCCTCGGCTTCGGCGCCGATGACTACATGACGAAGCCCTTCCACAAGGATGAGCTTGTCGCCCGCATCCACGCCATCGTCCGCCGCTCCAAGGGTCATGCCCAGTCCGTCATCGTCACCGGCGACCTGACCCTCAATCTCGACACCAAGACCGTCGAGGTGAACGGCCAGCGCGTGCATCTGACCGGCAAGGAATACCAGATGCTCGAGCTGCTCTCCCTCCGGAAGGGCACGACGCTGACCAAGGAAATGTTCCTGAACCACCTTTATGGCGGCATGGACGAGCCGAACTGAAGATCATCGACGTCTTCATCTGCAAGCTGCGCAAGAAGCTCGCGCGGCGACCGGCGGCAAGAACTATATCGAGACTGTCTGGGGCCGTGGCTACGGCTGCGCGAGCCCGACGACGACGAGATCCTCGAAAGCGCCTGATCCCCACACGGATCGACCACCCCGGCCGGCCCGGCCATAACGCCGGCCACCGACAACCCCGCCCTCAACCGGCGGGGTTTTCGTTTCCAGGGAGCGCATTGCGGCTGCAGCAGAGAGACCTGCTGCCCGACGCCGCGCCCGCAGCAAGGCTCGTCGATACGCAACTGCTGCGCCGGAAAATCGCTTCTGGCCGCGCGCTCCGGGCAAGGTTGTCCTCCTGGCCCTCCCTCCCGGCAAAGCCCCTTTCTGCAAAGGCTCCAGCCACGCATACGGCACCCCCTCGCCCCGGCGGGGAGAGCGGACGCCTAGGCGGCGTTGGTGAGGGGAAGACCATAGCTTGACGCGCCCACGTAGTCCCCCAAATGCCAACGGCCGCCCTGCGGCGGCCGTCGATCATCTCAAGGCATAAGGACGGTGACGCTCAGAAGGCCCTGCCTCCGGCGATCGCGGCGAGCCGCGGCGGGGTCGAGGACTGGCCGGCGGCGGCGCGATTGACCTGATAGAGGCCGCGCCGGTCCGGCACCGGCTTGAAGGCGTTGGTGAGGCCCACCACCGTCTCGGCCGCGCCGAGCACCAGATAGCCGTCCGCCGGCATCATCTTGGCGATGCGCTCCAGCACCGCGGCCTTGGTCGCCTGATCGAAATAGATCAGCACGTTGCGGCAGAAGACCACGTCGAACTGGCCGAGATGGCTGAAATCGTCGAGCAGGTTGAGCTGCTTGTACTGGACCGCGGCGCGCACCTCGGAAGAGATCTGCCAGGTCTCGCCGGTCTGCTGGAAATATTTCAGCAGCATCTGGATCGGCAGGCCGCGCTGCACCTCGAACTGGCTGTAGATGCCGACCTTGGCCTTTTCCAGCACCTCGACGGAAAGATCCGTGCCGACGATCTCGCAACGCCAGCCGGCGAATTTCGCCGCCATTTCCTTCTGCGTGATCGCGATCGAATAGGGCTCCTGCCCGGTCGAGGCGGCCGCGCACCAGATCCGGATGCGGCGCTGCGACGAGCGCGTCTGCAGCAGATCCGGGAAAATCGTCTTTTCCAGGTGCTCGAACGGCGTCTTGTCGCGGAAGAAGAACGACTCGTTCGTCGTCATCGCTTCCGTCACCTGCTTGGCCAGCGGCTCGGCACCGGGTGCCCGCAGCTTGGCGACAAGCTCGCTGATCGAGCCGAGACCCGCCTTGCGGGAGATCGGCAGCAGGCGGCTCTCCACGAGGTACTGCTTGTCGTCGGAAAGGACGAGGCCGGACCGGGTCTTCAGGAATTGCCGAAGGAAATCATAATCGCTCGGAGTCACTTAACGCTCTCCACCAAGTATGCGCCGGATTTTCGGGCCGATTTCAGGAAGCGGCAGAACCGCGGCGCAAGCGCCCGACTGGGCGGTCGCCCCTGGCATGCCCCAAACGACGCTGGTCGCCTCATCCTGGGCGATGATGTTGCCGCCGGCATCGGCGATCGTGACCGCGCCCTTGGCGCCGTCCGCCCCCATGCCGGTCAGCACGACGCCAAGAACGCCGGCGCCGTATACCGAGGAAATGCTGTTGAACATCGGGTCGACAGCCGGCTTGCAGAAGTTCACCGGCGGCCCGTTGTCCAGTTCTGCGGTCGGCTGCCCGTTCCGCTTGGTCACGAGCAGGTGCTTGCCGCCCGGCGCGACATAGATGTGCCCCGGCTGCAGCACTTCGCCATGCTGCGCCTCCGCCGCCCGGCGGCCCGTCGTCTTGGCGATGTGCTCGGCAAGAATGGCGGTGAAGGTCGGCGGCATGTGCTGGGTCAGCAGCACCGGCACCATGCCGATCGCCGGCGCAATCGATTCAAACAGCATCGCGAGCGCCTGCGGCCCGCCGGTCGACGAACCGATCGCCAGCACTTTCGGCGCAATCGGCGAGAACGAGCGAAGCCGGAACGGTCCGCCATGCAGGCTGCCCGATGCCATGCCCGTGCCGGCCGGCTGCGTGGCCGTGAACGGTCGGGCCGGCGTCGTCGCCGGCGCCCCCCGGCTCGGGCTCGCGGCCGGGCTGGACGGCGCCATCGGCTGGCGGCCGCTGCGCATCCGGGCCCGCTGGCCGAGATTGCGCACCTTGTCGATGAGTTCGCGGCGGAAGTCGACCGATGTCGTGATGCCGCTGTTGCTCTCCGGCTTGGGAATATAGTCCGCCGCACCGAGCGAGAGCGCCTTCAGGCTGATCTCGGCGTTCCGGCGCGTCAGCGTCGAGGCCATGATCACCACCAGCCCCGGCTTCTTCTTCAGCATCAGCGGCAGCGCCGTCAGGCCGTCCATGTCGGGCATCTCGATGTCGAGAATGACGACGTCGGGATTGGACCGTTCGATGTCTTCGACGGCGAGGCGACCGTTGCGGTGGCTCGCCACGACGCCGAGCGCCGCATCTTCGTCGACCCAGCGGCCGATGAGGCCCCGGATGACGACCGAATCGTCGACCACCATGACGCGCACCGGATCGGTGACGACGGCAGGTCTGGCGGATATCGGTGCCGTGAGTGTCATGGCGGTAGCGCCTTTGCGGTCAAAGGTCAGATGAGGCCGACTTCCTGGAATTTCGCCTCGACGATCTCGCGGTCGAACGGCTTCATGATGTATTCGTTGGCGCCGGCCCGGATCGCGCGCGCGATGTGCGCAACGTCGTTTTCCGTCGTGCAGAAGACGACCTTCGGCTTGCTGCCGTTCGCCTCGCCACGAAGCTGGTTGAGGAATTCGAGACCGTCCATCACCGGCATGTTCCAGTCGAGCAGGATCGCGTCCGGCATCGCCGCCCGGCAGATGTCGATCGCCTGCTTGCCGTCTTCGGCCTCGGTGATCGCGAAATCGAGGTCTTCCAGGATGCGCCGCGCCACTTTGCGAATGACGCTGGAATCATCGACAACGAGACATGTCTTCATCGGACCCACTCCCTGGCGGCACGCCGCCGCTGAAAGCCGCCCGTCCCTTGAACGGGATGGGTCGGCATTGAGACTTCATCGAACGTCATCGGGATCCGCCGGCCGCCCCGGCTCCCAGTCGTCAGGCCGCAAGGCCCTCCGACATGTTGCCGAGCACCCGATCGACATCGAGAATGACCATCAACTGGCCGTCGAGCCGGTGCACGCCGCCCGCAATGGCCGACCAGCGCCGGTCGAGATTGACCGGGTTCGGTTCGCGATTGGCGGTCGGCAGGTCGAGCACCTCGCCGACGGAATCGATGATGAGACCGTAGGACTCGCCCTTGTAGTCGATGCCCACGGCCATGTTGGTGGTGCGCCCCTGCAGCGGCGGCAGATGCAGCCGGCGGCGCATGTCGATCGCCGTCACGATGCGGCCGCGCAGGTTGAGCACGCCGGCGATCTCGGTCGCCGCCATCGGCACGCGCGTCATGTTTTCCGGCATGAACACATCGTGCACCCGCGCGATCGGCAGACCGAAAAGCTGGCCGCCGATGACCACCGTCACATACTGCACGGTATCCTCGACCGTGCCTTCCTGGAGAACGTCCTCGCTCATGCCGCAACTCCCATTTCCACGGTGCTCTCCTTGAGAGCCGCAATCAGGCCCGGACGGTCGAACTTGGCGACGAAGTCGTCGAAGCCGGCCTGACGGCCACGCTCGATCGCCGCCGGAGTGGCAAGCGCCGACAGGGCGATGATCGGGATCTGCTTCATGGTCGAGTCGGAACGCACCGCCTCGGCGAACTGGAAGCCGTTCATGCCCGGCATTTCGATATCGGAGACGATGACGTCGAAGCGCCGGTTGTCGCGCAGGACGCCAATCGCCGCCTCGGCCGACTCGCACACCGTCACCCGGTAGCCGGCCGCCTTGATGACCGGCACCAGCATGTTGCGGAAGAACGCACTGTCATCGACGAACAGCAGCGAGCGGGTCAGCGCCTCGGCGCGCATTTCCTTGCGCCGCAACCAGTCCTCGAACGCCAGCGGCAGGTAGTAGCCGATGTCGAGGATTTCGGTCGCCTTGCCCTTGATCACCGCCGAGCCGAGCACGCCCGGCATGTCGGAACCAACCTCGATGTTGAGATAGTCCTCGACGATGTCGACGATCTCGTCGACGACAAGGCCCATCGAGCGGCCGGAGTCCGAGAACACCAGCATCGGCTGGCCGCCCTCGTTGCGCCGCTGCACCATGTCGTTGACGTAGACGAGCGGCATGAGCTGGCCGCGATACTGCACGAGATCGCGCCCGTTCGAGTGCTCGATCTTGTCGGCATCGAACTCCTCGAGGCGCGTCACCAGCGACAGCGGCACCGCCTTCGGCTCCGGCGAGCCGGCGCGGAAGATCAGCATCGACACCGCTTCCTGGGCCGACGCATTGCGCGCTTCCTCGGCCCTCTTCATCTCGTTCATGTCGTCGGCCACCGCCGAACCGATCGCCTGGGCGATGCCGTTCGGGTCGATGATCATGATGACGCTGCCGTCGCCGAGGATCGTGTTGCCCGAGAACATGGAGATGTGCCGCAGCATCGAGGACATCGGCTTGACGACGATTTCCTCGGTGTGGAACACGCCGTCGACGACGATGCCGAAGGTCTGGGAGCCGACCAGCATGACGACGATGAAGCCGTTGTCGTGCGGGATCTCGCAGCCCTCTTCCGTCATTTCCGGCTGCTCGAGGCCGAGCAGATGCGACAGGTGCACCAGCGGCAGCAGCTTGTTGCGCAGCCGCAGCACCGGGTTGTCCTTGATCCGCTCGATGCGGTGCTCGGAGTTGTTCTGCACGCGCACCAGCTCGACCACCGAAAGCTGCGGAATGGCGAACCGGTTGCCGGCGGATTCGACGATGAGCGTCGACACGATCGCCAGCGTCAGCGGGATCTTGATGGTGAAGGTGGTACCCTTGCCGCGCACCGACTTCAGATCGATGGTGCCACCGATCATCTCGATGTTGTTGCGCACCACGTCCATGCCGACGCCGCGGCCGGACACGTTCGTCACCTTCTGCGCGGTCGAGAAGCCGGCATTGAAGATGTACTTGTGGATCTGCGCCTCGGTCATCTTCTCGACTTCGGATTCCGACGCAAGACCATTCTCGATGATCTTTTCGCGCAGGCGCTCGGTGTTGAGGCCTTTGCCGTCGTCGGCGATCTCGATGATGATATGGCCGCCCTCGTGATAGGCCGACAGGCGGATGATGCCCTTGGCCGGCTTGCCCGCCGCGCGCCGTTCCGCCGTGGTCTCAAGACCATGATCGGCCGAATTGCGCACCATGTGGGTGAGCGGGTCCTTGATCAGTTCCAGCACCTGGCGGTCGAGTTCCGTCTCGGCGCCATGCATTTCGAGCTCGAGATTCTTGTCCAGATCCCGGGCGAGATCGCGCACGATGCGCGGCAGCTTCTGCCAGGCATTGCCGATCGGCTGCATGCGCGTCTTCATGACGCCTTCCTGCAGCTCCGCCGTCACGTTCGACAGGCGCTGCAGCGGCACCTTGAACTCGGAGTCCTCGTGCCGGCGCACGATTTCGAGAAGCTGGTTGCGGGTCAGCACCAGCTCCGAAACCATCGTCATCAGATGTTCGAGCGTCTCGACATTGACGCGGATCGACTGGCTCGAGACCGAACCCTTGCCGTCATTGGCGGCGGCGGGCTTGTCCTCGTTGGCGGCATCCGCCGTCGGCTCGACCTTGGCAACGGCCTTCTTGGCAACGGGCTTCGGCGCCGGCGCGGCGACCGGCTCCGGCGCAGCCTCGGCAACCGGCGCGGCCTCTTCCATCTCGTGCTCGGGTCCGGGCGTCGAGCGGAACACCCGCTCCAGTTCGTCGAGGGAGACCTCGCCCGGTTTCAGCTCGCGTTCGAGAACCTGATAGACGGGCTCGGGCTCGCTCTCGCTCGGCGCCGGTTCCGGCTCGGGCGCGGCCCCGCCATTGGCTATAGCCGCCATGCCGAGTTCCGACATGCGATCGAGCTCGGCGATGAGGTCGCCATCGGAGCCGGCCGGCTCCTGCCCCGAATTTTCCAGCTCTGCAAGCAACGCCTTGATGCGGTCGATCGAAGACAGGATCAGCGTCACCGCATCCGGTGTGACCGGCGCGCCGTCCCGGAACTTGCCCATCAGCGTCTCGGCTGCATGCGCCAGGGATTCCAGACGCGGCAGGCCGAGGAAACCGCAGGTTCCCTTGATCGTATGCACGAGGCGGAAAATATTATCGAGGATCTTCGCGTTATTCGGTTCCTGCTCGAACTTCACGAGTTCGACGTCGACGACATCGAGGCTTTCGTTCGTTTCGGTCAGAAATTCAAGAAGGAGATCATCCATTGCCGACACCTTGAATGCGGCGACCAAAAGTGGCCGGAACGCGAACGGCCCTCACCGTCCGAGGGCCAGTGTCAGCACAAAGGGTTAAGATAGCCTTGCGCGGTTTCGGGTTGTTTGGCGGTTTTGTTAAATACTGTACAGGAACTGAACTGCACTGGATTCCGCCCCGGTTTTGGACCGGGCAACCCTTGTCGGAACCTGTATTACGAAGCCTTGCGAAGCGCCGTTATCCCGCCGCCGGCGCGTCCCCGGCCGGTTCGCCCGACGCCAGCTCGCCCGTCGCCGGCTCACTTGCCGGTGCCGCCTTGGGGCCGGCCTTCAGCACGACCGCCTCGCCATCCATCTCGATCGACATCGTCATGCCGGCGCTTTCGGCCAGGAGCCGCGTGTAGATCGGCTGGATCGAATGCGCGTCCGCCGCATGGCCTTCCTCGATGCCAAGCACCAGCGCCGTCGTCGCCGGCAGGCGGGCGCTCGGCCCGGTCGCGCGCAGGATGAAGCTCGGCTCCTCGGCGGTGCCCTCCATCGAGGCCACGACGATGCCGCCGCGCGGCACGCCGGTCGCGGCAACGAGCAGCAGGTTGAGCAGCAGCTTGACCTTGTTCTTCGGCATGTAGGCGCGCGTGATCTGCCACTCGAGATCCGCCTTCTCGCCGGCAAAGAAGCCCTTGGCGACATTCTCGGCATCGCCGAGATCGATCGAGGCGCCGGCCGAACCGGCCGCGCCGAAGGCGATGCGGGCGAACTGCAGCTTCGCCGAAGCCTGTCGCGTGCTCTTCTTGATGAGATCCATGGCAAAGCCGCGCATCTCCTCGCCGCCGTCCTCGTCGAGGACTTCAAGGCCGTTGGCGATCGCGCCGACCGGGCTGACGAGGTCGTGGCAGACGCGGCTGCACAGCAGCGCGGCAAGATCAAGGGCGGCGAGTTCGGCAGTATCGGTCATCGGCGTATCGCTCTTCGCTCGGTATCTCTCGGCGGGCGCAACGCCATACGAATCGCCCCTGTACCGGAGAGATACACGGGCCGCCCCGCCATGCCAACCCGCCGCCGCGCGGCCGGCTGCCGCGTTCTCCCGGCAAGTCATCCTTCCGTTGCAGAATGCCTGCCAGGCACACCGGCTTTACCGTTCCTTAACCATAAATCCTGCTTGCTCGCAGGGTCCGCCCATGCGGACAGACGCCCTTGT
>JAWKVW010000043.1:0-11226 GCA_041397845.1 Hyphomicrobiales bacterium | reverse complement strand
TCGGCAGACCCTCGCGATAGGACGGCAGGACCGCGATATGTGCCGCCGCGTAGGCGCCGGCAACGTCCGTCGTCGGCCCCATCACCTCGACAATGCCCTCTTCGGCAAAGGCGTCGAGCTGCTCCTGGGAAACGCTCGCCGGATTGGCGTCGGTCGGCCCGATGAGCCGCACCGTCAGCGCGACGCCCCGCGCCTTCATCAGTCGGGCCGCCTCGACGAGCTCGCCGATGCCCTTGTGCCAGAGCATCCGGCTGATGCAGACGGCGACCGGCGTGCCGGCCGGTTCCGGCGATGGCGTATAGGCCGAGATGTCGACCCCGGAGCCGCGGATGATCGTGATCCGCCCGGCATCGATGCCGACGCTGTCGACGAGCAGCCGCCGGTCGTCCTCGTTCTGGACGATGATGCCGGTGCCGGCCCGCCCGTTCAGCCAGCGCAGCGCCGGCACGGTGATGGCCCGGATGGCGCGCGCCGCGCCGCGCTCGGCGGTGAAGACGAAGCCCATGCCCGCCATGGCGTTGACGATCGCCGGCACGCCGGCAAGACGCGCCGCAAGCGAGCCATAGAGGACGGGTTTCAGGCCGACATGATGGACAAGATCGGGCTGCACCGAACGATAGGCCGCGCCGATCGCCCGCAGGGTGCCAAGGTCGGCGATCGGGTTGAGGCCGGAACGGTCGAACGGGATGTCGACCGTCTCGAATCCCTCGGCTGCAATCGCCGCGCGCTCGTCGCGCATCCGCGCCGCGACGACGACCCGCGCACCGGCATCACGCGCCGCCCGCGCCAGCGGCAGCCGGTGCGAACGGAAGTACCAGTCCTCGGTGATGAGGAAGAGTACGGTCTTGCCGGCAAGCGCCTTTCCGCTCATTCCCCAACCTCGCTGACCGCGATCCCGGGCGTCGGTCCGCGGACGCTCCAGCCGGCCTCAAAGGCTCCAGTAGGAGATTGCGTCCGGCAGGTCCGCCGGCGACAGCGCCGACTTGACGTCGATGACGATGCCGTTCGGCTTCAGTTGCGCGGCGATCGCCTTGGCGCCCGCGTCGAGATATTCCCTGTGCGGCACTGCCAGAATGACCGCATCGAGCCCGGAGAACGCCTCGAGCGGCGACAGCGTCACGCCGTATTCGTGCCTCGCCTCGGCGGCATCGGCCATCGGGTCATGGATCAGCGGCTCGATGCCATAGTCCATGAGCTCGCGGATGATGTCCGGTACGCGGCTGTTGCGCAGGTCCGGAACGTTCTCCTTGAAGGTGAGGCCAAGGATGCCGATCTTCGTCGAGCGCACCTGATGGTCGCGGTGCACCAGCAGCTTGATCAGCCGCTGCGCCACGTGCGGGCCCATGTTGTCGTTGATCCGCCGGCCGGCAAGGATGACTTCCGGATTGTAGCCGACCGTCTCCGCCTTGGCGGTGAGGTAGTAGGGGTCGACACCGATGCAATGGCCGCCGACGAGGCCGGGCGTGAACTTCAGGAAGTTCCACTTGGTGCCGGCCGCCTCGAGCACGTCCTTGGTGCGGATGCCGAGCTTGTCGAAGATCATCGCCAGCTCGTTCATCAGGGCGATGTTGAGATCGCGCTGCGTGTTCTCGATGACCTTGGCGGCTTCCGCCACCTTGATCGTCGGCGCCCGGTGCACGCCGGCCTTGACGACCGAGCCGTAGACGGCGGCGACCGCGTCGAGCGTCGCCGCGTCGGAGCCCGAGACGACCTTGGTGATCGTCGAGAAGCGGTGTTCCTTGTCGCCCGGATTGATCCGCTCCGGCGAATAGCCGACGGTGAAGTCGGTGCCGAACTTCAGGCCGCTTTCCGCCTCGAGGATCGGCACGCAGTCTTCCTCGGTCGCGCCGGGATAGACGGTCGACTCATAGACGACGATGTCGCCCTTCTTGATCTGCCGGCCGACGGTGCGGCTCGCCGAGAGCAGCGGCCGGAGATCCGGCTGGCGGTTCGCCGTGATCGGCGTCGGCACCGTGACGATATGGAAGTCGGCCCGCGAGAGATCCGCCGGATCGGCGGTGAGAAAGAGCCCGGGCGCCGAGAGGTCGCCGTCTTCCACTTCGCCGGTGCGGTCATGCCCCGCCTTCAGCTCGGCAATGCGTCCCGTGTCGATGTCGAAGGCAATGACGTCGACGCCGGTTGCAGCGAAGGTGGTGGCAACGGGAAGGCCTACATAGCCAAGGCCGATGACGGAGATCTTGCGTCCATGGGGCATGCGGAAAATCGCTCGGATGTTGAATGTTCCGGAGGGCTTAACCCTGCGCCCGGCCATGTCGAGGCGCCCCGCGCTGTGCGCGGCCTTCTTTCCTCAGATGCGCAAGATCCGGCGAGGTGGCCCCGCCGGATTCGCCTTTCCCCCATTTCCACTTCGGCGCTCGCCGCGAACGGTTGCTGTCCGTCGCTTCCGAAAAAGTGAGCCGTCAGGCTTCGCGACTCTCGACATCGGCGACCGAACCCGGCGCCAGCGCCATGAGCGAAGGCGAAGCCCTCGTCGGGCTCAGCCAGACGCCGCCGATCATTTCCCTTGACCGGGCGGGCCGAGGGCGAGACGCACCGCCGCCTTGCTGGCGCTGTTGCAGTGCGGCCGGCGCAATAGACGACGAAACAGCGTGCCGTCCGGCCACCTGCCATCTTGCGCTCGGTGATCTTGCCGTGCGGCAGGCTGATCGCGCCGGGCATGCGCCGCGGCCATAGCCCGTGCGGCCCGCGCACGTCGAGCACCACGAAATCGGCGGCGCTGCGCGCCAGGGCGTCATGCACGTCCCAGCAGTCGGTCTCGAAGGTGAGACGACGTGGCGAAATGGGCGAGCGCCCGGCGGACGGGGCGGCGGGGACTTCCCGAAACGTTGTTTGCCATGGGTGCGGTCTCCTTCGAGTGCAACTCTCGGTCGGAAATCCACTTGTCGGAAGTGGCGAAATCGTCATTATGCAGGCAGAATTCGCCGAGATTCACGTGACCGATTCAGCCGCCTCCACCAGCCTCGCCCGGCACCGGTGACGCGCCTGTCCATTCGTCGCCGCTTGTTTGCGTCCTTGCCTGGCGACCGCCTCTGCACCTTCGAGTTCGGCATTGCCGTCGAGGTGTTCGGCCTGCCGCGCCCGGAGTTCGAGCGCGCTGGTACAAATGTGAGGTCGTCGCCGTCGACGATGGCCCGATGCGCGCCATGGGCGGCATCACCGTCAACGCCGATGCCGGTCTTGCCCGCCTTGCCGACGCCAGCCTGATCGTCATTCCCGGCTGGCGGTCCTATGACGCGCCGGTGCCGGAAGCCTTGTGCGAGGCGCTGCGCCGGGCCAGTCGCAAGGGTGCCCGCATCGCCATCATCTGCTCCGGCGTCTTCGCGTGCCCTGGCGGCGAGCGGCCTGCTCGACGGTCATCGCGCCACGACGCACTGGCGCTATGTCGATGCTTGAAGACCGCCCACCCGCTGATCGACGTCGATGGTGACGTTCTTTATGTCGACGAGGGCAAGCTGCTGACGTCGGCCGGTTCGGCTGCCGGGCTTGATCTGTGCCTCCACATCGTCCGGTCTGATTTCGGCGCCGAGATTGCCAACGCGGTTGCCCGCCGGCTGGTGCTCCCGGCCCATCGCGAAGGTGGGCCAGCGCCAGTTCGTTCCCCGGCCGGTGCCAAAGCCGCGCATCGGCCCGATCGCGCCGCTTCTCGACCGCATCCGCCAGAGCCTCAACGAGGACTGGCCGCTCGAGCGCATGGCGCGCGAGGCCGCGCTGAGCTCGCGCACCCTGATGCGGCGGATGAAGGAGGCGACCGGCCAGAGCCCGCAGACCTGGCTCGTTGCCGAGCGCGTCGCCCACGCCATCGGCCTGCTCGAGACGACCGACGCCAGCCTCGACGATATCGCCGCCGCCGCCGGCTTCGGCAGCCTCGAGACCATGCGCCATCATTTCCGCATGGCGAAGGGCCGCCCGCCGAGCTGGTATCGCACCCATTTCCCGACGAGCGACGAAACCCCCGGCCTTGCTGCCGGGCCGGCCGAGCCCGCCCGCCGGGGCGTCAGGAATCGCGAGACTGTTCGAGGCTTTCCGCGATCCGCACCGTGCTCGCCACGGCCGAGGCGATCCGGCCCGGAATGCAGGCAGAATCATGCGGCAGGCCGGCGCACGACGACCTCGGTCGCAATGCCGGGTCGCCCGCATTGCAGCGGCGAGCGCGTGGCCTTCCGCTGCGAGGATGTCGCATTCGGCGACATGGGAGCTGACGGGCGGCAGGCGGCGCAGCGTTTCCGGGGGCAAGACTCGCCGGCGCGCCGCCGTCCATCTTGAAGATCGGGTCGATGAACCCGCGAAACCAGCTCATCATCGCGCCGTCGAGAAAATGCCCGGTGGCATAGCGGCCGTCATAGGTCGCCGGCGCGGCGGCAACCGGATAGATGAGCTGCAGGCGCGAGAAGCAGCCGGCAAAGTCGGCAAGCGCGAAATGCACCGCAAGGAGACCGCCGACGCTGTCCTGGCGAGTGATGCGCCGGCCCGGATGCCGGTCGAGCGCCGCACCGATGCCTTATGGAGCACTGAAACGATTTCCCCGTCGCGGTCTCCGGCGCCTTTGGATAGTCGAAGGCCGTGATCCGCAGGCCGCTGGCGGCGGCAAGTTCCGGGAGGAACGGCGCAAAGACCGCCGTGTCGTAATAGACGAGCCCGCCGCCATGGATGAAGAACAGCCTGCTGTCCGTTGGTTCGGCGGCTGTACTCCGAGGCCGGCGAACGGTCGCCGAACCGCCGCACGCTGACGCCTGATGGAGTGGCGGCTCCGAACCGGGCGGCCCAGCCGCAGCGCCCGAGCGTCCAAAAATCCGGCAGCGATCGCGGATCGCGGCTCGCAACGAGCCGGCGCGCCGCAGCGGCGCTGGCAAAATCGCGGGCAAGCGGCGCCGTGCTCATCGCCCGATCCTTCGAGCGAGAAGCTTCCCGGTCGGCATTCGCGTCTCCCCGGCGACAGCGCGCCGAGCACGGTCTCGAAGCGCGGTCCGGTGGGGAACGACGGGTCGCAGGCGATTTCGATGGCGGCGATCGTCTCCCAGAAATAGCAGCCGGGCATCGACTGGTGCCGGCGCCGGTATTCCTCGGCGATCGCCGCCGCGCGCAAGCCGGACGGGCGCGGCCGCAGCGCCGCGACCAGGACCGCCGTGCGCGACAGGTTGACCCCCGCCGCCGCGAGGTCTCCGGCAAGGCTGGCGGCATCGGCATCGTCGGTGAGGACGAGCGTGCCGCCGGAAAAGCCCGAGGCAAAATCGACCGAAGCCCGGTAGCTGCCGGAAAATACCGTGGCGCGCGTGCCGCTGCCGCCAAGGCCGTGTTGGCGTCGGCCGAGAGCGGCGACGACGCTTTCGCCATGCGCCGACCCGTCCGAATGAAGCCGCTCCACGATGAAGCGCCGGCCGGCAAGCTCGCCCGTCAGCCAGTCGGCATAGTCATCGTCGCTGTCGCAGACGCGGATGACGTTGCCGTGTTCGGTGAGGCGCGCCATCGTTGCGGCCGGAAGCAGGAGCGGAATGCCGGCCGCCTCGTAAGCGGGAATCGCCGCCGCCGCTGCCGCCGAGGCGAAGTGGCCGACGACCGCGCGCGGCAAGAGCGCGGCAATCTCCCCCGAAACCTTGGCCGCGACGCCGGCCTCGGCCCGGTCGTCGAAGAACCGGAGCTCGAAAGCCGGTCCGGCAACGAGGTCGCGGGCAATCTCCACCGCCCGGATGAAGGTCGGCGTGTGCACCGAGCGCGCCGGGTCGAGACAGGCGACGCAGGCGATGGTGTCCGCCATCACGCCGTCCCGATGATCGCCTCGGCGAAGCTCTCCGCGATCGCCGGCATGTATTTCGCGCCCCGGCCGGAAAAGCCGGTGAAGAAGCCGAGCCCGCCGCCATTCGACGGTGTCACGGTGATCGGCAGGAAGTCCGGCGTGTAGGCGTCGAACCCTTCATGCCCGGCGACCGGGTGATTGTCGCGCGTCGCCAGAACCCGCCGGGTGAGGGCGTGGTTCTCGGCATTGCCCGCCGCCTGATCGAAGACGAGATCGTCGAGCCTTTCGGCGTCGACCTGGGCGCAGCCGCCGGCGAAGTAATAGCGCGCCGATTGCGGCCGCACATAGCATTTCGACACTTCGTCGATGAGGCAGCTTGCCGGTGCGCCGAGCCCGGGCTGATGGAACGAGGTGAGCGGGATCGACCGGCAGAACGCGCGGCCCTCCGCGACATGATCGAGCGCCGCCGCCCCGGTCGCCATCACCACCCGGCGCGCCTGGATGGTTCCGGCCGATGTCTGCAGCGTGACGTGCCCGGCCTGCCGGACGATCCCGGCAACCTTGCAGCCTTCGATCGTCTCGGCGCCGTGGGCGAGCGCCCGTCGGGCGAGGAACTGTGCCGCCGCGCGCGGCTCGACATAGCCGCCGCCCGGCTCCCAGATCGCCATGCGTTCAGGCCGCGCCAGGGCTTCGTTGAGCCCGGGAAAGAAGGCGGCGGCCGATGCGCCGTCGACGAACTCGACCGGATAGTCGGCGCGGCTTTCCCGCTCGGCAAATGCCCGCCCGGCCGCGATGTTTTCCGGAGAGAAGAAATAGAGGAGCCCCGGCCGGTGAAAGAGACCCGGCTCCTCCATCTCGATTTCCGCCCAGGCGGCGATGCCGTCGCGCGACAGGCGCACGATTTCCGGCACCGGATCATAGAGCCGCACCATGCCGCGCGAATGCGCCGTCGCGCCGGCGCCGCCGATCGTTGTCGACTCAAGCAGAAGAACGCGGCTGCCACGGCGCGCCAGCGCATCGGCAAGCGCCGTGCCGGCAAGCCCGCCGCCGATGACGACGATGTCCTCCATGTCAGGCCCCCGCCACCGCGTCTTCGTTGGCAAGGTAGGCGGCAACGTCGCCGCCGTTCCACCAGATCGTGTAGAAATGGAAGGGCTCGGCCTCGTCGTTGCGCAGGAAATGGCCGACGCCGCGCGGGATCATGACAAGGTCGCCCTGCGCAATCTCGTGCTCGACCCCGTCGAGAACGACCTTCGCCCGGCCGGCGACGGCAATGAACATCTCGTCCTCGTCCGCCGGGCTGTTGACATGGTCGAGCGTCGAGGTGCCGGGCCGGACGATGCAGTAGCCGCCGCCGAATGGCGGCCGGATGCCCTCCCAGGGGAAGGTGCGGATGCCATCGAGCCCGTATTCGAACTTGAGGTCGGCGGCCGAGAACTTGCGGATCATCTGCATCGTCATTTCCCCTTGGCAAGATCGGCCGCAATGGCGGCGAGGTCGCCGACCGTGCGCGGCGGCTCGAGACCCTCGAGCGCGGTTTCGAGGTCGACGTCGAACTCCATGGCAAGCGAGATGAGGATCTCGACGACGCTGAGGGAATCGAGGCCGATGTCGTCGAACGAAGTCTGCGCGGCGATCTCCGCGCCCTCGGCAAGCTCCGGCCGGCGCTCGACGAGCGCGTTGCGAACGAGGTCGAGATAGCGATTGTCGGTCATGCGTTTGCTCCGCTGGCTTCCTCGATGGCGCCGTCCGCGTTGATGCGGAAGCGGCTGCGCCGGCTCGCGGCGGCAATTTCGCAAAGCTGCGCCAGGAGTTTTTTCTCGTCGGTCTTGCCGGTCCGGCTGAGCACGACGCTCCAGGCGTGCGCATAGACCGTCGGCCGCATGTAGGACGGCAGGGTTTCGGCAAGCAGCGCCTCGGCCCGCTCGACGATGCCGCCCTCGGCCGAGACGATGACGATGGCGATCTCCCGCCGGCCCTGGCGCTCGAGCGTGCCGATCGCCACCCGGTCGACGCCGGAGAGCGCCATGACCTTCTGGCGCACCTCGCCGAGGTGAACGCGCTTGCCGGCGATTTTCACCTCGTCGTCGAGCCGGCCGACGAAGACGATGGCGCCGTCCGCCTGCCGGCTGCAGATGTCGCCGGTCCGGTAGTAGCGGACGCCGTCGCGGGTAAAGACCGTTCGGGCCGTTTCCGCCGGCTGGTCGAAATAGCCGCGCATCACCTGCACGCCGCCGATGCACAGCTCGCCCTTGCCGCCGTCGGCAACGACCGCGCCGGTCTCGTCGAGAATGAGCGCATGGACGCCCTCGAGCGGCCGGCCGATCGGAAAGGCGGAAACCCGGTCCGGCTCGGGGTGCTCGATCGTGTGACAGGTGCACACGATCGTCGTCTCGGTCGGCCCGTAGGCATTGATGAGGCGCGCCGCCGGCAGTCGTTCCTTCCAGAGATTGATGACCTTCGGGTCGCAGACCTCAGCCCCGGTCATCACCATTTCGAGGTGCGGGAACTTCTCGGTCGAGATCTCCTCGGCCGGCTGCGAGATGAGGGTGAGGATCGTCGAGACGGCGATGAGATGGGTGATCGCTTCGCGCTGCAGGATGCGCCGGATCAGCGGCCCCGCGACGATGCCGTTGAACTGGTAGACGAACGCGCCGAGCGACAGCGGCAGCAGCGTGTCCTCGATCGAGACGTCGAAATGATAGGGCGTCAGGCTGAAGACGCGCGAGGCGGCCGTGAAGCGCAGATACTCCTGATGCGCCTTGAAATAGGCAAGGAGGCTGCCGGTCGAGATCTCGACGCCCTTCGGCTCGCCGGTCGAGCCCGAGGTGAAGATGATGTAGGCCGGGTGATCGTCCGCCTCCGCGGCAAGCGGCGGCACATGCGGCACCGTCGGCGCGCTCGCGATGCGCTGCAGTTCCTCGCTGCCGATGACGGCAAAGCCGTCCGGCGCCGGGGTGGCCTTCAGCGAGACGACGAGACGCGGCGACAGCCGCCCGAGAATGCTGGCGATCCGCGCCGGCGGCGCCTCGCCGTCGAGCGGCACATAGACGGCGCCGAGCTTCCAGATCGCCGCCGCGATCGCCGGCATGATCGCCCGCTTTTCGGAAATCACCGCGACCCGGTCGCCATGCGCGACGCCGCGCGCCGCAAAAGCCGCCGCCAGCCGCGTTGCCATGGCTTCAAGCTCGGCGAAGGTGAAGCGCGCCCGGCCGTCGTCGACCGCCACCTTGTCCGGGCTCGTGCCGGCGCCGAAGGCGAAAAGCTGGCCGAGATGCAGGACCCCGCCGGGGCCGGCGCCGGCATCGAGCGCCCAGGCCGGCGGCGCGACGGCAAGCTCGAGAGTGTCGCTCATGCCGTCTCCTCCGCAGCAAGCGAGAACCGCGCCTTGGCAAGCTCCCGCGCCCCGATCTTCCTGTAGAAGCCGATGCCGAGATCATTGTCCGGCGGCGTCTGCCACTGGATTTCGCCGCATGACCGGGCGCGGGCAAAGGCGCGCAGGATGTCCATGAAACGGCGGCCGGTGCCGCCGCCGCGCGCCTCCGGCTTGAGATAGAGGCAGTCCATGTAGACGAACGGCGCCGCGCTCCAGGTGGCGTAGTCGATCGTTGCCGTCATGTAGCCGGCAAGACCGCCGTCGCCTTCGGCAACCCAGCCGAAAATCCGCGGCGTTTCCCCGAAGATGAGTTCGGTAAGCGCCGCCTCCCGGCCATGGCCGCGAAACGGCAGCTTTTCGTAGGCCGCGTGCTCGGCAAAGAGTTCGATCAGCGCCGGGATGTCGCCCGGCTGCATCGGCCGGATGGTCATACCGTGCCTTTCATGCCGTCGGCGAGATAGGCCGCGATGAGGTCCTCGGTGAGGCTCGCCGGCTGCTTGGCCAGCACCTCGCGCATCCAGACGTCGCGCTCGTATTTGTAGATTTCGAGCTCCCAGACGCAGGTGATGATGTTGAGATGGTTGAGCGGCGTCAGCACCGGTTCCGACTTCGACAGGTCGTCGCAAAGGAACACCATCAGCCGCAGCATGTTGGCGTCGTACCAGGTCGAGACGAGCGCATAGAGCCCGTCATTTGCCCAGTGCAGGATGCCGAAGCCGACCTTGTGGTCGGCCTCGAGCACCGGCGCCGGCAGGGCGGCGGTGAAGATGCGCTGGATCGTGTCGGCGGCCGGCAGGCTCGCGTCGGCGAAGCGCTCCGAGCGCAGCGAATAGACCTTCAGACGGTGGTCGCCGGCGGTGATGGTGCCGTGGAAATCGACGGCGCGCGGCGCATAGACGAACGGATTCATGAAACCTGTGCTCCCTGGAGATGGCGGGTCATTTGCGGGCAGAGCGGCGCCGCGATTTCGCTGAAGATGGCCCAGCCGGCGGCCCTGGCCTCCTCCGGCGCGGCGTCGATTTCGGCCGGGAAGGCCAGCACGGCCTCGGCCATGCCGGTGATCGAGAATTCGCCAAGGTCGGCATGCCGCCGCCATTTGGCGAGCGCCGGACTGGCGGCAAAGGCGGACCGGTCGGCCTTCGCATTCGGCCGGGCCTGGCGGGCCGCAAGGCTCATCGGCTTGTAGACGCCGGCGAGCCAGTCGCGGAAATGCCCCATCTCGAAGTTCTTCACCTCGGTCTCGGGCGAGAACGCGGCGGTGTAGAGCCGGATCGCGTCGCTCGGATACTGGCCGGTCATGTCCTTGATCCAGACCGCGATGCCCCGGCTGGTCGAGAAGTCCTCGCCGTTCAGCTTGAGGAAGCGGTTGGTGAGGAACAGCCCGACTGGCGGTCCGGCGGGATCGGAGATCTGCTCGACCGCGTAGGCGACCGCGTGGCTGAACGAGCAGTCGTAGCCGAGAAAATGAACGAGCTTCGTCTCCGGTCCCCACCAGTCGGCAAAGCTGCCGCGTTCGGGATGGGCGGCAAGGTATTCCACGACGGCGGCCCGGTAGCCCGAAAGCCCCATGAACCAGGTGTGCAGCGGCAGGCCGTCGCTGGCGGCAAGCGACAGGCCGGCATCGCCCGGCCGGGTGATGATCCAGTTGTCCGACGTGTCGGCGAGTGAATCCTTCAGGAAGTCGGCAAGACACTGGCGGATCGGCTGGCCGGCATGGGCCTTCGCCACCGCCGGATAGTGCCGGCCGAGAGTCCAGACGTGGCAGTCGACATCGACGAGCTCCATCGGCGAGCCGCAGGCGATGCAGGTCATGTCGGTCATCAGTTCGGCGATCGGCTTGCGCGCGCAATGCTCGCACTGGCTGGCATCCGACGAGGAGCCGCACCAGTTGCACTTGCCGCGCCCGAACGCCTCGTAGCCCCACTTGCCGCAGGCCGGGCAGTGATGCACCGGCGCCGGCCGGCGCTCGACATCGGCCGAAACGGCATTGAGGTAGTGCGTCGCGGATGCCGCGAACGCCTCACTCTCATAGGCCCGCATGAAATGGTCGAGGTTGATGTCGACCGCCTCGAGCGACAGCAGCATCATGCGGCGCACA
>JAWKVW010000042.1:0-11504 GCA_041397845.1 Hyphomicrobiales bacterium | reverse complement strand
TATCTCCTTGTTTTGACGCCTGTTGCGTGCGCTGCAACGGGTTCCACTTCTTGCCAAAATGCTCTAGTTACTCGGTAGCGATCGCGCCGCCGGGACTGTGCCTTGCCGTACCCGGCGCGCAATCGGTGCGTCAACCGCCGAACAACCGATCGGAACGCCATGGACCGCCTGCGACTGATAGCGCTCGACAGCGAGGACCTTGCGGTGATTTCCGCCCACCTGCAGGACGCGATCCTCAAGGTCGGCGACATGAAATGGCTGAAGCGCGAAGGCCGCTTCGTCATTGCCGTCAATCGCTTCGCCTGGGAGACCGCCGACGGCGGCAAGCGCGCCCGGACGTTCGAGCGGCGCCGGTCGGCGCTGCATTTCGACAGGGTGCGCGCCGTGCGGGCGCAGCGCATCCGCCAGGATGCCGCCGACGCGGTGCTCGAGCTCCTCGCGATCAGCTTTGCCGAGGCGGAGGCGCCGGGCGGCGCCATCACCCTGACCTTTGCCGGCGGTGGCGAAGTGCGGCTCGAGGTCGAGTGCATCGAGGCGCAGCTTGCCGATCTCGGCCCGGCCTGGGGCACGGCCAACCGGCCGCAGCACGAGATCGACGCGAACTGACGATGCCTGCCGGCGCCGTCCGGCATCCCCTTGCAGCAGGGCGCTGCCGCCGCTTCCGGCGACCGCCCGGCAAAGACCGGAGAAGACAATTGGTTCTTCGCCTTAGCGCCAGCGAGGCCGACTTCGAGGCCCGTTTCGCCAGCCTTCTTGCGATGAAGCGGGAGGTGTCCGAGGACGTCGAGACGACCGTGCGGGCAATCATCGACGACGTGCGCCGGCGCGGCGACGCGGCGCTCATCGACTACACCGCCCGGTTCGACCGCATGACCGTCGATGCCGCCGGCCTGCGGATCAGCGATGCCGAGATCGAGGCGGCAACCTCGCAGGTCGACGCAGGGACCCTTGCGGCGCTGAAACTTGCGCGCGACCGGATCGAGAGCCATCACGCCCGGCAGATGCCGAGGGATGACAGCTATGTCGACGGGGTCGGGGTTGAACTCGGCTCGCGCTGGACGGCGGTCGAGGCGGTCGGCCTCTATGTGCCCGGCGGCACGGCGAGCTATCCAAGCTCGGTGCTGATGAACGCGGTTCCGGCCAAGGTTGCCGGCTGCGAACGCCTCGTGATGGTGGTGCCGACGCCGGACGGCAAGCTCAACCCGCTGGTGCTCGCGGCCGCGAAGCTTGCCGGCGTCGACGAGATCTACCGGGTCGGCGGGGCGCAGGCAGTTGCCGCCCTCGCCCATGGCACCGAAACGATACGCCCGGTCGCCAAGATCGTCGGGCCGGGCAATGCGTTCGTTG
The DNA here is from genome assembly GCA_041397845.1 of Hyphomicrobiales bacterium. Taxonomy (GTDB): domain Bacteria; phylum Pseudomonadota; class Alphaproteobacteria; order Rhizobiales; family JAKPQE01; genus JAKPQE01. The sequence continues at coordinate 10,157 of JAWKVW010000042.1, read as the reverse complement.
CGGCGGCCAAGCGCCAGGTGTTCGGCACGGTCGGCATCGACATGATCGCCGGCCCGTCGGAAGTGCTGATCCTTGCCGATGCCGACAACAATCCGGACTGGCTGGCGGCCGACCTGCTGGCACAGGCGGAGCACGACACGGCGGCGCAGTCGATCCTCATCACCGACACACCGGCACTCGCCGATGCGGTCGAGGCGGCGGTCGAGCGCCAGCTCGGCCAGCTTTCGCGCGCGCAGACGGCGGCGGCGAGCTGGCGCGACTATGGCGCGATCATCACGGTGGAGAGCCTTGCCGAGGCCATTCCGCTCGCCAACCGGATCGCGGCCGAGCATCTGGAGATTGCCACGCACGAGCCGGAGGCGCTGCTTGCCGGGGTGCGCAATGCCGGGGCGATCTTCCTTGGCCACCATACGCCGGAGGCGATCGGCGACTATGTCGGCGGCTCGAACCATGTGCTGCCGACGGCGCGCTCGGCGCGGTTCTCGTCCGGCCTTTCGGTGCTCGACTTCGTCAAGCGGACGTCGATCCTGCGCTGCGATGCCGACGCGCTGCGCGTGCTCGGCCCGGCCGCCGTCGCACTGGCCACGGCCGAGGGGCTCGACGCGCATGGCCGGTCGGTCAGCATCCGCATGAATGCCGGCAGCAACGACTGAGGGACAGGGGGATCGGATGCCAGCAAGGGGCAAGCCGGCCGAGAAGCCGCGCAACCGGCTCTACGAGGTCACGCTCGACGAGGGATCGATCGGCCGGTCGACCTCCGACATCGAGCATGAGCGGGCGGTGGCGATCTATGATCTCATCGAGGAAAACGAATTCGCCCTGCCGGGGCGGGACGACGGGCCCTACGCGCTGAAACTGTCGATCGTCGACAACAAGCTGGTGTTCGACATCCGGCTGGAGTCCGGCGACGCGGCGGTTGCGCACATCCTGTCGCTGACGCCGTTCCGCAAGATCGTCAAAGACTATTTCCTCATCTGCGAAAGCTACTTCCAGGCCATCCGCAACTCGACGCCAAGCCAGATCGAGGCGATCGACATGGGACGCCGCGGCATGCACAACGAGGGCTCGCAACTGCTCATGGAGCGGCTCAACGGCAAGGTGGAGGTCGATTTCGACACCGCCCGCCGACTGTTCACCCTGCTCAGCGTCCTGCACTGGAAGGGTTGAGCAAGATGGCCGAGGGCGCCAGCGTACGCCGGCCCGGTGCTGTTCTTTTTGCCTGCGCCCTCAACGCGGTCCGCTCGCCCATGGCGGCGGCGCTCGCGCGCCATTTCTTCCCGCGCACCTTCTATGTGGAATCGGCCGGCGTGAAGCGCGGCGACCCGGACCCGTTCGCGGTCGCGGTGATGGCCGAGCTCGGCCTCGACATTTCCAAGCACCAGCCGCACACGTTCGAGGACCTCGAGGACAGCTATTTCGACCTCGTCGTCACGCTGTCGCCGGAAGCGCATCACCGGGCGCTCGAGCTGACGCGGACGATGGCCGTCGATGTCGAATACTGGCCGATGCCGGACGCGACGGCGGCAACCGGCTCGCGGGCGCAGATTCTCGATGCCTACCGGGGCGTCCGCGATCTCCTCGCCCGCAAGATCAAGACCCGCTTTTCGGCGCCCTGACAGGCCTTTGCCCTGCATCTGCGACAAAGCAGCGATGCGCCTCGGCAAGGTGGTTCACAAGCGCGCCCTAATCCGGTAGTTTCCCGCAACTCCCCGACAGCGGTGGCTAAGAGAGCGTATGGCGAAGGAAGAGATTCTTGAATTTCCGGGCGTGGTGACCGAACTGCTGCCCAACGCGACCTTCAGGGTCAAACTCGAAAACGAGCACGAGGTGATCGCGCACACGGCTGGCCGGATGCGCAAGAATCGCATTCGCGTGCTCGCGGGCGACAAGGTGCTGATCGAGATGACGCCCTATGACCTGAACAAGGGGCGGATCACCTACCGCTTCAAATAGGCGCGCTCGCCAACCAGCCGGAGGCAGGCCTGCCGCCGGCATTTCCGGGATCTGTCATGGCCGGACGTCCGAAGCTCATTCTCGCCTCCGGGTCGCCGCGGCGGCTGGCGCTGCTTGAGCAGGCCGGCATCGTGCCCGACTTCCTGCAGCCGGCCGAGATCGACGAGACGCCGCAGCATCGCGAGCTGCCGCGTTCGCTCGCCAATCGCCTGTCGCGGACGAAGGCGGAAGTGGCGCTGCGCGTCGCCCGGCGCGATACCGACAAGGACGGCGCCTTCATCCTGACGGCCGACACGGTTGTCGCGGTCGGCCGGCGCATCCTGCCGAAGGCGGAATTCCTCGACGAAGCCGACGGCTCGCTGCGGCTGCTCTCCGGCCGCGCGCACCGGGTCTACACCAGTATCTGCCTCGTCAATGGCGGCGGCCAGATCCGGCAGCGCCTCATCGAGACGCGGGTACGGTTCAAGCGCCTGTCGAATGCCGAGATCGAGGCCTATCTCGGCTCCGGCGAATGGCGCGGCAAGGCGGGCGGCTATGCCATCCAGGGCCTTGCCGGAACGTTCGTCGTCAAGCTCGTCGGCTCCTATACCAATGTGGTCGGGCTGCCGCTGCACGAGACGGTGCAGCTTCTTGCCGGCGAGGGCTATCCGGTGCTGCAGGGCTGGCTGCATCCAGTAGCTTGATCGGTTCGCTTGATCGACTGGCTTGATCGGTCGGGCCGATCGTGCTGACCTTTCCTTCCTGACACGTCCGGACGACAGACCGGCTTCCCGGCAAGGAAGGCGCGGCGATGAATCTCGCACTCTGGCTGGCACGGGCCGGCATGGCGCATGGCGAACGCCCGGCGGTTGCCGCGGGCGAACGGGTGGCGCTCGACTATCGCCAACTGGCGGAGCGGGCGGCACGGCTTGCCGGCGCCTTCCGCGACCGGTTCGGCCTCAGGCCCGGCGACCGGGTTGCGGTCATTGCCAAGAACGCCGTCGAATACACCGAGATCCTGTTCGGCATCTGGCATGCCGGACTTGCCGCCGTGCCGGCCAATGCCAAGCTGCATGGCGCCGAGCTGGCCTTCATCATCGAGAATTCCGGGGCGCGGATCTGTCTTGCCGGCGCCGGCATCGCCGACGAGGTCGCCGCCCATGCACCGGCATCCCTCGAGCATCTCGTCGTCATCGGCTCGGCCGACTACCAGCGCCTGCTTCAGGGCGATGCCGCGCCGATGGTGCCGCGAGACGGCAACGACCTTGCCTGGCTGTTCTATACGAGCGGCACGACCGGGCGGCCGAAGGGGGCGATGCTGACGCACCGGAACCTTCTGACGATGACCCTTTCCTATCTCGCCGAGGTCGACCCGGCGCGGCCGGGCGATGCGATCATCCATGCCGCGCCGATGAGCCACGGCTCCGGCCTCTACATGATGGCGCATGTGCTCGCCGGCGGCATTCAGGTCATCCCGGGATCCGGCGGTTTCGAGCCGGAAGAGATCTTCCGGCTGGCGGCTGTCTTTCCGCGCAGCTCGATGTTCGCCGCGCCGACCATGGTCAAGCGACTGACGGAGTGTCCGGCCGGCATCGACCCGGCCCTCATCCGCACGATCATCTATGGCGGCGGGCCGATGTATGTCGCCGACGCGCTGGCGACGATCGACCGGTTCGGGCCGCGCATCGCCCAGATCTATGGCCAGGGCGAGAGCCCGATGACGATCACGACGCTTTCGGCGGCCGAGATCGCCTGCCGCGACCATCCCCGGCATATCGCCCGTCTCGGCTCGGTCGGCCTGCCGTTCGCGAGCGTCGAGGTCATCATTGCCGATGGCGACGACCGGCCGCTGCCGGCGGGCGAGACCGGCGAAGTGCTGGTGCGCGGCGACACCGTTATGGCCGGCTACTGGCAGAACGAGGCGGCAAGCAAGGCGACGCTGCGCGGCGGCTGGCTGCACACCGGCGATGTCGGCAGCCTCGACGAGGACGGTTTCCTCACCCTCAAGGATCGCTCGAAGGACGTCATCATCTCCGGCGGATCGAACATCTATCCGCGCGAGGTCGAGGAGGTTCTGCTCGCCCATCCTGGCGTTACGGAGGCCTCGGTCATCGGCCGGCCCGATGCGGAATGGGGCGAGATCGTCGTTGCCTATGTGGTCGGCAAGGCCGAACCGGGTGAGCTCGACCGCCTCTGCCTGCAGCACATCGCCCGCTTCAAGCGGCCGAAGCACTACGTCTTCCTCGAGGCCCTGCCGAAGAACAATTACGGCAAGGTTCTGAAAACGGCGCTGCGCGACATCGACGACGGCCATCGCTCATAAACCGGCAGCGCCAGCCACCGGCCGTCCAGCGCCGCAAGCAGCGCCGGGTGCAGCGTCCCTGCCCGCCCTGAACCCACACGGGAACCGCCGGCCGACACTGCGGCCGGCGCGTCCCGCCGCGCGGCGCTACGTCGTTTGGGGCCGCTGGCGCTTGACAGCGGTTCGGGCGGGCGGGGCTGGCTCCTGCGCGCCATCCCCTTCCTTGCCAATCACAATCGCCGACACACAATCTACACTTGACGTCAGGTCTTGATGATGGAATCTATATCTCCAGCGAGATAGAGATTCGCGTTTTGCGTGCCATCGTGGAACCACACCCGTTCAAAGCAGGAGAGGACACCAGCATGCCCACCTGGATCGTGAATGCCGACGTGTTTTCCGACTTTGCCGAGACATGCGGAACGCTCGTCGTATCCGAGCTGAAGCACCGGCTGCTGAAAGGCGATGTCCGGCCCGGCGACATCTTCCTGCCCGGCCAGGGCCTGACCGAGGCCGAAACGCTGGAGATCGAGACCGCCGCCCGCCATCACGGCCATGCCTCGGCCTTCGGCCTCTGGCGCGACACCATCGGCCGGCGGCGGGCGCCGCGGGCGCTGACCCACAAGCATCGTCCGGAGAACAGCCTGATCTCGATCCCGGAGCGCATCGGCGACGGGCTTTACGCCGCCGACCTGATGATCGCCGCCGGCAACGAGATCATTTCCGACCACGTCACCGGCCAGCATGTGCAGGGCATGGTGCTGATCGAGGCGTGCCGGCAGATGTTCATCGCCGTCAGCGAGCTTTGCCACATGGACGACGGCGAGGGCCGGCGCAGCTATGTGGTCTTCAACAAGATGGATGTCGGCTTCCAGGCGTTCACGTTCCCGCTGCCGGCGCAGATCGAGTACCGCGAGGTGTCGGCGGTCTCGCCGCGGCCGGATCGGGTGGCGATTTCGGCCGAGCTCACCGTCGTGCAGAACGGTGCGGTGACGACCACCATCACCGTTGAATACACGCTGTTCCGGCCGGAGCAGTTGCGCCGCAAGGAAGTCGAGAAGGGTTCCGCCGCGGTTGTGGCCTACGCCCTTGCCGTTGCCGAGCGGATGGAAACGCTGGCGGCGGCGGAGTAGCGGGCGATGGCGATTGCATTCTTCGACGTCGACGAGACGCTGATCGCGACAAAAAGCATGTTCGAGTTTCTCGGGTTCCTCGGCCGGCGGCTGCCATCGGTCGAGGCCGAGGCGATCATCGCCGACGTCCGGTGCCTTGCCGCCGCGGGTGTCGACAGGACCGCGGTCAATCTGGCGTTCTGGCGCGGCTTTGCCGGGCTTTCGCGCGATGCCGTGCGGCGGGCGGCGCGGCTCTGGGTCGAGGAGCGCTGCGCGGCGGCAGAGCCGTTCTTCGTGCCGGCCGGGCTCGACCGGCTCGAGACGCACCAGCGGCGCGGTGACCGCATCGCGCTCGTTTCCGGCTCGGCGATCGACATCCTGCAGCCGCTGGCGGAGCGGCTCGGCATCGATGGCGGCGACATTCTCGCAACGCGGCTGATGGCGCCCGGCGGCATCTATTCCGGCGAGATCGTGCCGCCGGTGATGATCGGCACCGGCAAGCGGGATGCGGCGGCGGCGCTGGCCCGGTCCGCCGGCGCCGACCTTGCCGACTGCCACGCCTATGGCGATCACATCAGCGACCTGCCGATGCTTGAGCTCGCCGGACATCCGGCCGTCGTGGGCACGCGCGGCGAGCTTGCCGACATCGCCCGGCGGCGCGGCTGGCCGATCCTGCCGGGACACCTCGATGCCCGCAACAAGGAAGCCGCAGCATGACCCCGACGCGCCTTGCCAAAAGCCTGCTCATCATCGGCCTTGCCGCCTGGATGAGCATTGCCGTCCTCAACAACACGACGGATCCGGCGACGAACCGGTTCTTCCTCGGCACCATGCTGCAGATGAACCTGCTCGTCGACGAGCCGAACGGCCTTGGCCAGGGGCTGCTCTGGCGCGCCATGCCCGGCGAGATCGGCAAGCCGATGCTGCTTGCGATCGCCGCCGTCCAGGCCGTCATCGCCGCCTATCTCTGGTTTGCCGGCATCTCGTTTCTCGTTGCGGCCGGCCGGGGCGATGCGCGCCGCCTGGCCGCGGCGCGCGGCCGCGCCGTGCACGCGCTTTCCGCCTTCATGGCACTCTGGCTCTTCTTTCTCGTCGGCGGCCTGTGGTTCGGCTACTGGATCAAGCAGGGCGTCATCCAGCAGGTGCACATGACGCTGCTCATCCTCAGCGTCCTTGCCATCCAGTTCGTCGGCAACGCCGCGATCGAAGAACAGCCGCAATAGCACAGCCGCCATCCGTTGACGCGGCGGGCAAAGGCGCCTAGGCCTGAACCCGACGTCAAATGGAGATCCACCCGCAAGGGAAAGAGACTCGGAATGAGCCAGAACACGGGTCGCATGCAGATTGGCGAACTGGCGGAGCGCGCCGGCGTCAGCCACCGGACCATCCACTATTACGAGCGGATCGGTCTGATGGCGCCGGCGGAAAGGGAGGGCTCCGGCTATCGCTACTACAACGAGACGTCGCTGAAACGCCTCGAAAAGATCGCCGCGCTGAAACAGCTCGGGCTCAGCCTCGAGGATATCGGCGCGGTCATCGACCTCTATTTCGAGGATGCCAGCGGCATCAAGGGCAAGGAAAAGGTGCTGCAGATCCTTGAGGGCCAGCTTGCCCGCACGAACCTGCAGCTTGCCGAACTGACCGCGTTCCGCCTCGACCTCCAAAGCAATATCGAGCGGATGAGGGCACTCATCGCCGAAGCGCGCCAGGGCTGACCGCCGAGCCGTTCCGCACCTTTCCGCATCCTGCGGCGAGGCGCGGCATGGATCAGCACGTGTAACGCAGGACGCCTCCTGCCTGCTTGCCTGGCCCGGCATCGCCGAGGCACGGGGGCCGGCACGAGGGACATGGCACCCGGCGGACACCGCGCACGACGGGCGCACCGGGCCGGATGCCCGCCGTTATCTCTATCTGACGTCAGGATTAAATTCGAGGTCCCAATGAACCCGAGACATGCAGCGCTTCTCGTCACTCTCATGGCCTGCGCCTTCCTCGTTGTCGGGCAGCTCTACGTGACCATTCCCCTCGTCGGGGCGATTGCCGCCGAGTTCGATGCGAGCCCGGCAACGGCGGCGTTCGCCGGTTCGGCGTTCGGCTTTGCCTATGCGCTCGGCTTTCTCTTGTTCGGAGCGCTTTCCGACCGGCTCGGCCGACGGCTGGTGCTGGTCGGCGGATTGATCGCGACCGCGGCCGGAACGCTGCTCGTCGGTCTGGCGCCGTCGCTTGCAACGATGCTCGCGGCGCGGGCCGTGCAGGGCCTTGCCGCCTCGCTCTTTCCGCCGGCGGCGCTGTCGCTCGTCGCTGAAACCTTGCCGCCTCAGCAACGCCCGACCGGCGTGGCGATGATGAGTCTTGCCTTCCTCGGTGCGGCGCCGCTTGCCCAGATCCTCGCAGCGCGAGCCGGAGTCGGCCTTTCGCCGATCATGCTGGATCTCGCGCCGCTCTACCTCATCGGTGCGCTTGCCGTTTTCCTGGCCGCCGGCGAGACGGCGCATGGCGGCGCGGCGGCCGGCAGCGGGCCGGCTGCTGTCAGGGCCGCGCCCTGGCGCGATGCCGGCATCGTTGCCGGGTGGGCCGCCGCTGCGACGGTGCTCTTTGCCTTCGTCAGCTTCCATGCCGGCGTTCAGGCGCTTGGCCCGCTGCCCGGCGTCGATGCGCAAATGCTGCGCCTTGCCGGGCTGCCGCCATTGCTGCTGACGCTTGCAGCGGCGCCGATGATCCGGCGCTTCGGCCCGGCGGCAACGGCCCGGGGTGGTCTCGTTCTCGCCGCGACGGCCCTTGCGGCGACGGCGCTCGGCGGCCCGGCCACGCTGCTTGCGGCCAGCGCGCTCATCTCGGCCGGCATCGCCACCGCGATACCCGGCCTCATCGCGCTGATTGCCGGGCGGGCGAGCCAGGCGACCCGCGGCCGGGCGCTCGCCATCTACACCTTCGCACTGTTTCTCGGCGCCAGCCTTGCAGCGCCGGTCGCGCAGGCGCTGCAGCCGACCGGGTTCATGGCGCTGTTCCTCCTGCCGGCGTTCCTGCTCGCTCTCGGTGCGGCCGGCCTTGCCGTCGCCCGGCGCCCGGCAGCGACCACAACATGAGGAGCCCCGTCATGCCCCGGCGAAACCCTGCCCGGAACGCGATCTACCCGGCCGGCCTTGTTGCCGTTCTGCTGGCAACCAGCCCGGCAAGCCCGGAACCCCTGAAAGGAGCCGACATGTCGACAATCCAGCTTCTCTCTGCCGAAAAAGGCATCGAAACCCTGACAGTGCCACCGGCCTATGAACTCGTTTCCCGGCAAACCGTCACCGTTGACGGAGAAGCCGCCGAGCTTTTCCGCCACGAGCGGCGCGACGGGCGCAATACCGGCCTTTTCGGCGAACACTTCAGCATCGTGCGGGACCGTTCCGGGCGACTGAAGGGCTTTGCCCGCATGGACGCCGACCTTGCCGGCAAGGACCTGCCGAGCCGCGAGGAGGCGCGGGCCATTGCCCTCGACTTTCTCGGCCGGTTCGCGCCCGACCTGCTGCAGAGCTTCAAGATCAGCTGGATCGAGCCGCACGACGAGACCGTCAACGTCGCCGGCGAGGGCCGAAGCGAGGCTCGGACCATCACCGGCATGAAGGTGAAGATGCGCAACACGGCCGATGGCCGCTGGTTCTGGGTCATTGTCGGAGCGGACCGCGACGTCATGGTGTTCGAGCGCGATATCGTCTGGATCACGATTCCGGGACGGCGCAAGACCGAGAAATGGCTGCACGACGCCTGGCTTGCCGAAAACGAACGGTAATCCCGGCCCCTGCCCCGCCGCGCCGGCCGGACGCGGACCGCCAGCCGGCGCCTTTGCGACAAGCGGCATTGGCGCCGGGCCGCATCGGGCCTATGCTCGCGCGCGCATGGCGAGGGAGTATTGCGGGAATGGCTGGACGGGACGGCAAGACGGGCGGCACGGCAGCGAATGTGGAGCCGCTTCGACCGAAGCGGCCATGCCCGATCTGCGGCAAGCCCTCGGACCGCAAGGCCTATCCGTTCTGCTCGCCGCGCTGCGCCGATGTCGACCTCAATCGCTGGCTGAAGGGCAGCTATGCCATTCCGGTCGTCGAGGAAGACGGCGGCACGACGCCGGACGACGGCGCCTGAGCCAGCGCCGCGCATCGCCTTCGAGCCGGCCCGCTATCGGCGGAAGGCGAAGGCCTTGGCAAAGCCGTGCACCGGCAGCACCCGGTAGGCGGCGCCGCCCTTCTCGCTCTCGACGTCGTATTTGCCGAAGGTCTCGCGATAGATGAAATAGACACGGCCGTTCTGGCGGACATAGCCGACAATGACGACGCAATGGCCGGCATAGGTCGGGATCGGCAGGCGATCGCCATAGACCTTCACCGTTCCGGCTTCAGTCGACATGCCGCCGGCCTTGTTGTGGCCGCCCTCGGCCTGATCGCGGGTGAAGCGGAAGCGGACCGACGCATAGATGGGACCGTCCTTTTCGAGCGCATCGACGAGCGGCTGCGAGAACCGGGCCGGATCTGGAATGATGCGCCGGACCGGGTCGTCGTGGAGAAGCTTCACCGGCTTCAAATCAAGGAAATCGGAAACGCGAGCCTCGTGCACGAGACCGGGCAAGGTCGCGTCGTCGGCCTTCAGGACTTCGTTTTTCGGGAAGACGCCGGCGCCGGCCATGGCAATGATCCTGGCAAAGCCATCCGGGCTGAAGGGAATGGCGTTGCCCTCGACCGGGTCCTTGTAGAGGCGCAGCGTCGTGAAGCCCGGACCAAACTCGCCGGTCCTGGCGAAGCGATAATAGAGGGCGTCGATCTTGCGGCCGTCAT
>JAWKVW010000041.1:0-12873 GCA_041397845.1 Hyphomicrobiales bacterium | reverse complement strand
GGCTGAATGAGCTGGATGACCGTCCAGACCGGCTCCTGAAAATACCGGACGTGACGCAGCAGCACGAGCGCCAGCGCCCCGTGGAACAGGTAGCCGAACAGCCAAATCCACTTGTTGGACTTGAAAAGGCTCTGGAACAGCACCACTTCCCTCGCCATGCGCATCCACACGCCGGTGCGGGTGGTCGGGGCAGGCGTTGTCGGGATCTTCAGCGGTGCCGGCGTCGTCGCATACTGCCAGACGCGAAAGCCGAGCCCCACGACCAGCAGGATCGTGGCGGCATAGAAAACAAGGGCATAGACTGCGGTCAGCACGTACGTCTCTCCCCTCACCGTGACGGTCTTCGTCCGGCGGTCTGTCCGGCCGCATATGCGGCCGGCTCATCCGGTCTCTTCGGACCGGTTCAGATGCAGTTCTCTGCGATCAGACGCAGCCGGTCGGCTTCGGCAGACCGGCGATCTTGCACGCCTGCTTCGCCGGGCCATACGGGAACAGCTCGTAGAGGTACTTGTTCGAGGCCTTCTCGGCGCCGAACTTTTTCTTCATGGCCTTGACGAGCACGCGGATGGCCGGAGCGATCTGGTATTCGTCGTAGTACTCGCGCAGGAAGTTCACGACTTCCCAATGCTCTTCGGTCATGTCGATCTTCTCGTCGACAGCGATGAGCTTGGCGAGCTCCGGGTTCCACCTGGACAGGTCAGTCAGGTAACCTTCCTCGTCGTGCTCGAAAGTCTCACCGTTCACTTCATAGGCCATCTCTGGTCCTCCCGATTTCCCCCTCCCACGAGGGTTTTTGCAACAAACTCCAACGGGTTGCCGTCAGAGCCAAGCCTGAGTGCGATCGTGCGCCGTGACGAGATCGACGAAACCGTCATAGTCAACGACCTTCACGCCGTCGACGAGATCGCCTTCGTTCATGCCGCGGGCCTGCAGATCCGGCCCGAGAACATAGACTTCCGCATCACCCATGGCGGCGGAAATCGTCGCGGCGAAAGCCGTCGCCTTGCGCGCGCCGACCACCCCGTCTTCAATGATGAGCACTGCGTCGCCCGCCTTCAAGTGGGCAAGACAGCTCGCCATCGCGGAACGCTCGAACGGCGACTTGTTGATTGTATGAAGAGTAGACATTCTTTCGCCCTCCCGCTCAGAAACTCAGGACTATGTCCTGGTCGGCCATGATGTCGGCCATTTCCTTGCGAGAAACGACGCGAATGGAGGGTTTCTCCTCCCAGTCGTCATCCTCGTCCTCATAGACGATCGGCATCAGGTCATCGATGGTGAGGCCGCGCTCTTCGAGAGATTCCTTCTCGACATAGAGCTTGGTGACCTCATAGTCGCCCAGGGCGCGATAGGTCGGCGAGAAATTCTTCATGCCGATACCCGTCGTCGTCTGGCCGTCGATCAACTGATAGACGCCGTCATCGAGGAAGGCGAGGCTCACGTCCTGCTCGAACGCGGCACCAATCAGCACGACCTCGAGCGACTCAAGGGCATAGATGGTGCCGTAGGGCGCCTTGCGATTGACGTAGAGAAACTTCTTGGCGACTTCGTCGTCCATATCTTCTGCGCTCATCGCCCCCTCCTCAGTCGCCGAAGACCACGAGCCGCTCGGCCTTGATGCCCGCTTCGATGAGCTGGCCCAGACCGGAAATGCGGAAGCCCGGCGCGATGTTGTTGCCGTCCTTGCCGTGCCGCTTCATCTCGCCCTCGTCGAGAATGCCGCGACGCTGCGCGGCCGCGATGCAGACGGTAAGGTCCAGATTGTATTTCTCCGCCAGTTCCGACCACAGCTTCTGGAGATTGCGGTCGTCCTGCGGCGGCACGGTGAAACGCGTGCCGTTGTTGACGCCGTCATGGTAGAAGAAGACGCGAAAGATCTCGTGCCCCTTCTCCAGCGCCGCCTTGGTGAACTGATAGGCCGAGTCCGATGCCTGATGGGTATACGGACCCTCGTTGACCAATACTGCGAGCTTCACGATCAGCCCCCTGTCCCTGTCGCGGCACCCCCGTGCACGCGGACATGATCGCCAATACGATACGCAGCCCCTCCCCCGGCCCGACCTTTCAGGGTCGGGGGCAGCCGGGCATGCGGTACGTTCTCTTCAGGATCAGAAGTGAACGTGCGTGGACATGTTCATGTTGTGGCGAGCGCCGGTCCACGTATCGATATGGTGCTTGGTGAACGGCAGACCCGTCAGCTCGAAGAAGCGCGGCCAACCGATGCGGTCGATCCACTCGCCCATGCGCTCCCAGTCCTTCGCATTGTCCTTGTAGGCATAAAGGATCTTGCGAACGACTTCCGACACTTCCGGCCAGCGCGGCGCGTTGTTCGGAAGGTTGGCAACGACGAGCTTGTGGAACGTCGGCTTGGACCGGGCGTTCGAGTGCTTGCCACCGACCCAGACAGCGATCTTGGTCGACTCTTCGCCGTTGATCTGCATCGGCGGACACGGCGGATAGCAGGCGCCGCAGCAGACGCACTTCTTCTCGTCGACTTCGAGCGACGGCTTGCCGTTGACCATGGCCGGGCGGATGGCCGCAACCGGGCAACGCGCGACGACCGCGGGACGCTCGCAGATGTTGGCGACGAGATCGTGGTTGATCTTCGGCGGCTTGGTATACTGCACATTGATGGCGATATCGCCCTGACCACCGCAGTTGATCTGGCAGCACGAGGTGGTGATGCGAACGCGGTTCGGCATCTCCTCCTTGACGAACTCGTCGTACATCATGTCCATCATGGACTTGACGACGCCCGAGGCATCGGTGCCAGGAATGTCGCAGTGCAGCCAGCCCTGCGTGTGCGAGATCATCGACACCGAGTTGCCGGTGCCACCGACCGGGAAGCCCTCGGCCGTCAGCTTGTCGATCAGCGGCTGGACCTTGTCGAACGAGCTCACCATGAACTCGATGTTCGAGCGCGTGGTGAAGCGGACGTGGCCCTCGGCGAACTGATCGGCGATATCGCACAGCTTACGGATGGTGAAGACGTCCATCTGGCGCTGGGTGCCGGCGCGCACGGTCCACACCTCGTCGCCAGTCTTGGCGACGTGATGCAGAACGCCCGGACGCGGACGGTCATGCCAGTCCCAGTTGCCGTAGTTCTTCTTCAGCAGCGGATGCATGAAGGGGAACGGATCGGGCACACCCGACTCGTCGGGCGTACGCGGTTGTGTCTCTGCCATATTGTTTCGTCTCCCTAGAAGCGTGTCACGCCGTCATTCTGCGGCTTCGGCGCTCGACCCGCCTTCGCGGCCCTTGCGCTCGTACCACTTCTCCGCCTCGTCATCGAAGTCGTCCGTGCGGACGAAGCAGGACGTGCGCGGATGCTTGACCATGTTCGGATCCGGCTCGACGCCGAGACCCTCGAGGAACGCCGGCAGACCGATACGGTCGATCATCTCGCCGGTACGCTCATGCTCAAGCGCGTTCTCCGCGAAGAAGTCGATGACATTGCCGGCGAACTCGCGCAGCGCCTCGAAATCTTCCTCGGTCTCCAGCTTCATGAACGGCACGACGTTGATGCCCATCAGGTCGCCGATCTTGAGGGCGCGCTTGCCGCCGATCAGGATCGAGACGCCCTTGTCATCGCCCGGCGACAGCGCCTTGGTCATGACATTGAGGCAGTGCATGCACCGCACGCAGCTCTTGTTGTCGACATCGAGCGTGTCGTCGTCGTTGAGGCTGAGGGCGCGGGTCGGGCACATCGCGATGACATGATCGATGATGTACTTGCGGCCGAGCTTCTCGACGTAGTTCTTCACCTCGGCCTGGTTGACCTTCATGTCGTCACGCCAGGTGCCGATGACCGCGAAGTCGGCGCGATGGATCGCGTTGACGCAATCGTTCGGGCAGCCCGAGAACTTGAACTTGAACTTGTACGGCAGCGCCGGGCGATGCATCTCGTCGAGGAACTCGTTGAGGATCTCGCGATGCGCCCGAACCTCGTCGTAGCACGACATCTCGCAGCGGGCATGGCCGACGCAGTTCATCGAGGTACGCAGGGCCGGACCGGCACCGCCGAGATCGAAGCCGAGTTCGTTCAGCTCGTCGAAGGCGTCCTGGGTCTTCTCGGTCGAGGTGCCCTGGAACATGATGTCGCCGGACTGGCCGTGGAAGGCGATGAGGCCCGAGCCGTTGCGCTCCCAGATGTCGCACATCTGGCGCAGCAGGTCGGACGTGTAGTGATAGCCCGCCGGCGGAATGACGCGAAGGGTATGGAACTCCTTCGACTCGGGGAACTTCTTGGCCACCTCGGAGAAGCGCGGGATGATGCCGCCGCCATAACCGAACACCGAGACGGTGCCGCCCTTCCAGTAGCCGAGCTTGTTCTCGTAGGAATGCTCGAGCTGGCCGAGCAGGTCGTTCACCATCGGCGAATACCGCTCGTCGGCATCGCGCAGGCGCTTCAGGCCCGTGATGAAGCTGGGCCAGGGACCGCTTTCGAGCTGGTCGAGCAGCGGCGTGTCGTGAATCTTCTTTTCAGAACCGGCGGCGCCGGAGACAGGACCGTTATCGCTAGACATGGATCCACCATCCTCCTTGGTAGGGCTGAGCTGCTGTCCTCCCCTCGCGACAGCAACCGCTTGATCGATTTATTATTGTCCGGTTTTGCGGCATAGCTGCAACGCACGCCGGTCACCGGACCCCCGTCGCGCCGATATCGAGCACGCCTATTAAGGACGCGATCATATATCGATCTTTTCATATCAGCAATCTATAATATTCGGGTCGGCGGGAATATCCCACAGGAACTTCCTCTCCCGCACGACTTCATGATGCCACGTTCGGCGCGGGTCTCAATAGGCAGAGACGAACGCACCCCGCTTTTCGCGGGGTTTGTCGAGAAAGTCTCGCGCTTGGCCTGAAGGCGTGGTTAAAAGAAGAAAAACAAAGGAAAAAAGTCGCCAACGCGCGACTATACGGGGAGAGAACACGATGATCACGCGAGCACTCGCGGCCTTCAAGGAGCATTTCGTCGTGGCGCCGGGACGCGGCCCGTTCGCTCTTTCGGACGCCGAAGCCTATCGCCGCTGGCGCGACTGGAAGCTGGAGCATCATCCGGCCCGCGCCGCCGAAATGATCGTCGAGATCGCCGATCTGGCCAATCCGACAGCGGCCGAGCAGGAAGCGATTCTCGACCTCGTCCAGCGCACCAACATGGCGCTTTACGCCTGCACCGGCCGCTGCCGCGACGCCGATGATTCCCGCCCTGACCTGATGCGCTTTGCCGCCGGCTTCGGCCTCGGCAATCTCGAGCATCATCGCTCCGCCGGCACCGACGGCATCGTCGCCATCGAGGTCGCCGACGAGGGCGGCCGGGCCGGCTTCATTCCCTATTCGACGAGGCCGATCAACTGGCACACCGACGGCTACTACAATCCGCCGGCTGACCTCATCCGCGCGATGGTCCTGCACTGCGTGCGCCCCGCCGCCGAGGGCGGCGTCAACGGCCTTTTCGATGCCGAGATCGCCTATATCCGCCTGCGCGACCGCAATCCCGCCTTCGTCGCTGCGCTGATGCATCCGGAGGCGATGACGATTCCGTCCTTCGAGGAGGAAGGCCGCATGCGTCCAACCTCGACCGGTCCGGTCTTTTCGGTGGAAGCGGCGACCGGCGCGCTCTACATGCGCTACACCGCCCGCAAGCGGAACGTCGTGTGGCGCGACGACGATGCGACGCGGGCAGCCGTCGAGGCGCTGATGGACATTCTCACGGGCGGCCACGAGCCGCTGCTGTTCCACACCCGCCTCGAGGCCGGACAGGGCGTCATCTGCAACAACGTGCTGCACGACCGCAGCGGCTTTGCCAACGCCACTGGCGGCGAGCCCGGCCGGCTCTATTATCGTGCACGTTACGCCGAGCGGATCGCCGGCAGCCTCGCCAGCGCGGCCTATGCCGCCTGACACCATCAGTATCGGGAACCAACGAACGACATGGCGAAACTCAGCGACATCATCATTTCCAACCCGCAGATTCTCAATTTCAACGATCTGTCCCGCGCCGTCGGCCTGCTCGGCGAGCAGGGCGAGCGTTTCCTCGAGTTCGACGTCAAGCCGGACTACCGCGACACGCCGAAGAACTGGGAAATCAAGCTGGAGACCGCCTTCTACTGGGGCGAGAAGGTGAAGAAGTGAACGGCATCGAAGTCGAGACGCTCGCCGAGGTCGAGGCGCCCTACCGGCGCAAGGTCCTCCTCCAGGAGGCGACCTACGAAAGCGGCATGAAGCTGCTCCGCATGACCCTGCGCGAGGGCCACCGCATCACCATCGTCGACATCGACGCCGAGGCGGCAAACTCCATCGCCGACGTCCTTCGCGACTGGGCCGCGCGCCAGCCGACCGGCTAGGGTCGCCCAGCCGACCGGCGAGGATCGCAATGCCTGTCCGGCACTCCGCCCCGTCAATGAGGCTTTGCTTTTTCCCGGCATCGCCATAGGACAGGCGGCAACACCAGAAACAGTCGCCCGCCGGCGCGTCTTCCTCCGGCGGGCAAGCAACAGACCGCCCCGCACGCGACAGGTGGCGGCACGAGGAGCCAGGCAATGGACCATCTTCCGATCTTGTTCGACGTCCGCGGCAAGTTCGTTGCGGTCGTCGGTGGCGGCACGATCGCTGCGCGAAAGACCGAGATGGTGCTGCGCGCCGGCGGCCGCGTCACCGTCTTTGCCCCCGAGCTCGGCCCGGATTTCCGCGAGATCCTGCGCCATGACGGTCTCAGCCATTCGGCCGCGCCGGTAACCCGCGAGGCTCTTGCCGGCGCCGTCCTTGCCTATGGCGCCAGCGAGGAGCCGGACACCGACAACCATCTCTTCGAGCTCGCCCGCGAGCTTGGCATTCCGGCCAACATCGCCGACACGCCGGACAAGTGCGACTTCATCATGCCGGCGATTCTCGACCGAGATCCGATGGTGATCGCGATTTCCTCGAGCGGCGCCTCGCCGATTCTCGCCCGCATCATCAAGGCCCGGCTCGAAAGCGTCATCCCGGCCGCCTATGGCCGGCTGGCGCGATTCGTCGGCCGCTATCGCGATCGGGTCTCGGCCGCGCTCAGCCGCGGCGTCGAGCGCCGGCGCTTCTGGGAGCGCATTCTCGAAGGGCCGGTGGCCGACCTCGTGCTCGCCGGTGCCGACGAGCAGGCTGAACGCGAGATCGAGGCCCTTATTGCGGAAGCCGGCCGCAGCGCCGACGCCCCGATGACCGGCGAGGTCTATCTCGTCGGCGCCGGCCCGGGCGATCCGGACCTGCTCACCTTCAAGGCCCTGCGCCTCATCCAGCGCGCCGACGTCGTCCTTTATGACCGCCTCATCGACGACTGCATCCTCAACCTGGTGCGCCGCGATGCCGAGCGCATCTATGTCGGCAAGATGAACCGCGACCACACCATGCCGCAGGAGGACATCTCCAGGCTGATGGTCCGCCTTGCCCGCGAAGGCCGGCGCGTGCTGCGCCTGAAGGGTGGCGACCCCTTCATCTTCGGCCGCGGCGGCGAGGAAATCGAGGAACTGGCCCGCGAATCGATTCCGTTCCAGGTCGTGCCGGGCATCACCGCCGCTTCGGGCTGCTCGGCCTATGCCGGCATCCCCCTCACCCATCGCGACCACGCCCAGGCCTGCATCTTCGTCACCGGCCACGGCAAGAACGGCAAGCTCGATCTCGACTGGAAGACGCTGCTCCAGCCGCACCAGACCGTCGTCATCTATATGGGGCTCTCGATGCTGCCCGAGCTGTCGCGCGAGTTTCTCGAGCGTGGCGCCTCGGCCGAACTTCCGGTCGCCGTCGTCGACCACGGCACGCGGCGCACCCAGCGCGTCGTCAGCGGCACCATCGCCGACATCGCCGAAAAGGTCGCCGGGGCCGACTTCAAGGGCCCCTCGCTGGTCATCATCGGCTCGGTCGTCACCCTGCGCGACCGGCTGAAGTGGTATGCGCCCGAATCCTCCGCCTCCGACGAGGGCGACTGCCTGCGCTCGCTGTCGCTCGATCCGATCGAGGTCCAGACGTCCGGGCCCGAGACGGCGTAGCGGTAGCGGTGCCGGTAGCGGCAGCAGTAGTCGTCACCCCCGTGCAAACGGGGGTCCATGCTGCGTTTCGGCGGCCCGGGAGGCCATCCGTCTTCCGCCGGGCGCCTTATCCGGATGGATTCCCGCTTTCGCGGGAATGACGAACAGGCGATGACACCGACGATGCGGACAAGGCCGGAATCGTCGGGCGTGTTGGCCGCGCCTGCGCGGCGTAACCCACCGTTGGCACAGCAAAACCGGTGCGTCACGCTTCGCGGACGAACCCTGCAGACCTTGCCCTCAAACCAGCATCGACAGCGGGTTCTCGATATAGCGCTTGAAGGCCCCGATGAGTTCGGCCCCGAGCGCGCCATCGACCGCCCGATGGTCGGTCGAGAGCGTCACCGTCATGACATTGGCAATGACGACCGCCCCGTTCTCGACAACCGCCCTCTCCTCGCCCGCCCCGACCGCGAGGATCGTGGCGTGCGGCGGGTTGATGACGGCGGAAAACTCCTTGATGCCGAACATGCCGAGATTGGAGATCGCCGTGGTGCCGCCGGTATATTCCTCCGGCATCAGCTTGCGCGCCCGCGCCCTTGCGGCAAAGTCCTTCATCTCGGCCGAGATCGTCGTCAGCGTCTTTGATTCGACGCCGCGCACCACCGGCGTGATGAGGCCACCGGGAATGGCGACCGCAACGCCGACGTCCGAGCGCCGGTGCCGCAGCATCGCCTCCTCGGTCCAGGTGACGTTCGCATCCGGCACATCGCGCAGCGACAGCCCGAGCGCCTTGATGACGAAGTCATTGACCGAGAGCTTGAACGCCGGCTTGCCGTCCGCGCCCTTCGGCGCACCGGCATTGATCTTCTCGCGCATTTCCAGCAGCGCATCGAGCCGGCAGTCGACCGCGAGATAGAAGTGCGGCACGGTCTGCTTCGATTCCGTCAGCCGCCGCGCGATGACCTTGCGCATCGTGTCGTGCGGCACGGCCTCGTAGTCGTCGCCCGCAAACGTTACCTTGACCTCGGCGCTCGAGGGACCGCTCGCCATCGGCCGGATTGCCGGCACAGGCGCTGCTGCGGCGGCGACCGGCGCCGGCGCCAGACCGCCGGCAATCGCCGCCTCGACATCGCGAACGATGATGCGGCCGCGCGGCCCGCTGCCGGCGACGGCAGCGATGTCGACGCCCTTTTCCCTGGCAATGCGCCGGGCGAGCGGCGAGGCAAGACCTTGGCGCCCGCAGCCCGCGCGGCACTCGGCGCCGCAGCGGCAACAGGCCGGCTGGCGTTGCGGCCGAGCAGGCGTCGCGGCTACCGGAGCAGCAGCCGGTGCCGGGGCAATCGCTGCCGGAGCGGCGGCAGGTGCCGGCTTGCCCGGCGCCTCGCCTTCGCCGGCAAGCGTCGCGATCACCGTGTTGACCGGAACGTCGGCCGTCCCCTCGGCGACATGGAGCTGCGAAACGGTACCCTCGTCGACCGCCTCGACCTCCATCGTCGCCTTGTCGGTCTCGATTTCGGCAACGACGTCGCCGGGCGCCACCTTGTCGCCTTCCTTGACGTGCCAGCGGGCGAGCGTGCCCTTTTCCATGGTCGGCGAGAGCGCCGGCATCAGGATCTCGATGGGCATTCCTTTTCCTCCCCGCCCTTAGCGGTAGCAGACCGCCATGGCGGCCTCGATCACGTCGGCAACGCTCGGCAGCGCCAGCTTCTCCAGATTGGCAGCGTAAGGCATCGGCACGTCCTTGCCGGTGACGCGGGCAACCGGCGCATCGAGATAGTCGAACGCCTCGTCCATCAGCCGCGCCGCGATCTCGGAGCCGATCGAGCCCTGCGGCCAGCCTTCCTCGACGGTCACGCAGCGGCCGGTCTTCATCACCGACTTGATGATCGTCGCCATGTCGAGCGGCCGCAGCGTCCTGAGGTCGATGACCTCGGCGTCGATGTCCTTCTCATGCAGCTCCGCCGCCGCCTTCATGGCGTAGCTCATGCCGATGCTGAACGAGACGATGGTGACGTCACGGCCATGCCGGGCGACCCGCGCCTTGCCGATCGGCACGACGAAATCGTCGAGTTCCGGCACCGGGAAGGTCTGGCCGTAGAGGATTTCGTTCTCGAGGAACACCACCGGATTGGGATCGCGGATCGCCGCCTTCAAAAGGCCCTTGGCGTCCGCCGCCGTGTAGGGCGCCACGACCTTCAGGCCCGGAATGTGCGAATACCAGGCCGAATAGTCCTGGCTGTGCTGGGCGGCAACGCGGGCCGCCGCGCCATTCGCGCCGCGAAACACGATCGTGCAGTTGAGCTGGCCGCCCGACATATAGAGCGTCTTGGCAGCCGAGTTGATGATGTGGTCGATCGCCTGCATCGAGAAATTGAAGGTCATGAACTCGACGATCGGATTGAGCCCGGCAAGCGCCGCACCGGCGGCAAGGCCGGCAAAGCCATGCTCGGTGATCGGCGTGTCGACCACCCGCATCGGCCCGAATTCCTGCAGCAGGCCCTGTGTGACCTTGTAGGCGCCCTGATACTCGCCAACTTCCTCGCCCATGACGAAGACATCCGGATTGCGGCGCATCTCCTCGGCCATGGCATCGCGCAGCGCCTCGCGAACGGTCATGTCGACCATCGCCGTGCCCGCCGGGATTTCCGGCGCGCCGGCATCCTCATCGAGCTCGGTTACCGGCGGCGGCACCAGCGGCGCCGCATGCTGATGATGGGCCGGCGGCTCGAGCGGCGGCGCCAGCGGCGAAGCGTCGGCGACATGCGAGACGGTCGGCGTCGCCGCGGCGGCGGCCGAAGCGTCCTCGCCCTCGGCGGCAAGAACCGCGATCGCTGTGTTGACCTTCACCTTCTCGGTGCCGGCCGGCACGAGAATCTTCGCCAGCGTGCCGTCGTCGACGGCCTCCACCTCCATCGTCGCCTTGTCGGTCTCGATCTCGGCGATGACGTCACCGGCGACGACCTTGTCGCCTTCGTTCTTCAGCCATTTGGCAAGATTGCCCTCTTCCATGGTCGGCGAGAGGGCGGGCATCAAAATCTCGATGGGCATGTCTCGGTCCCCTCTCAACGCAATACGTCGGTGTAGAGCTCGGAGGGATCCGGCTCGGGGTCGTTCTGGGCGAATTCGGCCGAGTCGGCGACGATATCGCGAATTTCCCGGTCGACGGCCTTGAGGTCGTCCTCGCTCGCCCAGCGGTTTTCCAGAAGCCGCTTGCGCACCTGCTCGATCGGATCATGGTCGTTGCGCATCTTCTGCACTTCGTCCTTCGACCGGTACTTCGCCGGGTCGGACATCGAGTGGCCGCGATAGCGATAGGTCATCATCTCGAGGATGAAGGGACCATTGCCCTCGCGGCACCAGGCAAGCGCCTTGTCGCCGGCCGCGCGCACCGCCCGCACATCCATGCCGTCGACCTGCTCGCCCGGAATGTCGAACGAGGCGCCGCGCTGCGACAGGTCTGTCGTCGACGACGCCCGCTCGATGCTGGTGCCCATGCCGTACTTGTTGTTCTCGATGACGTAGACGACCGGCAGTTTCCAGAGCTTGGCCATGTTGAAGCTCTCGTAGACCTGGCCCTGATTGCTGGCGCCGTCGCCGAAATAGGCCATGCTGACCGCGCCATTGCCGCGATAGCGGTTGGCAAAGCCGATGCCGGTGCCGAGCGAGACCTGCGCGCCGACGATGCCGTGGCCGCCGTAGAAATTCTTCTCGCGGCTGAACATGTGCATCGAGCCGCCCTTGCCCTTGGAATAGCCGCCGCGCCGGCCGGTCAGCTCGGCCATGACGCCCCGCGCCGTCATGCCGGTCACCAGCATGTGGCCATGATCGCGATAGCCGGTGATGATCTGGTCGCCTTCCCTGGAGGCCATCTGCATGCCGACGACCACCGCTTCCTGGCCGATGTAGAGATGGCAGAAGCCGCCGATGAGGCCCATGCCGTACATCTGGCCGGCCTTCTCCTCGAAGCGGCGGATGAGCAGCATCTCGCGATAGGCGTGGAGCTCTTCTTCCTTGGTGAAGTCGGCGATTTTCGGCGCCTCGTCACGCTTTGCCTTCTGCCGGCTGGCGGTGGCGGAGCGTTTGGCGGCGGGTTTCGAACTGTCAGCCATGCGTGCGGCCTCTTGGCGCTGTTTCCTCGATGAAAGCTGCGCAAGAATCTAGCGGAGGCGCCCGGCCAATCCAATACCTTTGTTTAAGTCAAAATCTCGGATAACATATTCAAATATAATGGAATTCTGCAATAAACCAGATTGCGGTTCATTAATTGAATGAACCGGTTTTTGGTTATCCATTACGCTCACTACCGAAATCGGCTCAGCGCTTGCCGAGGATGACGATCTCGTTCGGCCCGGCAAGATTGAGACTCATGCGGGCCCGTTCGTCAATCATGTCGGGGTCGAGGCTCGTCGGTTTCATCAGGCTGACGCGGTTCTCAAGCTCCTTGCGGCGCAGCACAAGGCCATCGCGCTCCGCTTCGACGCGCGCGATTTCTACCGCCAGCTCGTCGCGGGCGAAGATGCCGTATTCACCGTGGAAGGCATGATAGGCGAAATAGCCGAGACAACCGATGGTGACCGCCGGCACGATGACTTTGCCGAGCGCCGATCGCCGCTTCTGCCGGGTTGTCATTTCGCCAGGAACCTCTTCGACACGCCGGCGCGGCAGTGCCGCACCGATTCGCCTGCGAGGTTGGACCCGGAAGCGTTAAGGCCGGGTTTCCGGCGGCGCGGACGCCGCCGGAGATGCCGGTAAAGGACCTGGGATCAGGAGACCTTGAGGATCGAACGGCCGGCAAAGCGGGCCGCCGAGCCAAGCTCTTCCTCGATGCGGATCAACTGGTTGTACTTGGCGAGCCGGTCCGAACGGG
>JAWKVW010000040.1:0-15079 GCA_041397845.1 Hyphomicrobiales bacterium | reverse complement strand
TGCTGTTCGTGCTGGTCATCGGCATTCTCGCCCGCGCCTCGCTTGGCCCCGTGGAATCGCTGCTGACCATGGCGCATCTGCAGAACTACGCCGCCGCCGTCTATGGCGGCACGTTCCTGCTCAACGCGACGCTCTGCTTCATCCTGATCCCGATCTTCGGGCTGATGGGCGCCGCCGTCGCCACCGCCTTCTCCATGGTCTTCGAGGCAACCGCGCTTTATTGGGTAACGCGACGCTATCTCGGCCTGCGCGTCTTCATCTTCTCGCGCCAGCCAGCGGACGAGCCGGCCGCGTAAAATCCGGGAAACCATGTTCGCAGCGCGGGGCCCGTTCACGGTTCCGTGCCTTTTGCTCGCCCCTTTCACGCCCTATCTTTTTTCAAAGCGCCCGCATGACGGTCGGCAGGCCTGCGTGCGAGCCGCTGCTGCGAAAGGGAGACCGAGCATGGCCACCGAGAAGACCCGCAAGAAAATCGTCGATTCCTTCATGGCGCTCGCCGCCACGAAAAGCTGGGACGAGATGACCCTGCCGGTCGTCGCCGACGCCGCCGGCGTCGATCTCGCGACCTTGCGCGATGCCTATGACGGCCGCCTCAAGATCGTCGAGGATTTCGCGCGGCGCATCGACACCGCCGTGCTGAAGGAAGGCGCCGACGACATGGCCGGCGAACCGGCCCGCGACCGCCTGTTCGACGTGCTGATGACCCGCCTCGATCACCTCGCGCCGTATCGCGACGCGCTGCGCAATCTGATGCGCGCGGCCAGGCGCGATCCGATGCTGGCGGCCAGCTTCAACCGTATCGCCGTCGTCTCGCAGGGCTGGATGCTCGCCGCGGCTGGCATCGATGCGTCCGGCACCGGCGGCCTCGTCAAGGTGCAGGGCCTTGCCGTCGGCTTTGCCCGCGTCGTCGCCGTCTGGCTCGATGAGGAAGACCCGGATCTGCCGAAGACCATGGCAGCGCTCGACCGCGAACTGACGCGCGGCGAACGCGCGCTGCGCGCCGTCGACAGGATCGCCTGCCTCGTACCGGACCGCTTCCGCCCGGCCGGCTTCGGCAAGCGCTGCCGGAAGACGGAAACGCCGGAGCCCGAGGCCGCGGCGGAAACCGCAGCCTGAGGCGTCAGAAAGGCGTTTTAGTCGCCTTCGAATTCCATCAGCGAATGGACGGCGACACCCTTGTCGCGCAGGCGCTGCGCGCCGCCGAGGTCCGGCAGGTCGATGACGAAGGCCGCCGCGACGATCTCGCCGCCCGACTGGTGGATGAGGTCGATGGCGGCAACCGCCGTACCGCCGGTGGCGATCAGATCGTCGATCAGCAGAACCTTGTCGCCTGGCTTGATCGCATCGGCATGGATCTCGATCGTATCGACGCCGTATTCCAGCTCATAATCCTGCCCGATGGTCTTGTGCGGCAGCTTGCCCTTCTTGCGGATCGGCACGAAGCCGCGGCCCATTTCATGCGCCACCGCGCCGCCGAGGATGAAACCGCGCGCCTCGATACCGACGATCATGTCGATCTGCGCCTTTGCCTTGAAGAACGGCCACACCAGCTCGTCGACCGCGCCGCGCAGCCCCGCCGGATCGGCGAGCAGCGTGGTGATATCGCGGAACATCACCCCCGCCTTCGGATAATCGGGAATGGTGCGCACAAGCGCCTTCAGATCCAGGACGCGCCGCAGTTCCATGCTTCGGTACTCCACAATTTGGCAGGTTGATTTCGAAGGACGATGACGGACGCGCCTAGCCGCGATGATGCAGAACCCGGCCGGCGACCGCGTCGAGCTTGGCGAGAAGCTCCGGATCGCGCATTTCCGGCGCCGTCATGATGGCGAATTCGAGCGCCGTGTCCGAACCGATCGGACAGGCCGGATGCTCACGCGGGAAATCGCGCGCCACCCGCGCCACGAGCTGGCGGGCGTGGTCGGCATTGTCGTGCAGCACCTTGATGATTGCCGTGACGTCGACCTCGCCGTGGTCGGGATGCCAGGAATCGTAGTCCGTCACCATGGCGACGGAGGCGTAACAGATCTCCGCTTCGCGGGCGAGTTTGGCTTCCGGCATGTTGGTCATACCGATGACGTCGCAACCCCACGAGCGGTAGAGATGGCTTTCGGCGAGCGACGAGAACTGCGGCCCCTCCATCACCAGATAGGTGCCGCCGCGCGTGTAGCTGAGGTTCTCGGCTTTCGCCGCTTCCTCGATCCGGTCGGCAAGGCCCGGGCTGATCGGATTGGCCATCGAGACATGGGCGACGCAGCCCTTGCCGAAGAAGCTCTTGTTGCGCGCGAAGGTGCGGTCAATGAACTGGTCGACCAGCACGAAGGTGCCGGGCGCAAGCTCTTCCTTGAGAGAGCCGCAGGCCGACACCGAGATGATGTCGGTGACGCCGACCCGCTTCAAAACGTCGATATTGGCGCGATAGTTGATGTCGCTCGGCGAATAGCGGTGACCGCGTCCGTGGCGCGGCAGGAAGACGACCGTCATGCCGTCGATCTCGCCGATACGCAGCTCGTCGGACGGCGTCCCCCACGGGCTCTCGACGTTTTTCCAAT
Source organism: Hyphomicrobiales bacterium (assembly GCA_041397845.1). Classification (GTDB taxonomy): domain Bacteria; phylum Pseudomonadota; class Alphaproteobacteria; order Rhizobiales; family JAKPQE01; genus JAKPQE01. The sequence goes on along the minus strand of JAWKVW010000040.1, from coordinate 12,527 downwards.
GCGCGTTTTCGAGCCCGGGAAGCTCGTAAATGCCCGATCCGCCGATCACGCCCAAAACCGATTTCGTCATGCCACGCCTCATGTCGTCATCATTTGCCGGGCCGAACGGAGCCCTGAAAAACCCGCCATCAGGTTTACGGGGCCGCAGGCAAGGCCGCAAGGGTGGATCGCAGCGGCACAACCGACGCCGAGCATCGCGTAAATTTAAAGCGCGAAGAAATAGCGCGTGACGTGGAAGAACACCGGCGCGGCAAAGACGACCGAGTCGAGCCGGTCGAGCATGCCGCCATGGCCCTCGATCAGCCGGCCCCAGTCCTTGACGCCACGGTCGCGCTTGATTGCCGACATGACGAGCCCGCCGAAAAACCCCATCAGCGTGATGATCAAGGCCATGCCGGCCGACTGCATCGGCGAGAACGGCGTGATCCACCACAACAGCGTGCCGATGACGACGGCACTCGCCACCCCGCCGGCAAAGCCTTCCCAGGTCTTCGACGGCGACAGGCTCGGCGCGATGCGCCGTTTGCCGAGAAGTTTGCCCCAGACATATTGCAGCACGTCGCTGATCTGCACGACGAGCACCAGATAGGCGATCAGCAAGAGTTCGCGGCCCTCGTAGCCGGGGATGGTCAGCGTTGCCAGCGCCGGCACATGCGAAACGCAGAAGACCGCGATCATCAGCGCCCATTGCGTCTCGGCGATGCGCTCGAGGAAGTGGGTCGTCTCGCCGCGCAGCGCCGCCAGGATCGGCAACAGCAGGAAGGCATAGACCGGGATCAGCACCGAATAGAGCCCGTACCACTCGATATAGACGAGCCAGAACTGCAGCGGCAGGATGACGAAAAAGGCGACCGCGAGTGCCCAGTGGTCGCTGCGGCGGGTGCGCGTCAGCGTCACGAATTCGCGCAGCGCCGTCAGCGCGGCGAAGAAGAACAACAGCACCACACCGCCGGTGCCGAACAGGAAGGCGACGCCGATCGTCGCCACCATCACCCACCAGGCGCGGATGCGGGCGTTCAGATTGTCGACGACCGGATCGAGACCGTCATGCCGCCGGCCGAGCCAGTAGCCGACCGCCGACGCGATCACCAGCAGCGCGAAGATGCCGCCGAAGAGAGCAAGCGTTTGCGATGCGGCGCTCATGCCGGGTCCTCTGCGTTATGCGGCGCAAGGGCGAGCAGCGCATCACGCGCGCGATCGAGGAATTCGCCCTTCTCCTCGTCCGGCGACAGCGTCAGCGGCGTACCGAAGGTGACCCCGCACAGGATCGGGATCGGCAGCAATTCACCCTTCGGCATCACCCGCGAAATATTGTCGATCCACACCGGGATCAGCTCGATCTCGGGGCGCGCGGTGGCGAGCCGGAACAGCCCCGACTTGAAGGGGAGCAACGGTTCGTCGCTCATGTTGCGGGTGCCTTCGGGAAACAGGATCAGCGAGTCACCGGCATCGAGGTTCGCCGCCATCTGGCCGATCGGATCGCCGCGCACCGCACCCTTGTTGCGCTCGATGAGCACGGCGCGGAACACATCGGTGCCGATGAAGCGGCGCAGCGCCGAAGTCTGCCAGTAATCCGCGCCGGCGACAGGTCGTGTGCGGTCGCGCAGCGCCGGCGGCAGCACCGTCCAGATCAGCACGAAATCGCCATGGCTGGTGTGATTGGCGAAATAGACCCGCCGGCAGGGATCCGGCCGCGTGCCGATCCAGTTGGCCTGCACACCGGTGACGACACGGGCAAGAAAGACGATGAGCATGGCGGTCGCGCGCGCCGCGAAGGCCCAAAGCCCGCCACCGGCACCGATGCCGTCCGACCCATGAGGATGCGAACTTCCGCCCATGGCGCTCTCCCGGTCTTGCGGCCCCGGCCGCACGATCCGCCCCTGCTATCTTGCTAGTTCAAGCCGGAGCGAAGGGGAAGCGCCGATGGATAAAAAGACGTCAGCTGCGCCGTTCCGGCCCGACATAGGCCGCCGTCAGTCGCAGCGTGTCGAGCGTGTCGCGAATGTCGGCGCCGGCTGCCAGCATCGCCGCGATCTTGCCGGTGACGTGGGCCGCCGCCGCACTCGATCCGCGCACGACCTCATTGCCAACGGCAACCACATGGGCGCCGAAACCGGCCCGGTCGGTGGCGAGGTAGGAGAGCTCGCGCGGTCCGCAGCGGGCATCGCCCTGCACCGCGATCACGCCCGGATAGCCGGCGGGAAACGTCCGCGCCGCGTGCGGGAACCGAGGCGACGACCGCGTCGCAGGCTTTCACCGCGCGGGCAAAGGCGGCGGCAAGTTCGTCGTCGCTTTCCGCCAGCCCGAAGCTGCAATGGATGATCCGCGGCGGGTCTTCGAGCAGCTTGTCGATTGCCGCGATCACGTCGGCGCGCTTGCAGGTCAGCCCCGCGCCGAACACCACCGCGTTGATGAAACGCACCGACGAGGCGTGATAGCGGATCGTCCGCGCCAGCGCGTCGGCATGTGCCGGACCGTGCCCCTCGCGGGTTTCCTCGATAATCCAGTGCTGTTCAATAAGGGCGGGAGAGTCTTCTCCATCGCCCTGTCGATAAGCCCGACGGTGACCGTAGCAGCCATCAGTTCGTAACCCCGGCAAGAACATCCAGGTCGACGATTCGGTCAAAGCCCCCGTAGCCGTCGACCGGGCCATGAGTCACGATGATCCGGGTTGTGTCTACGAATCGCACGTCGAAATTCGCAACTATGCGTGCAGCCGTGGTGGTATCGACCTCCGACAGGCTCTCGTCGAGGACAAGAACACGGAACGGCCGCAACCAGGCCCGGGCAAGCGAGATCCGTTGCCGCTGGCCGCCCGAAAGATCAAGGCCGCGCTCGCCGATCCGGGCGGAAAGACCACCCCGCCCGGCAATCGTTGCATCGAGTTCGACGGCGCGCAGCGCTTCCCACAACGTCTCGTCGGGCGCATCCGGCGCACCGATGCGCAGGTTCTCCGCAACCGTGCCGTGAAAAACAAAGCCGGCTTGCGGCACAACCGCGACGGCGGCCCTGAGATCGGCGAGCGACAGCGTCCGCAGATCGGCGCCGTCGAGCGTCACCTCACCCTCGTCCGGATCGAGATGGCGCTGCAGCAGCGCGATCAGCGTCGACTTGCCGACACCCGAGCGTCCGGTCAGATGGATGCGCGCCCGCGCGGGAAAGGTCACATCGAGGCGGCGCAGAAGCGGCCGCTCACGACCGGGTATCGCAACCGAGATCCCGTTGAGCCGGATCTCGCCCGGTCCGTCGGGTAGCGGCGCGGGGCTCGCCGGTTCGGCAATGTCGGCAGGCGCGATAGCGAGCGCCATCAGCCGCTCGAGGCTCGCTGTCATGCGTGCCTGCGCGTGCCACAGCCCGATCAGCGCCTGCATTGGCCCGATCAGGAAACCGAGATAGGCGGAAAAGGCGATCAGCGAACCGAGTGGCCAGTCGCCGGCGATCGCCCAAAGGCCGCCGAGGATGAACACTGCGGCGCGCACCAGCGCGGTCAGCACGGTCGGCACCGCCCGCGTCGCCTCGCTCCACACCTGCGAGCGCTGCAGCGCATCGGTCAGCGCGCCCTGTTCGCTGTGAAAGGCGGCGCGCGCCTGCGCCTCGCCGCGAAACGCCTGCAACACCGGCAGGCCGGCGATCGTTTCGGCGACCCGGCTGGCGAGCGTGCCGCGCGCGGCGCGCACCTCGCGGGCGCGCCCTGCGTCTTCGGCCGCGCCCAGGAAAAGAACAGGAACTCGAGCGGTGCCAGCAGAAGGGCGATAACTGCCAGCCGCCATTCGAGCACGAACAGCATTGCCGCTCCGCCGATCAGCCGCAGTACGTTGCCGGTGCCGCTGAGCAGTGCATTGAAGGCGAATTGCTGCACCTCGCCGGCATCGGCGTCGAACCGGCTCAGCGTCTCGCCGATGCGCCGTTCGGCGTGCCAGCGCGGCGACTGGGCGAGGATATTGTCGAGCACGGCGCAGCGGATGTCGGCCAGCATGCGCACCGAGAACCGCATATGCAGGATGCTGTTGGCCGCGCCGAGCCCCATCGCGGCGAGGCCGAAGACGAAGAACGCCGCCGACCACTGGATGAGCTTTGCCGCGTCGCGCGCCATCAGCCCGTCGTCGATCACGAGCTTGGTAAGATAGGGCGGCACCAGCGCGGCGAGCGCCGAGACGATGGCCAGCGCGAAAAGAAAGCCGAGCGCGCCGAGATAAGGCCGGATCGGGCGCCAGCCAGGCCGCCGCCGGCCGGCCGAACAAAACGGCAAGCACCGCGCCAAGAAACCCGGAGCCGGGAGACGACGTCGATTGGCCGACAGGGTGCGCCGATGCGTTCATGAGCCGACGATAGTGCAAGCGGGGAAACGGAAAACGCCGCGGCGAAGAAGCCCGGCAGCGAGAAAAAGGGCGGCACCGCACGCCGCGGCACCGCCCCTTGTCGTCTCACAGCGATCTTAGCTGTCGCGCGAGATCACATGCATCGTACCGGCCGCCATGTCGCCGCCCGAAGGCAGCTTCACTTCGCCGATCCGCTCCAGCGTCGTCGCGTCGTAGACACCGATGTCGTCGTTGGTGCCGCCGACATAGATCTCCTTGCCGTCCGAGGAGATGTTGACGCAGTAGTAGGTGTGCGGCAGGTCGACCCGCTTCACCAGCTCGTTCTTCGACAGATCGTGCTTGGAAAGCTGGGTATAGACGCCATAGAGCTCGTTCGGCGCCTTCGGATTGCGCACCGCCGAGAACATGATCACCTCGAAGCTCGCGAAGTCCGCGATCTGCGACTCGCCGGTGGTCAGGTTGACGCTCTCGTAGCCCCACACGAAGTCGGCGATTTCCTCGCGCTTGTCGTTGGCGAACTTCGCCGCCGAATAGAGCAGCAGGAACTCGTCGTTCTGCGTGCCGACCGGCCAGAAGGCGAGCACGTCCGGCGGCGAATAGGTCGGCCGGTCCCACGACGCATTGGCGATCTTGACTGATGTCGCACCGGTCGCCGGGTCGATCTCGTAGAGTTCGTGGCCGCCGACATAGAGCTTGCCCTTGCGGTCGGTCGCCATGATCGTCATGCGGCGCGGCGCCGGGAAGGTCCGGATCGGCTTGGCGTCGAGCCCGGCGGAGGAGTCATAGACCACCAGTTCGGGATCGAGCACCTCATAGCGATCGACCAGGATGCGGGTGCGGTTGCGGATCGTGTAGATCTCCTTGCCGTCCTTTGAGACGGCGATCGAGCCGATCACCCGCGAGCGCACGTCGTCATAGGACTGGTTGGCCGAGAACACCGTCTCGCAACTGTCGATGTTGACGCCGAACACGCCGCCCCAGCGGTCGCCGAGGATGTAGGCGATCGTGCTGTCCGGCGACATCGCGATGATCGCCGGGATGACGTTGAAGTCGAGCTTGCACTCCTTGGTCACCGAGCGGTCGGCCGCGTCGATGACATAGAGATTGCCCGGTTTGGTGATGGTGACGAGATAGTCCTTGGCCGCCGCCGGCAGCGCCGCCACGACGAGCGCGGAGGCGGCAAGGAACAGGGTTTTCACAAGTTTCATGGATGTCTCCTTGCCGCTCAAACGTCGCTGTCGTCGGGGAACACCGTGCCGAGCGCGCGCCAGTCCTTGGCGGCGTTGTCGGCCTTGGCGTTCCAGTCCGGATAGGAGTTGATGGTGTCGGGCACCTGCGCCGGCCACCAGCACGGATCGGAACAGCCGTAAAGGTCGGCCTCCATCGGCTGGCAAAGCGCCGCCACACCGCCGAACGGATCGACCTCCCAGCCCGGATCGAGCGTCGAGGCGCAGCCCGCGACGATGGTCTGCATCGCGCGCACTTCGTCCATCTTCTCTTCTTCGACCGCCTTTTTGACGCGGTCGGCTTTCTGGTTCAGTGCCTTCAGGTGTTTCATTTGCCAAAAGCCCTCCGCGGCATGATGGTGTCGGTAAAGAAAGCCGGATTGCCGGCAATCAGATCGCCGTAGACCTCGATGCCGAAATCGATCCAGTCGCGCATCAGGTCGCAATAGTGGTAGGTCGGCTTGGTCGGGTCCGAGAAGTGGGCGTAGGACTCGTGATAGCAGCCCCCCGCGCACAGATTGCGGATGCGGCACGTCTCGCAGCCCTTGTGGCTGCGCTCCGCCCGATCCTCCAGGAACCGCGACAGCCGCGCCTTGGCGATCCCCTCGTCCACCGAGCCGTAGGTCTCCATGTCGGAGCCGGTGAAGCGGTGGCAGAGGTTGAGTTCGCCCGCGTGATCGACCGCCAGCATGCCGAGCCCGGCGCCGCAGGGCAGCGCCTTCGACCGGCCCTCATAGAGGTCGGTCATCAGCTGGTGCATGTTGGAAAAGCCGATATTGCGGCCCTCGAGCGCGGCATCGCGATAGATCCGGCCGAGCGCCTTCATGCGCTCGAACACGTCGCTCAGCTCGTCGCCCGTCAGGTTGAAGGCCGACATCGGCCCCGACGTCACTGGCGAGAAGCCGACCTCGGCGAAACCGAGATCGTTCTTCAGGTGATCCCAGATCGCGATCACGTCGGTGACCCCGTGGGTCAGCGTCACCCGCGCCCCGACCGGGCGTGAGCGGTAGCGCTCCAAGAGCATCCGCGCCTTTGCCGCCACCACGTCGTAGGTGCCCTTGCCGCCGACCGTCTTGCGGTTCTTGTCGTGCAGCGCCTTCGGCCCGTCCATCGAGATGGTCAGTCCGAAGCGGTGCGCGTCGAGCCAGTCGACGATCTCCGGCGTCAGCAGGGTGGCGTTGGTGGTCAGCGTGAAGTCGACCTTCTTGCCGAGACCGCCGAAGCGTTCCTCGGCAAAGGCGACGACTTCGCGGATCAGCCCGAGATTGGACAGCGGTTCGCCGCCGAAGAAGACGACGTTGTAGCGATCCCGGTCCGGGCTCTCCTTGAGCAGCAGCTCGATCGACTTCTTCGCCGTCTCGAACGCCATCCGCCGGCCGGCGCTCGGCGTGTCGAGATCCTCCTTGTAACAATAGGTGCAGGACAGATTGCAGCCCGTGTTGACGTTGAGGACGATGGTCGTCAGCGGGAAGTTCTCGATGGTCACCGGCGGGCGTTCCGCGCTCGGCGGTCGTCCGTCGGTGACGATGTCGAGGTCGAGGAAAGAGCGCAGCCGTTCCGCGACCGTGCCGGGATCGGCGCGGTCGGCGAAGCGATCACGCACATCTCCCTGGCTGATCGATCCGCGCTCGGCGAGCAGGTCGAGGACCTGCCCGTCGAGGGCGTCGATCTCGAACAGCGACGTCGTGGGAACGTGGAACAGCAGATTGCGGCCGTCCACGCTCACGCGATGCGCGTTCTGGGGTTGAAAGACAAGCATGCCCATGAATGCGGTCCCCCTAGCGGATCGGCGGATCGTTCCAGCGCTGCACGGTGACGATGAGCTGTCCCTCGCCACGCATGCCGCCACTGTCGGCCACGATCTTCAGATTGCCCGCATTGTTGGTCGAGAACGGCCGCTCCGGATTGGGACCGGCGGGACCCGGCGTGAAGATGCCCGAGACCGCGTCCATGGTGCCGGCATACTGAACGTCCTTGAGTTCCTCCGCCGTCTTGTCGAACGGCTCGACTGCCCAGTTCGCCGGCACTTCGCCGATGCGGATATCGTCCGCCGTGCCCGGCTGTCCGTCCGGCCCGGCCCAGTAGCCGACCGCCGTGAACATCGCCTTGACCGGCGGGGTCCGCCCGCCGCCGCCGCCGACGCGCGCGATCGTGTAGCCCGGCTCGACCTTGACCACGTCCGCCTTGCCGTAGACCGCGAGATCCGTCGTCCAGCCCGCACCCGAGACCGCCACCTTGGCGTTCGAGCCCGGCATCGACTGCAGATTGAGCGCGAAGCCGAAATTGTTGAAGCCGATGCCGGCCGGCTGCACCGGACCCGTCACCGTCGGATTGGCGAGATCGGCGCCGACCACCTGCACGGTCGCCGTGCCGCCCGAACGCACCGCCGAGGGCACCACGCCGAGCACGCGCGAACCCGCGCCGACCTTGGCCGCTGCGAAGCTGCCGCCGAGCGTGTCCTCGTCCGTCAGGAACTGACGGCCCTTCAGGCTGCCGCCATTGTCGCCGAGCATCAACACCTGCGAGAACTTCTCGCCGGCGATGGTGAGGGAGGCCCGCCATTCATAGCCGGTATAGACCGACACCTTGCCCTGCATCGGCGTCCAGTTGCCGTTCGCCCCGACGACCGAACCGATCACCGTGAACGGTTCGGCATCGCCCGACACCGTCATGCGGCCTTTAGGTTTCGCCGACACCCGGCAGACGCGTGGTGAACGCAGTCGCCGCGCACATCCGCCCGCGGCGCCATCTTCCAGGAGGTCCAGGCATCCGTTTCGAAAGGATAGGCTTCAGCGAGCTTCGGCGCGACTTCGGTCTTGGCGATCTTGAACCATTCGCGGTCGCGGCCGAGCGCCTGATATTCGATGGTCGGCCACTGCCCGACATGGAAGTCCACGTGCAGCGACCATTCTTCCGCCGTACGCCGCTGCAGGGCGACGCGAGCGCCGGAGGCAGCGCGCGCATCTCGCCCATCTGCTGGTCGAGCGCTTCGACCGTCGACGGGTTGCGTTCGAGGATGTAGCGGAAATCCGTCGTCTCCGACGGCGCCAGGCCGTTGCTCTCGGCCAGTTGCCGCCACCAGATCGCGCTGTTCCTCGGCGGTGATGTCGAGACCATGGAACAGGCGCATGCGCACGATGGTCATCAGCCAGCCTTCCGGCGTCTTGCGCTGACCCTTGATGCGCGACAGCCCGCCATTGGCATCGGCCTCGTGACAGCCCGCGCACGGCCGGTTGAGCAGTCCGTCATCGGCGCTCGCCGGAGCCGCCGGCAAAGCCAGCAACAAGGCGCCGCCGAGCACCGCCCCCGCCCAGCAGGCGAAGCCGGGCAGGACGACCCCCGCAGTCAAACATTTCAGTTCCTTCATACCTCGCCCTCCGTTCATGAGTGATCGAATTCCTTGCGATCAATCCCTGGCTGTCGAGCCAGCCGAAACCGCCGCCTGATCGCGCGACGCCTCCGGGAAACAAGGTTTTCTGCAAATCTTCGAGCCGCGCACCGCGCGCGCCGCGCCGGCCGATTTCCTCGATCACCGGCACGATCGGGATGCCGGCGACGAAGGCCACCCCGGCCGGGTTCTGCTCCGTGCGCACCACGGCGCGCTCGCAAAGCCGGTTGTTCTCGACGATGACGGCGCGGCCGATGCTGAGCCCGCGCCTTTGCATGCGACGGCAGATCGTCCGGGAACGCCCGCCGCGCCGCCCAGTACGGTGCATCGGCAAAGCGTTCCTCGAGCCGGTAGAAATCGCGCCCGACCCGCGCCTGACGCCAGAACGTGTCGGCGATCCGCTCGGCGTAGAAGCGTTTCGCGAGATCGACGGCCTCGGGCGTGCCTTCCTCGAGCGCGGCGATCACCGGCACGGCGGCAAGCGCCGACGAGACCGCCCAGAACATGCCATGTCCCGACGGATCGAATGTGCGACGGCGGCATCGCCGATGCGGATATGCGAGGGATCGAGGTCCGGCGCGGCAAGCACCGTATCGGCGTTGCGCGCCACAAGATCGTCGGGACAGGAGAGACGACAGCCGAAGGCAGCACGCGCTTCATCGCTGCCGAGCATAGCCTCGACACGCCCGGCGAGATCGGCCCCGCCAGCTTCCGCCTTGCCGTCGAACGAGGCCTGCAGCCAGGCCCGGCCGTCGCCGAAATCCGCATGCCACAGCCAGCCGTCGCGGCACGGCACCGTCGTTGTCGCAGCCGATGCGGCGTTGGAGGAAAGCCGTAGCCGACCGTCAGCGTCGCCGGCCCGCGCACCCGCTCGGACGCGACCGGCGCGCGCCGTCCGCGCATCGATCGCCCGGCGCACCATGATCCGTTCGCCATTCTCAAGACAGAGAACCCGGCAGCCCTCATCTCCCGTTTCGATGGATTTCACCTGCGAAGTCACGAGATGAGCCCCGGCGTTCGACGCCGCCTGGCGCAGCGCCCGGTCGAAACCGCGCCGCTCGACCAGATGCTCGCCGTACCGGTTTTCCGCCGTGCCGCTCCAGAAGGCGCGCCGCGTCACCCGCGGCCCGATGCCGAGCGCCCTGGGGTCGAGGCCGTGGCGGGCAAACAGCGCGGCAACGCGCGGCGACAGACCCTCAATGCGCGGCATTGCCGTATCGCCATCGATCAGCACCACCGACCGGCCGGCGCGCGCAAAGAGGAGCGCGGCGAATGACCCCGCCGGTCCCCGCCTCCACCACCGATATCGAACGCGCTTGCGTCCCGTCCAGTCGCGCCCATGCGCCAAACCCCGCGATTTCCCCTCTTCGCACCCGCACAGTGAGGCAATTGACCGGCTACGGAATTTCGCCGAAGATCATGCCTGTGGCGGAATGTCGCAAAGAGTAAACGACGCAGGGAGCGCGCATTTCTCGACAGATTTTGCCGAATTTGCACAATCAGCGAACAATGGCCTTGTCTGCCGAAAAATGCGGCAGCAACATGAAGAGCGTTCGCAAACGCGCTCCAACGGACTGACATTACGGACAAAACAGATACCGCCGGCAGGGGCATATCGGCAGGAGGTCGGATCGACGAGGAATGACCGCGCACGCGACCATTGTTTCAGGGCCTTGAGCGAACTCGACCGCTGTCTGCAGGACCTAGCGGCATCGACCGTGAACGCTTCGGTGAACCGCATCGCGTGCCGGGTTCGGCATGGCACACGCCACACCTCGAAATCCCGCTGGTTTCCTTCGTCTCGCTCTATGAGGCCGGCGCTTGGCGGTCGGCATTCCGACGTCGGCTGGGCAACCGGCGGCACCTTCGACCTGCTCTATCTCGGCGATATCGGCCGCTCGATCCTGACCGCCTCGACGCTCGGCGCCGCGTTGCGCACCTTCGCTGGCTTCCACCGAACTGATCCAGAGCGACTCCGAGGTCAGCCTCACGGTCGAGGATGATCGCGCCACACTCAACTATCGCATTTTCCAATCCCGATATCTGGCCGCGCCGTCGGGACGCCGAGTTCACCCTGTCGATCTTCTACGGCCTGATCCGCCGCGCGGTCAGTGCCGACTGGGTGCCCGAGACGCTGAGCTTCGAGCACGATCCGAACCGGGCGGAACAAAGCTATTGCGAGACGGCGCGTGGACTGCCGGTTCAACCAGCTCACCAATTTGCTGACATTTCCGCCGGCCTGCTCGACCGGGCGATGCCGGCCGCCGATCTGACCCTGCACCGCAGTTGCACCACATCGCTTGCCGAGCGGCTGCTGCTCAGCGCCGCATGCAGCCGGTCTCGCGCCGGGTGACGGCAACCATTTTTTCCCGGCTCGGCCGCGACGCGACCGATCAGGTATCGATTGCCCGCACGCTCGGCCTGTCGCGCCGCACCCTGCATCGCCGGCTGGTCGACGAGGACACCACCTTTTCCGAGATCCTGGAGCGTTGCCGCACCCGGGTCGCCCGCCACGAGCTGTCGCACACGGCAAAACCGCTGTCGGACATCGCGCTCGGCCTCGGCTATTCAGACCAGAGCGCCTTCGGCCGCGCCTTCCGCGCCGCCGCCGGTACGACGCCGCGCCAGTACCGCACTGGCACGCAAGGCTGACCCCGTTCAGCGGGATTTGGAATCGCCTTTTCCCGCGACCCATGGAATAACGGCGCCATGCGGTTCACCTCTCAATTCCTCGACGCCATTCGCGCGCGCCTGCCCCTGTCGGAAATCGTCGGGCGCCGCGTCACATGGGACCGGCGCAAGTCGCAGCCGGCCAAGGGGGATTTCTGGGCCTGCTGCCCGTTCCATCAGGAAAAGACGCCGAGCTTTCACTGCGACGACCGCCGCGGGCACTATCACTGCTTCGGCTGCGGCGCCTCCGGCGACCATTTTCGTTTTCTGGTCGAAACCGAGGGAATGGCCTTTCCCGAAGCCGTCGAGCGGCTCGCCCACGACGCCGGCCTGCAACTGCCCGCCCGCGACCCCGAAACCGAGCGCCGCGAGAAGAAGCGCAACAGTCTCGCCGACGTCGTCGAGATGGCCTGCCGCTTCTTCGAGGAAAGCCTGCGCGGACCGCAAGGGGCGACCGCGCGCGACTATGCCGCCCGCCGCAAGCTGACCCGCGAGACGCTGGCCGAATTCCGCTTCGGCTTTGCGCCCGACGGCCGCGACACGCTGAAACGCCATCTGCTGCAGCAGGGCATCGACGAACAGGCGCTCGTCGAGGCCGGCCTCGTCATCAAGCCGGAGGACGGGCGGCCGAGCTACGACCGCTTCCGCAACCGCCTGATCGTGCCGATCCAGGACATGCGCGGCCGCGTCGTCGCCTTTGGCGGACGCACCATCGACCCCGACCGCGAGCCGAAATATCTCAACTCGCCGGAGACCGCGCTGTTCCACAAGGGCTCGATGCTGTTCAACGCCCACCGGGCGCGAAAGGCCGCCTATGATTCCGGCGCGGTCATCGTCGTCGAGGGTTATCTCGACGCCATCGCCGTGCATCAGGCCGGCGTCGAGGCTGTCGTCGCAACGCTCGGCACCGCCTTCACCGAGGAC
>JAWKVW010000039.1:0-18866 GCA_041397845.1 Hyphomicrobiales bacterium | reverse complement strand
CATCCTGACCACCGGCTATCACAACGAAGGCCCGACCTGGGCACCGAACGGCCGCGTCCTGATGTTCTTCCGTGACACCCCCGGCGCCAATGGCGGCTCGCAACTCTGGTCTATCGACCTGACCGGCTACAACGAGCAGCGCGTGCCGACCCCGTCCTTCGGCTCGGACCCGGCCTGGTCGCCCTTGATCAACTAGGAGAGACGGCGTACCCTCGCCGGAAAGTCGGCCAGAATGGCGGGAAGCCGCCAATTCGACGGGACCGTTGCGGCCCCGTCGTCCGGTGGGCGAGGTGCCGTGCACCCCTGCCAAAGGATGAGCGCCTGACGTTCCGGCAAGGACTGGTTAACCATTCTTCGGAACGTCTAATTTACCAACGCTCTGGTACCTGTTGCCCAGTGGGGACACGAGGAGTTACCGCAAATGCTGAGTAAAATGCGTATGGTCCGCGGCGGCCGTTTTGCCGCCGCCCTCGGCTTGGCGCTGCTGGCAGCGGCCTGCGCGAGCAAGTCGAACAATGATCAGGCCGGTGCCGCCGGACAGGCGACCCCGGGCAGCGCGCAGGATTTCGTCGTGAATGTGGGCGATCGGGTGTTTTTCGACACCGATTCCTCGCAGCTTCGCGCCGACGCCCAGACCACTCTGGACAAGCAGGCCCAGTGGCTGAAGACCTATCCGCGCTACACCGTGACGATCGAGGGGCATGCCGACGAGCGCGGCACCCGCGAATACAACATCGCTCTCGGCGCCCGTCGCGCCCAGGCGGCTCGCGACTATCTCGCCAGCCGCGGCGTCGACGGCAACCGCCTGCGGACGATTTCCTATGGCAAGGAGCGCCCGGTCGCTGTCTGCAACGACATCTCGTGCTGGTCGCAGAACCGGCGCGCGGTGACCGTTCTGAACAACGCCGGAAGCTGAGCCTTTCAAAGGTCGGTCCCTGCAGCCGCAAGAACGCCCGGCGATCCGATCGCCGGGCGTTTCTTGTTTTCGGCCCGCTCGTCGCCTTCGCCAAATTTTGGCCGAACTCGCAACATCTATGCTAAAGCCATGTCCGACCGGATTGGAACGGGAGGAGGTGGCCATCGTCATGTTCGGTATCGCTTTCAGCCATTTTCAGCGCCTTGCCCGCGGGGCGGCATTCGCCGTGCTCGGCATCGGCCTTGGCACGCCTGCCCTTGCCGGCCCGCTTGACGACCTGTCGGCGCGCCTCGGGCAGATGGAGTTCAAGGCAAACGCTTTCGCCGAGGCTATCGGCGCCCCCGTGCCGCCGGCCGACATTCCGGACGCGGGGCGAGCCCCGATCGTCGTTGCCCAGTCCTCCGGCTCGGTTGCCGACCTCACCGTCCGCATGAACCGGCTCGAGGAGCAGTTGCGCACCATCACCGGCCAGTTCGAGGAGACGAACTTCCAGATCCGCCAGTTGCAGGACCGCCTCCAGCGCATGCAGGAGGACAACGAGTTCCGCTTCCAGGATCTCGAGAAGGGGTCGGGCAAGAAGCGCCCTGACGCAGCAATTCGATCCTGCCGGGCCGACCGACCACGCCAGCGCCGCGCCGGGGGATACCCTCGGCGCACTGCCGCAGGTTCTTGGCCAGGTTCCCGATATCACCGGCGAGCCGCTCGGCACCGACGCCATTGGCGACGCGCCGGGTCGCCCGCCTCGATCTCCTCGACCGATCCTGCAGAGCGGCGCCCTCGAGACGCCGCGGCTCGAGAACGGCGTGCCCGGCGTCGCGTCGCACGACTTCCGCTAGTCCCGCGACCGGCAATGCCCGCAGCGACTACAAGACGCCGCCTATGGCAACGTCCTGCGCGGCGACTATGCCTCGGCCGAAAACGGCTTTTCGCGGCTTCCTCGAGCGTTATCCGAGCGACGCGCTGACCCTGGACGCCCGGGAAGTACCGGCTTTGGCGAGCCTTTACGGCCAGGGCCGCTATCGCGAGGCCGCCGACGCCTTCCTCACCCACTACAAGACCTATCCCTCGAGCCGGAAGGTGCCCGACAGCCTCCTGAAGCTCGCCGCCTCCCTCGCCGCCCTTGGCGAGACCTCGACCGCCTGCGCCACCTACGGCAAGCTGATGTCGGACTATCCCGACGCTTCCGCGGCCGTGCGCCAGCGCGCCGTCGCCGACCAGAAGAAATACGGCTGCTTGATCGCAGCGTCCGCCGGCGCGCCCATCGACGCTGCCGAGCTTTTCGCTTCCCTCGCCCCCTTCCGAAATCTTGGTATCGCCGTTTCCGGTGGCGCCGATTCCGTCGCCCTGATGTGGCTGCTCGCCCGCTGGCAGCGTGAACGCCCGGACCGGCTGCGCGCCTCGCCCTGACCGTCGACCATCGCCTGCGCCCTGAATCCGCCGCCGAAGCCGCAACCGTCGCCGCCTGGTCCGCCGGTCTCGGTCTTGGCCTTCACCGCGTCTTCTCTACGCCAGGCGTGCCGGTAACCGCCAACATCCAGGGGCCACCGCCAGAGCGCCCGGTCAGTTCGCTTGCCGAGGCCATGCCCGCTAAAGGCCTCGATGCCGCAGTTACAGCACCGCCCACCATCTCGACGATCAGGCCGAGACGCTCCTGCTGGCGGCTGGCGCGGCTCCGGTCTTTGGCGTGGGTCACAGGTGGCGATGAGCCCCGGAACGACGATCGATGGCCTTGGCATCCTGCGCCTGCTCATCGACGTGCCGCGCGACCGCCTCGCCGTGCCACCTTCAGCGCTGCCGGCCATCTCTTCCTCGATGAATTCCGAGCAATGGCAACGACCGCTACGCCCGCGTCCGGCTGCGCCGCATGATGCCGGCCCTCGCCGGCGAGGGCATGACCGCCCGTCGCCTCGCCGACACCGCATCACGCCTGCGGCGCGCTGCCGCAGCCCTCGACAGCGTCGCCGAAGACTTGCTGCGTTCCGCCGGCACTTTCCACCCCGGCGCTTGCCGTGCTCGACCCCGGCGTCCTCGTCCCGGCGCCGGAGGAGATCGGTCTTCGCGCCCTCTCCCGCCTCGTCCGCGAGGTCGCGATGGCCCCCTTCCCGCCGCGCCTCGATCGTCTCGAGAAGGTCTACCGGGCAATCGTCGATGATCCCGGGCAGGCCCTGCGCCGCACTCGGCGGCACCGTCGCTCCCGTGAGAAAGAACGCCTTCCTCGTCTACCTCGAGGCCGGCCGTCGCGGTTTTCCGGAAACAATCGGCTCGAACCCGGCGAAAACCTGATTTGGGACGGGCGTTTCCGCGTTTCTGGCGCCCGGCATGTCCGCTGTCGACGTCGGCCCGCTCTGGCCGGATGGCGGCGCATGCCCGCCGGCCCTGCAGAAAACCCTGCCGCGCCGCGCCGCCATGACGACCCTTCGCCGCGCCGCAGCGGCGAACTCATTGCCGTGCCCGCCTCCTGGCCGGCGGCGGCCGCAAAAACCGGCCCGACGCCACGCACCTTGACCGCTTTTTGCTTTGACAACCTGAAGGAACGGGACGCAATCAGACCAATCGGGCGATGGTTTATAGGCCGAACATCCTCTGCAATCGCGGCGCTGCTCGGGTTGGCAAGTCCCGTGCGCTCCTATGTCAGTGACGTGGACGCCTGGATCGCCTGACGCGCCACTGATCCCGGTCGTCACGACGCAAGGAACCGAGATGAACGCAAATTTCCGCAATTTCGCCCTGTGGGTCATCATTGGCCTGCTGCTGATCGCGCTGTTCAACCTGTTTCAGAACCCCAGCCCGCGCACCAGCGGCAGCGAAATTCCGTTTTCGCAGCTCCTGAACGCCGTCGAAGAGGGTCGGGTGGCCGACGTCACGATTTCCGGCCAGCAGATCACCGGTCACTACACCGACAACACGTCGTTCCAGACCTTCGCGCCGCAGGATCCCGGTCTCGTTGACCGGCTCTATTCCAAGGGCATCAAGATCAACGCCAAGCCGTCGAGCGAGGATGTTCCCTCCTTCTTCGGCGTGCTGATCTCCTGGTTCCCGATGCTGCTCCTCATTGGCGTGTGGATCTTCTTCATGCGCCAGATGCAGGGCACCGGCGGCAAGGCCATGGGTTTCGGCAAGTCCAAGGCCAAGCTCCTGACCGAGGCTCACGGCCGCGTCACCTTCGAGGATGTCGCCGGCGTTGACGAGGCCAAGGAAGACCTTCAGGAAATCGTTGAATTCCTGCGCGATCCGCAGAAGTTCCAGCGCCTCGGCGGCCGCATTCCGCGCGGCGTGCTGCTCGTCGGCCCTCCGGGCACCGGCAAGACGCTGATCGCCCGCGCCGTCGCCGGCGAGGCCAACGTGCCGTTCTTCACCATCTCCGGCTCTGACTTCGTCGAGATGTTCGTCGGCGTCGGCGCCAGCCGCGTCCGCGACATGTTCGAGCAGGCCAAGAAGAACGCCCCCTGCATCATCTTCATCGACGAAATCGACGCGGTCGGCCGCCATCGCGGCGCCGGCCTCGGCGGTGGCAACGATGAGCGCGAGCAGACGCTGAACCAGTTGCTCGTCGAGATGGATGGCTTCGAGGCGAACGAGGGCATCATCATCATCGCCGCGACCAACCGTCCGGACGTTCTCGACCCGGCGCTGCTGCGTCCGGGCCGCTTCGACCGTCAGGTCGTTGTCCCGAATCCGGACGTCATCGGCCGCGAGAAGATCCTCAAGGTCCATGTCCGCAAGGTGCCGATGGCGCCGGACGTCAACCTGAAGGTCACCGCCCGCGGCACGCCGGGCTTCTCCGGCGCCGACCTGATGAACCTCGTCAACGAGGCCGCCCTGCTCGCTGCCCGACGCGGCAAGCGGCTGGTCACCATGGCCGAGTTCGAGGACGCCAAGGACAAGGTGATGATGGGCGCCGAGCGCCGCACCCTGGTGATGAGCGAGGAGGAAAAGAAGCTGACCGCCTATCACGAGGCCGGTCACGCCCTCGTCGCCATGCACCAGCCGGCCTCCGACCCGATCCACAAGGCCACCATCATCCCGCGCGGCCGCGCCCTCGGCATGGTCATGCGCCTGCCCGAGCGCGACCAGATCTCGCTGACCCGCGCCAAGTGCAATGCCGACCTTGCCGTCGCCATGGGTGGCCGCGTCGCCGAGGAGCTGATCTTCGGCTACGACAAGGTGACCTCCGGCGCCTCGGCCGACATCCAGATGGCGACCAAGCTCGCCCGCGCCATGGCGACCCGCTTCGGCATGTCCGACAAGCTCGGTCCCCTGCTCTACGGCGAGAACGAGGAAGAGGTCTTCCTCGGCCACTCGGTCGCCCGCACCCAGAACGTCTCCGACGAGACCCAGATGCTGGTCGACCAGGAGATCAAGACCTTCGTCAACACCGGCTACGAGACGGCCAAGCGCATCCTCACCGACAATGAGGACCAGTTGCACACCATCGCCAAGGGCCTGCTCGAATACGAGACCCTGTCCGGTGACGAGATCCGCAACCTGCTCGACGGCAAGCCGCCCGTGCGCGACACCGGTGACGACGTCACCCAGCATCGCACCTCGGCGGTTCCCTCCGCCGGCAAGAGCAAGAAGGGCGACAGCGCCGAGCCCGGCGGCATGGAGCCCCAGCCCTCGGCCTGACCGGTCGCGGCAAACCGAAACCGAAAGGGCCCGGCGGCAACTCCGGGCCCTTTTCCGTGCGGTCATCAGCCGACGAACCAGCCCAACTCTTGCCGCAAACCCGCAGCATCGCTATCAACCGCCAGACGCGATGACGACAAACCCCGGGGAACCACCGGCCGGCAACGGCACCGATGGCCCCTCGCCTTGACGGTTTGTCCAGTTTTTTGTGAGACAGTGGTCGAATTCGTGTGCCGGCCGGAGCGATGGAGATCGCGCCGGGAAGCGGCGCCGGCACCACGGGGAAGGTGACATGACGCGCAAGTTTTTTGGAACCGACGGCATTCGCGGTCAGGCCAACCGCTTTCCGATTACCGCCGAGATTGCCCTGAAGGTCGGCATGGCCGCCGGCCTTGTCTTCACCCGTGGCCAGCATCGCCACCGCGTCGTCATCGGCAAGGACACCCGCCTGTCGGGCTACATGATCGAGCCGGCCCTCGTCGCCGGCTTCACCTCGGTCGGCATGGACGTGCTCCTGCTCGGCCCGATGCCGACCCCCGCCGTCGCCATGCTGACCCGCTCGATGCGCGCCGATATCGGCGTCATGATCTCGGCCTCGCACAACAGCTTCGAGGACAACGGCATCAAGCTGTTCGGCCCGGACGGCTACAAGCTCTCCGATGACGTCGAGCGCGAGATCGAGGCGCTCATCCAGTCCGACCTCTCCGGTCGCCTTTCCGGCTCGCGCGAGCTCGGCCGTGCCAAGCGCCTTGAGGGCGTGCGCGATCGCTACGTCGAATTCGCCAAGCACACCCTGCCCCGCTCGATGAACCTCGAGGGCATGCGCATCGTCCTCGATTGCGCCAATGGCGCCGCCTACCGCGTTGCCCCGGAAGTGCTCTGGGAGCTTGGCGCCGAGGTCTTCCCGATCGGCGTCGACCCGGACGGCTTCAACATCAATTTCGAGTGCGGCTCGACCCATCCCGAAGCGCTGAAGCGCAAGGTGCATGAGGTTCGCGCCGACATCGGCATCGCCCTCGACGGCGACGCCGACCGCGTCATGATCGTCGACGAGAAGGGCAACGTCGTCGACGGCGACCAGTTGATGGCCGTCGTCGCCCAGTCCTGGCAGGAGGATGGCCGCCTCGCCGCCGGCGGCATCGTCGCCACCGTCATGTCCAATCTCGGCCTCGAGCGCTATCTCGGCGGCCTCGGCCTCACCCTCGCCCGCGTGAAGGTCGGCGACCGCTACGTCGTCGAGCACATGCGCGAGCACGGCTACAACGTCGGCGGCGAACAGTCCGGCCACATCATCATGTCGGACTACGCAACGACCGGCGACGGCCTCATCGCCGCGCTGCAGGTGCTCTCGGTCGTCAACAAGCAGGAGCGCCCGGTCAGCGAGGTCTGCAACCGCTTCGAGCCGGTGCCGCAGCTCCTCAAGAACGTCCGCTACGCCGGCACGACGCCGCTCGAGAACGAGACCGTCCGTCAGGTCATCGAGGCCGCCCGCACCCGCCTCGGCGAGACCGG
Source organism: Hyphomicrobiales bacterium (assembly GCA_041397845.1). Taxonomy (GTDB): domain Bacteria; phylum Pseudomonadota; class Alphaproteobacteria; order Rhizobiales; family JAKPQE01; genus JAKPQE01. Next base: position 11,812 of record JAWKVW010000039.1, on the reverse strand, counting down.
CCGTCTCGTCATCCGGCCGTCCGGCACCGAGCCGCTGATTCGCGTCATGGGCGAAGGCGACGACGAACAGCTCGTCACCGAGGTCGTCGACGACATCTGCGGCGCCATCAGCCGCGCCGCCTGACCCTCACGGCTCTGACCGCCATTATCTGCCCTTGCCGCGCCCCGCCGCCCGCCAGCGGCCGATGACATCCTCGGCAAGCGCCAGCCCGAGGACGAGCAGCGCAAAGCCGGCAAGGTCCAGCCAGGCCGGCCGCTCGCCGAGAAACAGCACTCCGGTGACCACGGCAAAGGCCGGGATGAGATAGTTCGACAGCGACACGAAGCCCGCCCCGGCCCGCGCCAGAAGCCGGAACAGGATGACGGTCGCGACCGCCGTCGGCAGGATGCCGAGCACCAGCACCGACATTCCCCCGGCAAGGTCGAGCCCTGAAAGCCCGTCCGGCGCGGTGACGAAGGCAAGCAGCGCCGCAAGGACCGCTGCCCCGATGAGCACGCCGGCGCTCTTCTCGATCGGGTCCATCGCCGGCGCCAGCCGCGCCGTCACCCCCATCGTCGCATAGCAGACCGTCGCCCCGAGGATCGCCAGCTCGGCCATCACGGCCTTGCCGTTGCCGGCAAGTCCGCCGAGCGCATCCGGTCCGATGAGCAGCACCACGCCGCCAAAGCCGACGAGGAACCCCGCCGCCCGCCGGCCGGTCATCGGCTCGTCCGGCAGGGCGAAATGCGCCAGCGTGATCACCACCAGCGGCACCGCCGCCATCAGGATGCCGGCAAGGCCGGAGGCGATGTGCTGCGTTCCCCAGGCAATGAGGAAGAACGGCGCCACATTGCCGATCGCCCCGAGCCAGATGCACCAGGCCCAGCGCTTCCAGCCCGCGCCCGCCGGCCGGCCGCCGCGCGCAAGAACGATCGCGAGCAGAAGTGCGGCACCGATGGCGATGCGCAGCGCTGCCACCCACTGCGGCGCAATCGTCGCCACCGCCACCTTGGTCAGCGCGAACGACGAGCCCCAGGCAACGACCAGCACGGCAAGCTCGCCCCAGTCGAGCGCCCGCCTTTCGCCAAGCTTCGGCCTTTCGGTCATTGCCCCTCCTCAAGCGCCGGCGCCTCCGCCGGACCGGCATGGGGTGGCATGACGCCCGGCTGCTGTAAAGCGCCCGCCGCGGCCGTCGTGGTTAAGAAACGTGGTTAAGCCTCTCTTAAGCTTCGGCGCGCATAGTCGGCCGCGACAGTTGAGATGACGGCGAAGCCGCGATTGCTCGCCGGACGATGCGAAAAGGATGCGAACAATGTGCGTCTTCTGCAGGACCATTGCCGCCGGAACCCTGGCGCTTGTTGCCTCGACCGGCGTTGCCGGCGCCGCCGACATGGCCTATCCCGAGCCGCCTGTCGTCGCCCATGAACCTGCATTCGCCAACCCGGCGGCCGGCTGGTACATCCGCGGCGATGTCGGCCTTGGCATCACCGAGAACGACGGCTGGGAGCTCGGCTCGCTGACCGCCGCCAACGGCCGCTTCCTCACCGATGACATCGGCGATGCGCCCATCATCGGGGCGGGCGTCGGCTACCGCGTCAACGAATTCGTCCGCCTCGAGATCACCGGCGAGTATCGCGGCTCGATCGGCATCTCGGCGACCGACCAGTATCGTCACACCTGCACCTTTGTCGGCGGGAGCTGCACCAGCGTCGGTGGCGTGATCAACCGCAACAACATGTGGGAAGGCCAGCTCGATTCGACCGTCGTCATGGTCGGCGGCCTCGTCGATGTCGGCGAATTTGCCGGCATCACGCCGTTCGTCGGCGGCAGCGTCGGCGCCGCCTACAATCGCATCCATGGCCTGCGCGACAGCGACCCGTCCGATCTCGGCGGCGGCGGCATCGCCAAGGACAAGGGCACCTGGAATTTCGCCTGGGCGCTGCAGACCGGCCTTGCCTACGACGTCAGCGACCGCCTGACGCTCGAGGCCGGCTACCGCTTCATGAGCCTTGGCGACGCCGAGAGCGGCGCCGTGAGCTGCCTGCCGACCAGTGCCGGCTGCGGCTTCGAGGGTGTCAAGGTCAAGGACCTTTATTCGCACGACCTGCGTCTCGGCATGCGCTGGGCGCTCGACGCGCCGGCTCCTGCCGCCGAGCCGGACTTCGGGCCGATCATGCGCAAGTTCTGACCACTCTGCTTCCCTTCGAAAAAACGGCGCGGGGCCACCCTCCGCGCCGTTTTGCATGTCCGGAACCAAACCTCCGCGTGCGGTTCGTTAAGGTTAATCGGCACTTAACCAATCGGTGCGAGGATCCCGGCAGGACATTCGCGGCGCCCTCGCAGGCGCCGGCCCGACTTGCGGAGACTGGTCATGATTCGCACCGCCATCATTCTTGCCGCGTTCGCCGCCGCGCTTCCCTTCGCCGCGCCCGACGCCCGCGCCGCCGACATGGCCGAAAACTGGCCGTCCGTCATTTCCCATGACCGCGAAGGCCCGATCGGCTTCGGTTCCGGCTGGTACCTGCGCGGCGACATCGGCATGTCGCTCTATTCCGACCCGGATGTCTCCTACTCCGGCACCGGCATGGCCATGACCGGCAGCAACGGCAAGCTCGACAAGACCTGGGCCGCCGGCGTCGGCGTCGGCTCCCGAATCGGCCGGTGGTTCCGCACCGACCTGACCTTCGACTACCACGAGGCGACCGACTACACCGCCGGCGGCACCAGCGAATGCGCCACCGGCGCCACCTGCTCGATCAGCGCCGCTGCCCGCTTCTCCACCTACACCCTGTTGCTCAACGGCTATGTCGACCTGCCGGCATGGCAGGAGATTACCCCGTATGTCGGCGTCGGCGTCGGCGGCTCCTTCGTCGATTGGGAGGACTATGCCGAGGTCCATCGCTGCGTGACCGGCTGCACCGGCATCGGCCGCACCGCCTATTCGACCGACGACCGCTGGAAACTGGCCTATGCCGCCATGGTCGGCGCCAGCATCGACGTCGCCCCGCAGATCAAGATCGACGCCGGTTACCGCTTCCTCGGCATCGGCGACGGCAACATCGTCGACAGCCGTCCCGGCCTGCAGACCGCCCGCTACGAGAGCCTCTATGCCCACGAGCTGCGCCTCGGCCTGCGTTACGAAATCGAGTGACCACACGTCGCATCGACCATCGCGACGGGCGCTTCGGCGCCCGTTTTCGTCGCCGCCCCATCCCCCGTGATGGTCTACCTTTGGATGAGGCGCAATCATTCTGATTGACTCTCTCCGCGCGTCCCCGTATCGCAATTCGCGGGACACCCCTCCCCAACGAGGGGCGCCTATCTGAGAGGGTAGATAGATCATGAACGCGACTGCGAAGCCCGGCCTGCGGCCGGCAAATCCGAATTTCTCTTCCGGCCCCTGCGCCAAGCGCCCCGGCTGGTCTCTCCAGAACCTCAGCGATGCCCCGCTTGGCCGTTCTCACCGCCACAAGGTCGGTAAGACGAAGCTCCAGCGCGCCATCGATCTGACCCGTGAAGTCCTCGGCGTTCCCGCCGACTGGCGGATCGGTATCGTTCCGGCGTCCGACACCGGCGCCGTCGAGATGGCGCTCTGGTCGCTGCTCGGCGCCCGCGGCGTCGACATTCTCGCCTGGGAGTCGTTCGGCTCCGGCTGGGCGACCGACGTCACCAAGCAGCTCAAGCTCGACGATGTCCGCGTCATGGAAGCCGCCTATGGCGAGCTGCCCGACCTTGCCGCCGTCGACTTTGCCCGCGATGTCGTCTTCACCTGGAACGGCACCACCTCGGGCGTCCGCGTCCCGAACGGCGACTGGATCCCGGCCGACCGTCAGGGCCTGACCATCTGCGACGCCACCTCGGCCGCCTTTGCCCAGGACCTGCCCTTCGACAAGCTCGATGTCGTCACCTTCTCCTGGCAGAAGGTGCTTGGCGGCGAAGCCGCCCACGGCATGCTGATCCTGTCGCCGCGCGCCGTCGAGCGCCTGGAGACCTACAAGCCGGCCTGGCCGCTGCCGAAGATCTTCCGCATGACCAAGGGCGGCAAGCTCATCGAGGGCATCTTCGTCGGCGAGACGATCAACACTCCCTCGATGCTCTGCGTCGAGGACTATATCGACGCTCTCGAGTGGTCCAATTCGGTCGGCGGTTTCAAGGGCCTCGCTGCCCGCGCCGACAAGAACGCCGCGGTCATCGCCGACTGGGTCGCAAAGACCCCGTGGGTCGATTTCCTCGCCAGGGTTCCGGCCACCCGCTCCAACACCAGCGTCTGCCTGGTCATTTCCGACCCGGCCGTCGCCGCGCTCGACAAGGCCGGCCAGGCCGCCTTTGCCAAGTCGATGGTCACCGCCCTCGACAAGGAAGGCGTCGCCTTCGACATCGGCGCCTATCGCGACGCTCCGTCCGGTCTGCGCATCTGGGCCGGCGCCACGGTCGAGGCTTCCGATCTGGAAGCCCTGATGCCGTGGCTCGACTGGGCCTTCGCCACTGCCAAGGCGAACCTGGCCTGACGCGATCTCGCGTCGGCCGACAGATCATCAAAATCCGTCATAGCAGCGGACCTGCCGAAAGGCGGGTCCGCCAGCCACAAGGACATCCGATCATGGCTCCGAAGGTTCTGATTTCCGACCAGCTTTCCCCGACCGCCGTGCAGATCTTCAAGGATCGCGGCGTCGAGGTCGACTACCAGCCCAATCTCGGCAAGGACAAGGAAAAGCTCGCCGAGATCATTGGCAACTACGACGGCCTGGCGATCCGCTCCGCCACCAAGGTGACCGAGAAGATCATTGCCGCCGCCGGCAATCTGAAGGTCGTCGGCCGCGCCGGCATCGGCGTCGACAATGTCGACATCCCGGCCGCCACCGCCAAGGGCATCATCGTGATGAACACGCCCTTCGGCAACTCGATCACCACGGCCGAGCACGCCATCGCCATGATGTTCGCCTGTGCCCGCCAGCTTCCCGCCGCCGACGCCTCGACCCAGGCCGGCAAGTGGGAGAAGTCGCGCTTCATGGGCGTCGAGCTGACCGGCAAGACCCTCGGCATCATCGGCTGCGGCAACATCGGCTCGATCGTCGCTGACCGCGCCATCGGCCTGAAGATGCGCGTCGTCGCCTTCGATCCGTTCCTGTCGCCCGAGCGCGCCGAGGACATCGGCGTCGAGAAGGTCGAGCTCGACGAGCTGTTCGCCCGCGCCGACGTCATCACCCTGCACACCCCGCTGACCGACAAGACCCGCAACATCATCGACGCCAAGTCGATCGAGAAGATGAAGCAGGGTGTCATCATCGTGAACTGCGCCCGTGGCGGCCTCGTCGTCGAGGCGGACCTGCGCGCCGCTCTCGATGCCGGCAAGGTCAGCGCCGCCGGCATCGACGTCTTCGAGGTCGAGCCGGCCAAGGAGAACGTCCTCTTCGGTCACCCGAACGTCGTCTGCACGCCGCATCTCGGCGCCGCGACCACCGAGGCCCAGGAGAACGTGGCCCTCCAGGTCGCCGAGCAGATGGCCGACTACCTGCTGAAGGGCGCCGTCTCGAACGCCGTCAACAGCCCCTCGATCACCGCCGAGGAAGCCCCGAAGCTGAAGCCGTTCGTCAAGCTTGCCGAGCAGCTCGGCTCCTTCGCCGGCCAGCTCACCGAGAGCGGCCTGAAGAAGGTGCGGATCGAGTACGAGGGCGCCGTCGCCGGCATGAACGCCAAGGCCCTGACCGCCGCCGCCGTGACCGGCCTGCTGCGCCCGCTGCTGCAGGACGTCAACATGGTTTCGGCCCCGGTCATCGCCCGCGAGCGCGGCATCGTCATCGAGGAAGTCCGCCGCGAGCAGGTTGGCGTCTATGAGAGCCACATCCGTCTGACCGTCGAGACCGAGCGCCAGGCGCGTTCCGTCGCCGGCACGGTCTTCTCCGACGGCAAGCCGCGCCTCATCCAGATCAAGGGCATCAACATGGACGCCGAGCTCGGCCCCAACATGCTCTACGTCTCGAACAAGGACAAGCCCGGCTTCATCGGCCACCTCGGCATGGTGCTCGGCACCGCCGGCGTCAACATCGCCACCTTCAACCTCGGCCGCAGCGCCCCGGGCGAAGACGCGATCTGCCTCATCGAGGTCGACGGTCCGGTGGCCGACAAGGTCGTCGCCGACATCGACGCTCTCGAGAACGTCGTTCAGGTCAAGCGCCTGTCGTTCTGACCAAGGCATCGACACAAAAAGACGCCGCGCTCTCGGGCGCGGCGTTTTTGTTTGCGAGCAAGGTTCGAGGAACCCGCCGGCCCTCAGCAGTCGAGCATCGCCATGACGACGCTGACGACATCGCGCAGCACCGCCTCGTCCGGCCGCACCCGCGACTGCAGGCGAATGCCCTGCACCGCGTTCAGCATCATCCGCGCCAGCGCGATCGGCGGCAGCCTGGTCTTGATGCTGCCGTCCTCCTGACCGCGCAGAATGGTGTCGAGGAACACGCCTTCCATCATGTTGAAGACGCGGCTGACATGCGCCTCGACCGGCGGCGAGAACGGCGCGATTTCGCTGGCGACATTGGTCAGCAGGCAGCCGAGATGGGCGCCCTCGCCAACCGAGAACCGTACCAGCGACTCGAAATAGTTCGCCACCGCCTGCCGTGCCGGCTCCGTCTCGACCAGCAGCCGCCCGCGCGGCCGGCTGTAGTTCTCGATGTAGTGCTCGATGACAGCGACAAAGAAAGCCTCCTTGTCGCCAAAGGAATTGTAGATGCTCGCCTTGTTGATGCCGGTGGCAATGACAAGGTCCTGCATCGACGCGGCCGTATAGCCTTTGCGCCAGAAAACATGCAGGGCGCGGTCCAGCACCTCGTATTTGTCAAACTCAAGAGGACGCCCCATGGCGATACAAGCTCCGGCTGTAAAGCGGATGATCTATCCTCAGCATCATGCCTCGATCGATCATCAATCTAAACCGTTTCAGGTCAAAGCGGCATTCCGGATTCTTATACTGTCATTTCTGACATGTATAACAACTCGCTAACGCCGGATTTGTCACAGATGATCGATTTTGGAAAAACTTCGACGGCGGCATAGCGCCAGCGGAGCGATGGAACAACATAAAGATGCATTAGAAAAATCGAATAACATCATGGCCTCCTCCGACCAAATACTGCAGCATATTGCCACAGAAACAGTTCTTTCCTCCAGACATGAGCCAAGCTACAGGCTCCCGGGCCAAACACGCCGCATGTCTGACCCGGATTCACTAGCGGTATACGCAGATTGTAGGACGACGGATCTCAAAGTCAGGGATTTTTCCAACGACTTTGTCGGAAATTCCGGTTTTCACCACGAAATGTTTTAGACCGGGAAAATTAAAACTTAAATCGAACATAAGAATATTAAGGACGACGGTAAGCTTTGGTTAACTTTTCGCCCTGGGCAAGCCTCTGTCGGCGATGGCCACAACCGGTCTGCGAACAACCCGGGCTGTCACCGTTCGCCCGCTTTGCGGGCGCCGCCACCCACCATTCGCCACCGCCGTAAACGCGACAAAACGAAGCAGGCGGCGCCATTTTCGGGCACCGCCTGCCGTCAAATCAAACTAAAGTCTGACGCCTCAGCGCGCACCCTCGAGCCGCGGCCGCTCCATCTCGCGGGCCGCCTTGCGAACCGCTTTCTGGATTTTCTCGAACGCCCGCACCTCGATCTGGCGCACCCGCTCGCGCGATACGCCGAATTCGTCGGAAAGCTCCTCGAGCGTGATCGGGTCTTCCGCCAGGCGCCGGGCCTCGAAGATCCGGCGCTCGCGCTCGTTCAGCGTTTCCATCGCCGAGGCCAGCATCTGCCGGCGGTTGTCGAGTTCCTCGCTCTGCGCAAGCAGCGTTTCCTGATTGTCGGAATCATCGACCAGCCAGTCCTGCCACTCGCCGGATTCCGAATCCGCCCGGAGCGGCGCATTCAGCGAGGCATCGCCCGAAAGCCGCCGGTTCATCGACACGACGTCTTCCTCGGTCACGCCGAGCTTTTCGGCGATATGGCTCACCTGATGCGGCTTCAGATCGCCGTCCTCGAGCGCCGAGATCTGGCCTTTCACCTTGCGCAGGTTGAAGAACAGCCGTTTCTGGTTGGCCGTCGTACCCATCTTCACGAGGCTCCAGGAGCGCAGGATGTATTCCTGGATTGCCGCCCGGATCCACCACATCGCATAGGTCGCCAGCCGGAAGCCCTTGTCCGGGTCGAACCGCTTGACCGCCTGCATCAGGCCGACATTGCCTTCCGAGACCACTTCGCCGATCGGCAGGCCGTAGCCGCGATAGCCCATGGCGATCTTGGCAACGAGCCGCAGATGACTGGTCACCAGCCGCTGCGCCGCGTCGCGGTCGTCATGCTCCTGATAGCTCTTGGCGAGCATGTACTCTTCCTGCGGCTCCAGCATTGGAAACCGCCGGATCTCGTCGAGATAGCGCGCAAGTCCGCCGTCGGTTGCGGCAATGGCAGGAATGCTGGCCTGTGCCAAGTCTCGAACCCCCGTCGTCGCTGTGCCGACCCGCTTTTCGCAGCACCGGCATGGACCATTCCGGCCGTCCCTTACGGCCGCAAACGAACCATATAGGTATTTTTTGGCGAAAACAGGATGGCTGAAATGAGGGGCCGGGCGTTTTTCAGATCGCCCGGAACGCCGCGACGAGGACGCCGAGATCCGCCGGCGGCTCGCTTTCGAACACGAGCTCTTCGCCGCTCGCCGGATGTTCAAAACCGATGAGCGCCGCATGCAGCGCCTGTCGCGGAAAGCCCTCGACCCTCTCGCGAAGACCTTCCGGCAGTTTCGAGACCTTCGTCCGGTATCCCGTGCCATAGTCGGGATCGCCGATCAGCGGATGGCCGAGATGCGCCATGTGCACCCGGATCTGGTGCGTGCGCCCGGTCTCCAGCCGGCATTCGACCAGCGAGGCGATCGGCGCCTCCGGCGGTCCGAACACCTCCAGCACCTCGTAGTGCGTGATCGCATCGCGCCCGCCCTTGCGCACCACCGCCATCCGCTGCCGGTTGGCCGTGGAGCGGCCGATCTGCGTCAGGATCGTGCCGGTGCGGCGCGACGGCATCCCCCAGACCAGCGCCAGATAGGCGCGCTGCAAGGGCCCCGTGCGGCCGTGATCGGCAAACTGCGCCGCAAGTCCGCGATGGGCCGCGTCGGTCTTGGCAACGACCATCAACCCGCTCGTCTCCTTGTCGAGCCGGTGGACGATGCCCGGTCGCTTGACCCCGCCAATGCCGGAGAGCTCGGTGCCGCAATGCCCGAGCAGCGCGTTGACGAGCGTGCCGGTCGCGTTGCCCGGCGCCGGGTGGACGACGAGGCCGGCCGGTTTGTCGATGACGATGAGGTCGCCATCCTCGTGCACGATGGCAAGCGGTATGTCTTCCGCCACCGGTGCGGCCGGCTCCGGCGCCGGCACTTCGATCTCGATCTCCTCGCCTTCGTTGACCCGGTATTTCGCCTCGACTATTTTGCGCCCGCCGATGGCGACCCGGCCGTCGACCACAAGCTGCTTCAGCCGCGAACGGCTGAACGCCGGCAGCCGCGCCGCGAGATAGGCGTCGAGGCGCATGCCGGCGCCCTCCAAGTCGACAGTGAGCGCCAGCCGCTCGCCGTCCTCCTCGTCCGGATCGTCGAAAATGTTCACCGAGCCTCCCCCGTCCGTCGACGTCACCAAGCTTTCCGAAGCCGACCGTGCCGCTCTTGAAGACGTCCGCCGCCGCCTCGTCAAGATCCTGCTCGTCTCGGGCGGCATCATGGGCATCGGCTTCCTGCTCGTCATCTCGGTCATCATCTACAAGTTCGTCAACCAGCCGCCGACCCCGGCCGACTTCGCCGGCGAGATCGCCATCCCGACCGGATCGAGCGTTCTGGCCGCCGCGCTCGACGACGACCGCCTGATGCTGACGATCGAGAGCGCCGAGGGCCGCAGCCTTCTCGTCGTTGATCCGAAGACCGGCAAGACCATCGCCCGCATCGCCCTGAAGCCGACCCCGCCGAACAACTGAGACGGTTCTCCCGGCCTCGACGCCGTGCAGCGTTCGTCCTAAGCTTCGACGCACCTTCGGGAACCACTTGCGCCGTCATTCCCGCGAAAGCGGGAATCCATGGCGGCAAGTGCTCGAGGCCGCGACTTTGGATCCCCTGGTCTCCGCTTCGCTTCGCCCGAGGATGACGACCTTTGTCGGACCAGCGATTGACTGAAAGGCGCCGCATGTCGCTCGACCGGGACTTGCCTTCCGAGCCAGTCACGAAGCGCCGGCCCCGCGCCCGGCCGAAAGGTCGTCAGGTCGATCCCGCCGCCGAGGCCGAGATTCGCGCGCTCCTCGGCGCGGCGCCGCGCCGTCGCGACCTCCTCATCGAGCACCTGCACGCGATCCAGGATCGCTTCGGCCAGCTCTCGGCGGCCCATATCCGCGCCCTTGCCGAGGAAATGCGCCTCGCCGAGGCCGAGGTGTTCGAGGTCGCGAGCTTCTACCACCATTTCGACATCGTGAAGGAAGGCGCAGCCGACCTGCCGCCGCTCACCCTGCGCGTCTGCGCCTCGCTCTCGTGCATGCTCGCCGGCGCCGATGCGCTCGCCGAACGCCTCGCCGGCCTCATCGACCCGGCCCGCGTCCGGCTGGTCCGCGCCCCCTGCATGGGCCGCTGCGACAAGGCGCCGGCCGTCCTGCTCGGCAGGAATGCCATTGCCCCGGCAGGCGCGGAAAACATCGCCGCAGCTATCGCCGCCGGTGCCGTCGAGCCAGAAGTGCCAACCTTTACCGGTCTTGAAGGCTATCGCGCCGGAGGCGGTTACCTCGTCCTTGATTCCTGCCGCGCCGGCGCCCGCACGCCCGAAGCGGTCATCGCCAAGCTGACCCATGCCGGCCTTCGCGGCCTCGGCGGTGCCGGCTTCCCTGCCGGCCGCAAATGGCAGATCGTCCGCGACCAGCCCGCCCCGCGCTTCGTCACCGTCAACGCCGACGAGGGCGAGCCCGGTACGTTCAAGGACCGGCACTACCTCGAAACCGATCCGCACCGCGTCCTCGAGGGCGCCCTCATCGCCGCCTGGGCGGTCGCGGCCTCGCGCATCTATATCTATCTGCGCGACGAATATCCGCACATCCGCGCAGTGCTTGCCGGCGAGATCGCCCGCCTCGATGAAACCGGCCTCACCGCCGGTTGCCCCATCGAGCTGCGCCGTGGCGCCGGCGCCTATGTCTGCGGCGAGGAATCCGCGATGCTGGAAAGCATCGAGGGCAAGCGCGGCCTGCCGCGCAACCGGCCGCCCTACATCGCCGAAACCGGCCTCTTCGGCCGCCCGACCCTCAACCACAATGTCGAGACGCTGTACTGGGTCCGCGACATCATCGACCGGGGCCCCGACTGGTTCGCCGCCCTCGGCACCGATGGCCACAAGGGCCTGCGCTCCTATTCGGTCTCCGGCCGGGTGCGCAATCCCGGCGTCCATCAGGCCCCTGCCGGCATCAGCCTTGCCGCCCTCATCGACGGCTATTGCGGCGGCATGGCCGAGGGCCACAGCCTCGCCGCCTTCCTGCCGGGCGGCGCCTCCGGCGGCATCTTCCCCGCCGCGATGGCCGGCCTGCCGCTCGATTTCGGCACCTTCGAGCCGCATGGCGGCTTCGTCGGCTCGCACGCCGTCATCGTCCTGTCCGACAGGGACGACCTTGCCGCCGTCGCCCGCAACCTCATCGCCTTCTTCGCCGATGAAAGCTGCGGTCAGTGCACGCCCTGCCGGGTCGGCACCGAGAAGCTGCAGGCGCTCATTGCCGGCGATTCATGGGACGAAGCCCTCATCGCCGAACTCGCCGCCGTCATGCGCGACGCCTCGATCT
>JAWKVW010000038.1:0-19860 GCA_041397845.1 Hyphomicrobiales bacterium | reverse complement strand
CCGTCATGCGCGACGCCTCGATCTGCGGCCTCGGCCAGGCCGCCGCCAACCCGATCCTCTCGGTCCTGAAAATCCGCGGAGGCGAGCAATGAGCCTCGTCGACTGGCGCCGCTTCACCGGCAAGACCGCCTGGGACGCCCTCGACATCGCCGAGATCGAGGGCGCGACTGTCCGCATCCATTGGACCGACCAGCCCTACAAGTGGCACGTCAACGACGGCGAGGAAGTGTTCCTCGTCCTTGATGGCGCCGTCGACATGCACCTGCGCGAGGATGGCGCCGAGCGCATCGTCGAGATGGGTGCCGGCGACATCTTCCATGCCGGCATCGGCACCGAGCATGTCGCCCGTCCGCGCGGCCCGGCCCGCATTCTGGTCGTTGAAAAGAAGGGAAGCGTCTGATGGCCGAGATCCCGTTTCATACGCTGATGGTCGGCTGGCTGGCGCTCGTGGCCGCCGCCGCCGCGCCGGGACCGAACCTTCTCGCCGTTGCCGCGGCATCACTTGGCACCGGGCGCCGCTCCGGCATCGCCGTCTCTGTCGGCGTCGCCACCGGCACCTTCGGCTGGGCCCTTGCCACCGTTCTCGGCTTCACCATCATTTTCGCCGCCCACCCCGAGCTCGTCGACGTGCTGCGCATCGCCGGCGGCGGCTATCTCGTCTTCCTCGGCGCCCGCGCCATTCGCGCCGGCCTGCGTGGCGGCGCGGCCGCCCCCGCCGCCGCCCGCGCGGACCGGACCTTCGGCGAGTGCTATCTGCGCGGCCTTGCCGTTATCGCCACAAATCCGAAGGCGCTGCTCTTCTGGTCCTCGGTCGCCGCCCTTGTCGTCACGCCCGGCATGAGCCTTGCCGTCGCCGTGCTCTTTGCCGCCGTCTCGATGCTGATCTCGGTCAGCGTCTATTCGGCCTATGCCTTCGTCTTCTCCCTGCCGCGCCTGCGCGCCCGCTACCATGATTTCTCGGCCTGGCTGGAGGTCGCCTTCGGCGCACTCTTCTGCCTGTTCGGCGCCCGTCTCCTTGCCGGCAGATAGGAGAGCAGCGATGGCCGAGCCCGTTACCTTCACACTTGATGGCCGCACCGTCACCGCCGCCAGCGGCGAGACAGTCTTCGACGTGGCCCGCCGCGAGGGCATCGCCCTGCCCCATCTCTGCCACCGCGACGCGCCGGACTATCGGCCGGACGGCAATTGCCGCGCCTGCGTCGTCGAGGTGAAGGGCGAGCGGGCCCTTTCCGCATCCTGCGTGCGCAAGGTCGCCGAGGGCATGGAGGTCGAGACCGCATCGCCGCGCGCCAGCAAGGCTCGCGAGATGGTGTTCGAGCTGCTCCTCGCCGACCAGCCGCCGCGCGCCATGGCCCATGACGAGACGTCCGCCTTCTGGGCCTGGATCGAGCGCATGGGCATTGCCGGGGAAAGCCGGCTGCCAAGGCGCTCCGAGGCGCCAGCCCCCGACGATGCCCACCCGGCCATCGCCGTCAATCTCGACGCCTGCATCGCCTGCGGCCTGTGCGTGCGCGCCTGCCGCGAGGTGCAGGTCAACGACGTCATCGGCATGGCCGGGCGCGGTCATGCCGCCCGCCCCGCCTTCGATCAGGACGACCCGCTCGGTGCCTCGAGCTGCGTTGCCTGTGGCGAGTGCGTTGCCGTCTGCCCGACCGGCGCCCTGATGCCAAAGGCGATCATCGACGCCGATACCGGCGCCGGCAGCCGCCGGTCGGACCGCGTCGTCACCTCGGTCTGCCCGTTCTGCGGCGTCGGCTGCCGCCTCGATTTCCACATCCGCGACGAGCGGATCGCCTTCGTCGAGGGCGGTGACGGCCCGGCCAACCGCAACCGCCTCTGCGTCAAGGGCCGCTTCGGCTTCGACTACATCCATTCGCCGCTGCGCCTGACCCGTCCCCTCATCCGCAAGCCCGGCGCGCCGAAGGGCATCAACGTCAACCCGGCCAATCCCTTCACCCATTTCCGCGAGGCAAGCTGGGAGGAAGCACTCGATGCCGCCGCCACCGGCCTTGCCCGCATTGCCGCCGACCATGGCGGCCGCGCCGTCTCGGGCTTCGGCTCGGCGAAATGCTCCAACGAGGAGGCCTACCTCTTCCAGAAGCTGATCCGCACCCGCTTCGGCCACAACAATCTCGACCACTGCACGCGCCTCTGCCACGCCTCGTCTGTCGCCGCCCTGATGGAAGGCGTCGGCTCGGCCGCCGTCACTGCAACCTTCAACGAGACCGAGAATGCCGATTTCATCATCGTCATCGGCGCCAATCCGACCGAGAACCATCCGGTCGCCGCGACCTGGTTCAAGCAGGCGGCAAAGCGCGGCGCGACCCTCGTCGTCATGGACCCGCGCGGTCAGGCGCTGAAGCGCCATGCAACGCACATGCTGCAGTTCCGCCCCGGCACCGACGTTGCCCTCGTCAACGCCCTGATGAACGTCATCGTCACCGAGGGCCTCTACGACGAAACCTTCGTCGATACGCGGACCGAGGGCTTTGCCGCCCTGCGCGCCCATCTCGCCCCCTATACACCGGAAGCGATGGCCCCCGTCACCGGCATCAGCGAGGCGACGCTCCGCACCGTCGCGCGCGGCTTTGCCACCGCGCGGGCGGCGATGATTTTCTGGGGCATGGGCGTTTCCCAGCACACCCACGGCACCGACAACGCCCGTTGCCTCATTTCCCTTGCCATGATCGCCGGCCATGTCGGCCGCCCCGGCACGGGGCTGCATCCCCTGCGCGGCCAGAACAATGTTCAGGGCGCCTCCGACGCCGGCCTCATCCCGATGGTGCTGCCGGACTATGCCCGCGTCGGCATCGAGGAAAACCGCGCCCGCTTCGAGGCCCTCTGGCAAACCCCGATCGACCCGCAGCCGGGTCTCACCGTCGTCGAGATCCTCAATGCCGCCCGCGCCGGCGACATCCGGGCGATGTACATCCTCGGCGAAAACCCGGCGATGTCCGACCCCGACGCCGCCCACGCCCGCAACGCCCTTGCCAGCCTCGAGCATCTCGTCGTCGAGGACATCTTCCTCACCGAAACCGCGATGTTCGCCGACGTCGTCCTGCCCGCCGCCGCATGGCCGGAAAAGACCGGCACCGTCACCAACACCAACCGGCAGGTCCAGATGGGCCGTCCCGCCGTTTCCCCGCCCGGCGAGGCGCGCGAGGACTGGGCAATCGTCACCGGGCTTGCCCGCCGCCTCGGCCTTGGCTGGACCTATGGCTCGCCCGCCGAGGTCTTTGCCGAGATGAAGCAGGTGATGCACTCCCTCGACAACATCACCTGGGAACGGCTCGAGACCGAGGGCACGGTCGCCTATCCCTGCCCGGCGCCCGACCATCCCGGCGAGCCCGTCGTCTTCGGCAAGACATTCCCGACGCCGAGCGGCCGCGCCCGGCTCGTGCCCGCCGACGTCACCGACCCGGCCGAGCTGCCGGACGCCGACTTCCCCTTCGTCCTGACCACCGGCCGCCAGCTCGAGCACTGGCACACCGGCGCCATCAGCCGCCGCTCGAAGGTACTCGACGCCCTCGAGCCCGGGCCAACGGCGAGCATCCATCCCGCCACCCTTGCCCGCCTCGGCGTCAAGCCCGGCGACCACGTCCGCGTCGCCACCCGCCGCGGTGCCATCGAACTGGCCGCAAGGGCCGACACCGCGATCCAGCAGGACATGGTGTTCATCCCCTTCGCCTATGTCGAGGCGGCGGCAAACCTGCTCACCAACCCGAAGCTCGACCCGTTCGGCAAGATCCCCGAGTTCAAGTTCTGCGCCGCCCGCGTCGAGCCGGCCGGCGGCAATCGCTGACCTTGGACCAGCGACGTCAGGACCGGTTTCCCGGGCGCGAACGATCGGTTAAGAACGAGCCCGGTCGTGACGCTAGTACCCTTGCCGCTGTCCTTGCCGCCTGATGGGAGAATGACGATGCCCCGCCATTTCCTCGCCGCCCTCGTTCTTGGCCTTGCGAGCCTCGTCGCGGCATCGGCCGATGCCGCCGAGGTAACCCTGCGCGTCCATCATTTCCTGTCCGCCGATTCCTCGGTGCCCCGCGATTTCATCGCGCCCTGGGGCAAGCGGCTCGAGCAGGCCTCCGGCGGCCGCATCGCCGTCGAGATCTATCCCTCGATGCAGCTCGGCGGCAAACCGTCCTCGCTTTACGATCAGGCCCGCGACGGCGTCGTCGACGTCATCTGGACGCTGGCCGGCTACACCCCCGGCCGCTTCCCGAAGACCGAGGTCTTCGACCTGCCGTTCATCGCCACCGATGCCGCCGAAACCTCGAAAGCCGCCTGGGAGTTCTTCGACAAGCACCTGCGCGACGAATATGCCGACGTCCACATGCTGACGGTCCACGTGCACAGCCCCGGCGTCCTGCATATCCGCGGCCGCACCGTCAACCGCCTCGAGGACATGCGCGGCCTGAAGCTGCGCGGCGCCACGCGCATGGTGACGAAGCTCCTCGAAAGCCTCGGCGCGGTCGCCGTCGGCATGCCGGCGCCGGCCATTCCCGAGGCCCTGTCGAAGGGTGTCATCGACGGCGCCGCCCTGCCCTTCGAGGTGACCGGGGCGCTGCACATCGCCGAGCTCGTCAACAGCCACACGACCTTCTATGGCCGCGAGAGCCTCTATACGACGATGTTCCTCTTTGCCATGAACAAGGCCCGCTATGATGGCCTGCCGGACGACCTGAAGAAGATCGTCGACGACAGCGCCGGCGCGGCCGCGGCGGCCGAGATCGGCCGCATCATGGATGCCGCCGACGTGCCCTCGATCGAGATCGCATCGAAGCAGGGCAACGAGATCGTCACCCTGACCGAGGCCGAGACCGCGCGCTTCAAGGAGGCCTCCGACCGCCTCGCCGCCGACTGGATCGCCGAGATGGACGGAAGGGGCTTTGACGGCAAGGCGCTCTACGACGACGCCCGCGCCCTCATCGACAAGCACGCCGGCAAGTGACCAGCCAGACACCCTCGCCGACCGGCCTCATCGGCCGCCTCGCGCTGGCGCTCGCCCTTTCGGCGGCGCCGTGCTGCTTGCCCTTGTCGGCCTGTCGACGCTGAGCATCATCGGCCGCACCCTCGCCGGCCTGCCGTTTTTCGCCGGTCTCGGCTTCGGCCCGTTCCCGGCGACCTCGAACTGGTCGAGGTCGGCACCGCCGTCGCCGTTGCCAGTTTCCTGCCGGTTTGCCAGCGCGCCGGCGGTCATCTCGCCGTCGAGTTCGTCACGCTGAAGGCCGGCCCGCGTCTCTCCGCCCTCATCGGCGTCCTTGCCAACACGTTGATGGCACTCGCCGCCGCGGTCCTTGCAGCGATGCTGGCGCGCGGCATGATCGAACGCTTCTCGACCGGCGAGAGCACCATGATCCTCGCCCTGCCGAGCTGGGTCGGCTACGCCCTCTCGCTGCCCGGCCTTGCCCTGTTCGCGCTCGCCGCCGCCGAAGGCGCGCTCGGCGATGTCCGTCGCCTGTTCTCGGACAGCGATCGCCCGGTATCGGCCGGAGATCAGCAATGACCGGCGCCGAGGCCGCCATCGCCGGGCTCGCCGCCCTTGTTGCCCTGCTCGCGGTCGGCCTGCCGGTCGGCCTTGCCATGCTGCTCGTCGGCACGGTCGGCACCAGCCTTTACACCGGCACGACGGCGATCGTCCTTGCCAGCCTGAAAACGCTGACCTTCGACACCTTTTCCAGCTACGGCCTGTCGGTCGTGCCGCTGTTCCTGCTGATGGGCCAGTTCGCCGCCCGCAGCGACCTGTCGGAACGGCTTTTCCGCGCCGCCAACGCCGTCGTCGGCGACCGGCGCGGCGGTGTCGCCATGGCCGCGATCGGCGCCTGCGCCGGCTTCGGCGCGGTCTGCGGCTCCTCGCTCGCAACCGCCGCGACGATGTCCCGCGTCGCCCTGCCGGAAATGCGCCGCCTCGGTTGTCCGTCACCTCTTGCCGCCGGCAGCCTCGCCGCCGGCGGAACGCTCGGCATCCTCATTCCGCCTTCGGTCGTCCTCGTCGTCTATGCGATCCTTGCCGAGGAGAACATCGCCACGCTGTTCATCGCGGCGATCCTGCCCGGTCTCCTTGCCGTCGCCTTCTATCTTGCCGCCGTCGCCATCACCGCCCGTCTCGCACCGGCCGGCACCGGGCGGCCGGCAGCAATGGCCGGCGAACGGCTCACGGCAATCCTGTCGGCCTGGCCCGTCGCCACCATCTTCCTCGTCATGGTCGGCGGCATCGTCGCCGGCATCTTCACCCCGACGGAAGGCGCCTCGATCGGCACGCTTGGGACGCTCGTCTTCGCCCTTGCCCGCGGCATGGACCGCAAGGCGCTGATTGAAGGCATCGTCGAGACGGCAATCTCGACGGCGATGATCTTTTTCGTCGTCCTCGGCGCGGCAAGCCTCAACACCTTCCTCGCCCTGACCCGCATGCCGGAACTCGCCGCCGGCTGGATCGCCGCCAGCGGCCTCAGCCCCTGGGCGGTGCTCGCCATCGTGCTGGCCTTCTACATCGTCCTCGGCTGCCTCATGGAATCGCTCTCCATGATCCTGCTTACCGTGCCGATCGTCCTGCCCGTCATCCTCGGACTGGATTTCGGCCTCGCGCCGGGCGAGACGGCCGTCTGGTTCGGTGTGCTGGTGCTGGTCGTCGTCGAGGTCGGCCTGATCACGCCGCCGGTCGGGCTCAATCTTTTCGTGATCCGCAGTCTTTCGCCGGAAATGCCGCTGACGACGATCTACCGGGGCGTCGCCCCGTTCCTCGCCGCCGATCTCGTGCGCATCGCCCTGCTCGCGGCCTTTCCCGCGATCAGCCTCTGGCTCGTCCGCCTCGGCTGATCACTCGCCGGCAGCCGCAAGCGGCATCGCCTCGATCGGCTCGATGTCACCGGTCCCGAGCGTGGCAAGGGCATCGGCGATGCGCTGCCCGGCAATGACGAGGTCCGGCTTCAGCTCGGCAAGCGGCGCCAGTACGAACGCCCGCTCCAGCATCCGCGGATGCGGCACGACGAGCCCCGGCTCGTCCACCGTCTCGTCGCCATAGACGAGAATGTCGAGATCGATGAGTCGCGGCCCCCAGCGCATCGTCCGCACCCGGCCGAGCCGCGCCTCGATGTCGAGACAGGCCTCGAGCAGTTGCCGCGCCGTCAGCGAGGTCTCGACGACAACCGCCGCGTTGACGAACCAGTCCTGCTCGGTGAAGCCCCAGGGCGCCGTGCGCCAGTAGCGCGACCGCGCCGTCACCCGCACGCCCGCAACGCGCTCGAGCGCCGCGATCGCCTGGTCGAGATTGTCGGCCTTGTCGCCGATATTGCTGCCAAGCGCGATCGCCGCCTCAACCATGACGGTCCCGCCGGATCTCGATCGCGACATGGTCCATCAGCCCGACGATCGGCGCGTTCGGCTTGCGCACCTCGATCGTCACCGCCATCACGGGCGCAAACCGCGACAGGATCTGCGCCGCGATCTCTTCCGCCAGCGCCTCGATGAGCTTGAACCGCCGCTCGGTGACGACCTCGGCCACGGTCCGGTAGAGCTTTTCATAGCAGACCGCGTCGCCGTAATGGTCCGACCGGCCCGCCGGCCCGAGATCGAGCTCGCAGGTCGCATCGAGATAGAAGCGCTGGCCGAGCTTGGCCTCTTCCTCGTGCACGCCGTGATGGGCGAAGAACGCCATGTTCTTCAGGTGGATCTTGTCAGCCATTCCGCCTCGCCCTCACAGCATCGGTGATCCGGCACGCATCGACATGCGCCGCCACGTCGTGGACGCGCACGATGTCCGCCCCGCCGAGCACTGAAATCACATTGGCCGCGATCGTGCCGAACAGCCGCTCGTCGACCGGCTTGTCGAGAAACCGGCCGATCATCGACTTGCGCGACAGCCCCATCAGCAGCGGAAAGCCCACCGCTTTCAGCTCGCCGAGCCGCGCGACGATCTCGAAGTTCTGCTCGAGCGTCTTGCCGAAGCCGATGCCGGGATCGAGCACGATCCGGTCGTCGGCGATCCCGGCCGCACGGGCGAGCGCGATCGAGCGCTCGAAAAACGTCTTGATGTCGTCGAGAATGTCGACCGTCTCGTCGGCCGCATCGCGATTGTGCATGATGACGACCGAGGCATCGTGCAGGGCGACGGTCGCCGCCATCGCCGGGTCGCGCTGCAGTCCCCAGACGTCGTTGACGATCGTCGCGCCGGCCCTGAGCGCCGCGTCGGCGACATTCGCCTTGTAGGTGTCGATGGAAATCGGCTGGTCGACCATCTCCGCCAGCCGCCCGATGACCGGCAGAACCCGGTTCATTTCCTCGAACGCCGGCACTTCCACCGCGCCCGGTCGGGTCGACTCGCCGCCGATGTCGATGATGTCGGCGCCCTCGCCGAGCATCACCAGCGCCCGGTCGACCGCCGTTTCGAGATTGTCGTGCCTGCCGCCGTCCGAAAACGAATCCGGCGTCACGTTCAGGATACCCATGACGAGCGTGCGCGAGCCGGTCTGGTGCCGCAGTCGTCCGAGCCGGAGGTTGGCGCTCATCGGGTATCGTCCGTCGGGTTGGCCGCCGCGGGCGGACCATCGCGAAATCCGGCCGAGCCCGTCGCGGCAGCGGCCGTCGCGGGAAGTAGCACGGACGCACCCGGCGCGCCACCCGTGCCGGCCGTCCTGCGACGAAAGCGATAGGCGGCGCCGAGGCTTGGCGCCGCCTTGAGGATGGTGCCAAGGCCGCCGATCAGCGGCGGACGACCTTGGTCACTTCGCCGGTATAGGCGTTGACCGTGATCCGCACCCGCCGGTCGCGCCGGTCGCGCCCCGAAAAGACATAGGTCTTGCCGCGATCCTCCGCGAGGCGCACGCCGTCATAGCCGCGGCTGAGCAGCATCAGCCGCACTTCGCCGGCATCGACGCGGCGCACCGCATGCGGCCGGGGCTGCGCCTTGTGGTCGTCATAGCGCGGCCCGTGATCATATCCCGGCCCGTAATAATAGCCGGGACCGGTATAGACGCCTGGCCGATCATTATAGCGGTCGCGCGGCGGCCAGGCGCCGGGGCGCGGCGGCGGCGGCGGCGACCAGTGCGTGCCCGGCCGCGGCTCGTTCATGTACTTCTCGCCGAACGGCGCCCCGCTCACCCCCGGCGGATCATAGCGCTCCTGCCCGTAGGCGCCCGGCCAGCCCTGCACCTCGATGACATCGGAAGGTTCCTCGAACGGAACCACAAGCCCCGCCGCCGCGGCCGGAAACGTCGACGCCATCAATACGCCGGCGATGATGACGATCCTGCGAGAAAACATCGTACCTGCTCCTTCAGGCCGGAACCCTCGATTGTCCGGGCCGCGTGTCCGGCTTGGCGACCCGATGATGCCGATCTTCTGCCGCCGCCCCTGAACGGCGGCGGAAGTCCCCGTTAATCTCCCGTTCATATTGGGCGTCGGCACGGTTCCGGCAATCCGCGCGCGCTTGCCGCCACTGCAATGCTGCCCCCCTTGAACAGCCGCAATACCGTGCCCATCTGAAATCTGCGGACGCCGGACCGGGTCCGCGCGGCGCATTCGGCCCCGGCCAGACGGCGGGGCATCGGCGCCGAACCGAAATGTCGCTTCTTATGGAGGACCATCATGCGTCAGTTCGACTTCAGCCCGCTTTATCGTTCCACCGTCGGCTTCGACCGCCTGTTCAACATGCTCGATTCCATGGGCGCTCCCGAGGGCGGCCAGAGCTATCCGCCCTATAATATCGAGCGCACCGGCGAGAACGCCTATCGCATCACCATGGCGGTCGCCGGCTTCGGCGAGGCCGACCTCGTCATCGACGTCAAGGAAAGCACGCTCACCGTGCGGGGCGAGAAGCGCGAGGAAAAGCCCGCCGCTTCCGAAATGCTCTATCAGGGCATCGCCGCCCGCGCCTTCGAGCGCCGCTTCCAGCTTGCCACCCACGTCGAGGTCAAGGGCGCGTCGCTCGAGAACGGCCTGCTTCATATCGATCTCGTCCGCGAGATTCCCGAAGCCATGAAGCCGCGCCAGATCGCCATCGTTCGCGCCGCCGACCGGAAGGCGCCGGAAATCGAGGCCGACGCGGCCTGACCGCGCATCGCGGCCAAACGGAAAGGCGCCCGCCCCCCGGGCGCCTTTTCTTTTTTTGGCACAGCCTCGTTAACCAAAATTAACCATATCTCTCTAGGATTCTGTTTCGTGCGGCCTTGATTTTGGCGGCCCGGCCGTGAGCGGCCGAGCCCGGTCAGGGCAAAACCCGTGACAGACAGGGACCGAGAGAATGACCGCCGCGACCAGCCGAACTGCCGTGACGACCGCGCTTCTTCTCGCGCTCGGCCTCGTCCTTTCCCTTGGCTCGACACCGGCGCTTGCCGATGCCGCCTTTGATCGCTGGGTCGCCGGCTTCTGGCCGACCGCCAAGGCCGCCGGCGTTTCCCACGCGACCTACAAGCGCGCCTTCGCCGGCGTCACCCCGGACCCGGAAGTGCTTGAAAAGGCAAGCAAGCAGGCCGAGTTCGTCAAGCCTCTGTGGGAATACCTCGATACCGCCGTCTCCGACACGCGCCTCACCAACGGCCGCCGCCTGATGGCCGAGAACGCCGCCACTCTCGACGCCGTCGAGCGCCGCTACGGCGTCGACAAATACATCGTCGCGGCGATCTGGGGCATGGAATCCTCCTACGGCATGATCCTCGACAACCCGAAGATCATGCGCTCCGTCATCCGCTCGCTGGCCACCCTTGCCTATGCCGGCGGCCGGCGCACCAAGTTCGGCCGCCAGCAGCTCGTCGCCGCCCTGAAGATCCTCGAGCGCGGCGACACCACGCCCGACCGCATGACCGGCTCATGGGCCGGCGCCATGGGCCACACCCAGTTCATCCCGACCACTTTCGAGGCCTATGCCGTCGATTTCGATGGCGACGGCCGCCGCAACATCTGGAGTTCGGTCGGCGACGCACTCGGCTCGACCGCCCACTATCTGCACCGCTCCGGCTGGGACAACGGCAAGACCTGGGGCTATGAGGTGAAGCTGCCGCGCGGCTTCAATTTCCGCCTGGCCGACGAACGCACCAGGCGCAGCCTCGCCGACTGGCAGAAGCTCGGCATCGAGCGCATCGGCGCCCGCGACTTCCCGCGCCCGACCGATCAGGCCGTGCTCTACCTGCCGGCCGGTGGCCGCGGCCCGGCCTTTCTGCTGTTGGGCAATTTCCGCGTCATCAAGCGCTACAACAATGCCAACGCCTACGCCCTCGCCGTCGGCCACCTTGCCGATCGCCTGCGCGGTGGCGGTGCCTTTGCCGCCGGCTGGCCGCGCGATGACCGGCCGCTGTCCAGGGCCGAGACGGTCGAGCTCCAGCAGCGCCTGATGGCCCGCGGCCTCGACACCGGCGGCGCCGACGGCATGGTCGGCCCGAAGACCGAGGCCGCCATCATTGCCTATCAGAATCACCTCGGCCTGCTCGGCGACGGCTTCCCCTCGCTGATGCTTCTGCAGAAGGCCCGCGAGGGCAAATAGGCCAGGCTCTGTGAACCCGTCGGCCGGCGGACTGGCATGCGCCGGCCGGATCGGGTATTCGTCGGGGCAACCCGAAACCGGTCAGGTACCGACAGCCGATGCGTCGACTGGCATTTCTCGCCCTTGCCCTCGTTCTCGCCCTGCTCTGGCTGGCCGCGCCGGCCGGCGTGCCGGATGCCTGGTCTTTCGGTGATCACGATGGTGACGTCATCCGCCCGACGGCTCCGTCTATCAAGTCGATCTTCGACATCTTCCGGGTAAAGCCGAAACGGGAGCGCCGGCCGCTGCCCCAGGCCCCAAGATCATCACCCGGCCGAGCGGCTCCGAGGACTTCTCGCTCCCCTCGCTCGCCAAGGACCCCGACGCCAAGACCGTCGTCATCTTCGGCGATTTCCTGGCCGAAATGCTCGGCCGCGGCCTTGAGGAAGCATTTGGCGACACCCCCGCCATCCGCATCGTCGTCCACACCCAGGAGACGGCCGGCCTCGCCTCCGGCGACATCGCCGCTCTCACCAGGGACATCGCCGAGACGGCCGAGAAGGAAAAGATGGACTTCGCCGTCCTGATGATCGGCGCCAACGACCAGCGCAAGATCAAGGCCGGCGACACCACCTTCGAATTCCGCGGCGAAGGCTGGGAAGACGCCTACAAGACCCGCATCGCCGCCGTCACCCAGGCGCTGCGCGCCACCGGCAAGCAGACCTATGTCGTCGGCATGCCGCCGGTCGCCGACGCCGACATGAACGGCGCCTTTGCCTATTTCAATGAACTCTTCCGCGAGGCGACCTTCGCTGCCAGCGCCCGCTTCGTCGATATCTGGACGGTCTTTCTCGATGCCGACGGCCAGTTCACCCGCAACGGCCCGGACATCGAAGGCAACGACAAGCAGCTCCGCTGGCGTGACGGCATCCGCTTCACCCATGCCGGCCGGCGCAAGCTCGCCCATTATGTCGAGCGCGAAATCCGCCGCGATGCCGGCCTCGTTCGCGGCATGGCGGCACTGATCGACGGCGGCGCCGCCGCCGCGCCGAGCCTCTACACGGGCCCCTGGGCCGATCGGCCGGCGATCGGCCCGGTCCTATCCCTGACCAACCCGCAGGTCATCCTCGGCGCACCGCTGCTCGGCGACGGCAACCAGCAGGAACCGCGCGACGACACCCCGCAATACCATTTCGTCGTGCTCGGCGAGCCGCTGCAGGCGCCCGTCGGCCGCGTCGACGACTTCGCCTGGCCCCCGCATCAGGGCATCGAGCCGCCGGCGGCAGCAACACCGGAAGCGCCGGGCACGCCCGATAGTGCTGCCCCGGACAACGACGCCGCAGCCGATGTCCCGGCCAACGGCGCAACACCCGCGACTGCGGCGGTAGCCGAAAAGCCGGCCGAACCGCTCGCCGATATCCCGATCATCATCGACCCGGTTCCGGCCCGCTGACCGGGAGAAGGACATCGACCATGAAAAAGGCCCGGAGCAATGCCCGGGCCTTTTGCAGTCCAGATGTCGGGAAACCTCAGCGCGGCAGCACCGAAGTCCCCATCAGGAACTCGTCCACCGCCCGGGCTGCCTGACGACCCTCGCGGATCGCCCAGACCACCAGCGACTGGCCACGCCGCATGTCGCCGCAGGCAAAGACCTTGTCGACGCTCGAGCGATAGCTCTCGGTGTCCGCCGCGACATTGCCGCGCCCGTCGAGCGTGACGCCGAGGTCGGCGAGCAGGCCTTCCTTGACCGGGCTGACGAAACCCATCGCCAGAAGCACCAGATCGGCCTTCAGCGTGAACTCCGTGCCGGCGATCGGCTGGAACTTCTCGTCGACGCGGACGCAGTGCACCTTCTCGACCTTGCCATTGCCCTCGAACTTCTGGGTCATGACCGAGAATTCGCGGACGGCGCCTTCCTCATGGCTCGACGAGGTGCGCAGCTTGACCGGCCATTCCGGCCAGGTCATCAGCTTGTTTTCCTTCTCCGGCGGCATCGGCATGATCTCGAGCTGCGTCACCGACAGCGCGTGCTGGCGCACCGACGTGCCGATGCAGTCCGAACCGGTATCGCCGCCGCCGATGACGACCACATGCTTGCCGCCGGCCAGGAGCGGCTCGCCATCGCCGAGCGCCTCGCCGGAAACCCGCCGGTTCTGCTGCGGCAGGAAATCCATCGCGAAATGCACGCCGGCAAGCTCGCGGCCCGGCACCGGCAGATCGCGCGGCTTCTCCGCACCGCCGGCCAGGACCACCGCATCGAAGCCGTCGAGCAGTTCCCTCGCGGAGATGTCGACGCCGACATTGACGCCGGTGCGGAAGGTGACGCCTTCCGCCGCCAGAACCGCAAGACGCCGGTCGATCAGCGTCTTGTCGAGCTTGAAGTCGGGAATGCCGTAGCGCAGCAGGCCGCCGACCTTGGCGTTCTTCTCGAACAGCACGACATCATGCCCGGCCCGGGCAAGCTGCTGCGCCGCCGCCATGCCGGCCGGACCGCCGCCGACGACGGCGACCTTCTTGCCGGTCTTCGTCTCGGCGATATCCGGCTGGATCCAGCCTTCCGCGAACGCCCGGTCGACGATCGCGCACTCGACTGTCTTGATCGTCACCGGCTGCTCGACGAGGTTCAGCGTGCACGACGCCTCGCACGGCGCCGGACAGACCCGGCCCGTGAACTCCGGAAAGTTGTTCGTCGAGTGCAGGTTGCGCGCCGCTTCCTGCCAGTCGTTGCGATAGACGAGGTCATTCCAGTCCGGAATCTGGTTGTTCACCGGACAGCCGGAATGGCAATACGGCACGCCGCAGTTCATGCAGCGGGACGCCTGGTCGCGGGTCGCCTGCTCGCCGAGCGGAATGACGAATTCCGCATAGTTGCGCACGCGGTCGCCGGCCGGCAGGTACTTGCGGTCCTGCCGGTCGAGCTCGAGAAATCCGGTCACCTTACCCATGGCCGTCACTCCCCGGCTGCGACGTTGTTCGACTGGCGGGCGCGCTCGGCGGCAAGCTCCGCCAGCGCCCGGCGATACTCGACCGGCATCACCTTGCGGAACCTGGGCAGCATGCCGTCCCAGTCGGCAAGGATCGCCTGCGCCCGCGTCGAGTTGGTGTAGCGGGCGTGGTTCTCGATGAGCTGGCGCAGCCGCTCGGCATCGAACCGCGTCATGTCGCTCATCACGTCGACCCGGCCGTGTGCCTCGAGGTCGCCGGTCTGGTGATGATGGCTGGAGGACAGGTCCTCCTCGGCCAGCACCGGCTCCAGTTCGACCATCGACAGGTTGCAGCGCGCCTCGAACGAGCCGTCCTCGTCGAGCACATAGGCGATGCCGCCCGACATGCCCGCCGCGAAGTTGCGGCCGGTCTGGCCGATGACGACGACGATGCCGCCGGTCATGTATTCGCAGCAGTGATCGCCCGCGCCCTCGACCACGGCGACCGCGCCCGAATTGCGCACCGCGAACCGCTCGCCGGCGACGCCACGGAAGTAGCACTCGCCCTCGACCGCCCCGTAGAGCACCGTGTTGCCGACGATGATCGACTTCTCCGGCACGATCTTGGAGTTCTCGCGCGGCGGATAGACGATGATCCGGCCGCCGGAAAGGCCCTTGCCGACATAGTCGTTGGCCTCGCCCTCGAGCTCCATCGTCATGCCGCGCGCACCCCAGGCACCAAAGCTCTGGCCGGCAGTGCCGGAAAGCTTGATGTGGATCGTGTCGTCGGCAAGGCCGGCATGGCCGAACCGCTTGGCGACCTCGCCGGCCAGCATCGCGCCGGCGGTGCGGTCGGTGTTGCCGATCCGGGTGTCGATCTTGACCGGCGTGCGGCTCTCGAGCGCCGGCATCGCCTCGGCGATGAGCTTGCGGTCGAGCACCCCGTCGATCTGGTGGTCCTGCACCTCGCTCTTGCGGATGTTGACGCCCGCCGCCGCTTCCGGCTTCAGGAACAGCCGCGAGAAATCGAGGCCCTTGGCCTTCCAGTGGTCGACCGCCGCCCGCTTGTCGAGCATCTGCATCTGGCCGACCATTTCCTCGAAGGTCCGGTAGCCCATTTCCGCCATCAGCTCGCGCACTTCCTCGGCAACGAAGAAGAAGTAGTTGATGACGTGCTCGGGCTGGCCGACGAAGCGCTTGCGCAGCACCGGGTCCTGGGTGGCGACGCCGACCGGACAGGTGTTGAGATGGCACTTGCGCATCATCACGCAGCCGGCCGCGATCAGCGGCGCGGTGGCGAAGCCGAACTCGTCCGCACCGAGCAGCGCGCCGACAACCACGTCGCGGCCGGTCCGGAAACCGCCGTCGACCTGCACGGCGATGCGGCCGCGCAACTGGTTGGCAACGAGCGTCTGGTGCGTCTCGGCAAGGCCGATTTCCCACGGGCTGCCCGCATGCTTGATCGAGGTCAGCGGCGATGCGCCGGTGCCGCCCTCGTAGCCGGCGATGGTGACATGGTCGGCGCGCGCCTTGGAGACGCCTGCCGCGACCGTGCCGACGCCGACTTCCGAGCCGAGCTTGACCGAAATCGCCGCTGCCGGGTTGACGTTCTTCAGGTCGAAGATGAGCTGCGCCAGATCCTCGATCGAATAGATGTCATGGTGCGGCGGCGGCGAGATGAGACCGACGCCCGGCGTCGAATGCCGGACCTTGGCGATCACCGCGTCGACCTTGTGGCCGGGCAACTGGCCGCCCTCGCCGGGCTTGGCGCCCTGCACCATCTTGATCTGGATCATGTCGGCATTGACGAGATATTCGGTCGTCACGCCGAAGCGGCCGGACGCGACCTGCTTGATCGCCGAGCGCATCGAATCGCCGTTCGCCATCGGCACGAACCGGTCCGGCTCCTCGCCGCCCTCGCCGGTGTTCGACTTGCCGCCGATCCGGTTCATGGCAATCGCCAGCGTCGTGTGCGCCTCGCGGCTGATCGAGCCGTAGGACATCGCACCGGTCGCAAACCGCCGGACGATCTCGGACGCCGGCTCGACCTCGTCGAGAGCCACCGGCTTGCGGCCATCCTCCTCGGCGCCGCGAATGCGGAACAGGCCGCGGATCGTCAGCAGCCGGCGCGACTGGTCGTTGAGCTCGCGGGCGAACTCCCGGTACTTGTCGCGCGAGTTGCCGCGCACCGCGTGCTGCAGGGCGCCGACCGAAGAGGCGGTCCAGGCATGCGCCTCGCCGCGCATCCGCTGGGCATATTCGCCGCCGACATCAAGGGCGGTGCGATAGACCGGCGCATCGCCGAACGCGTCGCGATGACGGCGCACCGTCTCCTCGGCGACCTCGGCAAGGCCGGCACCCTCGATCGTCGTCGCGGTGCCGAAGAAATACTTGTCGACGAAGCTCGACGACAGGCCGATCGCGTCGAAGATCTGCGCGCCGCAATAGGACTGGTAGGTCGAGATGCCCATCTTCGACATGACCTTGAGGAGGCCCTTGTCGACCGACTTGATGTACCGGTAGACGATCTCGTCGTCAGAGAGATCCTCCGGCATCTGCTCGCGCACCGCGCACAGCGTCTCGAAGGCGAGATAGGGATTGATCGCCTCGGCACCATAGCCCGCCAGCACCGCGAAGTGATGCACCTCGCGCGCCTCGCCGGTCTCCACGACGAGACCGACAGAAGTGCGCCGGCCCTTGCGGATCAGGTGATGGTGCACGCCCGCCGTCGCCAGCAGCGCCGGGATCGGGATCCGGTCCGGGCCGACGAGACGGTCCGACAGGATGATGATGTTGTAGCCCTCGAGCACGGCCTCCTCGGCCTCGCCGCAAAGCGCCGCGAGAGCCGATTCCATGCCCTCGGCGCCCCGGTCGGCCGAATAGGTGACGTCGAGCGTCTTGGTCCGGAACTGGTTGTCGGCGATCTCGCCGATCTGCCGGATCTTCTCGAGGTCGCCGTTCGTCAGGATCGGCTGGCGCACCTCGAGACGCTTGACGTCCGACATGCCCTCAAGGTCGAGCAGGTTCGGCCGCGGCCCGATGAACGAGACGAGGCTCATCACCAGTTCCTCGCGGATCGGATCGATCGGCGGGTTGGTGACCTGCGCGAAGTTCTGCTTGAAATAGGTGTAGAGCAGCTTCGCCTTGTCGGACATCGCCGAGATCGGCGTGTCGGTGCCCATCGAGCCGATCGGCTCCTGGCCGGTGGTCGCCATCGGCATCATCAGGAGCTGGACGTCCTCGGCCGAATAGCCGAACGCCTGCTGGCGGTCGAGCAGCGGCACATTGGTCGACGGCGGCGCCGCCTTCACCTTGTCCATGTCCTCAAGGACGATCTGCGTGCGGCCCAGCCAGTCCTTGTACGGGTTCGAGCTGGCGAGCCTGGCCTTGATCTCCTCGTCGGAGATGATCCGGCCTTCCTCGAGGTCGATGAGCAGCATCTTGCCCGGCTGCAGGCGCCACTTCTGGACGATCTTCTCTTCCGGAACGTCGAGGACGCCCATCTCCGAGGCCATGACGACGAGGCCGTCCTCGGTGACGAGGTAGCGCGCCGGCCGGAGGCCGTTGCGGTCGAGCGTGGCGCCGATCTGCCGGCCGTCGGTGAAAGCCACCGCCGCCGGGCCGTCCCACGGCTCCATCAGTGCCGCGTGATACTCGTAGAAGGCGCGCCGGTCCTCGTCCATCAGCGGGTTGCCGGCCCAGGCCTCCGGGATCAGCATCATCGCCGCATGCGCCAGCGAATAGCCGCCCTGCACGAGGAACTCGAGCGCGTTGTCGAAGCACGCCGTGTCCGACTGGCCCTCGTAGGAAATCGGCCAGAGGCGCGAGATGTCCTCGCCGAACAGCGGCGAGGAAACGCTCGCCTGCCGCGCCGCCATCCAGTTGACGTTGCCGCGCAGGGTGTTGATCTCGCCGTTATGGGCGACCATCCGGTACGGATGCGCCAGCGGCCAGGACGGGAACGTGTTGGTCGAGAACCGCTGGTGGATGAGCGCCAGCGCCGAGGTGAAGCGCGGGTCGGTCAGGTCCTTGTAATAGGCGCCGAGCTGATAGGCGAGGAACATGCCCTTGTAGACGACGGTCCGGCAGGACATCGACACGGTGTAGGACATCTTCCGGCCGCCCATCTCGGCGACGATCCGGTTCGAGGCGACCTTGCGCAGCACGTAGAGCTGCCGCTCGAACACGTCCTCGCCGACCGGCTTGTCGCCCTGGCCGACGAAGAGCTGGCGATGCACCGGCTCGGTCGCAACGATGTCGGGCGCCTTCGACAGGCAGGAATTGTCGACCGGCACGTCGCGCCAGCCGAGCAGCTTCAGCCCCTCCGCCCGGGTCACTTCCTCGAAGATGCGCTCGCAGACCGCCCGGTCTTCCGAATCCTGCGGCATGAAGATGTGGCCGACGCCGTACTGGCCGGGAGCCGGCAGCTCGAAATCGCAATCCTCGACGAAGAACGCGTGCGGAATCTGCACGAGAATGCCCGCGCCGTCGCCCATCAGCGGATCGGCGCCGACAGCGCCGCGATGGGTGAGGTTGACGAGAATCTTCAGCGCGTCCTCGACGATCTGGTGCGACTTGCGGTTCTTGATGTCGCAGATGAAGCCGACGCCGCAGGCATCGTGCTCGTTTTTCGGATCGTAGAGTCCTCGCGCCGCCGGCAGGCCGGCGAGCGTCGTCGCGGTAGTCGCAACGGCGGCGTTGTTTTTCGCCGCCTGCACTCCGCTCCGCCCGTCCATTCCCGCAATCGCGTTCCTCATCGATCCTGCCATTGTCGCAAGCCTCTTGATCCGTCGCGACGCACCGTGCCCGCCCGTTCAAACCCCTTCCCGCGGAATTCGAACGACCAGGCCCGGCATCGGGCGCGACTGCCAGTTTCGGACAAACCGCCTCGCGCGGTGCCCGCGCCGCCCAAACTGCTGGACGGCAATCCCCTCGTTCTACAGGTCCGGCCTGCCCTCGTTGGCCGTGCCGTCACCTGCCCTCGACCCCCGTCGCGGCGACACCTGCGGACGACCTGGACCAGCCCATCGGTCGTTCGAAATTCGGCTGCGCGCGGCGGAAAAGTTAATTGGACAGCATTCCTGTCCTATCGCGAAATGGAAACATGCCAGATTTCATTGTTCCGGGCAAGTCTGCGCAACATTCGATGCGACAAACTCACCCGCCAGCAACATTCTGCCGAACGCTTGGCCGCGCCCCCGCTTTGGCCTATTGCTGGAAGCCATGCGGAAACGGGGGGAATCCGAATGACCGAGACAGCCGGCGCCGGCTATGGCGCCTTCCTCGACGAGCTGGCCGACGCCGCCGCGAAAGCCATTCTCCCCTATTTCCGCACCCGCCTCGACATCGAGGACAAGGGCGGTCGCGGCTATGATCCGGTGACCGCTGCCGACCGCGCCGGCGAGGCGGCGATGCGCGCCCTGATTGGCGAAAAATATCCTGATCACGGCATTTTAGGCGAGGAATACGGCTCCGAGCGCACCG
>JAWKVW010000037.1:0-22384 GCA_041397845.1 Hyphomicrobiales bacterium | reverse complement strand
CGTCCACATCCATGTGTTCCTGAAGGAAATGGCCGACTTCGACCGCATGAACGAGGCCTACGTCTCGGTCATGACGGCGCATCGGCCGGCCCGCACCGTCATCGGCGCACGTGAACTGCCAAAGCCCGGCTTCCGCGTGCTGATGAACCTGACCGCCGTCACCGCCTGAAATTGCGCCTCGCCAGATGGCAGCCGGGATCTGTAGCGATAGACGGTTCGCTGCGCCGCCCGCCACGTCATTCCCTCTCCCCGTCGGGGAGAGGGTCAGGGTGAGCGGCTGTCTTGGAGGTCAAGGGGTTTCGGGTTGCCATGGTTGTTTGTCGCGGATGATTGCGTTGAGGACGGTGAGGAGTTTTCGGATGACGGCGACGATGGCGAGTTTCTTGGGGGAGCCGCGATCGGTGAGACGTTTGTAGAAGGCTTTGAAGACGGGATTGTGCCGGATGGCGACGAGTGCGGCCATGAACAGGATGTTGCGGACGGAGGTTCTTCCGCCGGTGATGCACCGGTGGCCGCGCATGCGGCCGGAGTCACGATTGACCGGGGCGACGCCGATGAGCGCGGCGAGCTTGCGTCGATCGATGGTGCCGAGCTCGGGCACCTCGGCGATGAGGGTACGGGCCGTGACGTCGCCGACGCCGGGGACGGACTTCAGGAGCGCCTCGTGCTCGCGCCAGACCGGCGATGCCTTGATGCTGGTGCCGATGTCGCCGTCGGTGTCGGCGAGTTCCTTCTCCAGGAAGGCGATGTGTCGATCGAGCTTCTTGGCGAGGCGCTTGTCGGTGGCGCGGCGACGGCGATTGACCTCCATGCCGATCATCTCGACGATCTGGCGGCGGCGTGCCACCAGTTCGGCGAGCCGTGCCGCATCCGGCGCTGGCACCGGCCTCGGCTCGGGATTGATGCGCTCGGCGAACAAGGCGATTGCTTCGGCATCGAGGGTGTCGGTCTTGGCCAGGCGTCCCATGGCGCGGGCGAAATCGCGGATCTGGCGTGGGTTGATGACACGCAGCGGCAGCCCGGCGCCGGCAAGTGCGGCAGCGACCGTCATCTCGAAGCCGCCGGTGGCCTCCAGCACGACCACGGCGATGGGCAGGGCGGCAAGACGATCGGCGAGATCGTCGAGGCCCGTGCCATCGCGGGGAACGCAGAATGCCTCGCCCGACGGCCTCAGATGGACGTCGAGGCGATCCTTGGAAACGTCGATGCCGACGAAGATGGTGCGAGGTTCGTCCATGACCCTACCTTGCGAATGCGGGCTCGAGCCCAAGCGGCTGTCCGGGTTGCGGACTGCGAAGACGGAGGCCGCTCCAAGCTCACCCACGGGCTCAACAGCCCCAGGGGGATACGGGCTGACCTCCGCCTTCAACCTTCCCGCCTCCACGTCGGTGAGCAACTGAGAGATGCAAGGGGGCAGGCGAAGCCTTCAGTGCTCGCCTCAGTCCTTTTCGCCCGGCGCAGATGCTCGTCGAGGCGGCATCATCTCGACGAAATTGCGGGGCATGTGCCGATAGTCGAGCTGGATTTTTTGAGAATGCCGTCCCGGTACAATCCGCGCGGCAGGCGCCCGACGGCCCGGCGGGCAGAAGATGTAGGTGGCATTGGCGACGCCGCCGGTCGCCCGGCTCTGGATCGTCGAGGTGCCGATCTTGTTGAACGAGATCATGTGAAACACCGTCGAGAACCCTTCCATGCGCTTCTCGAACAGCGGTTCGACCGCTTCCGGCGTCACGTCGAAGCCGGTAAAGCCGGTGCCGCCCGTGGTGATCACGATGTCGACGTCCGGGCTGTCGATCCAGCCCTTCACCTTGGCGCGGATCGCCTCGACGTCGTCCTTGACGATCGCCCGGTCGGCAAGGGTGTGGCCGGCCTCGGTCAGTCGCTCGACGAGAGTCTTGCCGGACTTGTCGTTGTCGAGCGTGCGCGTGTCCGAGACCGTGAGGACCGCGATGCGGCAGGGAATGAACGGACGGGTCTCGTCGATGCGCGACATGGGAAAAGCCTTCCTTGCTGTTTGCCTTCGCCGGCAATCTTTAGGGCGTGCGCCCGCCCCTGTCGATAGTCGGCGGGGCTGGCGCCTGCCCGGCTTTGCCGATAGAGAAGCGCCTTGCTCGATCTCTGAAAGCACTGAAACCGAATGTCGCCGACACCCCTCGCCTTCGCCGCCGCCTGCATCGTCATGGCCGCCGGCATCGGCATCGACGTGGCGCTCGCCACCATCGGCCGTTTCCGGGCGATCCGCTCGCTCTCCGACGGCCTCGGCTGGGCGGCGCGCATCACCGCGACGCATATCGCCTTCCCGATGATCGGCTATTACGGCTTCGTCTTCGCCGCCCGCACCATGGCAACGCTGGCGCCCTATCTCGGCCTTGCCGCCGGCGCCATGGTGTTCTGGTTCCTGAAGGACGCGGTCTCCGGCTGGCTCGAGCACCCCGAAGAGGACGAGCCGCCCGCCGCCGGCTTCACCTGGGCTGCCGTCATTGCCGTCAGCATCGACGCGCTCTGGTCCGGTCCGGCGAAATCGGCCCAGGTCATCGGCTGGCCGCCGCTGCCGATCGCGATCTCGTTTCCCGTTTCCGGACTGCTCGTCGGCGTCATCGCCCTCATTGCCCTTGCCATCGCGCTCTGGCTGAAGCGCGCCATCGCCCGCGCCGCCGGCCCTTCCCCGGCCCGCCTGGCCGCGGCCGAAAGCCTTGGCCAGGGTCTCGAATTCTGCGTCCTTGCCTATTTCGGCCTGCTCGCCCTGGCCCGCTATACGGCCGGCCTCGAGGTCTCCGCCGTCGCCGTCTTCGGTGCCGCCGCGCTCATCACCTCGGCCGTCTTCATCGTCATCGGCCGCCGCGTCCATGCCGCCAATCTCGCCGCCGCCCGCCACCTGCTGGAGCCGGCAAGCGCCGCCGATTGAATCGATGGATGAACGGCAAAAGGCGGAATCTGTTTCTCGCCAAAACCCGCCAGGCAACTGAAACGACTCGATTATCACCGCCCACTTGAATCACTTCGGCAGGAAGCTGACTCAAGGCGCGAAGTCGTTGAATCGATTTCCGAGAGACTTGAATCTGAATCGGAACGTCAAGCGCCGGCCGCGATCGCGACCGGCGCCGGCATGTCCGGAAAAATAAAGAATGCGATTCAGCCTGCCGGCTGCGCTGCCAGTTTCGCCTTCAGCCCCTCGTGCGCCTTGTCGAGGTCTTCGGCCAGCCAGTCGTCGAGCAGAAGGCCGAACCAGCGCGCGAACGGGCTGTGGCCAAGGCTCGTCTCGAACTTCGTCTCGACCCGCGTGCCGACGCCGTCGCTGAACAGCTCCATGGTCATGTGGCTGACGCCCATCTTGCCGAGATCGAGCTCGCTCACCACCCGCTCGTTCTCGCGCGCCGAAACGATCGTCTGGCGCCCCTCGCCATAGTCGCGGAACTTCGGATTCTTCCAGATCATGATGGCACCATTGCCGCTCTCCGGTCCCTCGAACGAGTATGTCGTCTCGCTCTTGCCGTCGAGTGCGCCCCAGGGCAGCCAGTCCTTCGTCTGACGCGGCGAGGACACGACGGCATAGACCCGCTCGATCGGCGCCGAAAGCGTCACCGAGCGCGTCACCGAAATGTCGCGCGGCAGCATGAAGCCGACCATGACGAGCCCGAGAAAGGCGATCAGCGCCATCCACATCAGCCACTTCAGGAATGCCATTGCTCAGTTCTCCTCATCGCCCCGAGGTCGTCCCGATAGCGCGAAACCGCCCGCCGCGAAAGCCCGACGCTCGCCACCTCGCCCGCTCCGGTCGCCCGCCCGGCGTCCCTGCCCTTTTCGCAAGTGCCGGAAAAGAAAGGGGCCGGCGCTGCTTCAGCCGCCGGCCCGTCATCCTGTTGCGGCGCTGATCCGCCGCAGGGTCTCAGGCGTGCGCCTTCTGCATCGCCTCGACGAGGAAGCCCGTGTACTTCTTGTCCGAGCCGAGGATGTGGTGGCGCAGCCAGTCGACGAGGAACTTCAGCACCTCCGGCCCGAGATCGGCCTGCCCGGCTTCCCACTGCCGCTTGAACGCCAGCACCTTTTCGAGCAGCGCCTTGTGCTCGACCTTGTGCTTGTCCGTCTGCGGATAGCCGTAGAAGTCGAACAGCTCCTCCTCATAGGCGAAGTGGGTGTTCGTGTAGTCGACGAGCGTGTGGAAGATTTCCGACATCAGCTCCTGGCTGCCATTGCGCTCCACGGCCATGGCGAGCAGGTTGATCGCCCGCACGAGGATCATGTGCTGCTTGTCGATGATCTCGATGCCAACGCTGAACTCGCTGGACCAGTTGAGAAGAGCCATCGTCATTCCCCTTGAAAAGTCGCTTATCTTTTGCGGCTGGACCGGCGCGGCAATCTCCCTCGCCCGCCACCCTCCGGCAGGACCGGAGGGGCGGTGCTGGTGGATCGCGCGATCCGCCTCGATCAGTTGGCGCCGGTTTCCCGCTTCAGCTCGGCCATCCGCGCCGCAGCCTCCTCATGCCCGCTGCGTGCGGCGAAGTAGTAGAGCATCAGCGCCTGCGTGACGTCTGCCTTCGCCTCGATAGCAAGATTCGCGGTCGCGAGGTACTTCGGATCGTAGGTCTGGGCGAGGCGGAATGCCGCCGTCGCGCTGCCCTCCGAGACCGCGTAGTCGAGGATCATGCGGGCCGCGACGATGTCGCCCTGGTCGAGCAGCTTCTCGGCCCGGGTCAGCATCTCGCCCTCTTCCTCGGCCGAGATCGCCTTGCCGCCGTCGACCGCCGTGGTCGTCACGCTGCGCGTCTTGACCTCGGTGCTCGCCGGAGCCGCGGCCTCGCTCGCCGCCTCGCTCCTGGCCGGCTCGCTCGCCACAGGCTCCGCCGGGGCCGCCGCCACTGGAGCCGGCGCCATCGCAACCGCCGCCGGCTGGCCGGCATCGCGCTGCATGTTGGCAAAGAAGAAGCCGCCCGCGCCGGCCGCCAGAATGGCGATCGCCGTCACCGCGCCGATCAGCACCGGCCGCATCGTCGAGCTGCGCTCGGCAAGGGCCACCTGGGCCATGCCGATGCCGCCGTGATGCATGAACGCCTCGCTCTCGGCCTTCAGCGTCGTGATGTCCGACCGCAGGGTCGAGAGCATCGAGTAAAGCTCGGCCTCGTGCGAATTGCCGCGCGCGCCGATCGCGTTGGTGC
This sequence comes from Hyphomicrobiales bacterium, assembly GCA_041397845.1. Classification (GTDB taxonomy): domain Bacteria; phylum Pseudomonadota; class Alphaproteobacteria; order Rhizobiales; family JAKPQE01; genus JAKPQE01. The sequence continues at coordinate 17,231 of JAWKVW010000037.1, read as the reverse complement.
CAAGCGTGCCGGTCTCGTGCTTCAGCGCATCGATGTCCGACTTCAGCTCGGCGAGCAGGTTGTACATGAACCGCTCGGAGTCCGACGCCTCGTCCGGCGGCGGCTGCATCGCAAAGGCCTTGGCCTTCGTCGTCTCGCTCTCGCGGCGCAGCACGTCGATGTCCGACTTCAGCTCCGAAAGCATCTGGTAGAGCAGGTTCTCGGTGAAGCTGCCGGCCTTCGACGTCGTCTTCGATCCCGGCATCGCAGCCGGCCTCGCCGCGGCCGGCTTCGCCGCCGTGGCCACCGCATCGCGGGCCTTCGGTGCCACCGGAGCCGGCTTCGTCTGGGCCGTGCCGCCGTTCATGATCTCGTCGAGCGCATCGGAGAGCGACTGCTCGATTTCCTGGTCGCGCGCCACTGCCTCGACCGGCTTGGCGGCACCGTTCGTGCCCGCCGTACCGTTCGGCTTGGCCGCCGAACCGTTGATGCCGGCACTGGTGCCATTGCCATTTCCGGCGCCCTTGCCCGACGCCCGGTTGGCAATGTTCATGATGTCGTCGAGCGCATCGAACAGCGACTTCTCCGAACCGCCGGCCGCTCCTTCGCCACCCGTTTCGGTCTCGCCGACTGCAAGGTCCTTCACCTTGATCGCCTCATCGCTCATGCCCGAACTCCTCTCGACTCGCGGCCACCTGGGCTCTGTGGCCGGTCGGGACGCTGGGTCCCGTCTCAAACTCTTGTCGAAATCGGCGAGTGCCATCTGGCCGCCGTCCTCCCTCGTGTTGCCTTCGTCGCGCCTGCCGCCCGCCGCGCGTCACTCGATCCTGTCGGCCGCCTTGCCGCCCTTGGCGAAACCCTGAACGAGCGATTCCAGAACCCCGAACCTTGCGCCTTCCGTTGCAGAGCCAGGTTTCGGTTTCGGGCCCGCCTCTGCCCGCGTTTCGACCTTGCCGGCCGTCTGATTGCCGGACGCGCCGGCCTTCCCGGGCGCCGCCGCCGGCGCCGCAAGCTTTTCGATCGCCATGGCCGAGGGCGTCCGCGCCACGCCGGCAGGCTCCGGCGCAAGCGCCGCCCTTGCCGGCGCCATCACCGGCACCGCCGTCGCGGACCCCTGCTTGCCGTCGTTGCCGGATTTCTCGCCGATGAGCCGTGCCGCCGGCTCCCAGCGCTGCCAGCCCGGAATCGTCACGCCGGCGTTGAACTCGCGCCACTTCGGATGACGCGGCGCCTGCTTCAGCGCGTCCTGATTGGCAAGGAACGCCGTCATGAACCGCGACACGCGCTCGAACCGGTCGGCGCTCGCCGACGTCCAGTTGTAGACCGCCATCACCGAGCCGACCGAAATCGACGAGATCCTCTCGCCGCGATCGACAAGACCCGGATAGTCCTCGACAGTGAACTTCGCCGGCAGATAGGCGGCCCGCAGCGGCTCGGCATAGTCGACCGGCAGCAGGTGGAAACCGTCCTCGCGCTTCAGCGCCGAAATACCGTCGACCGGCTTGCCGCCGACATAGGCCATCGCCGCGATCTCGCCGGTGCGGATTTTCTCCAGCGCCAGCGCCGGGTCGAGAAACACCGGCTCGACCTCGATGCCGAGCCCGGCAAACACCGCCCGCGCCGTGATCGAGGCGCCGCCCCCTTCCGGACCGAAGCTGACCTTGCGGCCGGCGAGATCGGCGACAAAGGCCGTCTCCGCGCCGGCGACAAGGTGGAATTCCTCGTTGAACAGCTTGGCGATGTAATTGACCCGATCGCCGAGATCGGCCGACGCGCCGCCGCGTTTCAGGTGGTCGAGCACGTCCGACTGGACGATGGCGACATCGATGCCCGAGAGATAGAGCAGGTCCTCGACATTCTGCACCGAGCCGAGGCCGACGACCGGCAGCACGCGCAGATTGGCGCCGTCATTGAGAACCGCGGCAAGATCGGTGACGACATGCAGATGCGTACCCGCATAGTCGCCGGCAATGATGCCGACCGTGTTCTTGTTGCGCAGCCTGATGGTATCAACGCCGGTGCCGTCGAAGCTTTCCGCCGCGCTGCCCTGTGCCCATCCGTCCTGCGCCGTACCCGCCACACCGATGGCGAGACAAACGGTCACAACCCAGAACAAGCCGGAACGCAACAGACTACCGATACGCATACGACAAGACACCTCGCCTAACTCAGCAATGAACACTCTACTTTATTTTCCAGTAACCGACTAACTTCACAGAAAATTAACCTTAACCGCCGGCCCTTGAAGTCGTCGGAAAGATCGAATTGTCGATATCTGATGAGGCTGTCCCCCGCCCCGAGACGCTTCCAATAGCAAAACGAATTCAATATATTATGAACGGGACGCGGAGAATTTTACCAAACCGGCGGAAATTCGCCGCCAGCGGCTTCCATTGTGGCTGGAAATCTGCCTCGAACGCAAAACCGGGGCTTTTCAAGGACTTTTCCACGCCGCAAGCATAGCTGGGCGCAATCGGGAAACGGCAAAGATGAAAGCAAAAACGGGACTGAAATTACTTGCCCTGACATTCCTTCTCGCCGCCTCGGCTGTCCTCGCCGCGCCGTCCGCCGGCCACGCCGGGGCCATGCGCGCCCGCATCACCTTCCTGCTCTATTGCGACGTCTATGAAATGGGCCCGAACGACGCCGGCCGCGGCGGCATGGCGCGGATCAACGGCGTCATTGCCGCCGAGCGCGCCTCCGGCCACCCGGTGATCGTCGCCCATGGCGGCGACACCATCTCGCCCTCGCTGATGTCCGGCCTCGACAAGGGCGAGTCGATGATGGACCTCATCGGCACCGTCGCGCCCGACGTCTTCGTGCCCGGCAATCATGAGTTCGACTTCGGCACCGAAGTATTCATGAAGCGCATGGCCGAGGCGACCTGGCCGGTTCTCGCCGCCAACATGACGATGGCCGACGGCAAGCCCGTCGCCGGCATCCGCCCGCACGAGATCTTCGAGGTCGACGGCATCACCATCGGCATGATTGGCCTCACCGCCGAGGACAATGCCGAGCGCTCCTCCCCCGGCCCCGACCTCGCTTTCCAGCCCTCCGTCGACACCGCCGTCAGGGAAGTTGCAGCAATGCGCGCGAAGGGCGTCGACCTCGTCGTGCTGCTCGTCCACGAGCGCCGCGAAATCGATCGCCAGCTCATCGACGCCGCCGGCGCCGACATCATCCTGTCCGGCGACGACCATGACCTTCTCGTTGCCTATGACGGCAAGGTCGCCTTCGCCGAGGCGATGCAGGACGGCCTTTACATGACCGCCGTCGATGTCGACGTCGCCGTCACCGAGAAGGACGGCCGCCGCAAGGTGCGCTGGTGGCCGAATTTCCGCATCATCGACACCGCCGCGGCCGCCCCCGACAAGGCGACGGAAAAGAAGGTCGCCGGCTACGAGGCCGAGCTTTCAAAGGAACTCGACGTGCCCATCGGCCGGACCGGGACCGAACTCGACAGCCGCAACGCCGCAGTGCGCGGCGGCGAGGCCGTCATCGGCAATCTCTATGCCGACGCCATCCGCGCCGAGACCGGCGCCGAGATCGCGCTGCTGAATGGCGGCGGCCTGCGCGCCAATCGCCTCTATCCGGCCGGCACCGAAATCACCCGCCGCGATGTGCTCGCCGAACTGCCATTCGGCAACCTCACCTTCGTCATGGAGATTTCCGGCGCCGACTTCCTCGCCACCCTCGAGCAGGGTTTTGCCAAGGCGGAGAACCTGACCGGCGGCTTCCCGCAGGTCTCCGGCCTGCGCGTCAAGGCCGACCTCTCCCGGCCGGTCGGCGAACGCGTCGTCTCGGTCGAGATCGGCGGCGCCCCCCTCGACCCGGCCCGCACCTACCGCCTCGCCACCAATGACTTCCTCGCCCGCGGCGGCGATGGCTATACCGCCCTTGCCCGTGGCAGGATCGTCGTCGGCGATGCCGATGCCAAGCTCATCGCCAACCACGTCATGAGCTACATTCGCACCAGGGGCACCGTCGCCCCGGTGCTTGACGGGCGCGTCTTCGTCGGCCGGACCGGAACACCAAAATGACCGGCACACCAAAATGACCGGAACGCCGAAATAGCTGGACCGCCACCCCCGGGGAACCGCAATGCCGATCGAATTCCTGACCCAGGCGCTCGTGACCCTGTTCGTGACGATCGACCCGATCGGCATGGCCCCGGTGTTCCTCGCGGTCACCCGTGGCATGACCGGCGAGCAGCGCCGTCAGACCGCCGTCCGCGCCGTCGTCATCGCCGGCGCGGTGCTCGTCATGTTCGCCTTCCTTGGCCAGTTGCTGCTCGATTTCTTCGGCATCACCATGCCGGCCTTCCGCATAGCCGGCGGCCTCCTGCTCTTCGTCATCGCCTTCGAAATGGTGTTCGAGCGCCGCGAGCGCCGCAAGGCAGAGAGCGTCGAGCGCGCCCTCACCCACGAGGATGTCGGCCACCTCGCCGTCTTTCCCCTGGCCATCCCGCTGATCGCCGGGCCGGGAGCCATATCGGCGACGATCCTGCTCGCCGCCCGCGCCCCCGACGCCATCGTCGTCGGCGAGGTCGCCCTCGTCGCCCTGTTGATGGTCGCCGCCTGCCTGCTTGTTTTCCTCGCCGCCGGCGGCATCGAGCGCCTGCTCGGCGATACCGGCCGCATCGTGCTGACCCGGCTTCTCGGCGTCATCCTCTCGGCACTGTCGGTTCAATATGTCGCCGACGGCATCCTCGCCTTTGCCCGGATGTAACCGAACTTATCCTCGCTGGAAAATGAGAAACGCCCCGGCGCCGATCAGCGTGAAGCCGGCCGCATGGTTCCAGCCGAGCGGCTCCTTCAGATAGACGACCGAGAACCCTGCAAAGACGATGAGCGTCACCACCTCCTGGATCGTTTTCAGCTCGGCAGCGCTGTAGACCGCATGGCCGATCCGGTTCGCCGGCACCGCCAGCCAGTATTCGACAAGCGCGATCGACCAGCTCGCCATGACCGCGACCGCAAGCGGCGCCGCCTTGAAGCGCAGGTGGCCATACCAGGCGATGGTCATGAAGAGATTCGAGAACACCAGCAGGACGACCGGCAGCACCGCCGGCGAGACAAGCCACCGCCACATCGGGCGACACTCCGCAAAGGCCCCTCCCCGCCGGCGATCGCAGGACGGCACGGGCACGAAAAAAGCCGCTCTCCGAAGCCGTTGGGCTCCGGGCGAGCGGCCTTCTACACCTCGGCGCGCCGTCCCGCCAGCGCTTGCATGCGCCGCCGGTCGGCCGGTTGAAATTCAGACAGGTCTATCGCTTACTCGTAGCGATCCCGGGACACGCCGCGCGCCTTCTCGCGCACCCGCACCGGAACCGGCACCAGCATCGGCTCGAAATCGGCCTCGGCGCCGACGCCCCGGCCGCGATCGTCACCCTTGTCGTTGTCGTAGGGCAGCGTCATTACCGCAACGCCCATCGCCACGGCGGCAAGCGTGATCGTGAACCCGGCGAAAAGCAGGCCAATCGGCAGCGCCGGATTGGGCGATTCGAGAATGAGGGTCCCGATGTGGTGCGGATCGGTGTAGATCAGCGCCGCCACCGCCACGGCGGCTGCCGTGGTCCCTGCCGCCGCGTTGATCGCGAGCAGGCGCAGCAGTGGATTGCGAAGCAGTTCCCGGGCCTTCGTGAACATTCTCGGGTCTCCCGCGCTCGTCTCCGGTCGATTCAGCAAGTTCGGCTTATTAGAAAAACATGCCGAAGCCCCGTCGACAACGAGAATTGTCATGAAACCGCCAGTCGCGCGGTCGCCGGGCATGTCGTCGCTGTCTTTTCCAACGAGCGCGTTGCGCCGGCCGGTCGACACCCCATATCGGCAGAGGCGTGGCAATCATTGACCATGCTTGCCTGATTATTAGCCGGCACTCGTCATTAGGGTTGATCCCGCCCGTCTGTTCAAGCTACATATGCTCGACGAGCATATTCTCGTCCGATATAAGACGCTAATATTCAACAGCAGCGACGCCGCCATGATGAACGCCCGCACCCTCTGCCTTGCCGTGTTGTTCTTCGGCGAGGCGAGTGGCTACGAGATCCGGAAACTTTCGACCGACGGGCAGTTCAGCTATTTCGTCGATGCCAGCTTCGGCGCCATCTATCCGGCCCTCAACAAGCTGGAGAGCGACGGCCTCATCGCCGGCCGCCTCGAGTCCCAGACCGGCAAGCCGGCCAAGAAGATGTATGCGATCACCGACAGCGGCCGGGCGGCCTTCCTCGAGGCGCTGACCCATCCGCCGGCACCGGACGTGTTCCGCTCCGAGTTCCTGCTGATCGCCATGTGCGTCGACCTGCAGCCGCGCGACGTCATCCGTCGCGCCATCGACACCCGCTTTGCCCAGCTTCAGGCCGAGATCGACCAGCTCCAGACCATCGCCGTCGATTGCGACCACCCCGGAACCCGCTGGGTCGTCGATTACGGCATCACCTGCATGACCGCTTCGCTGCGCTACCTCGAGGACAACCGCGCCTCGCTGGAAGCCCTCGCCGCTCCGGCCGCCGCCGCGGCCGAATGAAAACCGTTTCGCCGGATCAAAGAGAAATGTCCCAACGCATTCGCCCCTCCTACATCCTTGCCGGCTCGATCTGTGCCGTGCTCATCGGCTGGATGGCCACCGGCGATGTCATCATCGCCGGCACCCCGACCGAGGACGTCGTCCCCGGCGCCGACGGTGTTGCCGCGACGATCGGCGGCGGCAAGGCTGAAAAGCCGTTCCGCGTCCGCGTCGAGACCTTCAACGCCACGGACCGGCGGGCAACGCTGACCCTGCGCGGCCGGACCGAGGCCGACGCGACCGTTGCCGTCCGCGCCGAGACCTCGGGCCTGCTCGTCACCCGCCACGCGCAGGAAGGCGCCAGGGTCGCTGCCGGCGACCTTCTGTGCGAGCTCGATCGCGGCGCCCGCGAGGCCCGCCTCGCCCAGGCCCGCGCCACCCTCGCCCAGGCCGAGTTCGACCACGACGCGGCAAGCCGCCTCGTCGGCCGCGGCTTCACGCCCGAAACCAAGGTGAAGGCCCTGAAGGCTGCGCTTGATGCCGCCAAGGCCGCCGTCGCCGATGCCGAGATCGAACTCGCCCGCACCGACATCCGCAGCCCGGTCGGCGGCATCGTCACGACGCCGATCGCCGAAACCGGCGACCTTGTCGCCGCCGGCGGGCTTTGCGCCACCATCGTCGATGCCGACCCCATGCTGGTCGTCGGCCAGGTTTCCGAGCGCGATGTTGCCCGCATCGGCGTCGGCATGGAAGCGACCGCCAGCCTCGTCACCGGCGAGACGGTATCCGGCCGGATCCGCTTCATCGCCCCGGCCGCCGACGCCGCCACCCGCACCTTCCGGGTCGAGATCGAGACGCCGAACCCGGACGGCACCCTGCGCGACGGCGTCACCGCCCTTGCCGAAATCCCGCTGCCGCCGGTCAAGGGACACCTGCTGACGCCGGCGATCCTCGTCCTCGATGACGAGGGCCGCGTCGGCGTGCGCACTGCCAATCCGGCCACCGGCAAGGTCGCCTTCATGCCCGTCGCCATTCTCGGCCAGGCCGAGGGCGGCGTCTGGGTCGGCGGCCTTCCCGAGGAAGTCACGCTGATCACCGTCGGCCAGGACTACGTCAAGGCCGGCGCCACCGTCGAGATCGTCACCGCCGAAGCAGAGGCCGGCAAATGATTTCAGCACTCGAAGCGATTCTGCGCCGGCCCCGGTCGGTGCTGACCATGATGGTGGTGATGATCCTTGCCGGTGTCGCCGCCTATGTCAGCATCCCCAAGGAAGCCAATCCCGACATCGACGTGCCGGTCTTCTATGTCTCGGTCGTCCAGCAGGGCATCTCGCCCGAGGATGCCGAGCGCCTGCTCGTGCGTCCGCTCGAGACCCAGTTGCGCGGCCTCGACGGCCTGAAGGAGGTGACCGCCGTCGCCTCCGAGGGTCATGCCGGCATCGTCCTCGAGTTCAACATCGACTTCGACAAGGACCAGGCCCTTTCCGACGTCCGCGACAAGGTCGATCAGGCCAAGGCCGAACTGCCCGACGAGGCCGACGAGCCGCAGATCTTCGAAACCAATTTCAGCCTCATTCCGACGATCATCGTCGCCGTATCCGGCGACGTGCCGGAACGCACGCTCTACGCCCATGCCCGCCGCCTGAAGGATCGCCTGGAGGCCATTCCGAGCGTGCTCGAGGCCGACCTGACCGGCCACCGCGAGGAACTCCTCGAGGTCGTCATCGACATGGTCAAGCTGGAGTCCTACGACATCACCCAGCAGGAATTGCTGGAGTCGCTGGCCCGCAACAACCAGCTCGTTCCCGCCGGTTTCCTCGACAACGGCAAGGGCCGGTTCAACGTCAAGGTGCCCGGCCTCGTCGAGACCGCCGAGGACGTCTACTCGCTGCCGATCCGCCAGAAGGACGAGGGCGTCGTCACCCTCGGCGACGTCGCCGAAATCCACCGCACCTTCAAGGACGCCTCGACCTTCACCCGCGTCAACGGCAAGCCGGCGATCGCGGTGCAGGTCAAGAAGCGCGTCGGCACCAACATCATCGCCAACAATGACGAGGTCCGCAAAGCCGTCGCCGAATTCACCGCCGGCTGGCCGTCCTCGATCCGGGTCAACTACCTGCTCGACCAGTCGACCTTCATCTTCGAGGTGCTCGGCTCGCTCGAAATGACCATCCTGACGGCGATCTTCCTCGTGATGATCATCGTCCTTGCAGCGCTCGGGCCGCGCTCCGGCCTGCTTGTCGGCCTCGCCATCCCGACCTCGTTCATGGTCGGCTTCCTCTTCCTCGGCTTCACCGGCCTTACCCTCAACATGATGGTGATGTTCGGCCTCGTGCTCACCGTCGGCATGCTCGTCGACGGCGCCATCGTCGTCGTCGAATATGCCGACCGCAAGATCGCCGAGGGCATGCCCCGCACCGAGGCGTACATCCGCGCCGCCAAGCTCATGCTCTGGCCGGTGATGTCCTCGACCGCCACGACGCTGGCCGCCTTCCTGCCGATGCTGCTCTGGCCCGGCGTGCCCGGCGAATTCATGGGCTATCTGCCGAAGATGGTGATCATCGTGCTCACCGCCTCGCTGCTCACCGCCATGGTCTTCCTGCCGGTGATGGGCGGGCTCTTCGGCCGCAAGAAGGCCGACCCGCACGAGGTCGAGCTCGCCCGCTCGCTGTCCGGCGACGACCATTTCCATCCCGAATGGGTGCGCGGCCTCACCGGCATGTATGTCCGCCTGCTGGCGCGGCTGATCCGCCGCCCGGCGCTGGTCATTGCCGGCGCCCTCGGCATCGCCGTCGTCGTCGTCATGCTCTTTGCCAACCACAACAACGGCGTCGAGTTCTTCGTCAAGGAAGAGCCCGATCAGGCCGTCGTCCTTGTCTCCGGCCGCGGCAATCTCTCCGCCGTCGAGGCCCGCGACCTCGTCAGCGAGGTAGAGCGTCAGGTTCTGGCCGTCCACGGCATCCGCAATGTCGTCATGACCTCCTACGCCTCCGGCGGCCAGGGCGGCGGCGTCAAGCTCGGCGACGTGCAGGACAAGCCCGCCGACATGATCGGCGAACTGCAGCTCGAGATGTCAGACTTCTGCTGCCGTCGTCCGGCGACCGAGGTCTTCGAGGAGATCCGCGAACGGGTCGCGCCCCTCGCCGGCATCAAGGTCGAGATCCGCAAGATCGAGGGTGGCCCGCCGACCGGCAAGGACATCCGCCTCGAGGTCAAGTCGCGCAACTACGACGAGGTCGCCGCCACCGCCCGCCGCATCCGCGCCGCCTTCGACAACACCTTCACGGGCCTGCGCGACATCGAGGACACCCGTCCCCTGCCCGGCATCGAATGGCAGCTCGCCATCGACCGCGAGGAGGCCGGACGCTTCAACGCCGCCATTGTCTCGGTCGGCTCGATGGTCCAGCTCGTCACCAACGGCGTCATGATCGGCAAGTACCGGCCGGACGATTCCGAGGACGAGGTCGAGATCCGCGTCCGCCTGCCCGAAGGCGAGCGCAATCTTGACGAACTCGACCAGCTTCGCCTGCGCACCCCGAACGGCCTCGTGCCGATCGCCAATTTCGTCAGCCGCACGGCCGAGCAGAAGGTCTCCTCGATCACCCGCAAGGACGGTCTCTACGTCATGACCGTCAAGGCGAACGTCGTCGACGGCGTGCTGGCCGACGACAAGGTCAGGGAGATCCAGTCCTGGCTCGACGGCGAGACCTGGCCGGAAGACATCATCTTCCGCTTCCGCGGCGCCGACGAGGAGCAGAAGGAGTCCGGAGCCTTCCTGATGAAGGCGATGCTCGGCTCGCTGTTCCTGATGTTCATCATCCTCGTGACCGAGTTCAACTCGTTCTACCAGACCTTCCTGACCCTCTCGACGGTGGTCATGTCGATCCTCGGCGTGCTCATCGGCATGATGATCACCGGCCAGACCTTCTCCATCATCATGACCGGTACCGGCGTCGTCGCCCTCGCCGGCATCGTCGTCAACAACGCCATCGTGCTGATCGATACCTATGACCGGTTCCGCAAGGATGGCATCGAGGCGATCGAGGCGATCCTGAAGACCTCGGCCCAGCGCCTGCGGCCGATCCTGCTGACCACCATCACGACCATCGCCGGCCTCGTGCCGATGGCCCTGCAGATCAACTTCAACTTCATCGAACGCTCGACCCAGATCGGCTCGATCACCGCCGGCTGGTGGGTGCAGCTCGCGACCGCCGTGATCTTCGGCCTCGCCTTCTCCACCATGCTGACGCTGGTCATGATCCCGACCATGCTCGCCGCCCCGACCATCTGGCGCGAAAGCCTCGCCCGCCGCGGCTGGCTGAAGCCGACCGGCGCGGCGGCGTCCGCGATGATCGCACCCGCCGGCGCCCGCCCGTCCGAGGCACTGGCCATCGCCGGAACCGGAACGGCGGCGGATCAGGGCGACGACGGCCAGGGTGACGATGCCCGGTCGGACGAGACGGGCGGCAACATCGTGCGCCTGCGCGACGCGGCCGAATAGCCCTCGGCACACTGTCGAAAACGTGATCGGCCGCCCCTTCCGGCGAAAGGGCGGCCGATCTAGTATCGCGCGTCGCGATTTGTCCTCACCGGTTCTCCATGCGTCGCCCGCTGCCCGCCCTTCTCGCTTTCCTGGCCCTGCTGCTCGCCGCGCTGCTGGCTGCGCCGGCCTTTGCGGCGGGGAACTCGGCCATGCATGCCCATCACGGCAACACCGCTGCCGCGGCAGACAACGGCCGGACGACGTCCGCCGAGGTCGTCCGGGCCGGGCATGACCTGAACGTCTCAACGCCGGCCCTTCCCTGCGGCAACGACTGCGGCCACATGGCGATGGCCGATTGTCTCTGCCCCGCCGCCTGCCTTGCCGCCGGTCTGGCGATAGCCCCGGCCCTGCCGGATCGCATGGGCGGCGATGACCCGAGCCCCGGCCGGGCGCCGGACGGCTGCCCCGTCGGCCGCATCCCGCCGACGCCGCCTCCGCGCGCCTGACGGCGCACCCACGATATTCCACAGATCCAGACAGCCTTGAGGCGCCCACGCGAGATGCCGCAGGTCCGCACGGACACGGCCGCCGCAGCGCGCCCGCACATGGAAAACACAGATGAACATGACCCATTACATGGAGCTTCTGGCGGTCAACCAGCCCTGGAACCTCCTCCTCTTCATGGCCGTTCCCGTCGTTCTGGCCGAGACCGTCGCCATCACCGAGCTCTGGCTGCTCTATCATCGCGTCTACGACGGGCCGGTGCGCTCGCTGAACCGCGCCGCCAGCATTCTCGGCGGCGTCTATTTCACCGGCGTCTTCATCTACCTGCTGTTCAACGCCGTGATGCCGCTGACCACCGGCGGCGGCTGGCGCGGCCCGGCCGACGTCATCGCCGTGCTTTCCTACCTTGCCGGCATCGTCCCGCTCGGCGGCATCGCCCTCATCGATCTCGGGCTCATCGCCCGCGACCGTGACGACCACGCCAGGATGGGCGTCCACGCTGCCCTTGTCGGCGTGTTCCTCGTCGTTGCCCATGTCGCGATGATCTTCGGCATGATGGACCCGACCATCCTCGGCGCGGCACCCGTGGCCGGGATGGAACACATGACCCACTGACGGTCCGGCAACGAAAAAGCCCTCTCCCCGGCCGGGGAGAGGGCGATTTCATGACGCCGATTGAAGGTTCGCCCGCAGGCGGCGGCGCCTAGCGTGCCGGCTTTTCGTCGAAGCCGACATAGACCTTGTAGGAAACGCCCTCGCCCGGCGCCGGCACGTTGATGCCCTCGTCGACCTTGCTGAAGTCGACGCCCGGCGCCGCGCTTGAGAAGTTCGCCGCGATCGGATGAACCTGCGAATAGAGCACTTGGCCTTCGTCGCCGGCCTTGACGACGGCGATGCGCAGCGGCGCGGTGACCGACCCGCCAATGCCCTTCGGCCCGGCAAGGAGCCGCCCGGCAACGCCGACCTTCATCGTCAGGATACCGCCGGAATAGAAGCACTCGCGCGCCGTCTTCTGGATGCTCGCCTGATAGCGCACGCCCTGCGGGTCGCCATCCATGCCGCGCTCGTAGACCGACATCGTCTGGGTGCCGTTGCGGATCTCCACCTTCGGGCAATCCGTGCGCGCCATGATCGAGGCGACATCCATGCCGCTCGCCGGCTCGGCGGTGCCGCGCAGGATCTTGCCGCCGACGCTGTCGGCACCCGGCGCCGTGTTGCAGGCGGCCAGCGCCGCCAGAAGGGTCAGACCCGCAATCCCGCGCGCCACCGACGCACGGGCGCTATACGCAAAACGAAACGGCCGCATCTCGATATGTGTCCCTGTTGCCCGATCCGATCTCTATACCAGTCCTTGCGCCATTTGGCGACAATGAGGCGGCGTGGCGAGCCTTGACAGTCCCCGCCCCCGACCCTCTATTTGCCGCAACGCCGAACGCCCCAGCAACGTCCGCCGGATATCAGATGACCGAAGACGCCGCCCGGCCGCCCCTGAAGATTCTGCTCTGCGCCCCGCGCGGCTTCTGCGCCGGCGTCGATCGCGCCATCCAGATCGTCGAGCTGGCGCTCGCCCGCTATGGCGCGCCGGTCTATGTCCGCCACGAGATCGTCCACAACAAATACGTGGTGGAAAACCTGAAGGCCAAGGGCGCCGTCTTCGTCGAGGAGCTCGACGAAATCCCCTCGACCGAGGCGCCGGTGATTTTCTCGGCCCATGGCGTCGCCAAGTCCGTGCCGGCCGATGCCGAGCAGCGCAACCTCTTCTACATCGACGCCACCTGCCCGCTCGTTTCCAAGGTCCACCGCGAGGCCGAACAGCTTTTCGAGCGCGGCCATGACGTGCTGCTCATCGGCCATGCCGGTCATCCGGAAGTCATCGGCACCATGGGGCAATTGCCGGACGGCGCCGTCCGTCTCGTCGAGACCGCCGACGACGCCCGCGGCCTTGCCGCCGACGATCTCGCCCGTCCGGCCTTCATCACCCAGACGACGCTTTCGGTCGACGACACCGCCGAAATCGTCTCCGTCCTCGCCGACCGCTTTCCCGGCATCCGCGCCCCGCACAAGGAAGACATCTGCTACGCCACCACCAACCGCCAGCAGGCGGTCAAGGAAGTGGCCCCGAAGGTCGATGCGGTCCTCGTCGTCGGCGCGCCGAACTCGTCGAACTCGCAGCGCCTGCGCGAGGTCGCCGAGCGTGCCGGCTGTCCGCGCGCCATCCTTGTCCAGCGCGCCGCCGATATCGACTGGTCCGTCCTTGCCGGCATTTCCTCGCTCGCCATCACCGCCGGCGCCTCGGCCCCGGAAGTGCTCGTCGAGGAAATCATCGACGCTTTCGCCGCGCGCTTTGCCGTCACCGTCGAATCGGTAACGACCGCCGAGGAGACCGTCTCCTTCAACCTGCCGCGCCCGCTGCGGGCCGAGACCGCGGGCTGAGCCGATGGCCGTCTATACCGAAGTCGCCGAGGACGAGCTCGACGCCTTTGTCGCCGCCTATGACATCGGCGCCGTCCGCGCCTGCAAGGGCATCGCCGAGGGCGTTGAGAACTCCAACTTCCTGCTGCACACCGACGCCGGCTATTTCATCCTGACGCTCTATGAAAAGCGCGTCGACCCCGCCGACCTGCCGTTCTTCATCGGCCTCATGGAGCATCTCTCGGCGCGCGGCGTCACCTGCCCGACCCCGGTCAAGACAGGCGCCGGTTCGGCCCTCGGCACCCTTGCCGGCCGCCCCGCCGCCATCGTCACCTTTCTTGACGGCATGTCCGTCCGCCGCCCCTCGGCCCGCCATTGCGCCGAACTCGGCCGCGGCCTTGCCGAGATGCACCTTGCCGGCGACGGCTACCGCCTCTCCCGCCGCAACGCCCTTGCGGTCGATGGCTGGCGTCCGCTCTTTGCCCAGTCCGCCGGCCGCGCCGACGAGGTCATTGCCGGCCTTGCCGCCGAGATCGCGGCGGAACTCGAAATCCTCGAGCGCGACTGGCCGCGCGACCTGCCCGAGGGCGTCATCCACGCCGACCTCTTCCCGGACAACGTCTTCTTTCTCCGGGAAGACCTCTCCGGCATCATCGACTTCTATTTCGCCTGCAACGACGCCCTCGCCTACGACGTCGCCATCTGCCTCAACGCCTGGTGCTTCGAGCCGGACCTGTCGTTCAACATCACCAAGGCGCGCGCCATGCTCGCCGCCTATGAGCGCGTCCGCCCGTTCACGGCCGCCGAATACGCCGCCCTGCCACTGCTGGCCCGCGGCGCGGCGATGCGCTTCCTCCTCACCCGCCTGCACGACTGGCTGCGCGTGCCGGAAGGGGCACTCGTCCGCCCGAAGGACCCGGGCGAATATCTGCGCAAGCTGCGCTTCCACCGCACGGTGGAGACGGCCAGCGCCTACGGTCTCGACCAATGACCGACAAGGCTGCCCGCCGCGTCGAGGTCTTCACCGACGGCGCCTGCTCCGGCAATCCCGGCCCCGGCGGCTGGGGCGCGATCCTGCGCTGGGGCGCCTATGAAAAGGAGCTCTTCGGCGGCGAGCCGGACACCACCAACAACCGCATGGAGCTCTTCGCCGCCATCGCCGCGCTCGAGGCCCTGACGCGCACCTGCTCCGTCGACCTGACCACCGACAGCCAGTACGTCAAGGACGGCATCACCTCCTGGATTCACGGCTGGAAGCGGAACGGCTGGAAGACCGCCGCCAAGAAGCCGGTGAAGAATGTCGACCTCTGGCAGCGCCTCGATGCCGCCCTCGCCCGCCACGAGGTCGCCTGGCACTGGGTCAAGGGCCACGCCGGCCACGAGGAAAACGAGCGCGCCGACGCCCTCGCCCGCGAGGGCATGAAGCCTTTCCTGAAGAAAAACGGCGCCTGAGCCTCACTTCACCGAGGCATGCCGCTCCCAGAAATCAACCGCCCGTGCATAGGCCCGCGATCGATGGCAGCGCCCGAGCCGCCCTCGAGCTGACCAAGAGGCGTTGCGCATCTGCGTGATCGGCGGCATTGGCGGCGGCTCGGCCGGCGCCAGCGTGCCCGATCACCGAGACGATGCCGTAGTCGCAATCGGGCACGTTTTCCCGCTCCGGCCCCTCGGCCGCCTCGGCCAGCAATTGTTGATGCCGTGAGGATGACATCGAGATAGCCGGCGCGCGGCGCCTCGAGCCCCTCGAACCAGCGCTCCAGCACCGCAAGCTCGCCCTCGCGCCGCGCCTTGTAGCCGCTCCTGAGGAGATGCCGGTTCGCCTCGGTCACCGGCGCGAATGCCGCCCGCGTCGGCGACGGGTTTTCAAGAAAGAGATGCTTGCAGAACGGCGCATAGCCATCCGCCAGCACCGCCCCGCCACCGACCGCTGCATTGCAAAGCCGCACCAGCTCGTCCGGCGACAGCCCGACAATCCGCGTCCCCGCCCGCTCCGGGTCCCACTGGCGAAGGGCAAACGATGTCAGGGCGATTTGCATTGTATATTCCCCATTTAAAACGGCACGGCACCGTTCGCACCCGGTGCGATACGCCGGTGCTATCGCACCTTACATTCTGGCCGATTCGGTGAGCGCCACGCCAAATTCGGCCCGTTCCCTCGCCCTTCAGGGCAGGGCTATTGCATATGGGTGAGAGCGGCGACGAGGTAGTTGTCGTTCCAGGCGCATTTCTTGATGCGGTGGGAGATCGGGGTGTTGCCGGTCTCGCAGTACTGAAGGATGTTTCGGGCCAGCCTGGTGATGATGGCGGTATTGGCGGCGGCGTGGTCCTTGCGACGGCGCACGGTGTCCTCGCCGAGATGCACGTCGAGCATCCAGTGCAGGGCATTCTCGATCTGCCAGTGGGCCCGGACGACGGCGAGGGCCTCGTCTGGGGCGAACGGTCGCGAGGCGAGGAAGAAGCGCGTCACCGGACGGCCCCCATTGCGTTGCGAGACGAGCTTGACGAAGGCCTGGTGGCCGGCGGTGAGTGGTGCGGCGGCGGGACGGACCCAGACACGGCGGACCTCGCGGCGATCGTGGGCGATTTCTTCGTGGCCGAGGTCGGGAGTTTCGGCGGCGGCGAAGGTGGCCTTGGCGGCTTTCAGCCAGTCGGGCCGGTTGCCTTTGAGGGCAAGCAGATAGTCGGCGCCTTTGGCGCTCAGCGCCTCGGCCATGCGGTGGTGACAATGCAGGGCGTCGGCGGTGACGAGGTGGCCGGCGAGATCGAGCATGCCGACCACCTTGAGGGCGGCCTCGACCTCGTTTTCGTCGGGGCCGGGGGCACAGGCGGCCAGGCACAGCCGGGCCCTGGCGGCGAAGGCCGAGACGGCGAGCGGCGGGCTCGCCACATGGCCGCGCTCATAGGCGCGCCTGAGCGCCTTGCCGTCGAGCGCCACCACCTGTGGTCCGCCCGCCGCCGCCACCGCCGCGGCGAAACCCTCGGCCAGCCGGGCCAGCGCCTGGCCGAAGCCGACCGGCTCCAGAAGCCGCAGCAGGCGCGAGAAGGTATCGTGGCTCGGCGCCACCTCGTAGTCGATGAGCTGCGACAGGGCCGCCCGGCGCTCGCGGGCGAACAGCGCGAACTCCGTCGCGCAAGCCGCACCACAAATACTCGCCGCCAGCATCATGACGATCAGATCACCCAGCCGGTGACGCGAATTGGACGCACGCGGATCTTCCAGATCCGAAAAACAGCTGATCACGAACGACATCGAAGCGGCCTCCAAATAGACCGCTTCTCAAGAATCCAGGCCTCGCCAAACCGCAACAAAATTCCATATGCGATTCCCCTGCCCTTCAGGGAGAGGGCT
>JAWKVW010000036.1:0-25232 GCA_041397845.1 Hyphomicrobiales bacterium | reverse complement strand
CCTCCCCTGCGTAACGCACCACGCTGATGCCGCCGGGTGATTGACCCGTCCCGATGGCGGGGAGATAACAGCGCCTTGTGGCCCGCCGTTCCGGCGATGGCGCCCCATTGGATGAAGGAGCTGGCTTGCATGAAGCTTCCGGAAACGCCTTTTACCATCACCGACTGGTCCAGGGTTCCCGCGACGGAGCACCCGGGGGAAACCGGGATGGCGCTCTGGCGCACGGTCACGATGGGCGACATCCGCATTCGCCTTGTCGAGTATTCGCCGGGCTATCTTGCCGACCACTGGTGTGACCGGGGGCATATTTTCTTCGTCCTTGAAGGCGAACTGGTCTCGGAACTGCGCGACGGCCGGAAGACGACGATGCGGGCGGGCATGAGCTATCATGTCTCCGACTTTGGCGACGCCGCCCATCGATCGGCCACGACGACCGGGGCGAAGATTTTTATCGTCGACTGAGGCGCGCGCAGGGTGCGTTCGCCGCACAGGCGGTGTAACGCACCGCGCGGATGCCGGCGGAATTTGGCCTCTCGGATTTCGCCGGTCCGTCACGCTGGGCTGACGCACCCTATGATGCCGGTCGACCGTTGATGCCGTGCGGGGACGCTGTCGAATGCGCCCTTGGTCTGGCCAGCGCCGGTTTGTCGCCCCCGTCAATCGATGCAGAGCCGGCCCTCGATGCGGCCGCGGGTGACCGGCGCGACGCAGCCGACGACCTGGAGCGTGCGGGAGCAATAGCCGGTTTTGGCGACGGGCTGGTGGCGGCGCAGGCGCGACTGGTCCTCATCGGTGAGATCGGCAAGGCACATGCCTTCGCATTCGCCGCTGTCGCCGCAGACGCGACCGGCGTCGCCCGCCGGCATGACGCAGGTCTTTCTCGGCGAAAGACCGAGATGGCTCCAGCGCCCGCCGGCGCGCTCGCATTCGGCCTCGCCGCGCGGCACCTCGAAAGTCCAGCCGCAGGGCTTTGGCGGCATTTCATGGCGCGGCGTACCGACCGCGACCCACGCGCCGGCCGAGCAGGTCCAGTAGCCCTTGCGCGGGCCGTCGCCGGCAGCGGCTGGCGCGAGCAGGGCGACGACCATTGCGGCGACGGCAACTCCGGCGGCGATGGGATGCATGCGCATGACGGTCTCCATTGTTTCCGGTGCCGGGCCGACGGCCGGCATTCACCCATCGCATGTCCGGCGCAGCGGTATGCCTGATCCGGGAACCGGGAACACTCGCCATCTTCCTCCCTGTGGGTGTTCCAGATGGATTCCCGCTTGCGCGGGAATGACGATTGCATTGGCGGCCCGCTCTCCCGCTTGCGCTGGAATGACGGCTGACATTGGCGGCCCACCCTCACTCTTGCGCTGGAATGACGGTGGCATTGGCGGCCCGCCCTCCCGCTTGCGCGGGAATCGACGGTGGCGGTGGCCGGTCCGTTGTCGCCTGCGTCGTCGCTGTGGGGCGGCGTTAACCATTCGCTAACCATAGGCCCGGCAAATTCTGCCTAGTCGCGCGGATCGCGTCGAAGGGGCGTGTTGGCGTTGCGAACAGGGCTCATGCCGACGCCACAAGAAGCGCCGGGGAGCCGGGAGAGGCAGGGGCCCGTCAGGGTCCGGGATAAGGCCGGGGCAGGCAAAATGACGGACGTCACCGCAGGCGGTTCAGGCGAGGCGAGATCGGTCAATCCGATTTTCTCGCTCGCGGGCATCGTCGAAATCCTGCGGCGCGGCGACATTGCCCTGGCGCTCGGCGTCATGACGATTCTCGTCGTGCTGATCCTGCCGTTGCCGGCGGTGATGCTCGACGTCTTCCTTGCCGTCTCGATCATCTTTTCGGTGCTCATCCTGATGACGGCGCTGTTCATCCATGCGCCGCTGGAATTCTCCGCCTTCCCGACCGTGCTGCTGATCGCGACGATGCTGCGGCTGGCGCTGAACCTTGCCTCGACGCGGCTCATCCTTGCCTTCGGCCACGAGGGCCCGAGCGCCGCCGGCCACGTCATCGAGGCGTTCGGCAACTTCGTGATGCGCGGCAATTTCGTCATCGGCATCATCGTTTTCGGCATTCTCGTCATCGTCAATTTCGTGGTCATCACCAAGGGCTCGGGCCGTATCGCGGAAGTCGCGGCGCGGTTCACCCTCGATGCGATGCCCGGCAAGCAGATGGCGATCGACGCCGACCTTTCCTCCGGCCTCATCGACGAGACCGAGGCGCGCAAGCGGCGCAAGGCGCTGGAGGACGAATCGGCCTTCTTCGGCGCCATGGACGGCGCCTCGAAGTTCGTGCGCGGCGACGCGATCGCCGGCCTGCTCATCACGTTCATCAACGTCATCGGCGGCATCGTCATCGGCGTTGCGCAGCAGGAGCTGTCGCTTGCCGAAGCCGGCCATTCCTACACGCTGCTGACGGTCGGCGATGGCCTCGTGTCGCAGATCCCGGCGCTGATCGTGTCGACGGCGGCCGGCCTGCTGGTTTCCAAGGCGGGCGTCTCGGGCGCCGCCGACAAGGCGCTCGTTGCCCAGCTTTCCGGCTATCCGAAGGCGCTCGGCATGTCGGCCTTCGTCATGACGGTGCTGTCGATCCTGCCGGGCATGCCGATGATCCCGTTCCTGGGGCTGGCCGGCCTTGCCGGCGGGCTTGCCTATACGATCGAGAAAAAGCGGCGCGAGACCGAGGCGCAGGAACTCGTCAAGGCGGCCGTCGAGGCGGCGTCGCAGCCGCAGGCGCCGGTCGAGGAGCCGATTTCCTCGGTCCTCAAGATGGACGACCTCCGGATCGAGCTCGGCTATGCGCTGCTGCCTCTCATCAACTCGCCGGACGGCAACGACCGGCTGACCGACCAGATCAAGGCGCTGCGGCGCCAGCTCGCCGGCGAGCTCGGCTTCGTCATGCCGTCGGTGCGGCTGCTCGACAACATGCAGATGGAAGGCACCAACTACGTCATCAAGGTCAAGGAAGTGGAGGCCGGGCGCGGCACGGTGCATGCCAACCTGTTCATGGTCATGGACCCGAACGGCGGCCAGGTCGACCTGCCGGGCATCCACACCACCGAGCCGACCTTCGGCCTGCCGGCGACCTGGGTCGAGGCGTCCTATCGCGACGAGGCCGAAATCGCCGGCTATACGGTGGTCGACCCCTCGACGGTGGTCTCGACGCACCTCACCGAGGTGATCAAGGCGAACATGTCGGATCTCCTGTCCTATGGCGAGGTGCAGAAGCTCCTGAAGGACCTGCCGAAGGACGAGCTGAAGCTCGTCGAGGACATCGTGCCCTCGCAAATCTCGGTTTCCGGCATCCAGCGCGTGCTGCAGGGTCTCCTTGCCGAGCGCATCTCGATCCGCGACCTGCCGACGATCCTTGAAGGCATCGCCGAGGCGGTGTCGTTCGCGCGCTCGCCGGCGGCGATCGTCGAGCATGTGCGCCAGCGGCTGTCGCGGCAGATCTGCGCGGCCAATCTGTCGCCGGACGGCTATCTGCCGCTCGTCACCATGAGCCCGAAGTGGGAACAGGCGTTCATCGAGAGCCTGACCGGCGACGGCGAGGATCGCCAGCTCGCCATGGCACCCTCCAAGCTCCAGGAATTCATCGTCACGGTGCGCGATCGGTTCGAGGACGCGGCGCGGCAGGGCGAGATTCCGGTGCTGCTGACGAGCGCGACGGCGCGGCCGTTCGTGCGCTCGATCGTCGAGCGCTTCCGGGCACAAACGACGGTGATGAGCCAGGGCGAGGTACATCCACGCACTCGGCTGAAGACCGTCGGGGCGATCTGATGCGACGGGGCAACTGGATGTGACGGGGCGATCGGATGTGACGGGGACACTCTCCGCCCTCGCCTTCCCTCCCGGAGCATTTCCGGGAAAAGCGGAAGCGCTTCAGCCGCGCGAGAAGGCGGCGACGAGTTCGACGTGCGGACTCCAGAGAAACTGGTCGACCGGCGTTACCCGGTCGAGACGCCAGCCGCCGGCCATGAGGGTTGCGGCATCACGGGCGAAGGTCGCCGGATTGCACGAGACCGCGACGATCGCGGCCAGCCTTGCCCGGGCGAGTTCGGCCGCCTGCTCCTTCGCACCGGCCCGGGGCGGGTCGAAGACCGCGGCATCGAACTTTTCCAGCTCCTTGACCTGCAGCGGCCGGCGGAACAGATCGCGGCGCTCGGTGGTGATCTTCTTCAGCCCGGTGCGGCCGCGCAGCGCCCGTTCGAGCGCGGCAAGGGCCGGCGCCTCGCCATCGACGGCGTGGACGGCAGCGGTCGCGGCGATCGGCAGGGTGAACGTGCCAAGGCCGGAGAAGAGGTCGACGACCTTCCTTGCCTTGCCGATGCCGGCGACGACGCGCTCGGCGAGGGCGAGCTCGGCGGCGCGCGCGGCCTGGACGAAGCCGCCGGGCGGCGGCACGACCGGTACGCCGGCAATCTCGAGCATCGGCGGGCGAACCTCGATCAGCGTTTCGCCACCGACCGACAGGCGGGCAAGGCCAAGCTCCATGGCCAGCCGGGAAAGGGCCGCAACCTCGGCCGGGCGCGGCGGCCTTGCGCCCTCGACGGCGACATCGAGGCCCGAGGTCGAGACGATGACGGCGAGGCGGCCGCCAGCCTTGCCGAAGTTCAGCCGCGCGGCGAGGCCCTTGAGGCCCGGCAGGGCGGCGGTGATCGCCGGGTCCATGACCGGGCATTCCTTCAGGGCGACGATGTCGTGGCTTGCCCGCTTCTGGAAGCCGACGACATGGCCGGAGCCGGCGCGGGCGACGGCAAGGACGGCGCGGCGGCGGCCGGCCGGCGGTACCGCGACGGTCTCGGCGACGTCGGCGGTGATGCCGCGATCGGCAAGGGCGGCGACGACGAGGTCGCGCTTGAAATCCCGGTAGGTCGCCGTTCCCATATGCTGCAGGGCGCAGCCGCCGCACTCGCCGAAATGGCGGCAGACGGGCTCGATGCGGTCGGCGGACGGGGCGATGATCGCCAGCGGCTGGCCGCGCTCGCCGTCACGCTCGATCTCGACGGTCTCGCCGGCGAGCGTGAACGGCACATAGACCGGGCCCGAGGCGGTCTCGGCGATGCCGTCGCCCCGATGGCCGACGCGGTCGATGGTCACGGTCTCACGCATGTTCGACTCCGATCAGGAATTCCCGGTTGCCGTCGCCGCCGGCGATCGGCGAGACGATGCGGCCGACGACGCGCCAGCCGGGGATGGCCGCAACGAAAGCGGCGACGCGGTCGGCTGCGGCGTCCGCGTCGGCCGGGTCGCGGACGATGCCGCCCTTGCCGAGGCGGTCGCGGCCAACCTCGAACTGCGGCTTGACGAGGAGGACAGCGAAGGCGCCCGCCCCGGCCCGCGCCAGGGCCGCCGGCAGGACGAGCTCGAGCGAAATGAAGCTGACGTCCATGACGACGGCGGCGACCGGCTCGGGGACCTCGTCGGCGGAAAGCTCGCGGGCGTTGATGCCTTCCCGGCAGACGACGCGCGGATCGCGCCTGAGCTTTTCGGCAAGCTGGTCGTGGCCGACGTCAACGGCATAGACCCGGGCGGCGCCGCGTTCGAGGAGGATTTCGGTGAAGCCGCCGGTCGAGGCACCAACGTCGAGGCAGACGCGGCCGGCCGGATCGAAGGCGAAGGCATCGAGGCCGGCGGCAAGCTTCAGGGCGGCGCGGGAGACATAGCCGCCGGCGGGATCGGCGACCTCAATCGGGGCATCAAGGGCGAATTCGGCACCCGGCTTTGCCGCCGGCCGGCCGTCGACGGCAACGCAGCCGCGCAGCACCGCGTCGCGGGCGCGGGCGCGGCTCGGCATCAGCCCGCGCGCGACCAGCAACTGGTCGAGGCGCATTTTCGTTCCGGATGTCGAGGCCATCACGTCCCTCCCCGGCAGCAGCGATAGACGCGGGCGGGCAATGGCGCAAGGGCGGGGAAACACGTGCTCCAGAAAGCACGAAGCCGGCGCGGGCAGATACGCAGCCCGACGCCGGCCAGTTCCGTATGATACGCACCGGATGCACGCGATACGCAACGTGCGTGCCTTGGTGGTTATCGCCCAACGCGGTTAAGAAGGAGTGAAAAACACCGATAAAACATGCATTTACCGGTTCTTTACCAAATCGGCGTGACAGCCGCGGCAAGGGCTCAGAAACAGCCGGCAAAAGACCCGGCGAGCATGTCGAAAAAGACCGTGCCGCCATAGTGCGACCAGAGCACGAGGCCGGCCGCAACCAGCAGCCCGCCAAGGAATCCCATGACGAGAAGACCGGTTTTCGACAGGGTTTCGCGACCGGCAGGGCCGTCGGTCATCATGCGTGCCTTTTTGCCGTGGCGCCGCGCGGGCGCGACGCCTTTCCGAGAGGGTCGCCGCCGGCGGCCACGGCATTATCCGCCGATACGGGAGAAATCGGCAACCGCCATCGTCGCGGCGCGAATTGCCGCAAGGAGCTTCAGGCGATTGAAGCGGACCTCGCGATCCTCGGCGTTGACCAGCACCTTGTCGAAGAACTCGTCGACCGGGGCGCGCAGCGCGGCCAGCGCCGAAGTCGCGGCGTCGAAATCCTCGGCCTCGAGCGCGGCGCGCACGGCGCGGCGGGCACCGGCCAGCGCCTCGGCCAGCGCGGCCTCGGCCGGCTCTTTCAGAAGCGCGGCGCTCGGCTCGCCGGCAAAGGCACCCTCGCCGTCCTTCTTTTCCTCGGCCTTCAGAATATTGGCGGCGCGACGATAGCCGGCGAGCAGGTTGGCGCCGTCCTCGCTGTCAAGCAGGCGGCCGAGAGCGGCAACGCGCGCGGTGGCAAGAACGAGGTCGTTCTGATCGGGCAGCGCGAAGACGGCGTCGACCAGATCGTGGCGCGCGCCCTCGTCGCGGAGCTGACCCTTCAGGCGCTCGGCGAAGAAGGCCATCAGATCGTTGAGAAGGCCGCTCTCCCAGGGCATTTCCGGGAAATGGGCGGCGCGATCGAGGATCGCGGCCTCGGCCCTGGCGAGATAGTCGCCGAATTCGGCGGCGACGCGATCGCCGGCAAGCGCGGCGATGGCCGGCACGCGCTCGACAAGATCCTCGCCCTTCTCGCGCAGGACCGCCAGCAGGTTCTGGCGCAGGGCGACGAGGGCGGCATCGCGCAGGTCGAGACGCACGCCATTGGCAAGCACGATGCGGATGACGCCGAGAGCGGCGCGGCGCAGGGCGTACGGGTCCTTCGAGCCGGTCGGCTTTTCGTCGATCGCCCAGAAGCCGGTGAGAAGATCGAGCTTGTCGGCAAGGGCGACGGTGATCGCGACCGGATCGGACGGTACGGCGTCGGAGGGACCCTGCGGCTTGTAGTGGGTCTCGATGGCGGCGGCGACGGCCGGCGTCTCGCCCTGCGCGGTCGCATAATAGCGGCCCATCAGGCCCTGAAGCTCGGGGAACTCGCCGACCATCTCGGTGACGAGGTCGGCCTTGGCGAGGCGGGCGGCGCGGGCCGCTTCCGCGCTTGCCGCGCCGGTGCGGGCGGCGAGATCGCCGGCCAGCCGCTCGAGGCGGGCGACGCGCTCGCCCTGGCTGCCGAGCTTTTCATGGAAGACGATGCCGTCGAGCCGGGCAACGCGCCCGGCAAGCGGCGTCTTCAGGTCGGTTTCCCAGAAGAAGCGGGCGTCGGACAGACGGGCGCGCACGACGCGCTCGTTGCCGGCGACGATTTCGCGGCCGTCATCCTTCGCCGCCATGTTGGAGACGAGCAGGAAGCGGGCGGCAAGCTCGTCGGTGCCGTGGCGGCGGGTGACGAAGCACTTCTGGTTGGCGCGGATGGTGGTGCGGATGACCTCGGGCGGCAGTTCGAGGAAACGTTCCTCGAAGGTGCCCATTAGCACGACCGGCCATTCGACAAGGCCGGCGACCTCGTCGGCAAGGCCCATGTCCTCGACGAGATCGAGGCCCTGGGCGAAGGCGAGGTCACGGGCATCGTGCAGGATGATGTCGCGACGGCGCTCGGCATCGAGCACGACCCTTGCCGCCTCGAGCTTCGTCACGTAGTCGTCGAAGCGCTTCACGGCGATCGCGGCCGGAGCAAGGAAGCGGTGGCCGCGCGTGGTGTTGCCGGATTTCAGGCCGTCGATGTCAAAGGCGACGACCTCCGGCTCCTCGGTATCGGTGCCGAAGGTGCAGACGATCGAATGCAGCGGACGGACCCAGCGCAGGGCACCGGTGCCCCAGCGCATCGACTTCGGCCAGGGGAAGCGGCGCACGACATCCGGCACCACCTCGGCGATGATCTCGGCGGCGGCGCGGCCCGGCTTGCGGATGACGGCAACGTAGTAGTCGCCCTTCTTCTCGTCGGAGACGACCGTCGCCTCGTCGATGGAGGCAAGACCGGCGGCCTTCAGGAAGCCTTCCAGCGCCTTTTCCGGGGCGCCGACGCGGGGACCCTTGCGCTCCTCGGAAATATCCGGGCTGCGGGCGGGCAGGCCGGAGACGGCGAGCGCGAGACGGCGCGGCGTCGCGAAGGCGCGGGCGCCGTCATAATGGAGGCCTCCGGCGACCAGCCCGTCGGTGACGAGCTTTTTCAGGTCCTCGGCGGCACGCGCCTGCATGCGCGCCGGAATTTCCTCGCTGAAAAGTTCAAGAAGAAGATCGGGCATTGTTCCCTCCGTCGGCGGCAAGGTTGGTAGCCCGTCCGGCGGGAATTGTCATCCCCTCAAGGTGGAGAGGCGGACGGAGACTGAGGGTCGACGCCGCATGCGCGCCGCGAAACGCAAAACGCGCCGGCCAGGGCCGACGCGTCGCAAGTCTCGTTCCGCGAGCCGATCACAGATCGTTGTGACTGCCGTCGCAATGGGGGCCGTTTTTGGTCTGCTTGCAGCCGCAGAGCCAGAGCGTTTCGGACTTCTCGGCCTTCCAGACGATCGGCTGCATGCCGGTGCCCTTGTGCGAACCATCGCAATAGGGCTGGGTCTTGGAATGGCCGCACGAGCACCAGGCATAGGACTTGCCGGCCTCGACCTCGACTTCGAACGGGGACTTGGCGGCAACGACGGGTTCGCTCATTCGATTGCTCCCTCGGTTTGGATGCGACGAGGGAAAGATAGGGCAGCGGCGCGCGGTCGTCGCTACCCTTCAGCGTGAACGCTGTGTCGCCGGGAACGACGACACGCCAGCCGGACCGTCGATCAGCCGGTCCGCCGGTCAGCCGTCGAGGATCTCGGTCGCCTCGATCTCGATGTCGAAGCCGGAAATGCCGACATAGCGGCGCTCGCGCGAGGCAAGCAGGCGGATCGAGGTGATGCCGAGATCCTTCAGGATCTGGGCGCCAAGGCCGATCTCGCGCCACTGGTCCTGACGGGCCTGGGCCGAGCCATGGTCCTCGGCCTGGGTCTCGCGCGGGCGCATGCTGGCCGAGCCGGCAACGCCGGTGGAGCCTTCGCGCAGGTAGACGACGACGCCGCGGCCGCCCTTGGCGATGCGCTCCATGACGGCGCGCAGGCCGCCATTCCTGCCGAAAACATCGTCGATGACGGATTCGAGCTGGAGGCGGACGGGAACGCCGCGACCGTCGCGGATGTCGCCAAAGACGATGGCGAGATGCTGCATCTGGTCCCAGGGCGTCGAATAGGAGATCGCCGTCGCCGGGCCGGCGAAGGTCTCGACGGAGAAGGAATCGACGCGCTCGACGAGATGTTCCTTGCGCTGGCGATAGGCGATGAGGTCGGCGACCGAAACGAGCTTCAGGTCGTGCTCCCTGGCGAACGCCTCGACCTGCGGGCCACGCTTGACCGTGCCGTCGTCATTGACAAGCTCGCAGATGACGCCGACCGGGGAGAGCCCGGCGAGGCGGCAGAGATCGACAGCGGCTTCGGTGTGGCCGGAGCGGATGAGGACGCCGCCATCCTTGGCGATCAGCGGGAAGATATGACCGGGGCGGACGAAATCGCCGGCGCCGCAGTTCGGATTGGAGAGGGCGCGCACGGTGTCGCAGCGCTCGGCCGCCGAAATGCCGGTGGTCAGGCCGTGGCGATAGTCGACGGTGACGGTGAAGGCGGTGCCCATCGGGGCATCGTTGTCGGCAACCATCGGCTCCAGATGCAGCCGGCGAGCCTCCTCTCGGGTCAGCGGCGTGCACAGGATGCCGCTGGTATGACGGATGATGAAGGCGATCTTTTCAGGCGTCGCAAGCGACGCGGCCATGATGAGATCGCCCTCGTTCTCACGGTCGTCATCGTCGGTGACGACGACGATCTCGCCGCGCTCGATGGCGCGGATCGCTTCGATCACGCGGGAAAGGTCGGTCGACATTGGGAACTCCCTGAACGGCGGCGGGGCGTCAGACGCCAACCTGGCCGCGATGCCTCAGATAATGGTCGGCAAGGACGAGGGCGAGCATGGCCTCGCCGATCGGCACGGCGCGAATGCCGACGCACGGGTCGTGCCGGCCCTTGGTGATGATTTCGGTCTCGCTGCCGTCGCGGGTCACGGTGCGGCGCGGGATGAGAATCGAGGATGTCGGCTTGACGGCGAAGCGGGCAACGATCGGCTGGCCGGTGGCAATGCCGCCAAGGATGCCGCCGGCGTGGTTGGACAGATAGACCGGCCGGCCGTCCTCGATGGTCAATTCGTCGGCATTGTCCTCGCCGCGCAGGGAGGCGACGTCGAAGCCATCGCCGATCTCGACGCCCTTGACGGCATTGATCGACATCATCGCCGAGGTGATGTCCTGGTCGAGCTTGCCATAAAGCGGCGCGCCGAGGCCGGCGGGCACGCCGTCGGCGACAACCTCGATGACGGCGCCGATCGAGGAGCCGTCCTTGCGGATCTCGTCGAGATACTCGGTCCAGACCGGCACCATTTCCGGATCGGGACAGAAGAAGTCGTTGCGGGCGACCTCATCCCAGCGCCAGCGCGACCGGTCGACCTTGTGCGGTCCGACCTGGACGAGGGCGCCGCGAACGCGCAGCCCCGGCACCACCTTCTTGGCAATGGCGCCGGCCGCGACGCGCGTCGCGGTCTCGCGGGCCGAGGAGCGGCCGCCGCCGCGATGGTCGCGAATGCCGTACTTGGCGTCATAGGTGATGTCGGCATGGCCGGGCCGATAGGCGGCGGCGATTTCGGAATAGTCCTTGGAACGCTGGTCGACGTTCTCGATGAGCAGCGAGATCGGCGTGCCGGTCGTCAGCCAGGGGCCATCGGCACTCTCGCGCATGATACCGGAGAGGATGCGGACCTGATCGGGCTCGCGGCGCTGGGTGGTGAAACGCGACTGGCCGGGACGGCGCCTGTCGAGATCGCGCTGGATCTCTTCCTCGGTGATCGGAATGCGCGGCGGGCAGCCGTCGACGACGCAGCCGATGGCCGGGCCGTGGCTTTCGCCCCAGGTCGTCATGCGAAAAAGGTGACCGAAGGTGTTGTGCGACATGACCTCGAACCCGGCAGACCGTTCATGACATTCCGGCGGTTCTTATGTCGCTTCCGCGCCCCGGTCAAACGCGCAGGCGGCCAATTTGCCGCACAAACGCAAGTCTTTGCGCAAAAACCGTGGACGTCGCGGAAATCGTCGCCGAAATTCCGCCACAGCGATACGATTCGATACCTGCCACTTTCACGAAGCGCGTTGTCGAAACGCCGGAGACAGTCACCTCATGCGCACCACATTCCTTGCCGCCACCCTTGCCGGGATTGCCCTCCTTGCCACGGCCGCCGCGGCCGACGACATGCAGGGCACGATCAAGAAGATCGACACCGACAAGGGCATCATGGTGCTTGCCGACGGCAGCCAGTTCGTCATTCCCGACGAGTTCAACATCGAAGGGCTCGACCCCGGCACCAAGGTGCTGGTGTTCTATGACGTCGTCGACGGCAAGAAGACGCTGAACAACATCGAGGTCTCGGAGTAGTCCGGCGCCCTCGCAGGGCGCGGCGATCGCGAACAAGAGGCGCCCTTGCGATCCGGCAAGGCGCCTTTTTCGTTTCCTCCGGCCAGGCTGCCGGAAAGCGCATCGCGCCGTGCCGCCACCTTAAAAAACGCCCTGCGCCGGATCAATGGCAACTGGCGCATCGCCTTCGCGGTTGCCGACGAAGAGATCGCGGCATGGGAACAGCGCGGCACGCCCCTTTCCGGGACGCCGCCACCCACATGGCGCCGCATCTGCCGCGCTGAAAAGACGACCGCTCAGAAGTTCTCGACGAGCACCACGACGAACGGGATGAGTTCACCGTCCTCGTCGCGGATCGAGACATATTCGCCGGGGGCAAAGGCGTGGGCGCCGAACTTGTAGCCGGCCTCGTCGTCGTCATCGCCGTCGATGTCGTAATGGAAGGCCCAACTGCCACCGGGCTTGTGCACGAGATGGCCGACCTCGTCCTCCTCGCTGCCCCAGAAACGGCGCACGCGGCACTTGTCGCGCTGCTTGCGCCAGCCTTCCGCGTCGATATGCCC
The DNA here is from genome assembly GCA_041397845.1 of Hyphomicrobiales bacterium. Taxonomy (GTDB): domain Bacteria; phylum Pseudomonadota; class Alphaproteobacteria; order Rhizobiales; family JAKPQE01; genus JAKPQE01. The sequence goes on along the minus strand of JAWKVW010000036.1, from coordinate 12,859 downwards.
CGTCTCGTCCAGCGGCGCGATGAACTCGTAGCCATGCAGCGCGCTGCCGGCGGGAAACTCCCTGGTGCGCGCCATATTCAGGCGAACTTTCTTCAGGACGTTCTCAACCATGGTTTCCCTCCCCCGTCTTTCGCGTCCGCGGGGTTCCCGATGATACGCGAGGATAGTCGAAGCGTGGCACTTCGGTCGCAGCAGGCCATTGACCTTGATCAACGTCACGCCCTAGCACCTCGTCGAAGATCGGGCAAGGCAGATGAGGAAACGTGCCATGAGCGGGCCCGGGAGGAGCGAGAGCAGTCCTGCGGCGGCCGGCGCCGGGGACGGCGGACAGGGCGAGGTCTTCGCCTTTCTGGCAGGCCCCGACGGGCATGGCGGGGCAGGTCCCGTCGAGCGCATCGACACCCATGGCGCAGTGGTCTTCCTTGCCGGCGAGCGCGCCGTCAAGGTCAAGCGCGCCGTCGCCTTTCCGTTCATGGATTTCTCGACGCTCGAGAAGCGGCACGCGGCCCTTGTCCATGAAATCGAGGTCAACCGCGGCAATGCACCCGGCCTTTACGAGGCGGTCGTGCCGGTCACCCGCGATGCCGACGGGCAACTGGCGCTTGGCGGAGCGGGCGACACCATCGAATGGGCGCTCGTCATGCGCCGTTTCGAGACGACTCTCGACGTCGTCGCCGAAGCACAGGGACTTGCCGGCGACTTCGTGCTGACGCTCGCCGAAACGGTGGCGGCGGCCCATGCCGGCGCTCCGGTCCGCGATGCCGCGCCCTGGATCGACGACCTCCAGCGTTACATCGGCGACAACGAGCAGGCGTTCCTTGCCGCGCCGGATCTTTTCCCGCCGGCGCGGGTGCACGATCTCACCGCCTCGGCGCGGGCGCATCTCGACCGGCTGGCGCCGGCAATCGCGGCACGCGGGCGCCAGGACCTCGTGCGGCTCTGCCATGGCGACTGCCATTTGCGGAACATCGCCCTCGTCGACGGCCGGCCGCTGCTCTTTGACGCGATCGAATTCGACGACCGGGTGGCGACCTGCGATGTCCTTTACGACCTCGCCTTCCTGCTGATGGACCTCTGGGAGCGGGACATGGCCGACGAGGCCAATCTGCTGTTCAACCGCTATCTGTTCCTGACGCGGCGCGAGGCCGATTTCGAGGGCTCGTCGCCCTGCCCTTCGCTACATGATGCTCCGGGCGGCGATCCGGGCGATGGTCGAGGCGGCGCGGGCGGCACGTCTTTCCGGCGCGGCGCGGGCCGACTGCGAGCGCGAGGCGGTGCGCTATTTCGAGACCGCCGAGATGCTGATCGAGCCGCTGCAGCCGATGCTCATCGGCATCGGCGGGCTGTCGGGCAGCGGCAAGTCGACCCTTGCCCGCCATCTCGGCCCCGGCTGCTGCCGGCCGCCGGGAGCGGTGGTGCTGCGCTCCGACCTCGAGCGCAAGGGCATGTTCGGCGTGCCCGACACCGACCGGCTGCCACGAGACGCCTATGAGCCGGAAGTGACGGCGGCGGTCTACCATCGCCTTTGCAACAAGGCCCGGGCGGCGCTCGCCGCCGGGCACGGCGTCATCTTCGACGCGGTGTTTGCCCGCGAGGACGAACGGCAGGCGCTGGCGCGCGTCGCCGAAGCGGTCGAGGTGCCGTTTGTCGGGATCTGGCTCGATGCGCCGGCGAACCTGCTCATCGAGCGGGTCAGTGCGCGCATCGACGATGCCTCGGACGCGGACGCGGCGATCGTCACCCGGCAGCTCGGCTACGACCTCGGCAGTCTCGACTGGCACCGCATCGATGCCTCGGGACCGTTCGAGGCGACGCTGGCCGAGGCGCTCCGGGTGCTGGCCGGCGAGACCGGCGGCCACTGAGGTCCCGCCGCCCCCTTTTCTCGCTCAAGGCGAAAGCCGGACAGGCCCCCCGAGGCGCGCCCGGCCTGGCCTACAGGACGGCGCGGCGTCGCTCTTGTCCGTTTCGGTTCATTTCGCCGGCCGGGCACGATGGTCGCGCCTTGCCAGCCGCCTCGCGCCAAGGAATGATGCGGCATCGCTCCTGGGGAGGGGCTCGACAATGACGGGGTGGCGCGGATTTGTCCTTGCGGCAGGGCTTGGCGTCGTCGTTCTACCTGGCCTCGGCTCGGCGGCGGAATGGCCGCGCACCGAGCTGCAGGATGGCGCGGCCTCGCCGACGATCACGTCGGACGGCATCGCCGTGCATATCGTCGTCCGGAAAATCGACGACATGGCAACGCCGGTCGCGATCGTCGAGGCGGGCGGCAAGGAGGTTCTGGCGATCGAGGGCATGGCGCCTGGCTGGGACACGCCGCCGGGCGAGGCGACGATCATAGAGATGGACCCCTCGAACCCGCATCCGGAGGTCGTCTTCACCAGCTTTTCCGGCGGCGCCCATTGCTGCACCAGCGTCAAGATCGCGGTCAGCGACGGCACCGGCAGCAACTGGCAGGTGATCGATGCCGGCGAGTTCGACGGCGGCGGCGAGGGGCTCGTGGAGGACGCGGACGGCGACGGGCGCGGCGAGATCGTCGTGCCGGACAATTCCTTCTACTACCAGTTCGATTGCTACGCCTGCAGCGCCGCGCCGCTCACCGTGCAGCGGCTCGAGGGCCGCAAGCTGCGCGATGCCAGCCGCGATCCGCGCTACGAGCGACTGATGCGCGCGCACCTTGCCGAGCTCGAGGGCTGGGGCAAGGAGCAGGACATCAAGCGCTCGAACGGCTACCTCGCCGGCTGGGTCGCCTCCAAGAGCCTCGTCGGCGAAGGCGCCGAGGCCTGGGCGGTGATGCTGAAAACCTACGACAAGGCATCCGACTGGGGGCTCGAGGTGTGCAAGAAGCCGCAGGCGGACGGCTCCTGCCCGGAAGGCCAGTCGATGACACTGACCTTTCCGGAAGCCCTGGCGACGTTTCTGGCCGAGCGCGGCTACCGGCTCTGACGCCGGCGCCGGGGCTGCGGATCAACGGGCGATCAGCTCGTCGAGCAGGCGGACGACATCGACCGAGGCCTGTTCCATGAGGTCAATCTCGGCGGTCGCGCCGGCGAGATCGCCACGACCGAACAGGGCGGCGGCGGCCTTGCCGTGATCATGGACCAACTTGTGCGGGCCAGCGAGCTGGGCAAAGGCGGGATGATTGCGAATGCCCGGATCGTCGATGCGGTCGTACCACTTGCCAAGGCGGCAGGAGTGATGATCGGACAGTTCGCCGGCTGAAAGCTGCTTCAGGCCGACGACCATTTCGGCCAGATGCTTCTTCCAGAGCACGTGGTCGGACTTGGCGCGGTAAAGCACGAAATCCTTGATCTCGCGATTGTCGAAGCTGCCGAACAGCGTGGCAACGAGCTTCTCGGTGCCCGACACCGCCTCGACGGTCGCCTCGGCATGGCCGCCAACGACCTCGACGGCCCGGACGATCTCGACGATGTTGCGCGAGAGCTCGGCCGTCGCGGCGGCCTGTTCGCTGACAATGTTGGAAACCTCGCCGAGGCGAACGGCGTTTGCGGCGACAAGGTCGTTGACGGAAGCGATCTGTTCATTGGCGGCGTCGGTCACTGCCCGCCCCTCACCAACCGCGCGGTCGGCTTCCCGCATCGCGGCAAGGAGCTCGCCGACATCGGCACGGAGCCGCTCGATACGCTGGTTGATATCCTCGGTCGCCTTGCTGGTCTGGCTCGACAGCGCCTTGACCTCGTTGGCGACGACGGCAAAGCCACGGCCGGCCTCGCCGGCACGGGCCGCCTCGATGGTGGCGTTGAGGGCAAGGAGATTGGTCTGCTTGGCGATGGCGTCGATCGAGCCGAGAATGTCGCCGATCTGCTCGGAGGCCTCCTCGAGGGCATCGACCTTGCCGGCCATGCCGGCGACCGAGGCGGAAATCGCATCAATCGAGCCTGCGGCAGAGGAAACCGACCTTGCGCCGTCGCGCATCAGCCCGGCGGCGTGGTTCATCTCCTCGGACGAGGTCGTGGAAAAACTGGCGATCTGGTTCATCGAGGCGTTCAATTCCTCGATCGCTGCGGACATGCCGCCGGTCTTTTGATCGATGGTCCGCACCTCGCCGGTGATGCGGGCAACGGCGACCATGGTTTCGCTGGCCTGCATGGAGAAATCGACGGTATGGCCGAGATCGGCACGATCGCGGCTGGCGATGGTCTCGGCCAATCCCTGGAGCGGCAGGAGAAGCTCGGCGGGAACGCCATCGAGCACGGGCCGCTGCCCGGCGGCAAGTGCGTCGAGCGCCGCCGCAATGACCGTCAGGTCGATTGGCTCGGCGTCTTCAACTTCCAATTTCGAGAACAGTTTTGGACCGCTGTGTTTTTCTGCAGATCGCGCGCTTGCGAAGAAGAGCATTCCAGTGCCCCCAATTTGCTGTGTTGCAGCAAAAATAGGACCGCAATGTTTCTTATCCTTTAATATCGGAAACAGAGATTTTGTCGCACTTTCATTCAATTTGATTTTATTCTGAATAAAATTGGAAACTCAAAGATTTTTTCCCTCCATTCTGCGTAATGTGACAGCCCAAAAAATCGAATAGCCATCTAATTTATAGTCGGCAAACATCAATTCGGCCGCACTCGGAAATACAAACCAGAATAGGGCGGCCAAAAGAGATCGGGCGGCGGCCATTCCGACCACCGCCCAACAATTTGTCATGTATTGCGCCGATTTTACCGGCCGAAAGTCACCGTTTCAGGGTAATCAGCTCGTCAATGAGCGCAATCACCTCGGTCGACACGCCCTCCATGCCGGCATAGGCCTTTTCAGCGGCGGCGCGATCGCCCTTGGCGAAGGCTGCGGCCGTGGCCTTGCCGAAATCGTGGAAGGCCTTGTGCGGCGCGGCAAGGCGGGCATAGGCGCCAGCGGCACGCAGGCCGGCATCAGAGACCGCTTCATACCATTTGCCGAGGCTGCAGGTGTGATGGTCCTTGAGTTCGGATGCCGCAATCTTGCGAAGCCCGACCAGCATTTCGGACAGGTGTTTCTTCCAGAGGAAATGATTGGCCTTGGCGCGGTAGAGGACCGCAAGGTCGCCCTCGACATGCGTCAGGCGCTCGAGCTGTTCGGCAATCACACCCTCGGAGGCAGCAACGGCGCCTGTCGCGGCGGTGGCGAATTCGGCCGCCGCATGGGTCGAGGTGGCGATCGAGGCAACGCCCGAGGCGAGTTCGCCGGCGGCGGCGGCCTGCTCGTTGATGATCGTGGAGACTTCGCGCATGCGCTCGGCATTGGCGCCGACGAGATCGTTGACGGCGGTGATCTGGTCGTTGGCCTGATCGGTCACGGCGCGACCGTCGGCGACGGCGCCGTTGGCGGCGTCCATGGCGGCGAGCAGTTCGCCGACGTCGGCGCGCAGGCGCTCGATGCGAAGATTGATGTCCTCGGTCGCCTTGCTGGTCTGGGCCGAGAGCGCCTTGACCTCGTTGGCGACAACGGCAAAGCCGCGGCCGGCTTCGCCGGCACGGGCCGCTTCAATGGTGGCGTTGAGGGCAAGGAGATTGGTCTGCTTGGCGATGGCGTCGATGGTGCCGAGGATGTCGCCGATCTGCTCGGAGGCCTGCTCGAGGGCATCGACCTTGCCGGCCATGCCGTTGACCGAGGCCGAGATGGCGTCGATGGAGCCAGCGGCGGAGGCGACCGAGCGGGCCCCCTCGCTCATCAGGGACGCGGCGCTGCTCATTTCCTCGGACGAGGAATCGGTGAGCCGCGCAATCTGGTTCATCGAGGCGTTCAGCTCCTCGATCGCGGCCGACATGCCGCCGGCCATGCCGTCGATGGAGCGCACCTCGCCGGTGATGCGGGCAACGGCCGCCATCGACTCGCTGGCATGCATGGAAAACCGCACGTTTGCCGACATCTGGTCGATGCTCTGGCGCTGCAGGGCGGCGGCAACGCGCTCGACCGCGCTGCGCATGCCGGCCGACAGATCGTCGAGGCGAGGCCTTGCGCCGCCAACGATCGCCTCGAGCGCGGCAATCACTTCGGCCTCGCCGGCGCCACTCGCCTGACAGGAAACGGTTTCAGGGAGTACTGCCGGCCGCGTCTGGCGGGCAGAGGAGCTTGAAAGGCCGAACATGTGAAAATCCATGGTTAGAACATGTTTAACGAAGTGTCGGCGGCATTGATTACCAAGGCGTAAAACGCCAGAGGAAAAGCGCGGTTTTCCTGGATTTCCGGCAATTGCCCGGCGCATTTTCGCACCAGCCCGAACGGCGGCCGGCAACGGCGCGGCGCAAGGGCCCGCACTGGCACGGCGTCGCGCAAGCCGCTATTGAAGCGGCAGGACATCACCTGCGGCACGGTGGGATCATGACGGCTTCCGACAGCAGTCTTCAGGGCCTTGTCTTCCAGGCGGACGGAGCCACGCATCCAGTCGCGCCGGACGCGGCAATCGCGACCTGGCAGGGCATTGTCAGGGACAATGCGGGGGTGCCGGCGGACAGCGGCCATCCCGCCTTTCTCTGGCTGCACCTGCATGCGCCGGACGAGGCGGCACAGGCAGCGCTCGCCGACTGGGCCGGGCTCGGGCGATCGCGCCCGGCCGCACTCGTTGCCGCCGAAACGCGGCCACGCTGCGACACCTATCCGAACGGGCTGCTGCTCAACCTTCGAGGCGTCAACGTCACGCCCGGGGCCGAGCCGGACGATCTCGTCTCGGTGCGGCTGTGGATCGAGCCGCGACGGATCCTCTCGGTCAGCTATCGCGAGATGCACGCGCTGCAGGACATGCGCAAGGCGCTGGCCCGCGGCCATCCCATTCACAATACCGGCGAGTTCGTCGCCGAACTGGCATTGCGGATCGCCAATGCCATGGAACCGGTGATCGAGGAGCTTTCCGAACAGATAGACGACCTCGAAGACGAGGTGGCGACGGACAGCTTCGCCAGCCTCAGGCGGCGGCTTTCCGAGGCGCGCCGGCAGGCGACCGGCCTGCACCGCTATATCGCGCCGCAGCGCATGGCGCTCGACCGGCTGGCGATCGAGGCGACGGCCTGGTTCGAGAGCCCGGAGCGCAACCGGCTGCGCGAGGCGGCGGACCACGTCACCCGGTTCTCCGAGGAACTGTCGATGATGCACGACCGGGCAACGATCCTGCAGGAGGAAATCACCGACCGGCGGGCCGAAGTTCTGAACCAGCGCATGCTCGTGCTGTCGGTCGTCGCCGCCGTGTTCCTGCCGATGAACTCATCGTCGGCGCACTCGGCATGAATGTCGGCGGCATTCCCGGTGCCGGTGCGCCGGCGGCGTTCTGGGCGTCAGCGTGGTGTAGCGGCAATCGCCGTCGTCAGCATCGTGTTCGCACGCTGAAGCGGTGGATCTGAACATCGACAGCGGCACCGGCACCGGCACCGGCACCGGCACCGGCTGCGGGCTTCAAGGCAAACTCCAGCCATCAACCGTATATATTTTGCCAAAATACCTAACTTCATCCAATTTTGACCAGCACATCGGTTTAATACTTATCGTTCAAAAATAACGCCGGATGCAAATCCATCATCTTTAATTCCCTGTTAACCACGATTGTCCGCAAACTACCCTGACGATTCCTTGTGTAACGGATGTTGTGGTGCAACAGACCCCAAGAGCAGGACGGGTGTCGGGCGGCCCGGTCTTTTCCGGCGGCGGGCCGCTGACCCGTTCGCTTTCGGCCCATATCGCGCCAACCGGCATCGAGCGCCAGCCGCCGGCCGGGGCGGTTCTCGTTGCCAAGACCGATCCGGTCGGGCGGATCACCCTATCTCAGCGAGGACTATCGCCAGCTACTCGGACTGACGGAAAAGGAAGTCATCGGCGCGCCGCATTCGCTGGTGCGGCACCCGTTGATGCCGGCGGCGGTGTTCCACCGGCTGTGGGTGCGGCTGCGGGCCGGGCGCGACTTTGCCTTTCCGATCGTCAACATGACGGCCGCCGGCGACCATTTCTGGGCGATGGCGCGGATTTCGCCGATGCGCGAGGGCAATGGCGCGGCAAGCGGCTATCACGCCAGCCTGCGGGTGCTCACGCGCGACTGCATCGAGGAGGCCAGCGAGATCTACGGCCGGATGCGGGCGGTCGAGGGCCGCTGCGAAGACGAGCGCGAGGGCATTGCCGCCTCGCTCTCGGTGCTCGAGCGGGCGCTGCGCGGCCGGCGGGTGGCCTGCGCCGAGCTTCAAGCCATCTGATTAGGCGGGCGATGCTTGACCCCTTTGGCGCGGCCGACTACCGTCCGGCCGCATCGATCCAGAGGGCCGTTCCATGACCGCCGAAAGCCTGCCGCCGCACATGCATCCGTCGCGCTCGTTCCAGGGGCTCATCCTGACGTTGCAGCGCTACTGGGCCGACTACGGCTGCGTCGTGCTGCAGCCCTACGACATGGAGGTCGGCGCCGGCACCTTCCACCCGGCAACGACGCTGCGCTCGCTCGGCCCCAGGCACTGGAATGCGGCCTATGTGCAGCCGTCGCGGCGGCCGAAGGACGGGCGCTATGGCGAGAACCCGAACCGCCTGCAGCATTACTACCAGTTCCAGGTGATCCTGAAGCCGTCACCGGCCGACCTGCAGGAGCTCTATCTGAAGAGCCTTTATGCGATCGGCATCGACCCGGAAATCCACGACATCCGCTTTGTCGAGGACGACTGGGAGAGCCCGACGCTCGGCGCCTGGGGCCTTGGCTGGGAGTGCTGGTGCGACGGCATGGAAGTCTCGCAGTTCACCTATTTCCAGCAGGTGGCCGGCTTCGAGTGCGCGCCGGTCTCGGGCGAGCTCACCTATGGCCTCGAACGCCTTGCGATGTACGTGCAGGGCGTCGAGAACGTCTACGACCTCAATTTCAACGGCCGCGACGGCGCCGAGAAGGTCTCCTATGGCGATGTCTTCCTGCAGGCCGAGCAGGAATATTCGCGGCACAATTTCGAGCATGCCGACACCGAGATGCTGTTTCGCCGCTTCCGCGAGGCCGAGATCGAGTGCAAGGCACTGATCGAGAAGGGCGATGACGGCGAGCGGCACCTGATGGCGCTGCCGGCCTATGACCAGTGCATCAAGGCGAGCCACATCTTCAATCTCCTCGATGCGCGCGGCGTCATCTCGGTGACCGAGCGGCAGAGCTACATTCTGCGGGTGCGCGAGCTGGCCAAGGCCTGCGGCGCGGCCTGGCTGAAGACCGCCGCCGGCGGCGCGGCCTGAGCGGCAAAAGGCCCGCCGACATGGCAAGGCCGGCGCGAGGCCGGCCTTTTCCGTTTCATGGCTGTCGGGACGAGACCGCCGTCAGGCGGCGGCGCTGTCCCCAAAGTCGCGCCGTTCCGGACCGCCATAGGTCGGATCATTGCCGAAGCGGCGGTCGAGCGGGCCACGACGCAGGCTGAGCAGGAACTCCTTGACCTCGTGGGCAAGGAACTCGGACTGGTCGGCAAGGCCGTGGGCGGCGTCGAGCACGGTCGCGGCGATCTGGCCGGTTTCCTGACTGTGCACCGAGACGTCGTGGATGTTGACGGTGACCTCGCGGGCGCCGGCAAAGGCCTGCTCGACGTTGTGGGCGATCTCGGAGGTCGCCTCGCTCTGGCCGTCGATGGTGGCGACGACCTCGTTGGTGATGATGCTGATCTCGTCGATGGTCGAGGCGATGGCAGCCATCGCGGTGACGGCGGCCTCGGTCGCCTCGCGGACATTGCCGACATGCTGGGAAATCTCGCCGGTCGCCTTGGCGGTCTGGCCGGCAAGCGCCTTGACCTCGTTGGCAACGACGGCAAAGCCCCTGCCCGCCTCGCCGGCACGGGCCGCCTCGATGGTGGCGTTGAGGGCGAGAAGGTTGGTCTGCTCGGCAATGGCGTTGATGAGATCGAGGACCTCGCCGATGCGGGTGGCGGCGGCGCTGAGGCTGCGCACGGTCTCGTCGGTACGATTGACGTGCTCGACGGCGCGCCGGGCGATGTCGGCCGATGCCGTCACCTTGCCGGAGATCCCCTGCGAGGCGGTCGCCAGATTGGCGGCGGAGCGGGCAACGTCCTGAACGTTGGTGGTCGCTTCCTCGGCGGCGGCGGCGACGGCGGTCGCCTTTTCGGACGTGTTGCGGGCGCCGGTATCGACGGAGTTGGCAAGCTCGTTCATGTGCTCGGCGGAGGCCGAGATCGAATCGACGACGCCCTTGATGGCGGTCTCGAAACGCGAGGTCGACTGGTTGACGTCGCCGATGCGGGTCTGCACGACGACCATGGCCTCGTTGATGATGTTGGCGCCGGTCAGCAGCGCGCCGTCGAGGCCTTCCGGCAGGATGCGGCGGAAATACTTGTGGTTGCGCACCGCGCTCATCACTGCCGTCGTCTCGCGGATGTAGGCATCGATGCGGTCGACCATGTCGTTGACCGAATGCTGCAGCTCGGCAATCTCGCCGCCGTCGACGACCCGGAAGATGCGCTTCTCGAAATCGCCGCGGACGATGTCCTGGCACAGGCCTTCGGCAAGCCGGATGGCGGACTTGGCGCGGGCGATGAGGACCGGCGGCGCCGGCGCCAAGGGCCGACACGAGCGACAGCCCGGCGGCAACAAAGCCAAGACCGATGGCAGCCGTGGCGGCCGCGCCGACAGCGGCGGCGGCGGCGACAAGCGCCGCGACGACGGCCTTAGAGAGAGAAGATGAGTTCGTCATAGGACCTGGCCTTCGAACGGACGACGTCAGTGAGCATCTTGGTGGAACGGGCAAGCCCTTCCTTCTTGTTGGCCACGGAATTCTCCTCGGCCAGCAGCGCGCCATAGAGCGGCTCGATGACGTTCGAAATGACGTCGCGGCGCGGGACGCGGCGGTTCGAGTGGTAGCCGACAACGTTGTTGCTGGCGTCCATCGACGGCGTCACGTGGGCAAAGACCCAGTAGTAGCTGCCGTCACGGGCAAGGTTCTTCACATAGGCGAAGACCTCGTTGCGCTCGGCGAGCGTATCCCACAGGAACTTGAAGATGGCGCGCGGCATGTCGGGATGGCGGATGATGGAATGCGGCTGGCCGAGAAGCTCGGCCTCGCTATATCCGGCAACACGCGCGAACGTCCGGTTCGCGTAGGTGATGCGTCCCTTAAGGTCCGTCTTGGAAACGATGATTTCGCTCTTGTCGAAGAATACCTCGACATTTTTCGGCGTAACGGAGTGCAACTTATCTCTCCACAACCTGGTACCTGGCGGGTGGATTGCCTTTCCGAAAGATCACCGAGAATGCTTGATGCAGGGTAAACAGGCTGATTGCAGGTTCCCGCAAGAGGTGCGACATAGCGGTCAAAACCGTGCGCCTTTCGCTGCAATGCAGCGGTTTTTCAACCCGTCGGGAGGTCTTTCGCGCCGCCGCGAGCCAATTTGGCGCGGACAGCAAAGCGAATAGTGACAATTGTCTTTCGCGGCGCGATAACGCCCGCGATAGGCTATCTGGCAGAAGACTTGCCCGGCGGCACCGGGCAACCTAATCTGCCGGCCAATGGCAACATCAGTTGGGGGATCCGCTTTGGGAGTTGTCGTCCCGCTCGGAGAGAAGTCGGCAGGCGAGTCCGGCGTCGATGCGCTTGTCGCGCTGGTTTCCGGCGACATGCAGAAGGTCAACGAGACGATCCTCGGCCGCACCGGCTCGGACGTCCAGATGATCCCCGAGGTCGCGAACCATCTGATCTCGTCCGGCGGCAAGCGGCTGCGGCCGATGCTGACGATCGCGGCCGCGCAGATGTGCGGCTACACCGGCGCCGGCCATGTCAAGCTGGCGGCGAGCGTCGAATTCATGCACACGGCGACGCTGCTGCACGACGATGTCGTCGACGAAAGCGAGCTGCGCCGGGGCAAGCTGGCCGCGCGGATGCTGTGGGGCAACGAGGCGAGCGTGCTCGTCGGCGACTTCCTGCTCGGCCAGGCGTTCCGGATGATGGTCGAGGTCGGCTCGCTGCAGGCGCTCGGCATCCTGTCGGAAGCGGCGGCGGTCATTGCCGAGGGCGAGGTGATGCAGCTTGCCGCGGCCAAGAACACGGCAACCACCGAGGACGAATATCTCGCCGTCATCCGCGCCAAGACGGCAGCGCTCTTTGCCGCGGCGGCGGAAGTCGGCCCGGTGATCGCCGAGCGGCCGAAAGCCGAGCGGGCGGCGTTCCGCTCCTATGGCACCAATCTCGGCGTCGTCTTCCAGCTCGTCGACGATGCGCTCGACTATGGCGGCATGGAAGCCAAGCTCGGCAAGAAGGTCGGCGACGACTTCCGCGAAGGCAAGATCACGCTGCCGGTCGTGCTGTCCTACCGGCGCGGCTCGGACGAGGACCGGGCGTTCTGGCAGCGGGCGCTGCAGGAAGGCCAGACGAGCGATGCCGACCTCGAGCATGCGATCGGGCTTATCCACAAGCACCGGGCGATCGAGGACACGATCGAGCGGGCCCGGCACTACGGGGCAATCGCCCGTGACGCGCTGGCGCCCTTCCCCGATTCACCGCACAAGCAGGCGCTGCTCGACGTCGTCGACTTCTGCATCGATCGGGCGCATTGAAACGCGGTCGGCTTTTCTGAAAAATATCGATATTAAGGTGCGTAGTTTTCACGCATGCGCTGATTTGCATTGCGGCGCAATATGCGTGCGGCTAAGCAATTCGTGGCATCCTCGCGACTTCAGCACGAGGGATTCGGTACGGGCGCGGGCCGCGCAACGGCTCGGGCGCCCCGGCGGGAGGCACAAATGAGCAAGTGGGTCTACACGTTCGGCGATGGCAAGGCCGAGGGCACGGCGGGCATGCGCAATCTGCTCGGCGGCAAGGGCGCCAATCTGGCCGAGATGTCCAATCTCGGACTGCCGGTGCCGCCCGGCTTCACCATCACGACCGAGGTCTGCACCTATTACTACGCCAACGGCCAGAGCTATCCCTCGG
>JAWKVW010000035.1:0-27913 GCA_041397845.1 Hyphomicrobiales bacterium | reverse complement strand
CATACGATGCGCGTCGCCCAGAAGCTCTACGAGGGCGTATCGATCGGCGGCGAAACCGTCGGCCTCATCACCTATATGCGAACCGACGGCGTCCAGATCGCCCCGGAAGCGGTCCGCTCGACCCGCGACGTCATCGCCGGCCGCTTCGGCAAGGAATATCTGCCGAACGCCCCCCGACATTATTCCACGAAGGCCAAGAACGCCCAGGAGGCGCACGAGGCCATCCGCCCGACCGACCTTGCCCGCCTGCCGGACGACGTCCGCCGCGCCCTCGAGCCCGACGAGGCCCGCCTCTATGAACTCGTCTGGAAGCGCACCGTCGCCAGCCAGATGGAATCGGCCGAGCTGGAGCGCACCACCATCGACGTCGAGGCAAAGGGCGGCGGCAAGACCGCGACCCTGCGCGCTACCGGTACTGTCGTGCGTTTCGACGGCTTCCTCACCCTCTATCAGGAGGGCAAGGACGACGAGGAGGACGACGAGAGCCGCCGCCTGCCGGCCGTTCGCCCCGGCGAGGGGCTGGAGCGCCGCGGCGTCGAGGCCAACCAGCATTTCACCGAGCCGCCGCCGCGCTACACCGAGGCGACGCTCATCAAGAAGATGGAAGAGCTCGGCATCGGCCGGCCGTCGACCTACACCTCGACCCTTTCGGTGCTGCGCGATCGCGGCTACGTGCTGCTCGACAAGAAGCGCCTTGTGCCCGAGGACAAGGGCCGCCTCGTCACCGCTTTCCTCGAGAGCTTCTTCGACACCTATGTCGGCTACGATTTCACCGCGTCGCTGGAAGAGCAGCTCGACCGCATCTCGAATGGCGATCTGTCCTGGAAGGACGTGCTCCGCGACTTCTGGCTCGCCTTCTCGCAGAGCGTCGACGGCATCAAGGAGTTGCGCGTCGCCGATGTCCTCGAGGCGCTCAACGAGATCCTCAGCGACCATATCTTCCCGACCCCGGAGACCGGCGACGACCCGCGCAAGTGCCCGGCCTGCGGCGAGGGCCGCCTCAGCCTGAAGATCGGCCGCTACGGCTCCTTCGTCGGCTGCTCGAACTATCCGGAATGCCGCTACACTCGCCAGCTCGCCAATGGCGACGGCGATGCCGCTGCCGCCGAGGAAGGCGACAAGGCGCTTGGCGACGACCCCGACACCGGCCTCGCCGTCACCCTGCGCCAGGGCCGTTTCGGCCCCTACGTCCAGCTCGGCGACGGCGACAAGCCGAAGCGCGCCTCGCTGCCCAAGGGTTGGGAACTGGCCTCCATCGACCTCGATCGTGCCCTGTCGCTGCTGCGCCTGCCGCGCGAGGTCGGCCTTCACCCCGAAACCGGCAAGATGATCACCGCCGGCATCGGTCGCTACGGGCCCTTCGTCCTGCACGACGGCACCTTCGCCAATCTCGATTCGGTCGACGAGGTCTTCACCGTCGGCCTCAATCGCGCCGTTGCCGTGATTGCCGAGAAGCTTGCCAAGGGCGGTCGCGGCCGCGCGACACCGGCGGCCCTGCACAGCCTTGGCGAACATCCCGACCTCGGCGGCGAGATTACCGTTCGCGATGGCCGTTACGGACCCTATGTAAATTGCGGCAAGATCAACGCCACCCTGCCGAAGGGGCTCGCGCCGGACGCGGTCACCCTCGAAAAGGCGCTGGAACTGATCGCCGCCAAGCAGACCAAGGACGGCACCAAGCCGAAAGCGGCCAAGGCAAAGGCCGCCCCCAAGGCCAAGGCGGCGCCGAAGGAAAAGGCCGCCGCCAAGCCCAGGGCGCCGGCCAAGAGCAAGACAAAAGCCGCCAAATGAACAGGCACCGCATTTGAACGAAAAAACCAAAAGCCCCGCCAAGCGGGCTCCGCTGCCGACCAGGGAGCAGATACTGGCGTTCATCGCCGAAAACCCCGGCAGCTCCGGAAAGCGCGAGATCGCGCGCGCTTTCGGCATCAAGGGCAGCGACAAGATCGCGCTGAAGGCCCTTCTGAAGGAAATCGTCGCCGATGGTGAGGCCGAACGCCGGGGCAAGCGCCTGCGCGCGCCCGGCCGTCTGCCGCCCGTGACCGTCCTCGAGGTCGTCGGCCGCGACCGCGATGGCGAAATCGTCGCGACCCCGGCCGAATGGCAGGAAGAGACCGAGGGCCATCCGCCGCGCATCCTCATCCTGCCCGGCCGCGGCAAGGACCGCCGCCCGGCCCCCGGCCTCGGCGACCGCATCCTCGCCCGCATTCACGAGCCCGCCGAGGGCGGCCAGATCACCGGCCGCATCATCAAGGTGCTCGCCCGCCGGCCCAACACCGTGCTCGGCGTCTATCGCGAGGGCGAATTCGGCGCCCGCATCGAGCCCGTCGACCGCAAGCAGGCCGAACTCTCGGTCACCGAAACCATTGCCGGCGTCGCCGACGGCGACCTCGTCGTCGTCGAGATCGACAAGGCCAACCGGTTCGTGCGCCCGAAGGCGCGCGTCACCGAGCGCATCGCCAACCTGAAGAGCGAGAAGGCCGTCAGCCTCATCGCCCTGCACTCCCACGGCATTCCCTACGTCTTCCCGCCCGAGGTCATTGCCGAGGCCGACGGCGCCGGCCCGGTGACCCTTGCGGACCGCGAGGACTGGCGCGCCCTGCCGCTCGTCACCATCGACCCGGCCGACGCCAAGGACCATGACGACGCCGTCCACGCCGCGCCCGACACCGATCCGGAAAACCCCGGCGGCTTCGTCGTCACGGTCGCCATCGCCGACGTCTCCCGGTATGTCCGCCCCGCCACCGCCCTCGACCGCGAGGCGCTGAAGCGCGGCAATTCGGTCTATTTTCCGGACCGCGTCGTGCCGATGCTGCCCGAGCGCATCTCGAACGACCTTTGCTCGTTGCGCGAGGCCGAGGACCGGCCGGCCCTTGCCGCCCGCATGGTCTTCTCGGCCGAGGGCATCAAGCGCGGTCACAGCTTCCATCGCATCCTCATGCGCTCGGCCGCCAAATTCTCCTACCAGGAGGTCCAGGCCGCCATTGACGGCCAGCCGAACGATCATGCCGCGCCGCATCTCGAGGCCGTGCTGAAGCCGCTCTATGCGGCCTACGCTGCCCTGTCGAAGGCGCGCGACGCCCGCGGCCCGCTCGAACTCGACCTGCCCGAGCGCAAGATCCTGCTGAAACCCGACGGCTCGATCGATCGCGTCATCGTACCCGAGCGGCTCGACGCCCACCGCCTGATCGAGGAGTTCATGATCCAGGCGAACGTCGCCGCCGCCGAGACGCTGGAGGAGAAGGGGTCGCCCGTCGTCTACCGCATCCACGACACCCCCTCCCTTGCCAAGCTCGAGGCGCTGCGCGAGTTCCTCGCCTCGATCGACATCAAGCTGCCGAAGACCGGCGCCCTGCGCCCGGCGCAGTTCAACCGCATCCTCGAGCGCGTCGCCGACAGCGAGCATGATGCCCTCGTCAACGAGGTCGTCCTGCGCACCCAGGCGCAGGCCGAATACAGCCCCGCCAATATCGGGCATTTCGGCCTGAACCTGCGCCGCTACGCGCATTTCACCTCGCCGATCCGCCGCTACGCCGACCTCATCGTGCACCGCGCCCTCGTCGCCGCCCTGAAGCTCGGCCCCGGCGGCCTGCCCGCCGGCGCGGAAAAGACCCTCGACGAGGTTTCCGCCCAGATCTCGCTCGCCGAGCGCCGCGCCATGGCCGCCGAGCGCGAAACCATCGACCGTCTCGTCGCCCATTTCCTCGTCGACCGCATCGGCGCCATCTTCCAGGGCCGCATTGCCGGCGTCACCAAGGCCGGCCTGTTCGTCAAGCTGGCCGACACCGGCGCTGACGGTTTCGTGCCGATATCGACCCTCGGCGAGGAATATTTCCGCTACGACGAGGTCGCGCACTCGGTTGTCGGCGAGACCACCGGCACGACCCACCGGCTCGGCGACAACGTCGAGGTCCGCCTGGTCGAGGCCGCGCCCGTCGCCGGCGCCCTGCGTTTCGAGCTGTTGTCCGAGGGTCGCGCCGGCAAGCCGCCGCGCGGCCGCCGCCGCCCGCCAAAGCGCCCGCCGGCCGGCCGCGCCAGGCGCCCTGGCCGATAGGAGACGCTTTCCATTCCGGTCGAAATAAGCGATACCGCCCGTCCGCCGCGCCGGCTTGCCGAGGCGATGCTGCGCGGCGCCCGTGGCCGCTGCCCGGCCTGCGGCGAAGGCCGGATGTTCAGCGCCTATCTTGCCGTCGCCGACGCCTGCCCTGCCTGCGACGAAAACCTGTCGCACCAGCGCGCCGACGACCTGCCGCCCTACCTGACGATCCTCATTCTCGGCCACCTTATCGTCGGCGCCGCCCTGTCGGTCGAGATGACCTGGCACCCGCCGGTCTGGCTGCAGCTTGCCATCCTCGCCCCGCTCACCGTCATCGCCGCGCTGCTGCTGCTGCCGCGACTGAAGGGCGCGATCGTCGGCGAGCAATGGGCGCTTTACATGCATGGCTTCGACCCCGACCATGTCGAGGAGGCCGAAGCGGCCGACGATTTCACGGAGACCGGACGATGACCGACCTTGCCGCGCGCCTCAATGCCGACGAACGCCGGATGGACTGGGACAACGTCCGCCCGAAGGACGCCGCCACCCTCATCATTCTCGACCGGACCGGGCCGGAGCCGCGCGTCCTGATGGGCCGCCGCCACATGCGCCACAAGTTCATGCCGGGCAAGTTCGTCTTCCCCGGCGGCCGGGTCGATCCGACCGACTGGCGCGCGCCCTTTGCCAGCGACTATGAGCCGTCCGTCCTCGACAAGCTGATGACCGACATGAAGACGCGGCCGAGCGCTTCCCGCGCCCGCGCCTTCGCCCTTGCCTCGATTCGCGAGACCTATGAGGAAGCCGGCATTCTCGTCGGCATCAAGGCCGATGCCGCCGCCGCCGGCCCGACCCATCCGGACTGGCAGGCGTTTTACGATCACGGCATTGTCCCGGCGCTCGACCGGATGCGCTTCATCGCCCGCGCCATCACCCCGCCGCGCCGGCCGCGCCGCTTCGACACCCGCTTCCTCGCCGTCGATCACGACGCCATCGCCACGCGCCTGCCCGAGGGCGGCCCCTCCGGCGAACTCGAGGATGTCGCCTGGCCGACCCTCAGCGAGGCAAAGGCGCTCGAGCTGCCGACCATCACGCTCACCATTCTCGACGAGCTGTCGATGAAGCTCGCCGACGGCTCGTATGACGACCCGGCCGCGCTCGTTCCCTACTACTCCTGGCAGCGCAAGGGTTTCGTGCGCGCGCTCATCTGAACGCCGCAAGGATCTCCATGCCCCAGACCGATACCAGGACCGGGCCGCAGCCCTCCCTAGCCGGTGGCCGGACGCTGTCGATCGCCGCCGCGATCCTGTCCATTTCCGTCGTCGGCATCGGCCTTGGCCTTGGCCTGCCGCTGCTCTCGCTCGTCCTTGAAGCGCGCGGCACCTCGAACACGATCATCGGCCTCAACGCCGCCGTCGCCGGCATCATCTCGATTGCCACCAGCCTGCTGATTGCCCCGATGGCCCGGCGCATCGGCTCGGCCCGCCTCCTGATCGGCGCCATCCTGATGGTCGCCGTCTCGTTCCCGGCGTTTTATCTCAGCCACTCGATCTGGGTCTGGTTCGGCCTGCGCCTGTTCTTCCACTCGGGCCTGATCATCGCCTTCGTTCTCTCCGAGTTCTGGATCATCGCCCTCGCCCCGCCGGAGAGGCGCGGCCTCATCATGGGCATCTACGCCTCGGTGCTGTCGGTCGGCTTCGTCGTCGGCCCCTCGATCCTCGGCGCCGTCGGCAGCGACACCGCCACGCCGTTCCTCATCGGCACGGCGATTTTCCTCGCTGGCGCCATCCTGCCGATCATCGCCTATGGCAGCGTGCCGGTCGTCGAAAGCCCGCCGAAACTGCCGATCCTCGGCTTCGTTTTCGCCGTGCCGCTCGCCACCTTCGGCGTGCTGGTGTTCGGGGCCATCGAAAGCGGCTCGCTTGCCATGCTGCCGCTGTTCGGCCTGCGCCTTGGCTATGACGAGACGACCGCGGCACTGCTGCCGGCCGCCGTCAATGTCGGCGCCATCCTCCTGCTGACCCCGCTCGGGCTCATCACCGATCGTGTCGATCGCCGCCGCTTGCTGCTCGCCTGCGGCGTCGTCGGCTTCCTCGGCGCCATCGCCATGGTGCCGGCGGCGTCCTCGCCACTTGCCTTGAGTCTGGTGCTGCTGGTCTGGGGCGGCCTCGTCGCCGGGCTCTACACCGTCGGCCTCACCCATCTGGCAAGCCGCTTCCACGGTGACGATCTCGTCGCCGCCAATGCCGCGTTCGTGATGATGTATTCCCTCGGCATGCTGGTCGGCCCGGCCTCGATCGGCGCCGCGCTCGACGCAACGCCGCTCGGCTTTCCGATCGCCGTCGGCGTCATGGCGCTTGCCTATGTCGTGCTGGCTTTCGCCCGGCTGGCCGTATCGTCAAACAATTAGGCCGGCATTTTCGCCAGTCGATCGAACGCGACGAGGCGGTGCATCAGCGCCTCGAGATCGCGCAGCGGCACCATGTTCGGCCCGTCCGAGGGCGCGTTGTCCGGGTCCTGATGAGTCTCGATGAAGACGCCGGCAACACCGACCGCCACCGCCGCCCGCGCCAGCACCGGCACGAACTCGCGCTGCCCGCCCGAGCTTGTCCCCTTGCCGCCCGGCTGCTGCACCGAGTGGGTCGCATCGAAAATCACCGGCGCGCCGTATTCGGCCATGATCGGCAGCGATCGCATGTCGCTGACCAGCGTGTTGTAGCCAAAGCTCGCGCCGCGCTCGGTCACCATCACCCGCGGATTGCCGCCGGCAACGACCTTGGCGATGACGTTCTTCATGTCCCAGGGCGCGAGGAACTGACCCTTCTTGACATTCACCACCCGCCCGGTCGCCGCAGCGGCAAGCAGAAGATCGGTCTGGCGGCAGAGGAAGGCCGGAATCTGCAGGATGTCGACCGCCTCGGCAACGGCGGCGCACTGCCCTGCCTCGTGCACGTCCGTCAGCACCGGCAGGCCGAGGCTCTCGCGAATCTCGGCAAAGACCGGCAGCGCCGCGTCAAGGCCGACACCGCGCTGGCCCGACGCGCTCGTCCGGTTCGCCTTGTCGAAGGAGGTCTTGAAGACGAGGCCGACGCCGACCCGCGCCGCCATTTCCTTCAGCGCCGAGGCCATTTCCAGCGCATGCGCCCGGCTTTCGAGCTGGCACGGTCCGGCAATCAGCGCCAGCGGCAGATCATTGCCGAACTCGACGCCGCGCACATCGACTGCCCGATCCGGGTTCATTGGCTCACTCCTCAACGTTTCCGGCAAGATGGCGCACCGGACGTCACCGTCCAGCGCCGCCGCCCGGGAAAGCTCCGGCCGTCAGCCGCCCTGCCCGGTCTCGAAAATGATCGCCGTGCCGCACCCGGCCGACGGCGGCACGATGACTGCGCCGGCCCGCTCGGAATATTCGACCCGGCCCGCGTCCATCCGCGCCCGCATGCCGTCGAGATCCGGCACCGTGATGCGGAACGCAACGAGCCGCGGCGTTTCCATGTCCGGCACGACATCGCCATACCGGGCCCGCGCCGCGAGCGGCGACAGAACGTCGATGGCCGTGCCGCGAAGCGGAAAGCCGACCCCGGCGCTCGACGAATGGATGTCGTGCTGGCCGGTCATGACGTAGAGAAATTCGTGGAAATCCGCCGGGTCCGGCGCCGTCATCACAGCCCCGGCGAGCGCCGTCGCGCCATTGCTGTGATGGCGATAGGTCTCGGACCAGAAGTTTTCCGGATAGTGATGGCGGCAGGTGAAGAACACCGCCTCGCCGAGCCGCGGCTCCTGCGCAAAGACCAGCGAGAAGGCGAGCGTCTTCGTCTCGCCCTCGGCCGTCGTCGTCTCGCGCGCGAAATCGAACGGCGCCAGCGTTGCAACCCCGAGGCTGGCGAAATGCGCCGCATCCCCGGCCGCGTCCTCGCTGGTCAGCGCAACCATCGAGAAACCTTCATGCCGTGCGAGAAAATCGCGATTGTAGGTCGCAAAGCTGAAGCCGTCGGCCGCCGGGATCTTGCCGGCATCCTCGACCGTCAGGAGCTCCAGATAGCCATTTCCAAGCTGCACGACGGCATTGGCCGTGCCGAACGGATGATGCGCGACCGGCGCCACCGTGAAGCCGAGCCGCTGATAGAGCGACACGGCCGCGGAAAGATCGCGCACCGGCAGAACCAGATGGTCGATGCCGCGAACCGCTTTGCCCATCGTGTTGCCTCAGACCAGACGGCTCTGCTCGACCGCCGCCGCGATGAACGAGGAAAACAGCGGATGCGGGTCGAACGGCCGCGATTTCAGTTCCGGATGGAACTGCACGCCGATGAACCAGGGATGCTCGGCAAGCTCGACGATCTCCGGCAGCACGCCGTCCGGCGAAACACCGGAGAACCGCATGCCCTGCGCCTCGAGCCGCATCCGGTAGTCCATGTTGACTTCGTAGCGGTGCCGGTGACGCTCGGAAATCTCGGTCGTGCCGTAGACCTCGGCAACCTTCGAGCCCGGAAAGAGCTGCGCCGCGAAGGCGCCGAGCCGCATCGTGCCGCCAAGGTCGCCGTCGGCCCGCCGCTTCTCGAGCTCGTTGCCCTTCAGCCACTCGGTCATCAGGCCGACGACCGGCTCGCTCGACGGACCGAATTCGGTGTTCGCGCCTTCGGCGCCGGCAAGGTGCCGCGCCGCCTCGATGACCGCCATCTGCATGCCGAAGCAGATGCCCGGAAATACGGCACGTTGCGCTCGCGCGCGAACCGCGCCGCCGCGATCTTGCCCTCCGCCCCGCGCTCGCCGAATCCGCCCGGCACCAGGATGCCGTTGACCGATTCGAGATAGGGACTCGGATCTTCCTTCTCGAAGATCTCCGACTCGATCCTGCAGGTTGACCTTGACCCGGTTGGCGATGCGCCATGGCCGAGCGCCTCGATCAGCGACTTGTAGGCATCCTTGAGGCCGGTGTACTTGCCGACGACGGCAATCGTCACCTCGCCTTCCGGATTGCGAATCGCCTCGACGATCTTCTCCCAGCGCGTCAGGTCGAGCGCCGGCGCGCCGTTGATGCCGAACGCCGCCAGCACCTCGTCGTCGAGCCCTTCCTTGTGATAGGCGATCGGCACCTCGTAGATCGAGGGCACGTCGAGCGCCTGGATCACCGCGCTCTGGCGCACGTTGCAGAACAGCGCCAGCTTGCCGCGCTCCGCCTTCGGGATATCGCGGTCGCAGCGCACCAGAAGGATGTCCGGCTGGATGCCGATCGAGCGCAGCTCCTTCACCGAATGCTGCGTCGGCTTGGTCTTCAGCTCGCCCGCGCTCGGGATGTACGGCATCAGCGTCAGGTGGATGAACACCGCCACCAGCACGCCCGCGGCAGATCGTTGCCGAGCT
This sequence comes from Hyphomicrobiales bacterium, assembly GCA_041397845.1. Lineage (GTDB taxonomy): Bacteria > Pseudomonadota > Alphaproteobacteria > Rhizobiales > JAKPQE01 > JAKPQE01. The sequence continues at coordinate 18,516 of JAWKVW010000035.1, read as the reverse complement.
GCCCGGATCGCCTCGAAGAACGGCAGGCCCTCGATATCGCCGACCGTGCCGCCGATCTCGCACAGCACGAAGTCGATCCCCTCGTTGCCGTCGAGGATGAACTCCTTGATCGCGTCGGTGACGTGCGGAATGACCTGCACCGTGCCGCCGAGATAATCGCCGCGCCGCTCAGCGGCGATGATGATATCGCGATAGGATTCGCCCGGTGGTGATGTTGTCCATCCGGTTTGCCGGACGGCCGGTGAACTGCCGTAATGGCCGGATCGGATCGGTCTCGCCGCCATCGTCGATAACGATGCCTCACCGATGCTGACAAGGCTCATCGTCCCAGATCGACGTTGAGGTACGGGTCGAGCTTGCGCAGCCGCACGCTGTAGCCACGAGCCTGAAGCAGCGCGCCAAAGGCTGCCGCCGCCAGACCTTTGCCAAGCGAGGAAACCACGCCGCCGGTGATGAAGATATACCACGCCATGGGCCTTGAGATTAATCACGCCAGGACGATTCGGGAGTCGAATTTCGCCTCTGCCCGTCTCGTCCACGATCGATCGGTGAAGGGGTGGAAAAACCGCCCCGGATGCCGCGCCGCCTCGCGACCAGCCTTTGAACCCCTCGCCGCCTTGCCGGCGAAGGATAACGCCACCGGCCGCCTACTGGGCGAGCCGGCGATCTCCTCGGCCGGCGCCGCCGGCATTGCCGGAGCGCCTGCCCGCCGGCGCAGCCGCCTCGCCAGCCGGAGCCGGCGTCGCCGGGCAGCGTCCGTCGCCGAGGCCGCCGGAGCCGCATCGCCCGCCGGAGCCGGGGGCGTCGGGATCATCGGCACCTCGACGGCCGGGGCCGCCGGCGCCAGTTCACCCGCCTGATCGGCGGCGATCGGCGCGCTCGGCACGGCCGGCGTCGGGATGGCCTCGAACCGGACTGCTGCTTGCGCAACTGGTCGAGCGGGTTGCCGCCGGCGCCGATCCGGCGTCACCGGTGTCGTCGGACCTGCCGGCGCCTCGTCGAGGATGGCCGACGGCGGCGCATCGATGCGCGAAGTCGTCAGGAGGATCGAAGTGGCGAAGAACCCGGCGGCGAGAATCGCCGTCGCGGGTCAGGATGTTCGCCGTGCCCGGCTCGTGAGGAAGCCGCCGCCGCCGCCGATGCCGAGGGCGCCGCATCGAGACCGCTGCACGAGGACCACCGCGACCAGCGCGGTCACGATCAGGAGATGAATGACGATGAGAACCGGATTCCATGGGATCTCGAGTCTGCTTGTCGAAACGAGTCGCGGGCCTTCTACACCAGAAGGCCCGCGCTTGCCAGCTTTGTACTGTACGATGCGTTGGACCGGTCCTTGAACCGGCCTCGCCCGGCCTTCCCCGTCAGGCGTAGGCGGCGATGATGCCGAGGAAGTCGGCCGCCTTGAGGGCTCGCGCCGCCGACAGGTGCATTGACATTTCGGCACCGCCATCAGCTCGACCGCGTTCGAGGGCTTCACCGAGCCGCCATGAGAATGCGGATCTTGTCGCCCTCGGCGCCAGACCGCTCGACAGGCGGGCGCGGATGAAGCCGTGCACCTCGGCAACGTCCGCCGGCGTCGGTGTCTTGCCGGTGCCGATCACCCAGACCGGCTCGTAGGCAACGACCACATTGGCACCGAAGTGGTGCCATCCGGCAGCAATTCCCGGCAAGCTGGTCACCGACGACATCGAGCGTCTTGCCGGCCTCGCGCTCGTCGGGTCTCGCCGACGCGGACGATGGCGACGAGATACGTGCCGCCAGACCGCCCTCCGGCCTTGGCCCCACTGCGTCCGGCATTACTCTCGCCATGGTCGGCGCGCCGCTCGGAATGGCCGACGATGATCTTTGACCGCGCCGGCGTCAGCAACGCCTGGCCGAGATGTCGCCAGTGTGGGCGCCGGACGATGTAGCGTGGCAGTCCTGCGCGCCGATCTTGACGTGCCGATCGCCGACGTCGCCGCCGTATAGACCATCGATCGCCGGCGGGCAGATCATCACATCGACCTTGGCCCGCAGGCGCTCGTCATAGCCTTCGGCGAGCGCCGCGATTTCCTTCATCGAGGCCTTGAGGCCGTTCATCTTCCAGTTGCCCGCAACAAGCGGCTTTACCGTCGCACCCATCTTGTCCCCCTCTCCTTGTCCTCGCATCGAAAAATCCCTTCCCTGTCACGTAGCAGGCCGGCCGCAAGTGAAAAGGCCCTGATCCTTGCGAGCGTCGGAACGCCTCACTATGATGCCGCGCTTCCGCGGGCACCCGTTCGCGGAAAAGCCGAACGACAACAGGATTTCCAGAACCGCCATGCTCGAATTCATGCGCAAGGCCGCCGCCGGCTGGGTAGCGAAGGTTTTCATCGCCATGCTCGTGGCGAGCTTCGCAATCTGGAACATCGGCGACGTCTTCCGCGGCTATCGCAGCAACACCGTCGTCGACGTCGGGTCGACCTCGGTGACCGGTGAGGCATTCCGGCGCATACTCAACCTCAATGTCGTTCGCCGGCCGCGCCGCCGGCCGCCAGATCGGCCTCGAGGAAGCGCGCCAGATGGGCTTGCCTGGCCGCGTCGCCGGCCGCGCCTGACAGAGCGACCTCGACGAGGGCGGCCCGCATCATGTCGCTCGGCGTCACCGACAAAGTCGCCCGCCAGATCGCCGACGATCCGAATTTCAAGGGTCGAACAGCGCCTTCGACCGCCTTCTTCCGCCAGATCCTGCGCCAGAACGGCTACTCCGGGGACATCTACATCCACACGAGAACAGCGCGCCACCGCCCTGCCAGCTCGCCAACGGCATCGGCGGCAGCTTCCATGGCGCCATGCTCGAGCTCTGCCACCAGTACGACAAGAGCCCGCGCGGTTGACTATGTCGTCCTGACCACCGCCTCGCTCGGCGAGCATCGCGACCCGGACGAGGGCGACGCTCGCCTCTATTACGAGACCCGCAGGCCGCCTTCCGCGCTCCGGAATATCGCAGCCAGCTACCTGCTGCTGGAAGCAAAGAGCATCGCCAAGGCCGGCGAGGTGACCGACGCCGACGCCCGCGACCGCTACGACAGCCAGAAGAGCAAGTACTCGACGCCCGAGAAGCGGCGTGTCCTGCAGCTTCTCTTCAACGACAACGCCGAGGCAGAGGCCGCCGCCGCCGAGCTTGCCGCCGGCAAGACCTTCGCCGATCTCCTCGCCGCCCGCAATCTGAAGGAAGCCGACGTCGATCTCGGCCTCGTCGTCCGCGACAAGCTGATTGACCGGCCGTCGCCGAGGCCGCTTTCGCCCTCACCGCCAACACTCCGAGCGCCGTTGTCGAGGGCCGCTTTGGACCCGTCATCACGTCAATGTGACGACGATCGAGCCAGGCGTCCAGCCGTTCGAGGAGGTCGCCGACGCCATCCGCAATGAAATTGCCCTGTCTGCGCCGAGACCGAAGTGCTCGACCTGCATGATGCCGTCGAGGACGCCCGCGCCTCCGGCTCGACGCTGAAATCGCCAGTTCTCGCTGCCGCTGAAGACGGTCGAGGCGGTATCGCGCAACAGCGAAGGTGCATGGCGGCAATGCCCTTGCCGACCTTCCCGAGAAGGACGCGCTCGTCAACGGCGGCGTCTTCGAGAGCGATGTCGGCGTCGAGAACTGACCCGATCAGATCGGTGTCGACGGCTTCCTCTGGTACGAGGTTGCGGCGTGACCCCGGCCCGTGATCGCGACGTCGCCGAGGATCAGGGACAAGCTCGTCGCCGCCTGGCGCGACGATGAATCGCGCCGTCGCCTGCGCGAGCGCGGCACCGAGATGGTCAAGAAGATCGAGGCCGGCACCAGCCTTGCCGACGTCGCCGCCGAAAATGGCCTGACCGTCGCCACCAGCGAGGCCTTCACCCGCACCGAGGTCAAGGCGCCGCTGACCGCCAACGCCACCGAGGTCGCCTTCTCCGGTCCCAAGGGCCTTGCCGCCGCCACCACCGGCGAGAACGGCATCGACGAGATCGTGATGGTCGTCTCGAGCGCCAGTATCCCGGCGTTCTTCAAGGAGTCGGAAGAAAACAGCACGATCGGCAAGCAGCTCGATCGCCTGTTCGCCGACGGCCTCGTCGAGCAGTACGTCACCGGCCTTCAGGCCCGCTACGGCATTCGCATCAACGAACGCCTGATCGGCCAGATCATCGGCCTGCCGCAGTCCTGACGCAACGATTGGTCAGAACATGAAGATCGAACCTGATCTCGCCGAATTCTCCGCCGCCTACGACGCCGGCAGGCCGCAGGTGGTCTGGACGCGCCTCGTCTCCGATCTCGAGACCCCGGTCTCGGCCATGCTGAAGATCGGCGAGGGCCGGGCCAACTGCTTCCTGCTCGAATCGGTCGAGGGCGGCGCCGTGCGCGGCCGCTATTCGATGATCGGCATCGAGCCGGACCTCATCTTCCGCGCCCGCGCCGGCAAGGCCGAGATCAACCGCCACGCCGGCCGCAATCCGAATGCCTTCGAGCCGCTCGCCGAGGCGCCGCTGACGGCCCTTCGCGCCCTCATCGAGGAAAGCCGCATCGACATGCCCGAGGGCCTGCCGCCGATGGCCGCCGGCATCTTCGGCTATCTCGGCTACGACATGGTCCGCGAGATGGAGACGCTCGCCGAGCCCAATCCGGACCCGCTCGGCCTGCCCGACACGATCCTCATCCGGCCGACCGTCATCCTCGTCTTCGACGCGGTCAAGGACGAGCTGACCGTCGTCACCCCGGTTCGCCCCGAGCCGAAGCTTTCGGCCGAGGCCGCCCATACCCGCGCCATCGACCGGCTGACCGACGCCGTCTTCGCCCTCGACCGGCCGCTCATCAAGGCCGAGGCCGACGACGGCATCCGCTTCGAGGCGGCGGTGTCCAACACCCCGCCCGAGGACTACCGGGCGATGGTCGCCCGCGCCAAGGAATACATCGCCGCCGGCGATATCTTCCAGGTGGTGCTGTCGCAGCGCTTCGAGGCGCCCTTCCCGCTGCCGCCCTTCTCGCTCTACCGGGCGCTGCGCCGCGTCAATCCGGCGCCGTTCCTCTATTATCTCGACTTCGGCTCGTTCTCGGTCGCCGGCTCCAGCCCGGAAATCCTCGTCCGCGTCCGCGACGGCGAGGTCACCATCCGCCCGATCGCCGGCACCCGGCCGCGCGGCGCCACCCCCGCCGAGGACAAGGCCCTCGCCGAGGAACTGCTTGCCGATCCCAAGGAGCGCGCCGAGCACCTGATGCTGCTCGATCTTGGCCGCAACGACGTCGGCCGCGTCGCCGAGATCGGCACCGTCAAGGTCACCGACAAGTTCTTCCTCGAATACTACAGCCAGGTGATGCACATCGTTTCGAACGTCACCGGCCGGCTCGAGGCAAGGAAGCACGACGCCCTCGATGCCCTCGCCGCCGGCTTCCCGGCCGGAACGGTCTCCGGCGCCCCGAAGGTTCGCGCCATGCAGATCATCGACGAGCTGGAGCGCGAGAAGCGCGGCATCTATGCCGGCTGCGTCGGCTACTTCTCGGCCGATGGCGCCATGGATACCTGCATCGTCCTGCGCACCTCCGTCATCAAGGACGGCCGCATGTATGTGCAGGCCGGCGCCGGCATCGTCGCCGACTCGGTGCCCGAGGCCGAGCAGCAGGAATGCGTCAACAAGGCCAAGGCGCTGTTCCGCGCCGCCGAGGAAGCCGTGCGCTTCGCGGCCCAGACCGGCCGCGGCCAGTAGGAGGCGCGGGGATGCTTCTCGTCATCGATAACTACGACAGCTTCACCTACAACCTCGTCCACTATCTCGGCGAAATCGGCGCCGAGATGGAGATCCACCGCAACGACAAGCTCTCCGTCGACGAGGCGATGGCGATGGCCCCGGAGGCGATCGTGCTGTCGCCCGGCCCGTGCACGCCGAACGAGGCCGGCATCTGCCTCGATCTCATTTCGGCTGCCGGCGCGACGACGCCGATCCTCGGCGTCTGCCTCGGCCACCAGTCGATCGGCCAGGCCTATGGCGGCACGGTGCTGCGCGCCCCGACCCTCATGCACGGCAAGATCAGCACGATCCACCATGGCAGCTCCGGCCTCTTCAAGGGCATCGACGGCCCGTTCCGCGCCACCCGCTATCACTCGCTGATCGTCGAGCGCGAAACCCTGCCGGCCGACCTTGCCATCACCGCCTGGACCGAGGACGGTCTGATCATGGGCCTGCGCCACAAGACCCACCCGGTCTATGGCGTCCAGTTCCATCCCGAAAGCATCGCCTCGGAGCATGGCCATGCCATGCTGCGCAACTTCCTCGACATCGCCCGCGCCCACAAGGCCGGGCGCAAGGGCTGACGGCACCGCCGCCCCGCAAAAAACGGCCGTCCGCCGGCCTGGAGACAGACCGATGAACGATATGAAGCCCTTCATCGCCAGGGTGGCGACCGGCGCCCCGCTGAGCCGCGAGGACGCCCGCGCCGCTTTCGAGGTCATGATGTCCGGCGCCGCGACGCCGGCCCAGATCGGCGGCTTCCTGATGGCGCTGCGCGCGTCCGCCCGGCGAGACCATCGACGAGATCACAGGCACCGTTTCGGTGATGCGCGACCGCATGCGGAAGGTCGAGGCACCGGCCGATGCCGTCGACGTCGTCGGCACCGGTGGTGATGGCTCGGGCTCCTACAACGTTTCGACCTGCTCGGCCTTCGTCGTCGCCGGCGCCGGCATTCGGTCGCCAAGCACGGCAACCGCGCTTTCCCTCGAGGTCAGGTGCCGCAGACGTTCTCGCCGCTCTCGGCGTCAGCCTCGAGGTCGGCCCCGAGGCGATTCCGCCTGCATCCGCGAAGGCCAGCGTCGGCTTCATGTTCGCGCCCGCCCACCATGCCGCCATGAAGCATGTCTGGCCGGCGCGTCGAACTCGGCACCCGCACGATCTTCAACCTGCTCGGCCCCCTTTCCAGCCCGGCCGGTGTCAGGGCCAGTTGCTCGGCGTCTTCGCCGCCCAGTGAGTCGAGCCCACCTCGCCCATGCCCTGCAGAAGAACCTCGGCACGGTGGCGCCTGGGTTGTTCCACGGCTCCGACGGCCTCGACAGGGTGACGACCACCGGCCCGACCAGCGTTGCCGAGCTGAAGGACGGCAGGTCTCGACCTTCACCATCGGCCGGCCCAGTTCGGCATTCCGGTGGCGAGCCCCGAGGACCTGAAGGGCGGCGACGCCGAAACCAATGCCGCGGCCCACTGCCGCGCCGTGCTCGGCAGCGAGCATGGCCCCGCGACATCACGTCTGATGAACGCCGGCGCGACGCTCGCCGCCTCCGGCCGCGTCTCCGGCCTTGCCGAGGCATTGCCGCAGCCCGCAAGTCGATCGACGAGGGCGCTGCCCGGACCGCGCTCGAAAAGCTCGTCGCCGTCTCGAACCGCTGATCCAGCGACCGCTATGCCCTTGCCGATGAAGAAGGCCGCGATGACCGACATCCTGAGAAGATCGAGGGCCTACAAGCGCGAGGAAATCGCCGCGGCCAGGGCCGCTGTGCCGGAGAGGCCGAGATCGCCGGGCCGCAGACGCCGACACGCCGCGCAGCTTTGCCGCCGCGATCCGCCGCAGGATCGCCGGCGGCGATTTCGCCCTCATCGCCGAGATCCAAGAAGGCGAGGCCGTCGAAGGGCCTCATCCGCGCCGATTTCGATCCGCCGCTTCTCGCCCGCGCCTACGAGGCCGGCGGCGCCACATGCCTCTCCCGTGCTGACCGACGCCCCGTCCTTCCAGGGGCTGATCCCGACTATCTCGTCGCCGCCCGCGCCGCCGTGTGTCCCTGCCGGCGCTCGCAAGGATTTCCTGTTCGAGCCCTATCCAGGTCTTCGAGGCCCGTGCCTGGGGTGCCGACCATCCTCCTCATCCTTGGCCTCGCTCGACGACGCGACTGCCGCCGAGCTTGAGAACATCGCCTTCGACCTCGGCATGGACGTGCTCATCGAGGTGCACGACGAGGCCGAGCTGGAGCGGGCGCTGCGGCTGAAATCGCCGCTTCTCGGCGTAACAACCGCAATCTGAAGACCTTCGAGGTGACGCTCGCGACCTCCGAGCGCCTGGCCCCGATGATCCCGGCCGACCGCATCATCGTCGGCGAGCAGCACATCTTCACCCGGCCGACCTCGCCCGCCTCGAACAGGTCGGCATCTCGACCTTCCTTGTCGGCAAAGCCTGATGCGCAAGGACGACGTTGCTGCCGCCACCCGCGAACTCCCTCGCCCGCGCCTGAACGAACGGAGCCTGTCGATGACCAAGGACGGCACCCTCACCACATTGGCGCGACCAGCTGCGGCCAACATGGTCGACGATTTCAGCGAAAGCCAAGACCACCCGCACCGCCATCGCCGCCAAGCGCCATCGTCATAGGCCGGAAACGCTGGAACTCATCCGCTCCGGCAACGCCAAGGGCGACGTGCTCGCCACCGCCCGCATCGCCGGCATCATGGCGGCCAGCGCACCACGCAGGCTCATCCCGCTCTGCCACCGCTCCAGCTTTCGAGGTTTCGGTCGACATCGGCCAGGCCGGTACCAGAGATTGCGGGTCACCGCAACCATAAGGTGACCGGCCAGACCGGCGCATCGAGATCGGAAGCGCTGACGGCTGCCTCCCCTCGCCTGCCTCTGTCACGACATGGCAAGGCGGTCCGATCGCCAGCATGATATGCCGGCGTTCGCTCATCGAGAAGACCGGCGGCGCCTCGAGCAGCTATCGGGCGCCCGACGCCTGATCCGGCCGTCGGCCCGAACAGCCTGAAAAGGCCCTCGCAAGCACAGGACCAGCCAGAGAGCGCCGCGCGCTGCTCCCGGTCGCCGAAGCCATTGCCCGCGTGCTCGCCGATGTCCGGGCGACCGCCGCCAGGAACCGTTGCGATCGACGTCGCCGTCGGCGTGTGCTTGCCGCCGACCTCGTCGCGACCACGCCACCCAACCGCCCTTCTTCCAGCTCCACCATGGACGGCTATGCCGTTCGGAGCGACGAACGTCGCCGCCGTACCGGCTGATCTCGAGGTCATCGGCAGATCGGCTGAGCGAGCGCCCCGAGCGAGCTGGCCGCCGGCAAGGCCATTGCGCATCTTCACCGGCAGCGCCGATGCCCGAAGGTGCCGACGCCATCGTCATCCAGGAAAACACCGAACGAGACGGCAGCCGCGTCCGCGTCCTCAAGGGCGCCGCGGCCGGCACCTTCGTGCGCCGCAAGGGCCTCGACTTCGCCGAGGGCGAGACGCTGCTGCAGGCCGGCCGGCGCCTCACCGCCGCCGACGTCTCCCTCGCCGCCGCGATGAACCACGCAAGCGTCGCCGTCCGCCGCCGCCCGCTGATCGCCATTCTCGCCAATGGCGACGAACTCGTTCCCCCCGGCGGCAATCCCGGCCCGGACCAGATCATCGCCTCCAACACCGTCGGCGTTGCCGCGATTTCCCGCGCCGCCGGCGCCGACGTCCTCGACCTCGGCATTGCCCCGGACCGGGCCGACGCGATCGAGGTGGCGATCGAGCGCGCCATTGCCGCCGGCGCCGACGTTCTCGTGACGCTTGGCGGCGCCTCCGTCGGCGATCATGACCTCGTCAAGCCGGCGCTGGAGAAATCCGGCGTCTCGCTCGATTTCTGGAAAATCGCCATGCGCCCCGGCAAGCCGATGATGTTCGGCGCGCGCGGTGCCATGCGCGTGCTCGGCCTGCCGGGCAATCCGGTTTCCTCGCTCGTCTGCTCGCTGATCTACCTGAAGCCGCTGATCGGCGCCCTGCTCGGCGCTCCCGGCGCCGGCGATCCGACGACCGAAGCAGTGCTCGGCGGCGACCTGAAGGAAAACGACATCCGCCAGGACCACCTGCGCGCCACGCTGGCGCGCGGTGCCGACGGCCGGCTCGTCGCGACCGCCTTTGCTGCCCAGGATTCCTCGATCCTGTCGCTGATGTCGCGCGCCGACTGCCTGATCGTGCGCCCGGCCTTCGCCCCGGCAGCGAGCGCCGGCGATCCCTGTCGGGTCATCCTGCTCGACCGCTGACGGAAACCGGCGCCCGCCCCGACAACCATGCCGGCTGGAATCAGTTGACGATCGCCCCTCGACAGGCCAATTAGCATCCTGTTGGGGAAAAATCCGTGTCAGATTTGCCGCTGGAGCCGAAACGGGACGAGGTCGCGGGCGCGTTTCGCGCGTTCCGCCGCGCCTTTGCCATTCTGGCAATGGTCAGCTTTGTCATCAACCTGTTGATGCTGACTGGCCCGATGTTCATGCTCCAGGTCTATGACCGCGTGCTGGCCAGCGGCAGCATTCCGACACTGGTCGGCCTCATCGGCCTCGTCGTCATCCTTTATGGCTTTTTCGGAATTCTCGATGCGCTGCGGAACCGCATCCTGTCGCGCATCGGCCAGAACATCGACGAGCGCCTGTCCGGCGGCGCCTTCCATGCGACCGTCCTGCTCTCGGTCCGCGCCGCCCGGTTTTCCGGCCGCGTCGAGCCCCTTGCCGACCTCGAACGCATCCGCCAGTTCCTCGCCAGCCCCGGCCCGGCGGCGATCTACGACGTCCCCTGGCTGCCGTTCTACCTGTTCGTCGTCTTTCTGCTGCACCCGGTGCTCGGCCTGCTCGGCCTTGCCGGCGCCGCCCTGCTGTCCGCGCTCATTCTCGTCAACGAGCGCGCCTCGCGCCAGCCGGTCGCCGATCTCGGCCGCCTGACCGGGCTTCGCAACACTTTCATCGAAGGCGTTCGCGACAATGGCGAGGCGATTTTCGCCATGGGCATGTTCGGCGACATGTACCGCTTCTGGCAGAAGCGCAACGATGCGTTCCTCGAAGTGCAGCGCGATGTCTCCGACCGCGCCGGCTTCTATGGCTCGCTGATCCGCACCATCCGCTTTCTGATGCAGTCGCTGGTGCTTGGCGCCGGCGCCTGGCTCGCCGTGCGCGGCGCGATCACTCCCGGCGTCATCGTCGCCGGCTCGATCATCACCTCGCGTGCCCTCGCCCCGATCGAGCAGGCCGTCGCCCAGTGGCGCAACTTCCTCGCCGCCCGGCAGGGTCTCGCCCGCCTGAAGAAGGTTCTGGAGCTGACCGCCGAGGCCGAGCCGACGCTGCGCCTGCCGCCACCGACCGAGCGGATCATCGTCGACAACGCCGCCATCGCCCCGCCCGGAGCGCAGATGCCGCTCATCCAGGGCACCAGCTTCACGCTGAAGGCCGGCGACGGCCTTGGCATCATCGGCCCGTCCGGCTCCGGCAAATCGACCCTTGCCCGCGGCCTCATCGGCGTCTGGCCGGCGGTGCGCGGCTCGATCCGCCTCGACGGCTCAGAATTCGGCCACTGGAGCCGCATCGACCTCGGCCGCTCGATCGGCTACCTGCCGCAGGACGTCGAGCTCTTCGACGGCACGGTCGCCGACAACATCGCCCGCTTCGACCGCGAAGCCTCCGCCGACGCCGTCATCGCGGCGGCCCGCATCGCCGATGTGCACGACCTCGTCGCCCGCCTGCCCGAGGGCTACAACACCCGCATCGGCATGGGCGGCATGATGTTGTCGGCCGGCCAGCGCCAGCGCATCGGCCTTGCCCGCGCCCTTTACGGCAACCCCTTCCTCGTCGTCCTCGACGAGCCGAACGCTCACCTCGACGCCGAGGGCGAACAGGCTCTCACCGAAGCGATCCGGGCAACCCGTGCCCGTGGCGCCATCGTCATCGTCATCGCCCATCGCCCGAACGCCCTCGCCGCCGTTGATCAGGTCATGTTCGTCAAGGATGGCCGGCAGGGAGCCTTCGGCCCGAAGGACGAAGTGCTCGCGGCGGTGACGAAGAACCGCCGGCCGCCGGGCCTTGCCGTCGTCGAGAGCGGAGGCCGGCCATGACCGCCCCGCAAAGGCGCCTTGGCGCCCGCGCCGCGACGGCGCTCGAACGCGGCCGCGCCCTTGCAGGCTCGGTCTCCCGCGCCATCGGCGAGGCCCCGCTCGGCGACAAGGACCTTGCGACGACGCTCCGCGACGTCGCCCGAAAGACCTGGGCCTTCCTCACCGAACCGGTCGAGACCGCCGACCTTGGCGAGACCGGCCGCGACATCGAACGCCATCTGCGCATCGCCCTCGTCGTCATCGCCGCCCTTGTCATCGGCGTCGGCGGCTGGGCCGCCTTCACCGACATCGCCGGCGCCATCATCTCGAGCGGCACCGTCGTCGTCGAAAGCTCCTCGAAATCAATCCAGCATCCGGATGGCGGCGTCGTCGACAGCATCGCCGTCCGGGAGGGCGATCGGGTCGCTGCCGGCGACCTGCTGCTTTCCCTCGACGCAACCCTCGTGCGCGCCAACCTCGCCATCATCGAAAAGCAGCTCGACGAGCTTGCCGCAGAGGAAGCGCGCCTCGTCGCCGAGCGCGACAATTCCGACACCCTCGTCGTCCCCGCCCTTCTTGCCGGCCGCGAGGAAGCGCCGGAAGTTGCCCGCATCCTCGTCAGCCAGCGCGACCTGCTCTCGGCCCGCCGCTCGGCCCAGAGCGAGCGCCGCGCCCAGCTCGGCGAGCAGATCTCGCAGCTCAGCCGCGAGATCGAGGGCCTTGAATCCCAGGCGACCGCCAAGGCCACCGAAATCGACCTGATCGACCGCGAGCTCGTCGACCTCGAAAAGCTGCTGCAGAAGCGCCTCGTCGTCACCGCCCGCGTCAACGAAATGAAGCGCAACCGCACCCGCCTCGACGGCGAGCGCGGCAGCCTGATCTCCGATATCGCCCGCGCCCGCGGCACGATATCCGAGCGCGAGATCCAGCTTGTCCAGCTCGACGAGGAATATCGCGCCGACGTCCTGACCAAGTTGCAGGAGGCGCGGCGTCAGCTCGCCCAGCTCCTCGAGCAAAAGGTCGCCGCCGAGGACCGCCTGAAGCGCATCGAGATCCGCTCGCCGCAGAACGGCATCGTTCATGAACTGGCTGTGCACACCGTCGGCGGCGTCGTCTCTCCGGGCGAGACGCTGATGATGGTCGTGCCCGACGCCGACACCCTCGTCATCGACGGCCGCATCTCGCCCAACGATATCGATCAGGTTCATGTCGGCCAGGCTGCCCGGGTGCGCTTCTCCGGCCTCGACCGGCGCTCGACGCCCGAGCTCGACGCTCACGTCATCAACGTCGCCGCCGATCTTACCGAGGACAGGAAGACCGGCGCCCGCTACTACCAGATCCGTCTCGACCTGCCGGCCGGCGAAATCGCCCGCCTCGGCGCCAGCAAGATCGTCCCCGGCATGCCGGCCGAAGTATTCATCGCCACCGGTGAGCGCAGCGCCCTGTCCTATCTGGTCAAGCCGCTGACCGACCAGATGGCCCGCGCCTGCGAAACTAGCGCATTTTCGGGAAAAACGGGAACCGGCTATCCGTCGGTAAATCCATAAAAAACAAAGAGTTAGAGCGCTGAAGCGGTTCTGTGAAAAGGCGACGCGCTCTAGCATCGCTACGGCCCTGCGCGCGCCCGGCGTCGGGCGGCAACGCACTTCGATTCCTGACAAGAAACAGGGCCATGCCGGCACCGGCAGGCGTTAACGATATTCGGACGGGGAAATCCTCAAGATACCGCCTGAAGATTGCAACAATCCGTCATATTTTGTAGTAAATAAACTGTTACATGACGAAATGGCAAAAATCGGCCTGAACTTCGCCTTATCGGGTTTGAGAGTGTCGATTTTGACGAGTGGCGCCTGCCGCGATGCGATGCGCGGCAAGAGGGGAAGGCGAGCATGGTCTACAGCAGTTTTGATCCGTCCTGGAGCAACGTTTGGGCGCTCCGGACCGACCCGGTGATCCTTGAGGCCGGCCGTATCGTTTTCCAGAACACGGACGGCACGTTCACGGTTTTCCAGAACACGAGCGGCGCCTTCACCTTCGATGCCGACGGCCGGCCGACAGGCGGCGCGATCGACGCGATCCTGCGCGTTGCCGACGATACCACGACCGTGATTACCGAGGTCACGAACATCGGGATCGAGATCACAGATGTCGCTGGCCTGATGGGTTCGATGCTGGCCCTGCGCGGCAGCATCGGCTGGTTCGACCTCATTGACCAGAATGCCGAACCGATCCTTTTCACCAGCACCAGCATCGTCCTTGCCAACGTGGACGGCACCTACACCGTCATCGAGGGCTCCGACCTGAACGCCGCTGATCTCGGCGGCACGGTGACCAGTGTCCTGCATGTGGACGTCGACCAGAGGTTTCCCCTTGCCACCATCCCGACATCCGAGCCGCTCGCCGTGGTCGCCGGGGCGTTGAGTGAGGCTGCCCTTGACCGCGTCACCTACAGCTTTGCGCTTTCGGGCGACAATGTCGTTGTCGCCGGCGTCACGGATTTCCAGGAACTCGATGGCGGTCCGGGCAATGACACGCTGATTGGCAATGCCGGCTCGCAGATGTTCATCAGCGGAAACGGCGACGCCGACACCATTTTGGATGACGCCGGAGCATGGAACAGCATTGCATTCTGGGAAAGCCGGTCGGGTGTGAGCCTCGATCTTGCCGAAGCCGTTGCTGACGGAACGATCGTCGCCAACATCACGGGCATCTTTGGCTCGATGTTTGACGACAGCCTTGCCGGCGACGACGGCATAAACTGGATTGTTGGCGAACTTGGCAATGACGAACTGACCGGTCGAGGCGGCTCCGACGGCTTTGGTTTCTTCGCCGGCGGATATGGCGGCACAATCGGCAACGACGTCATCACCGACTTTGTTTCCGGAACCGACAGCATCACGATCGGTGGCTTCGACGGAATTTTCTCCTTCGATGACCTGCTGCTCTCTGACGACCTCGATGGCAACGCCGTCATCGATCTCGGCGGCGGCCGTGGCACCATCACCCTTCTCGGCGTTTCATCCACCGACCTCTCGGCCGACGACTTCTTCGTCTACGGCCCCTTCGTGCCGTCGGACGCCACCATCGGCGACGACGACATTCTCGGCACGTCTGGCGACGACTTCATCGATGGCCTCGCCGGCAACGACACCATTGACGGCGGCGACGGTTTCGACATCCTCATCGGCAACGATGGCGATGACACCCTGATCGGCGGCGACGGCTTCGACACCCTCATCGGCGGTCCCGGCAACGACACCCTGATCGGCGGCGCCGATGCCGATGACCTGTCCGGCGGTCCCGGCAACGACACCATGTCGGGCGGCGACGGCGCGGATCGCTTCTATTTCGACTTCAATGCCTTTGCCTATGACGGCGACGACAGGATCACCGATTTCAATCCTGCCGAGGATACCATCTACCTCAGCGGTTTCCCCGGCATCAGCGGTTATGCCGATCTCGATCTCGCCGATGACGGCTTCGGCAACACGATCCTCAACCTGCCGAACGCCTCGATCACCTTCGAGGGCGTGGCCCCGGCCGATCTCACCAGCGCCTCCTTCGAGATATGGTCTACAGTCTACTCGACCAGCTATGATGCCTGGTCTGAGGTCTTCACCATCGGCGATGGCCCGGTCATCGCGACAGCCAGCGAGATCGCCTTTGCCAACACCGACGGCACCACGACGGTGTTCGTCAGCAATGATGGCTCCTTCACCTACGATGCCGGCGGCAATCTGACGGGCGGCACCGCCCATTTCATGCAGCGCGTTGCCGAGGACGGCACCACGTCGCTGATGACGGCGACGACCGCCGATGTCGACGGCCCTGCCCTCTACACTTCGGTGCTCGATCTCCTCGCCACCCGCTCGACGATTTCCTGGTTCGCCGCGATCAACCAGGACAGCTCGCCGGTCTCCTTCTCGGACACCGAAATCGTGCTGGAAAACACCGACGGAACCTACTCCGTCATCGTTGGCTCCGGCTTCGATGTGCAGACCATGGCAGGCACCGCCTCGGAGATTCTGCTCGTCGACACAGACGGCATGACCGAGCTTGATGCGGTCGCCATTTCCGGCAGCCTCGGCTACGCGGCCGCCCTGCTCTTCAACGAGATGCTCGACGAATTCGTCGCCGACGCGATCCTCGCAGTCGACAACGTCATCACCGCCGATGCCCCCCTCCTTTTCGGCAATATCCTCGAGGGCGGCGACGGCAACGACCTCCTGATCGGCAACACGACTTCCAACACCTTCGAAGGCGGCGCCGGCGACGACACCCTGGACGGCTCGGCCGGCCAGTGGAACGAGGCCGGCTACTGGTCTGCCGCCGGTTCCGTCACGGTTGATCTCGCCGCCGGCACGGCGACTGGCGCCGACGGCACAGACACCCTGATCAACATCGACAGCGTCGTCGGTTCGGATTTTGACGACGAACTCGTCGGCAACGACAATGCCAACTGGATTGCCGGCAATGGCGGCAACGATCGGCTGACCGGCGGCGGTGACAGCGACATCTTTTCCTATTTTGGCAAGGCCGAGCTTCCGGTCAGGCGCCGGCCGGCAATGATGTCATCACCGACTTTAATCCCGCCGAAGACCGGATCGAACTCACCGAGCTCGCTGGCCTTGTTCATCCGCGATCTTGCCATGTCCGACGACGGCCTTGGCAACACCCTCATCGATCTCGGCCCCGATCAGGGTTCGATCCTCTTCTGCTCGGCGTCCTGCCGGCGGACCTGGCCCTCGAACTTCCTGTTCTGGCACGACCCGAACTTCATCGACGGCAACGCGCGACGACCTGCTGATCGGCACGGACGGTTTCGACATCATCTCCGGCAATGACGGCAACGACACGATTGATGGCGCCGCCGGCGACGACGATCTGTCCGGCGGCGATGGCGCCGACCGCTTCGACTTCACCTTCCAGCTTGCCGTCAGCGGCTGCAAGACGATCGCCGACTTCACCCTCGGTGAGGATGTGATCGCTGACCGGCCATCCCGGCATCCTGGAGCTTCCTTCGACCTCACCATTGAGGCCGACCCGGTCGGCGGATATGCCTGCATCTACCTGCCGGGCGGCGATGTCATCGCGCTCTACAATATTGCGCCGGAGGCTCTCGACGAGACGAGCTTCGCTTTCGCCCGTCCGCAGATCACCGGCACGGACGGCAATGATGTCCTGCGCGGCACCATCGCCAGTGACGACATGTTCGGCCTCGATGGCGATGATCGCTTCATGGCCGGCGCCGGCGACGACGCCTTCATGGGCGGCAACGGCATCGACACGGTCGACTACCGCAATGACAGCGTCGGCGTGATCGTTGACCTCGTCAATGGCGGCGTCGGCGGCAACGCCGACGGCGATCTCTACGACTCGATCGAGCGCATCTTCGGCACGAATTTCGCCGACAGCCTCATTGGTTCCGACAACGCTGATACCCTCGTCGGCTACGACGGCGACGACACCATCGATGGCGGCGCCGGTGACGACGCCCTGCGTGGCGGCACCGGCAACGACGAGATTCAAGGTGGCGACGGCAGCGACATGCTGTTCGGTGAGGATGGCAACGACACCATCTATGGCGGCATCGGCGACGACATCGCCCGCGGCGACGCCGGCAATGATGTGATCTCCGGCGACGCCGGCGACGACTTCCTGCGCGGCGGCGACGGCGACGACCTGATCAGAGGCGGCGCCGACGCCGACCGCCTGCTCGGTGAAGCAGGCGCTGATACCCTCGACGGCGGCACTGGCAATGACGTTCTGCGCGGTGGCGACGACGCTGACACGCTTTACGGCGGCGACGGCGACGACGATCTCTTCGGCGAGGATGGCGACGACATCATTTTCGGCAATGACGGCGACGACACGATCCATGGCGATGCCGGCGCTGACGCGATCGATGGCGGTACCGGCATCGACATTGTCGACTACTCCGCCTCCACAGCCGCGGTCACGGTCAATCTTCTGGCCGGCGCCGGCCACGGCGGCGATGCCGAGGGCGACACCTATACCGGCGTCGAGCGGGCAATCGGATCGGCCCTGAATGACGACCTTTCCGGCAACAACCGCGCCAACCTGCTGATCGGCGGCGATGGCAATGACCTCCTCTTCGGCAATGGCGGCCGCGACAGCTTGCGTGGCGGCGAAGGTGCCGACTTCCTAGATGGCGGCGATGGCGACGATCGTCTCTTCGGCGGGGCCGGCGATGATGAGCTCTGGGGCGGCGGCGGCTCCGATACGTTCATGTTCGGCGACCCGCACACGACCGCCGGCGAGATGTGGGGCATCGACACGATCATGGATTTCGTGCACGGCAGCGACCACATCGACATGAGCCTTCTCTCCCACGTCAATGGGATCGGTGACCTGACGATCACCGATGATATCCACGGCAACGCCCTCATCGAGGACGGCCTGGGCAATTCGATTACCCTGATGACAGCCTCGAGCGCGGATATCAGCGCCGACGACTTCATCTTCTGAACTGGTAACACGCCGCAAGGACTTGCCGGCCGGCTGCCTCAAGGGTAGCCGGCCGAGCCATTTTTTCGGCCGCATCCACCGTCAATATCGCCTTGTTCGGCGATGAAATCGTCAGAAATCCGAGCGTATAAATTCGCGCGGAAATCACCGTTGTCACCATCGCCTCGGGCGAACAGGTCGCCGGCAACCTGATCGGCCATGCCAGTACGCGTGCGCGAGTGGATACGTG
>JAWKVW010000034.1:0-31189 GCA_041397845.1 Hyphomicrobiales bacterium | reverse complement strand
TCGATGGTGCCCCCGCGGTCCTCCATGTCGATGCGCAGCCGAGTGAGGATGGCGGCGTTGGACGGACGGGAAATGGTGGCAAAGCGGGGATTCGTTTCCATCCGCTCAAGGCGGAAGGTGACATCGCTGATGGGCTCGAAAGCCGCCGAAAGGTCCTGCAGCACCACCTGAACGAGGCGTTCGACGAGCGAGCGCTCGACGGTGGTATACGGCCGGCCTTCAATTCGCATGGCGGCGGTGCCGCGACGGCCGCCGAGCAGAACGTCGACCGTGGAATAGACGAGCGATGAATCGATGGTGACGAGGCCGAAGTTTTCCCACTCGACTGCGCGAACGACGCAGAGCATCGCTGGCAGGGCGACGCCGTTCAAATAGTCGCCGAAGCGGGTCGAGACCATTGTATCGAGAGAAACTTCAACATTGTCGTGGGTGAACTTGCGCAGGCTCGCCGACATCAACCGCAACAACCGGTCGACGACGACCTCCAGCATCGGCAGTCGTTCGTAGGAGACGAGACCGCTGTTGAGAATCGCCTCGATTCCCCGCGGCCTGTCCGAGCCATCGTCGCCGTCGCCGAGGCCGAGCAGGCTGTCGATCTCGTCCTGGTTCAGAACCCGCGCCGGCTGCTCGGCCTGGTCGTCACCGCCGAGCTCGAGGTTGTCGGTGTCGTCGTTGACATCGGCGCCGTTGCTCCGTGAGCCGCGGGCACCGTTGTCGGCACGCGTTTCTGCCGCCGTCTGGCGTTCCCATTCGCTCGCCATCGCGGCTTCGTCGGCGGTGGGATCTGCTGGGGGGCTCACGTCTCGGTTTCCCGATTCCGCTCAGTTGATCATCATTTCGGCGATCAGCACGTCCTTCACCGTGACCGGTGCGAGGGCGAGACTGATCCGCCTCAACAGCTCGCTGCGCAGGCGCGCCGTACCGGCCGAACCCTGCAGGTCTTCGAGGCGCAAGTCGCGCAGGAAAACTTGGCAGACATCGGTAACGCGCGGCATTAACGGATCGATTTTCTTGGTTTCCGGAGCGCTGCCGACTTCAATGTTCAAGCGCAGTTTGAGAAACGTCGATTTCCGCTCACCGGTGTTGATCGTGACGATCATTTCCGGCAGCGGATAGAAGACCGGCTGGGGGGCTGCCTTGCCGCCATGTCCGTCGTCGGCCGCCACTTCGGTATCGGCGCCGCCGACCATGCCGGTGAGATAAGCGCCGGCCCCGCCACCCAGAACGACAACGGCGGCGGCGATGATCACGATCAGCTTGCGCTTGCCAAACTTCACGGGCCGGCCCTCCGTCTCGCCGACGGCCATGACCTCGCCGCCTCCCGTCACCTCGCCTGCGTTGTCCTTGTCCATACCTTCTCGCTTCTCCGCCCCAAATGGGGCAGCGCTGGATGCCGCCCGTTCCATCGCCTTAACCCTAGGCTGCTACC
Source organism: Hyphomicrobiales bacterium (assembly GCA_041397845.1). Taxonomy (GTDB): domain Bacteria; phylum Pseudomonadota; class Alphaproteobacteria; order Rhizobiales; family JAKPQE01; genus JAKPQE01. The sequence goes on along the minus strand of JAWKVW010000034.1, from coordinate 29,760 downwards.
GGTTAACGCAGTGTTGCGGCGGCGCCGGCGCCGGGAAAAAAGTTCCCGGCACGATCTGCCCACGGCGCCGCCATGACATTGCCGGTTCAGGCATAATCAATTGCTTTAAAACAATATTATGAATTGGCAGAGAGATTGCACCGAGCCGTCCGAGACGCCTCCGTTTCGGGAGAGAAGGTGCGGACATGGAAAACGGCATCCTCGTTGCCCTATCGCGGCAGGATACGCTGCAACGGCAGTTGGCGGTGATCGCCACAATCTCGCCAACAGCGATACCGCCGGTTTCAAGCGGGTCGAAATGATGATGACGGACAATCCGCTGCCGGCTGGTCTGCGACCGCGGCGCGGCGAACCGGCGATCTTCACGCGCGACGTGGCGACGATGCGCGATACCCGCGAGGGCGAACTGCAGGCGACCGGCGATCCGCTTGACCTTGCCATTCAAGGTGAAGGCTATTTTGTCGTCGATACCGCCGACGGTCCCCGCTACACGCGAGATGGCCATTTCCGGCTCAGGCGGAGGAGGCGGCGGCCGGCTGGTCACCGACAAGGGCGATGCCTTGCTCGGGCAAGGCGATCGGCCGCTCGTCCTCACTCGTGCCGAGACCAGCATCACCGTCGCCCGTGACGGCACCGTGTCCTCTGAAATCGGCGTCGTGGGTCGTTTGCGCATCGTCCGCGTCGCCGACGATCGGAACATTGAGGTGTCGGCGATGGTCTCGTTTCCTCGGCCGGCCCGGTCGACGACGTCCTCGACCCGGTCGTCGAACGAGGATGATCGAGGGCTCGAACGTCGAGCCGATCCTGGAGCTGGAACAGATGATCCTCGTCCACCGCGCGTACGAGCAGACCAGCCACTTCATCGAGCGCGAGGATGACCGCATTCGCAAGGTCATCGACGCCTACGTGGTCTGAGGCGCGACGTACCGGCGGCAGCGCAGCAAGGGAGAGCGAAACGTGAGGGCCCTCAGATCGCCGCCACCGGCATGGTGGCGCAGCAACAGAACGTCGAGGTCGTCTCCAACAATCTCGCCAACATGAACACGACAGCGTACATGCGCCGCCACCAGTTCCACGATCTGCTCTACGAAAACCTCCGTCGCACCGGCGCCACGTCGGCCGCTGAAGGCAACGTCGTGCCGTCAGGCGTGCAAATGGGCCTCGGCGTCAAGCTGGCGGCGGTCTACCGCATCCACGAGCAGGGCAATCTGACGTCGACCAACAATCCCTTCGACCTCGCGGTTCAGGGCAAGGGCTTCTTCTCCGTCGAGATGCCGAACGGCGATCTCGCCTACACGCGCGACGGCACGTTTCAGCTCAACGCCGACGGCGAGATCGTCACCCATGACGGATACCCGGTCATGCCGGGGATCACCGTACCGGCCGACGCCATCGATGTGACCGTCAACCAGAGTGGCGAGGTGCTGGTTAAGGTGAGCGGTGAAGTCGATTGCAGAACGTCGGCCAGTTGGAACTCGCGACCTTTCCGAACGAGGCGGGCCTCGAAGCGATCGGCGCGAACCTGTTGATTCAAACGGCGGCGTCGGGCGAAGCGACGACCGGACAGCCACCCAGGAGCCGGGCTACGGTTCGATTTTGCAGGGATTCCTCGAAACATCGAATGTCCGTCCAGTCGAGAGATCCCACCAACCTGATTTCGGCGCAGCGCGCCTGAGATGAACTCGAAGGTGATCCAGACCGCCGACGACATGCTGGGTACGCTCTCCACCATTCACTGAGGTTATCGATGCACGCCTACCGCCGTCTGCCAACGATCGCCGCCGCCGTCGCGGCCGTTCTCGCTGCTGTCCCCGTCACCGGCCGCCGCGCAAAGGGCCGCCGCGTTTGATCGGCTCTCCGCACCGCCAGCCAAGGCCGTTACGCCCCCGGCTCGCCAGGTCTCGGTCGTCGGCCCGGAAATCACCTCGGCGATCTGTTCGGCATCGACGGAGCGCGTGGCGATACGGTGGTGGCAACGGCGCCCCGCCGCCGCCGGCACCTCGCTGACGCTCGATGCCGCAACGCTGTCCCGCATCGCCCGCGCCTACGGAGTCAACTGGCAGCCGACCTCGCCCTCCGAGCAGCACCTCATCGTTCGTCGCGACGAGGGCATCGCGATCGATGCCCGTTTCCTTGCCGAGCCGATCCTCGCCGCGCTGGCCGGCCGCGGTCTCGACCTCGACGGTGTCGAGTTGACGCTGAACGAGACCGACATCGACATGCGCCTGCCGTCGACGGCGAGCCTCGGCATCGAGCGTCTGTCCTACCGACCGCCGGCGCGCGCGTTCGCCGCGGTGTTGACGGCGACCGACGCCGGTCGCGTGCTCGAACGGATCAGCGTTTCGGGCGAGATCAAACGGCCGACGTCGGTGCCGGCGCTGGCGCGGCCGCTGACCCGCGGCGAAACGATTGCCGAAGACGACCTGCACTGGATCGAGGCCGACTTGTTATCGCGGCTGCCGCGCAATGCCGTCGTCGAACCAAGGTCGATCGTCGGCCTCGTCGCCCGTCGCGATCTCGACGCCGGCGAGCCGATCCTCGCCAGGGATCTGGCGAAGCCGTTGGTGGTCGAGAAGAATTCGCTCGTCACCTTGGTCTTGCGCAAGCCGGGCATGCAATTGACGGCACGCGGCCGCGCTACTGCGCCATACAGGGTGCTTGCTGGGCTCGGCGATACCGTTCGGGTCGCCAATGAGCACAGCGAACAGGTCGTCGCCGGCATCGTCCGCGGCGCCGGGAACGATCGACGTCGGAAACGACGCCATCGTCGCCGGCGCCGGCGATATCGACGCCCGTCCATTCGTCCCGGCGAACGGAGCGTTGATCGTAGCAGAAAGGCGTCAAGAACGATGATGACCCATGGCCAGACAATTCGCCGGCTCCTCTCTGCCTCCGCCCTCAGCATCCTTGTCAGCGGTTGCGGCAACATGTGGTACAGCGGCTGTCGGAAGTGAATTCCGAACCGCAGCTGACGCCGATTGCCAACCCGCAGGCGATGCCGGTTTTACGCCGTCAGCCTGCCGATGCCGGCACCGCCAGATCCATCGCCAATCCCAGCTCGCTGTGGCGGTCGGCGCAAAGTCGTTCTTCAAGGACATCCGTGCCAAAGAGGTCGGCGACACACTGACGGTCAGACTGAAGCTCGACGACCAGGCGAAGCTGGACAATTCCACATCACGCGACCGCAACCTGAAGGAGAACGCCGGCGTCGATGCTGCGTTCGGCTATGAACAGCAGATCACGAAGTGGCTGCCGAACAACGATGACGATGCCGATGCCGCGGCCGCTCTGCGCTCGGGCCGAACACCAAGGGCAGCGGCGGTATCAGCGAAAGGAAAGATCGATCTGGTCGTGCGCCGCCGTCGTAACCCAGGTGCTGCCGAACGGTTCGCTCGTTATCGAGGGTCGGCAGGAGATCCGCGTCAATTACGAACTGCGGCAACTCATGATTTCCGGCGTCATCCGACCGCGGACATCGATCCCGACAACTCGATCGTACGAACGGGTGGCGGAAATAGCGTCGCCTACGGCGGCCGCGGCACGCGAGTGAGCTGCAGCAACCGCGCTGGAAGGCGCCCAGGTCTTGGATATCCTGTGTTCCGTTCTAGCGATGGCCGGGGCGTCGTCGGCTGCCGAACGTCGAGGGCGAGAATGACGGAGGCGGCGCCAAGAGGCGCGTGCCTACGCCCCCGGAACTGCGGCTTGCGCTTATGGCGAAGAGCGTCGATCCCTTCCTGGTAATCGCGGCTGTCGTAGACGATGCGGCGCAGCCTGCATCACGCTCGAAGAGTTCAGGGCGTGATCGAGTGCGCACTCGCCGAAGTCGCAACTCCTCTTTCATCACCGCGATCGCCAGCGCACGTTCTCGGCGATCCGCTTCGTTATCGCGCTGCCGACAAACGCGTCGATCTCGTCGGCCGCTTTGACGTAATTGATGACGCCGAGGTTGAGCGCCTGCGCCGCCGGTATCGGATCGGCGGTGAACAGCATCTCACTTGGCGATCGGCAGCCTTTGGCGTTCATCAGCGTCGGCGCCGCCGAGATTGTAGGGAAGGCCAAGGCGGGCCGGCGTGATGGCGAACGTCGCGTCGGGTGTCGCGACAGATATCGCAGGCCATCGCCACCTCGCAGGCGCCGCCCCGCCGCCCTCGATCGGGCGACCGGCTCCGAGCTCCTGAATGGCGCAGATCAACATGCGAGGATGCTCAGCCGAGCAGGATCCGCCGGCCGACGTTTCGGCGAGTTCGCCGATATCGTGCCCGGCCGACCAGACACTGCAGCCGGCCGGCGCCCGCAACGCCGGCGCGCCTTTTGCCGATGGAAGACGATTGGCGCCGCCAGAACGTCCTCAATCAACGCCTCGCTGAGGGCATTCGCTTGCTCATGGTTCCGGCAGTCGTACCAACGTCGCCTTTTCAAACTTGGACGAGGCCAGCGGCATCGGATGCTCCATGTCGCGGATGGGCGTCGAAAGGATCGTGCCCTTCACGCGACGACCGTTGCGCCACAGCGATTGCCCAGGTCAACGGCGATCTTCCGGATGGCCCGGTGTGCGACCGCTCGATGGCGGTATGCAAGCGATCAAGGTCATGACGCAGCGCCTCGATCTCGCGCAGCATCGATCCTCGCTCATGCCGCCGCCCACTTTATACCTGCTCACTTCGACGTTGTGTTGGGCCTGCATCGCGTTGATGACGGCAATGAACAGGTTGAGCATGGTGAACGTGGCGACGAGGATGAACGGGATGAAGAACAGCCACGCAAGGGGGTAGACGTCGAGCAAGGGGCGGACGATGCCCATCGACCAGCTTTCCAGCGTCATCACCTGGAACAGCGTATAAAGACTTGCGCCAAGTGTGCCGAACCAGTCGGGGAAGTGCTGGCCGAACAGTTTCGTTGCGATCACCGCGCCGACGTAGAAGATCAGGCCCGGCAACCAGGACGTCGCCCCCATCCCTGGGATCGCCGACAACAGGGCGGTGACGACGCGGCGCATCCGCGGCACCGCCGGATCAATCGCAGCGCCCTTAGGATGCGCAGGGGCGCGCAACACCGAGAAGGGCCCGCTCTGCGGCAGCAGGGCGATGGCGACGACGAAGAAGTCGAACAGGCCCCAAGGGTCGCGGAAGAAGCGCCCGCCGTACGCGGCGATCCGCAACGACAGTTCGACGACGAACACCGCGAGGATGATCCGGTCGACAAGCGAGGACGCCGCCCATACCTGCCGTCACCGAGGGGCGAGGTTTCGAGGCCAAGCGTGATGGCGTTGAGAACGATCAGCGCAAGGATCGTCCGCTGGAAGTCCGGACGATCGACGAGGTGCTGCAACCGCCGCCGCCAGGCCGGCACGCACGGCTGGCGGCGTCGGTGTCCACGGCTTCGCTGGCCGCTTGCTTGCCGTCATGCGCGTCCAAAAGATACGTCTCCCGATTGTCCGTCCCCGTTCGCCTCCGTCAGCCAATATAGGCGTCGCGGCAGCCTTGGCGAAACCCGCCGCACGTGAAAGTGGCGTTGACACTGGGGGCGTGCGACGGTCGCTCGGCATATCGCGACGTTCGCGCCGGGCGCGCCGGTTACGGTCCGAATGGAGATCGGGGCGATAGGCAGGATCTGATCCATCGGATCGTCGACAAAGGTGGAGGTGGCCGCCATGCGGTTCGGCGAGACCGGCGGCGGAGCAGGGCCGGCGCTCGAAGCGCGTCGGGCCGGAAACCTCGTCGACGGGCATGCGATGCGCCGGGTCGGGCGGCGGCGCCGCAGCCGCCGACCAGTGTTACAGAAAGTCGGCGTCGGTGATCGATTTGACGCCGTTGAGCTGGATGTCGAGGTCGCTCGAGCCGTCGCCGTCGATATCGAGGCTGAGCAGGTTGCCCTTGAACAACGCCTCGGCGCCGCCGCTGCCGGTGAGCGAGTCGACAACGTGTATTCCGCTGCCGCCGATCGCCGACAGATCGATGTGGTCCTCGCCGGACTTGAAGTCGGTGATGATGTCGATCGGCTCCTTGTTGGCCTTCACGCCGCTGTCGCCGAGGCTCTCATAGACAAAGACGTCGGCGTCCTTGCCGCCGGTCAGCTTGTCGGCACCGAGGCCGCCGATGAGACATCCTCGCCGTTGCCGCCCTTGAGCGTGTCCTTGCCGTCGCCGCCGCTCAGCGTGTCGTCGCCGTCCTTGCCGTTCAGCGTGTTGTTGGCGCCGTTGCCGGTGATCTCGTTGTTCAGCTCGTTGCCGGTGCCGTTGATCTTGCCGCTGCCGGTGAGGATCAGGTCTCGACGTTGGCGGCAAGGGTGTAGCTGACCAAGCTCTCGACGGTGTCGGTACCGCCGTCGGCAGCCTCGATAATCTGCTTGTCGCCACTCTTGTCGACGACATAGGTGTCGTCACCGTCGCCGCCGAGCAGCGGTCGGCACCCGTACCGCCGTCGAGCGTGTCGTTGCCGAAGCCGCCGACGAGGGTGTCCTTGCCGTCGCCGCCGCTCAGGGCATCGTCGCCGTCCCAGCCGATGATGAAGTCCTTGCCGGTGGTGCCGGCGGCTACCTGGCCGTGTCGTCGCCCTCGGCCGGCGTCGTGCCGAACGGCTTGGTGACCAAAGTCATCCGGTCGCAGGTCGGCACCGTTAACACCCTGGAGCAACTTCCGAGCCGTTGTTGCCGAAGTCGAACAGCGCGCCGCCCGGCGTTTGGATCAGCGCGCCCAGCATCTGCGCCAGGTTGTAGCCCAGCTTCTGAACGTCGAGAGGTCCTCGCCGACGGCAAAGTCGGTGATGACATCGTCGCCCATCGACTTTCCTTATGACGAAGACGTCGTTGCCGTTGCCGCCGCTCAGCGTATCGTCGCCGCCGGCGCCGTTGAGGGTGTTGGCGCCGTCGCCGGCGACGATGAGGTTATCGAGCCCGTTGCCGCTGGCGCTGATGGCAACGCCGTCGTCGATCGTCAGCTTCTCGACGTTGTTGGCAAGCGTGAACGCCTTGCCGGCGGTGAAGCCGATGATCTCGACGGTGTCGGTGCCGCCGTTCTTCTTTTCCGAGATCTTGTCGCCGACGTCGTCGACGATGAACGTATCGTCGCCGTCGCCGCCGGTCATGCTGTCCTTGCCCGCCCCGCCGTCGAGGGTGTCGTCGCCCGCCGCGCCGTCGAGCGTGTCCTTGCCGTCGCCGCCGAGGATGACGTTGGCCTCGTCGTTGCCGGTGAGCGTATCGTTGCCGGCGAGGCCGTCGATGCGGGTCACGCCGAGCAGCGTCAGCCCTTTAAAGTTGAGGGAGTCGTTGCCGGTGGTGCCGAGAATGGCGTGATCGAGCAGATCTGTGCCGGTGTTGTCGAACACCTCGACGCCCTTCGGCTTGAACTTGCTGAAGGCGACGTCGGCGGCGCTGTCGTTGCCGGATGGTATCGGTACCCTTGCCGCCGTCGAAGCTGTCGGTCGCCGCTTCCTCGCCGCGGACCAGAAACACGTCGTCGCCGTCGCCGCCCTTGAGGCTGTCCTTGCCCGCCCCGCCGTCAGGCGTAGTAGCACGCCGCGCCGTCGACGGTATCGTTGCCATCGCCGCCGACGATGACGTTGGCCTCGTCGTTGCCGGTAAGCGTATCGTTGCCGGCGAGGCCGTCGATGCGGGTCACGCCGAGCAGCGTCAAGCCGGTGAAGATCAGCTTGTCGTTGCCGGTGGTGCCGAGAATGGCGTGATCGAGCAGATCTGTGCCGGTGTTGTCGAACACCTCGACGCCCTTCGGCTTGAATTTGCTGAAGGCGACGTCGGCGGCGCTGTCGTTGCGGATGGTATCGGTACCCTTGCCGCCGTCGAAGCTGTCGGTCGCCGCTTCCTCGCCGCGGACCAGAAACACGTCGTCGCCGTCGCCGCCCTTGAGGTTGTCCTTGCCGGCCCCGCCGTCGAGCGTGTCGTCGCCGGTGCCGCCCATGAGCGTATCCTTGCCGTCGGTGCCGATAAGGATCCGCCCATTTCGCTGATGTCCGCCGAGCCGAAGATGACGTACGCGGCGCCGGCGTTGTGCCGCCGGCATCGTTGCCGCTGGCGCTGACGATGAGGTCGGCGAAGCCGTCGCCGTTGATGTCGCCGGCCGAAACGAAGGCGCCGGCGTAGTTGCGGTCGCTTCGCCGACGATCTTAATGCCGAGCGATGGATCGTTGACGATGTCGTCGAGATTGATGTTGGCGAAGCCCGAGGCCTTGCCGAAGATCAGGTAGGTGGCGCCTGCGTAGTAGCCTGCCGCGTCGTTCTCGGGGGGCCCCGATGAGGATGTCGTCGAAGCCGTCACCGTTGACGTCGCCGGCCGAGGCGACGGAGTACCCGGCAATGTCACCCGGGTTCTCGCCGATGATTTTAAAGCCGGCCGACGAGCCGGCGGCAATCGTGTCGAGATTGATGTTGGCGAAGCCGCTCGCCTTGCCGAAGATGACATAGGCGCCGGCGCCGCTCCCTCCGCATCGTTATAGATGGCGCTGACGATGACATCATCGAAACCGTCGCCATTGACGTCGCCGTGAGCGACCGAGTAGCCGGCAGCGTCATACGCCGTCTCGCCGAAGATCTTGAAGCCGCCATTGCCGGCGGCGATGGTGTCGAGATTGACGTTGGCGAACCCGGACGCCTTGCCGAAAATAACGTAGGCGGCGCCGGCGTAGGCGCCCCCCTGCTTGTTGTTGTAGGCACCGACGATGATATCGTCGAAGCCGTCGCCGTTGACGTCGCCGGCCGAGGCGACCGACCAGCCGGCCCGGTCAAAGAAATTTTGGCCGAAGATCTTGAAGCCGCCGACGCCGGCGGCGATCGAGGTGAGATCGATGTTGGCGAAGCCCGAGCCCTTGCCGAAGATCACGTAGGCGGCACCGGCGGAGAAGCCTTCCGTGCTTTCGTCCGGTGCGCCGACGATGACGTCGTCGAAACCATCGCCATTGATGTCGCCGGCCGAGGCGACGGAGTAGCCGGCAAAGTCGCCCGAGGCCTCGCCGGAGATCTTGAAGCCGGCGGGTGAGCCGGCGGCAATGGTATCGAGATCGATGGTGCCGAAGCCCGATGCCTTGCCGAAAATGACGTACGCGGCGCCGTAGAAGTAGTTGCCGGAGTCGGTGGCGCCCAGGATCAGGTCGTCGAAGCCGTCACCGTTGACGTCGCCGGCCGAGGCCACCGGCCGACCCACCAGGTCGTAGGCATTCTCGCCGATGATCTTGAAGCCGCCCGTTCCGGCGGCAATGGTGCCCAGATCGACGGTGCCGAAACCGGACGCCTTGCCAAAGATGACATACGCCGCGCCGGCATAATTGCCGCCCGTGTTGTCGCCGTCGGCGCCGATGATGATATCGGCGAAGCCGTCGCCGTTGACGTCACCGGCCGACGAGACGGCGTAACCCGCATTGTCCCCCGCGTCTTCGCCGATGATCTTGAAGCCGCCGTCACCAGCGGCAATCGCCGACAGATCGACGGTTGTCATTGTTGTCCCCCTCCATCGCGTCGACGGCGCGATTATGAATTATCATTAAATTCGTCCCGAATTCGTTGAATTCTACCACCAAGGGTAGCGTGGCATCAACGTGTAATTGTTCCCGGCCCGTCACCGACGGTGATGACCCGGCGAATCTCGTCGGTCTTGAAGCCCAAAGCCATCGGCCGAATGACGCCGGGCAGCACGGCGACGTCGTAGAGTTCCTCGACCGCGCCTTCGAAGCGCAGCCAATGAACGATGTCGCCCGAGCGCATGTCGATGACCATCAGACCGCAGCGCGGTTCGGCGTGGCGCGCCGCGAGGTTGTCGTCGAGCGCGAGCCCGGAGAACGTGCGGTTTTCGCGCGCCCGCGACAGACCGATGACGGCGAAATCGCCGCAGAAGGCGAGGCCGCGCAGGTAGCCGGGGCAGAAGGTCAGTGGCTCGAAGCGGCCACTCGCCACATCGACGCTGCCGAAGAAGCCGGTGCCGGAGTCGAGCAGCCACAGCGTGCCGCGATACAGGCGCGGCGAGTGGGGCATCGACAGCCCTTCAACGACAATCTCGCCGCTCGCCACGTCGATGACGATGCCGCCGGCGCGGCGGTGGTCCCGCCAGGCGTCGGTCACGTCGCTGCGGCCGACCGCCGTGACGTACGCCGGCTGTCCACCGTCCATGGCAAGACCGTTGAGATGGCAGCGGTCCTCGGCGGCGAGCTTTGAGATGAACGGCGGTTTCCATAACGGCACGAAGCTGCCGCTCGCTGACCGTGGCGAGGCAGCTGAACAGGGTATTGCCGAAGACGACCCGCCCCGATCCGTCGGCGGCGACATCGTGGATGTCGAGATCGCCGGTCGTGTAGCCGACGCGCGGCACGTAGAGGCGGTCGTAACCGTCGTGCGTCTCAGCCGTTGCGAGCGCGTTCGAGAACGACCAGAGCTGATAGAGGTGCTGAGCCACAGGCCGTCGCCGTCGGCGGCAAGGCCCATGCAGCGGGAGAACGTGCGTTCGAAGATCGACAGCCGGCCGTTCGGCTGGACGCCGATGAGAACAGCTTCCCCGCCTGATAGGTGGTCAATGCGAGGCTCGCCGCTGCCCCGTCAGCCACGGTGCGAACTGACGGGACGCGGTAATCTCGATCTTGACCGGCGGCGGCCCGGTTTCGCTGTCGTCGGCCATCGCAGCCTGCTGGTTTCCGACCGCCCGGGGTGATCCAGGGTGTTGTCGTCGGGGAGGCAAGGGCGGCGCCGCGACCGCCGCCCCGCCAGTGTTACAGAAAGTCGGCGTCGGTGATCGATTTGACGCCGTTGAGCTGGATGTCGAGGTCGCTCGAGCCGTCGCCGTCGATATCGAGGCTGAGCAGGTTGCCCTTGAACAACGCCTCGGCGCCGCCGGTGCCGGTGAGCGAGTCGACAACGTGTATTCCGCTGCCGCCGATCGCCGACAGATCGATGTGGTCCTCGCCCGACTTGAAGTCGGTGATGATGTCGATCGGCTCCTTGTTGGCCTTCACGCCGCTGTCATCCAGGCTCTCATAGACAAAGACGTCGGCATCCTGCCGCCGGTCAGCCTGTCGGCGCCGAGGCCGCCGATCAGCTCATCTTCGCCGCTGTCGCCCTGCAGGGTGTCGTTGCCATCGTCGCCGCTGAGCTGGTCGTCGTTGTTGCCGCCCTGCAGTTTGTCGTTGCCGTCGCCGCCGCTCAGCGTGTCGTCGCCGTCGTTGCCCTTGATCTTGTCGTTGCCGCCGCCACCGTCGATCATGTTGGCCGCGTCATCGCCGGTCAACGTGTCGTTACCGTATCCGCCCTCGATGTTTTCGAAACCGATCAACGTGTCCTTGCCGACCTCGCTGCCGCTCGCCTTGCCGCTGTCGAGATCCACCGTCACGCTGGTCGAGTACACATCGAACGACACCCAGTCGCCGATGCCACCGTCGAGCAGATCGTTGCCGGTACCGCTGGTGATGGTGTCGTTGCCGTCGCCGCCGTTGATGGTGTTGTTGCCGTTGTAGCGGATCAACGTGTCGTTGCCGGCCGTGCCGTCGATGCTGTCGCCAAAAGCGGCAGGCGTCCCCTTGAAGGTGATGACCAAGCCATCGAAGACGTCGCTGGCGGAGTTAATCTCCTTATAAACAACATTGAAGTCATCTATCGAATAATCACCAGCCATTTTTACGGTGACGTCGCCGATCGTATCGTTATTGCTGTCGATGGATAGCGTCGTGATTCCGTTGCTACTATTGACGTTGGTAATGGCGGCATCGGCATCCGTCGGCTCAGTGCTTGTCCAGACGCGGAGCTGGTCATTGCCGCTGAAATCGACGATCAGGTTGTCGGCGCCGACGCCAATGAACTGTGTCGGGTTGTATTCGAACGTGTCCTTGCCGGCGCCGCCGCGGAGCGTATCGGAACCGAATCCCGCGTTAAGGGTGTCGTTGCCGCCGCCGCCGTCAAGCCAGTCGGAAGACGAGTCCACCAAAACGGCGTTCGGTCCGAAGTAATCATTGCCATTGCCGCCAAACATCGTGTCGTTGCCGAACCCTGCGACGAAGTAATCGTTGCCGCCGCCGCCGTCGAGCGTGTCATAACCACCTTCGCCGAAGATGGTGTCGGCGCCGTCGCCGCCGCTGGCGCTATCGTTGTCGGCGCCGCCATAGAGGACATCGTTGCCGGCGTCGCCGGACACGGTGTCATCGCCGTCGCCGCCGAGGAGGAGGTCGTTGCCGCCGCCGCCCTTGACACTGTCGTCACCCGCCAGCGCATCCACCTGATCGCGGCCGCCCTTGCCAGCGAACGTGTCATTGCTGGCGGTAAGGGTTTCGCCAATGAAAATGACCGTCTCGGTATGAACCGATCCGTCCGCCTCGGACTGCTCGATCTGGGTAACGACAAGAGTGTCGGGGTCGAACACCCCCTTAAGCAGCAGCGTGCCATCCGGGTTGCTGCCTCCCGGCACGTTGATGGCAAGTTCCGTGTTGTCGCCGTTCTGCGAGATGCTGACGTCGCTTTGGGCGAACACGTTGTCCTGAAACACGATCAGATCGCCGACCTTGAAGTCGGTGATCAGGTCGCCGTCGAAATCGACGCCGGGCGCGGTGTCGTCACTGATGACAAACGTGTCATCGCCTCCGCCGCCGGTCAGCACGTCGGCACCGATGCCCCCATTTAGGGTATCGGCACCGCCGCCTCCATCGAGGGTATCGGCACCCTCGTCACCGGTGATGTCGTCGGCGCCGCCGCCGCCCTGCAGATCATCGTCGCCGGCTCCGCCGTAGACGCCGTCGTCGCCGTCGCCGGCGATGATCAGATCGTTGCCGTCATCCCCTTGAATGTAATCGTTGCCGCCACCGGCCTTGATCGTGTCGAGACCGTCACCTCCAGAAATAAAATCGGCGCCGCCGCCGCCAAGAATGCTGTCGTCACCGCCCTTTCCAGAAATGTTGTCTTCGCCGCCGCCACCGTCGATCGTGTCGTTGCCACTGCCGCCGGTGAGCTTGTCGTCGCCACCAAGGCCGGAAATCTTGTCACCATCATTCGTTACGGCCGCAAGTGTATCGTCGCCGCCTGTTCCCTTGATCGTCGTCAACCCTATCACTCCCTTTATTTGGAATGGGACTTGTTATTTGATTGTCATAGGCACGTAATAACGTGTCGCCTATACGGAAAGTCCTGGACCGTCCGTCTCCGGCTGCGGGGCGCGCCATCGGCGCTCACCTGCCCTGCAGTGCCAAAAAAAATGCGCCACGCTGCAACCCTTAGTCGCGGCACTGTGCGCTGCCTATGGCACAACGTAACGAAGGGTATCCGCGCCGTCAATATGAGCACGATTTCATCGCAATCTCGCTTGACTTGACCAACGAGCGACCGCCGCCGTTCCTCGCCGCGTCACTGCGGTTATCATGCGGAGGTTGCAGCCGCCGCCATCGCCCGGCTATCCACGTTCAACCTTTGGCGGCCAGGGGCGAGGCCTATGCATTTCGGGCGGTATCTGATTGCCGGCGTTCTCACGGTGATGCCACTGTGGGTAACGATTCTTGTCTTCGAGTTCGTTTTCAGCGTGCTCTCGCAATTCGGCATTCCTTGGGTGCGTCTGCTGTCAACGACTTTGCAGCCGAACCTGCCGGTCATTGCCGATTGGCTGCGCAAACCGTGGGTGGACGATACCCTCGCTGCCGCCTCCACCGCTCTCGGCCTCTATGTCCTCGGTTGGGCGGCAACCCGCGTCGTCGGCCGGCAGGTGGTGGCGGTGATCGAGCGGCTGATCGAACGCATACCGGTGCTGAAGTTCGTCTACGGGGCGGTCAAGAAGGTGATCGCCGTCGTTCGCGAAAAACCGGAAGGGCTGCAACGCGTCGTGCTCATCGACTTTCCGCATACGGAGATGAAGTGCGTCGGCATCGTCATGCGGATGTTCGACGACGCCGCTGCCGGTGGTCGGCTCGCCGCGGTGTTCGTGCCGACGGCACCCAACCCCAGTTCGGGCTATCTCGAGATCGTGCCGGTCGACCGCCTGATCTCAACGGACTGGAGCTTCGATCAGGCGATGAACTTCTGCCTGACGATGGGGGCGGTGGCGCCGGACAGCATCCACTATACCAAGAGCGCGCCGACCGAATGAAACGGTGCGGGGTTCGCCGACCTATGCCAGCGCCTTGCCGACAACTTCGGCGGTATCCTTCGACAGGCCCGGCTTGCCGCGGATACCTTCGAGCGCGGCGCGGGCATGCGCTTGCCGTGCGCTATCGAAGCGCTTGAAACGATCGAAGGCGCGGGCGAGGCGGGCGGCCACAAGGGGGTTGATGTCGTCGATGGCGATGATTTCGTCGGCAAGCAACCGATAGCCGGCGCCGTCGGCGCTGTTGAACGCTTGCTGGTTGGCACCGAAGGCGCCGAGCAGCGCATAGATCTTGTTCGGATTGCGGCGGTCGAAGGCGGGATGGCCGATCAATTGCGGCATCAGCGCGCCGGCGCGCCGCGACCGCGCCTGCACTGCGAACCACTTGTCGACGACGAGCGGTTCGTTCTGCCATTGAGCGTAGAAGGCGGCGAGGGCCGCATCGCCGGCGCCGTCTTCGATGTTGGCGAGCAGCGTCAACGCGGCGAGGGCGTCGGTCATGTTCTCCGCGGTGTCGAATTGTCGCCGGCAGAGCTGCCGTCCGGGGCCGTCGCGCGCTTCCATGAGGTATCCGAGGCACACGGACTTCAGCGCCCGCCGGCCGGCCGGGCCGGCATCGGGGCTGTAGGCGCCGGGCGTCGCCGCCGCCATCGCCGCGTACGTTTCGCGCAAGCTCGGCGAGCGCCTCGCCGAGGAAGCACTGCAGCGCGCGATGCGCCGCCTGCACCGCGTCCGGGTCGACGACGGCCATCTGCTCGGCGATGTACAGTTCCGAAGGCACGTCAGCGCTTCGGCCGCGAATGCCGGCTCCGCTTCGCCGTCGTCGAGCACTCCGTTCGAACGCGTCGGCGAGCGATTGCGGAAACTCCATCGCGCGGCCCGACGCAGCATCGTCGATCGCCTTCAGCGCCAGCCGCGTTGTCAGGCGCTGCCCGGCCTCCCATCGATTGAAGGGATCGCGATCGTGGGCCAAAAGGTGGATCAGGCGGCATCGTCGTAGCCGTAATCGATGATGACCGGCGCCGAGAAGCCGCGCAGCAGCGACGGCACCGGCGGCGCCGACACGTCGCCGAAGCGGAAGGTTTCGGCTGCGTCGCGAACGTGGTTAGCACGCGCGACGGGCCTGCCGGCGCGTTCTCACCGATGAGACGCAGCGGCATTCTGTGCCGTCGCCGTCGATCAGGCCGCCGACGGCGGCGAGCGGAATGTGGAACGGCAGCTTCTCCGGCTCGCCCCGGTGTCGGCGGACAGCTTTGACGAACCGTCAGCGCGTAGGTGCGGTTCGCTTCGTCGTAATCGCCTCGACGCTCAGCCGCGGTGTGCCCGCTTGATCGTACCAGCGTTTGAACTGGCCAAGGTCGACCCCGCCTGCGTCCTGCATCGCCTGGACGAAATCGTCGGTGGTGACGGCTTGGCCGTCGTGTCGGACGAAATAAAGGTCCATGCCACGGCGGATACGTGGCGCCGATCAGCGTCTGGATCATCCGCACCACTTCGGCGCCTTTGCTGTACACTGTTGATGTGTAGAAGTTGTTGATCTCGACGTAGGGATTGCGGGCGCACTGGGTGCGCCATCGGCCCGGCGTCCTCCGGAAACTGACTGGCGCGCAGCCCGCGCACCTCGCGGATGCGTTGTACGGCGCGTGAGTATCGATCGGCACCGTATTCCTGATCGCGAAAGACGGTTAGTCCTTCTTTCAACGACAATTGAAACCAGTCACGGCAGGTACACGGTTGCCTGTCCAATTGTGGAAGTATTCGTGGGCAACCACCCGGTCGATCCCCATGTAGTCTGCGTCGGTTGCGACCTGGGGATTCGCCAGGACGTACTTGCTGTTGAAGATGTTGAGACCTTTGTTCTCCATCGCGCCCATGTTGAAATCGTCGACGGCGACGATCGTGTATTGATCCAGATCGAGCTCGAGGCCGAATACCTCTTCATCCCATCGCATCGCCTTTTTCAGGCAGGCCATGGCAAACGTGCCCTGCTCGCGTTTGCCGGGCTGCACGAAGATCTGCAGTGTCGCCGTCTTGCCGGAACGGGTGACGAAGCGATCGCTGATTTCGTCGAGACGGGCGGCGACGAGAGCGAACAGGTAGCAAGGCTTCGGTGAAACGGGTCGTGCCACCGAGCCCAATGCCGGCCGTCGCCGTCGTCGCCGGCGGCGACAGGGCTGTCGGACAGCAGCACCGGGTAACGCTGCTTTTCGGCACGGATCGTCGTCGTGTAGCGCGACATCACGTCGGGACGATCGAGGAAGAAGGTACGTATGAAAGCCTTCGGCCTCGCACTGGGTGAAGTAGCCGGTCTTCGACGCGTAAAGTCCCATCAGGCGGGTGTTATTCTGCGGCTCGATGCGGCTTTCGGTCTCGAGGATGAACGCGTCCGGTACCGGCTCGACGATCAGCGCGTTGCCATCCAGAACGAACTCGCCCGGCGTCAGGGCGCGCGCCGAGGCTGATCCGCTGCAGCGCCAGGTCCTCGCCGTCGAGCCTGAGCGCCGCGTCGGCGGCGGCCACATGGGGTTGCGCTTGATGCTGAGGCGGGCGCGGACGGCGGCATGATCGTCGTCGAGCGATATATCGAGATCGACATCGGAGATCAGAAACGGCGGCGGCGCGTAATCGGCGAGGCGGATGCTTTTCGGTAATGACATTGCGTGTGATCCGGCGCCCGGGACGGGCAGGTTGGCGTGCTATCCTATGATGGGATGGCGAGCGGCGCAGAACCAGTGTGTTTCCTTCCTCATCGACGGCGGAACGGCGAGCGCACGGCGTCTCCGGGATCAGGCGGGTGCCGCCTCCCGACCGCGGCCACCGCGGAAATTCGTGGGACATGAAGGGAAACCTGCGAAAAAGCGCGATGGCGCAAGTTGCCGTCATCGATTACATGTCGGGTGCGTCGTCCATAAAGCCAAACCAGTCGGGGACACAGCGGCAGAGGGACACGGCATTGGTCGAAGTCTGTAGCCGTGGGATGCAGCAGGGGCGAGAGGGCGCGTTTCAACACCCATGCCGTCCCTCTGGCGGGCGGACCGGCGGCGGCGGCGTTCGTCGTTCGCGAGGCGCGGATGACGCTCTTCGCCGTGTGCGTGGTCACCTTTGGCGAACACTGTTGTGGCGCGCGTGATGGGCGATGGCGGCTGACGTCGTTGGTCATCAGCCGGCCCGCTTCGGGCAAGCCGTGCGATTGTGGCTGCGCATCGGCTGCATCTCCGGCGGACCGGCGGCGCAGATCGCGATGATGCAGACGGAAATCGTCGATCGCCGGCATTGATCGACCAGGCGGGATTCCGCGGGCTCAATTTTTGCATGCTGCTGCCGGGGCCGGGACGCAGCAGCTTTCGCCACCTATATCGGCTGGCGGCTGCACGGCATCGCCGGCGGCATCGTTTCGGGCGCGCTGTTCGTGCTGCCGGGCGCCTCTGTTCATGCTGATGCTGTCGTGGCTTGTTGCCGCCCATGGCGATCAGCCGTGGCTGGCCGCCGCCTTCGACGGATCGAAACCTGTCGTCGTCTGTCATCGTCGCCGCCTTGTGGCGCCTCGGTCGGCCAAAAGCCCTGCGTGGCTGGCCGTCACTGGCCGTCGCCGCGGCTGCGTTCGTCGCGCTGCATTCCTCCGCATCGATTTTCCCTGGATCATAGTCTCGGCCGCGACCATCGGCTGGGTCGCCGGCCGTGGCGGGCTCGCGTGCTTTCACGTCACAGCGCATGGCGGCGACGTCGCGGTCGTATCGCCGCCGCCGGCCACGAGGGCACGGCCGTGGCGGCGTCTCCTCGTGCTCGCCGCCGTGTTCGCCGGATTGTGGGCGACGGCGGTGGGGGCGGTGATCGCCGCCTTCGGCCGCGAGCCCTTCGCCGACGTCGCCTGGCTGTTCACCAAGGCGGCGTTCGTCACCTCGGCGGCGCCTATGCGGTTCTGCTGTACATTGCCAACGAGGCCGTCAACACCTATGGGTGGCTGGCCGCGGGCGATATGCTCAACGGTCTCGCCCTCGCCGAAACAAGCTGGACCGTTGGTCTTGGTGCTGCCCTACGTCGGGTTCTTTGCCGGCTGGAACAGCAGCGCGGGGGCGCTGCTGCCGGCAATCGTCGCCGCGGCGTTGACCACGCGTGGACCTTCCTGCCGAGCTTCCTCTTCATCTTCGCGGGCGCGCCCTACATCGAGCGGCTGCACCGGATGCCGTCGCTGGCGTCGGCGCTCGGCGCGATCAATGCCGCCGTCGTCGGCGTCATTCTCAACCTCGCGGCATACTCTTGCGGAGCCCATATTTTTTCCGGAAGGCGGCGGCGTCAACGTCTTCGCCTCCTGGCCCTCGCCACGCTGACCCTGCTGCTGCCGTTCCGGCCGATCGGCCTGCACTGGATTGTCGCCGCCGGCGCCGGCTGCGGCCTTGCGCGCTGGCTGATCTGAGGTGGCTGCAATGGGATCCACGATCGGCGCGAGCGGACGTGGTCGCCAGCGGGGCGGCGCGGCACGGCAATTCGGGTGATTCCGCCGCGCCGGCAGCGGGTGTCGAGGTCGTCGTCGAGAGCATCGGCGCCCAGGGCGACGGCATCGCCGCGGGACCGTCGGGCCGTCTTTTCATCGCCGGGACGATGCCAGGTGAACGGGTGCGCGCCCGCGTCCTTCTCCCGTCGCGGCGACGGGCACGACGCCGAAGTGGACGAGATCCTCACCCCGGCTGCCGATCGCGCCGCCCTGCTGCCGCCATTTCGAGCGCTGCGGCGGTTGCAGCCTGCAGCACCTCGATGACGCCGCCTACGCCGCCTTCAAGCTGCAACGGCTGCGCACGGCGATCGCCCGGGCGGGACCCGAAGGCTGCGAAATCGCCCCGCTCGTCCGCACGCCGCCGGGTGGCCGCCGGCGCGCCCGGTTCGCCGCGGTGGGCGTGGCCGGCGGCGGTCCGTGTGTTCTCGGCTTTAAGGAGTTGCATCGCCACGCCGTCGTCGATCTCGCCGAATGTCCGGTGCTCGATCCCGCCATCGCCGCGATGATCGCGCCGATGCGCGAGTGGCTCGGCGCCATCCTCGGGCCCGGACAGCGGGCCGACGTCGCAATCGCCAAGCTTGACGGCGGCCTCGATGTCGTCATCGCGCTGCCGCGACCGCCGAACCTGGCCGTGCGCGAACCGCTGCGCGCGCTTCGCCGCCGAGGCCGACATCGGCTGCCTGTCGTGGCGACTGGGGGGATCGGGCGAGGCCGAACCGATCATGCGGCGGCGCCCCGTCGGCGCCGTTCTCTCCGGCGTTTGCGTCGACGTGCCGCCCGGCGCCTTCCTGCAGGCGAGCGGCGAGGGTGAAGCCGCCCTCGTCGCCGCGGTCGTTGCCGCCGCCGCCGGGGCAGGAGCGGTCGTCGACCTGTTCGCCGGCGTCGGCACCTTCGCCATCGCGCTTGCCGGCGGCGGCCGGCGCGTGCTCGCCGTCGACGGTGACGTTGCCGCCCTGGCCGCGGCGGCCCGCGCCATGCCTGCCATTGCGACGCAGGCGCGCGATCTGTCGGCGCGTCCGCCGTCCGTGGAGGAATTGCGGGACTTCGATGCCGCGGTGTTCGACCCGCCGCGCGCCGGTGCGGCGGCGCAGGCAAGGAAGCTGGCGGCGTCGGCGGTGCCGGTCATCGTCGCCGTTTCCTGCAATCCCGATACCTTCGCCCGCGATGCGCGGCTGCTCGCGGCCGGCGGCTATGCGCTGCAGCGCGTCGTTCCCGTCGATCAGTTCCTGTGGTCGGCGCACCTGGAGCTTGCCGCCGTCTTCCGCAGACAATCACGGCGATGACCAAGCGCCTCCTCGTCGTCGCCCATTGCCCGTCCGGAAAACACCCGAGCGCTGAAGGACGCGGTCGTCGCCGGGGCGAGCGCGCCGGAGATCGAAGGCGTCGAGGTGCGCTGGCTGGCGCCGCTCGCCGCCGCGGCCGACGACGTTCTGGCTGCCGATGCCGTCATTCTCGGCACGCCCGAGAACCTCGAAGGCATGAGCGGCGCGCTGAAGGACTTCTTCGACCGCATCTACTACCCCTGCCTCGAGAAGACGCAGGGGTTGCCCTATGCCCTCTACATCCGGGCAGGGCATGACGGCACCGGGACGCGCCGCGCCGTCGAAACGATCGTCACCGGACTGCGCTGGCGGGCGACGCAGCCGCCGCTGATCTGGCGCGGCACCTGGCAGCCGGGCTTCCTCGACGAGGCGCGCGGAAGCCGGCATGCTGATGGCGGCGGGGCTGGACGCGGGCGTGTTCTGAGCGGCGGAGGGTTCGGCGCGGACGAAGTCAGGCGGCGGCGTCGCGCCGGCGATCGGCGGCGATCAGCGGCCAGGCGACGAGCGAGCCGGCGAGGCCGACCACCGCCATCACCGCGTAAGCGTGGCCGCCGAGGCCGGCATAAAGCGGCCCTGTCGCCAACAGCGCAATGCCGAGGAAAACGCCCCAGACACTCGGCAGAGGCTTTGCGCCGTGGCCGACAGCTGCGGCGCGATCCGCCCGCCGATGTAATGCATCGCGCCGAGGTGCGCGCAGCCGAAAGACAAGGCGTGCAACGTCTGGCCGAGGATCAGCCACGGCACACTGGCGGTCAGCGCGAACAGCAGCCAGCGGGCGCCGGCACCGATGCCGGCAAGGGCGATCAGGCGGTTCGGTCCGAAGCGGGCGGCGGCGCCACGGGCAAAGACGAACAGGATGATTTCGGCAATCACGCCTCCGCCCACAACGCACCGATGATGTCCTCGCCGAGACCGGTACGCCGCCAGAAGAGGGCGCCGAAGCCGTAATAAACGGCGTGGGACGCCTGGACTGGGCCACAGGCGCCCAAGCAGCGGAGGAACGCGCCATCGCGCAAGGCTTCGAGAACCGGCAGCCGCGGCGACAGGCTGGGCTCGGCCTTGATGTTGGGCAGGAAATAGCGGTCAGCAGGCAAAGGGCGGCGGCGAGAACCATCGCGTAAACGGCATCGGGCGTCGTCCGATCGATCACCCAACTGGCGCCGGCGGCGGTGATGATGAAGCCCTGCGATCCCCAGAGGCGAACGCGGCCGTACTCGAGCCCGCGTTGCGCCGAGGCGAGCATGGTCAGACTTTCGGCGAGCGATACGGCGGGCGGCCACACCGCGTAGTATACGGCGCTGACGAGAAGGATGGGGACCAGGCTGCTCACCGCGCCGAACAACGCGAACGAAACGAGGCAGCCGACGAGCAAGACGACGATCAATCGTCGCCGCTCGCCGCTGCGGTCGGCGATATGGGCGACGAGCGGGGCGCTGAACACCTTGACGCCGATGCTGAGCGCGAGCGTGACGCCGATCGCCAGGGAATCCAGGCCGCGCGCCGCCAGCCATACCGGCCAGAACGGCTGCAACACACCAATCACGGCGAACGCCGCGATGTAGAAGGCGGCGAGACGAACACCTACGGCGGATTCCGGTCGCGGCATTCGTTTCACCGACGGTTTCGGCCATTCGAAACAGGGATCGCCCGCCACAAGCCGGGAAGGCCGTCATGGCAGGCGACGGGAGGGGGCGCAACCGCGATGGCCGCGCGCGGCCCATGCTCGCCGACACCACGGCAAATGGCAACGTTCACGTCGTACTGGTCGTCAGGGTCCTCAGATAGTCGAGTCCCGCGATGGCCCGGCTGCCGTACCAGGAGATCATTTGGCCGTCGATGGCCATCGCCTTTGCCGCGTGTTCCGGGAACGCCTGACAGAAGTCCGCAATGTGACGGGGCTTGAACGGAAAGGGTTCGCTCGCGAACAGCACAAGGTCGACCGTATCGAGCAGGTCCGCCGTCAGCGCGATCGTCGGGTAACGGGGTTCGGCGAGATCGGGCATGGTGCGCCAGTGCGCCGCCTGCATCATGCGAGAGATGTAGGTCGCGCTGCCGACCGTCATCCACGGCGTCTTCCAGATCAGGTAGAGCACGCGTCGCCACGGCAAGGGCGTGGCCGCGGCGATGAGGGCGTCACGTGCGGCAACGAAACGGCGCTCCAGTCGGATCGCCGCCGCCTCGCGGCCGAAGAGTCCGCCGAACAGTCGATAGAGGGCAAGGTTATCGTCGATGTCGACGGGATGGGTGACGATGACGTTGCAGCCGCGGGCAGTCAGCGTCTCGGCGACGTCTCGGGGCGTTTCGTCGATGTTGACGACGACGTGGGTCGGGGCGAGCGCCACAATTCTCGTCAGGTCGATCGTTTTTGTTCCGCCGACGCGGGCCACCCTTCGCACCCGCTCGCGCGGGTGGACACAGTAGGACGTGCGACCGACGACGCACTCGCCGAGGTCAAGGTCGAACAGCAACTCCGTTAGGCTTGGAACCAGCGAGACGATCCGTACCGGCGCCGTCGCCGGCCGATGTCGGCGACCTGCGGCATCACGCAGCGGGTCGGACAGAGTATCAATTGGGCTGGCGCGGCGACGTTGCAACCGGGCGCCGTCTCCCTCCGTATTCCGATGCGTCTCGTGCATCGTTGCCTGACGTTGGCGCTGCGGCCGACCAACAAAAGAGCCGTTTGTGATCCGGGTCACATCCATTCCCGCGAGAAGGCCGGATACTCAGCGGCGGATGGAGTTTTCATCCGAGTTCTCCCTTCCCTCAAGAGCACCACTCGGGCCGGTTGCCGGCCCTTTTTGTTTTCGAAACAACGGTCTGGTAGACTTCGGTCGGCTGCGGGCGGGTAGCGGCGCCGCCTCACGGTGCGCCGCCTCGTCGAACGAATGCTTGATCAGGCCAAAATGAACAGGACGGCTGCGATGAAGAATAGCAGCCCGGTGTAATACATGATGTTGTCCTCGGCGCCCGAAGCGATCGCCAGGGCCCCTAGGCCGCAAATCGCAGCGAGAAAACCAATCACCCAACGACCAAGATTTGCCGGCATCGCTACTTCTCCCTCTCGCGCATGACGTGCAGTGCACAATACCTCGCGCATCGCTGATCGCAAGGCAAGGGGTTTGGTCAGCAGCGGGCCGGCGATTACCCGTCCGCCTCCGTGGCCGCTTGTGCTCATCTCCATTCAGGAGGACGGGGCGTCGCCCGAAGCAGCGGGCGTCCCGCCCGCGAGCGGATCAGGGACGCCGAGAACGCGGCTCTCGACGGTGCTGGCTCTGGATCTGCTGCCGTGATGGGCGCCATCGGCGCCCCTTGTATCAGCGGGTGATGCGCACAGGGATGCCCTGGCGTTCCTTGAGCGCCTTATCGATGGCTTTCCAGTCCAGCCGCGTGCCGCCTCGCCGGCGGCCATCAGATGCGATCGGTCTGATCCTGTAGCGGCCTGGTTTTGCCACCTTGAATTCCTTCAAGTTCGTCGAGTTGATCGAGGGAGGATGGACCTCGATATACAATTGCCCGTTGCTTCGGCTGATTCTTGACCGGCTCGGACACGTGCGGACGGGCGTGCTGACCGGAATTCACGCGGAACAGGAACGCGATGTCCTCGGGATACATCCGGATGCAGCCGTGACTGACGCGCCGGCCCACCCCGTCCGGCTTGTTGGTGCCATGCATCAGGTACGCCGGCCAGCCGAGGTACATGGCGAACTCGCCGAGCGGGTTGTCCGGTCCCGGCGGTACCACCCGCGGTACCGGCGGATCTTCGGCCAGCCTGCTGGCCGTCGGGTACCAGGTCGGAGCGGCTTGTTTGCGGACGATCTTGGTGGAACCGATCGGCGTGGCGAAACCTTCGCGGCCGACGCCGATGGGGAACGTCATCGGGCCGCGCTTCGGGTCGTAGTAATAGATGCGCTGCTCGGCGAGATTGATGACGATGCCGGTGCGCGGGCCGCTCGGCAGGATGTGCGCGGTCGGCAGCAGAATTTCGGTGCCGGCCCCCGGTAGCCAGGGATCGACGCCGGGATTGGCGGCAAGGATTTCGAGCAGGCCGAGGTTTTCGGCGCGGGCGAGATCGAGCAGGTTGTCGGTATTCCAGGTCACCGTTCGATGCAGTTCGCCGATGATGTCGCCGTGCACGCGGGACGACGGCGCCGTCTTTTCTTGCGCTTGGGGCGAGACGGCGGCGGGCGGGGCTGGCTGCGGCGCACCGGTGCGCGGTGCCACCGTCGGCAGTGTCACCTTCGCCGATTGCGCCAGCGCCGCCGAGGCGGCGAGCGTGGCGAGGAGGGTAACGGCAAAGCCGGTGAGCCTGCGGTGCCGGTTGTGCCGGCGCGGGGCGGACTCCGTCATCCCGCGGGTGAATGCCGTGAGTGCCAAGAGGCTGCGGATCATCAGTCGAGGTGCTTTCCAGTGGCGTTTGATCGTGTGACGGAGCGCTGCCGACCCATCCGATGGGAGCAGGGCCTTCGTCCAATTTAGTGAATGGAAGGGGCCGTGGTAGCCACGACGTCGGGAATTGTTGTCGGGCGTCGTGGTTCGTCGTCGATCAAAGGCTGCAGCGTTGGCGCCAATGCCTTCAGCACTTGCGTCGGCAACGCGCTTGTAAACTTGAACATACCCACGCGGTCGCCCGGGACGAAGGCGGTGATGACGCCGAAAAAGCGTTTGCCGATGAAGAAAACGAAGGCGGCGCTGCGACTGACCTCCTTTTCGCGCGCGGCGGCCGATCCCGGTGCGAAGCGATCCGCCATCTCGTCACCGGTGCCGGTCTTGCCGCCGACGGGCAGGGGGGCGCCATCCGGGCCGTGAAATGCGCCGGCGATGCGTCGCGCCGTTCCGTTCTCGCCGACGTCGACGAGTGCCGTACGCAGCGCCGCCGCCACCTCGTGCGGCAGCAGTCGCTCGCCCTCGGCCGGCGCGCGCACCATGTGCGTTTCGAATGGCGTGTCTTCCGCGAAGTGCACCGCGTCGACGCGAACGGCGGGAAGCCGCACGCCGTCGTTGAGGATGATGCCGATAAGCTCGGCAAGGGCCTGCGGACGATCGGCGGAACTGCCGATGGCGGTGGCCAGCGATGGCACCAGCGTCGGGAACGGATACCCCAGCGCCTCCCAGGCCTGGTGGAGCCGGCCGAAGGCTTCTTCTTCGAGGAGGATGCGGATGCGCGTATCGGCGGCGCCTTTCCGGTTCGACTTGAACAGCCAGCCATACACCTCCTGCCGTTCGGCCGTACTTGCAGTCATGACTTAGGAGCGCTTGGCCGCGGGATGCTGCTGCTGGTAGGCGACGAGCCACAATTCCAACGGATGCAGGCGGGCGATATAGCCGCGGTCGTGCAGCGAGAAACGGTCGATCCCGTAGCGGCTGTACAGTTTGGCAATATCGCCGTCGGTGAGGTCGGAGCGGGGCAACCGCTTGCGCAGGAAACGCGCGAGGCTGTCGACGTCGGCGTCCGGCCGGACGGATCGGAAAACCGTCGCAAGCCGGTGCGCGGTGGGTCGGGTACGGTTGGCCAGAATTTCGAGGCTCTCGTCCGGCGTCTTGCCGCGATAGCGGGCATAGAACCGTCCGAGAAAGACGCGACCCTCCTTGTCGGCGAATCGCCGGAGGTAGTCCGCGCGCGCCGGATGATCGCGATTCTTCAGGATCTCGGTACCTCCTACATCATCCGCCTCCGCCATTTAATACCGGACGATGTCTCGCATAATGCGGATGAAAGGCAGGTTCACCGAATACCGAAAGGCTTCCCACACCGGCATGATCCGCCCGTTGTGGGTCTTGTCGAAGTTCACGAACGTGTGCATCCCGGAGCCGGTGAAAAACGCTTCGCCGGGATTTGCCGAGTAGGTGCGGGCCATTGCGGCGCCGATCATCGCCTGCAGGGAGCGGTCGGACGCTTGTTGCAGGTATCGGATCGCCCAGCGGCTGAGCGGGTCGTCGGCGTCGACCGCGGCCTCGTCGAGCTCCGCATTGGTCATCGTCCCGTAGCTGTCGTGCAGTTCGGCAATGATCTGCAGATAGGTGGTCAACGTCCGCAGCTTTGCCGTCGAACCGAGATCGAGCTTGCCCATCTCGTTGAGATCGAGCGGCCGGTCGACGGTATCGGCCTGCACGCGCACGTAGTTGGCATCGCGGCCGCGCTCGTAGAGGGTAAAGCTGTAAACGACGCCGCCGACGTGCCGCTTGTCGAGCAAGTGCTCGCCGATCAGGCCCAGTTTTACCGCCTCCTCGGGGTTGTTGAGGCGACGCAGAACATCGATGACGGCCTGTTGCGTCGGCAGGTCGAGGGTGGCGTCGGCGCGCAGGTCGAGGCGGTCGAGATCGTAGAACTGACGCACGTGCAGCAGCGACAAGAGATCGCCGCGAATGGCGTTGGCCGCCTTGCGGTCGAGAAACGAGGTTTCCTTGGCCGCCGGCGCATCGCGCCGGAACTCGAGATCGGCGGCGAGGGCGTCGTCCCGCAATTGCTGATCGATAATGCCTTCATCGGCAAGCAGGCGGAGGTGGGTATCGGTCATGGTGCGCAGGTCGTCACGTCCCTGCAGCAGGTAGTGGGAGGGCCGGCGTTGCGCGAGCATCAGGCTCAGCGCCTGTTTGTAGACGATGGCCCGTGCCTTGCGGTCGGCCGGCGTCTTGGGGGGGCGGGACAGCAACCGCGCCACGTCGTTCAGGTCGGTGCCGTACCAGGCCCACAGTCCGTCGCCGAGCCCGATGACCTCGCCGAATCCGGGTCGCGCCGAGAGGGGGGTCGAATTGATGTAATTGAGAACGATGCGGTGACGGGCGGCGGAGGTATCGGGGCCGTCGGCGTAGGCGCGCACGCTCGCCGAGAGCATCTGCTGCAACTTGTCGATGGCCGAGCCGGTGCGCCCATCCGGGGAATGGCGGTACTTCTCGATCTGCGTTGCCAGCGTCGAGCCGCCGAAGCGCTGGTGGGAGAGGTTGAGCTTCTCGGAAAGCGTGTTGATGGTGGCGAGGGCGAACCGGTCCCATTCGATGGCGGGATTGCGATAGGGATGCCCGTCGTCGAGGAGTTCGCGGTTTTCCACGAACAGCAGGGTCGCGACGAACAGCGGCGGGATCGACGAATAGGATGCGAACAACCGCTCCGGATGGCGGGCGATATAGATCTCGCGGCCGTGCTGGTCGACGATGGTGACGCCGGCCTGTGCCTTTTCGTCGAATATCGGGAAGCCGCCAAAGTCGAGGAAGCGCACCATCGCCCCCGACATGCGCGCCTGATAGTCGACGATGAAGTCGTTTGCCTTCATCTCGGCGATGAAGGATGGCAGCTGGCTGTAGCCCAGCCGGTTGTCGTAAGGCCCGTCAGTCGGGACCCGCAGCTCCTCGCTGGCGCCCGGATCGACGTTGAACGTCAAATCTTCGGCAAGGCGCGAGAACAGCCGGGACTGCACCGGCGACGCCTCCATTTCGATCCGCATCGCCCATGCGGTCAGCCCGGCGGCAGCGATCACGGCGCAAGCGGCGAGAGCCTGGTTCCACGTCGGCAAACGCATTTCGATCTGACCCGAGTTTAATCCGCCCAAACCTGAGGGGTTTTGTTGCGCAAAGGCGACACACATCGGCGGCGCTTGGCCTCGGCACGACTTTCTTCACCCCCTAGCGGATAATCTTAGCTTAAATAAAGAGTAATATCCTTTGATCTTGAGAAGAAGTAATAAGCCGATGGCGTCGCTTGCTGGCGTGGTTTGGACATGACACTGTTGCCTGAGAGCGACAAATGGGTGCGAACCGGGAACCTGATGGAGGCTATCGACGCTCTTTGAGCGCGGAAAAGGCGACGAGCGCGCGCGTTCGCGCCGCGCCATGATCGACGATCGGCGGTGGGTAATCGATACCGATTCGCAGGGAAGCCGCGGCAAGCGCATCCTGCGGCGCCTGCCACGGCTTGTGAATGTAGCGGCGATCAAGGCGTTCCAGCTCGGGCAGCCAGTTCCGCACGTACCGTCCCGCCGGATCGAATTTCTCGCCCTGCAGGACAGGGTTGAAGATGCGGAAGTACGGCGCCGCATCGATGCTGCAGCCGGCGACCCATTGCCAGCCGCCTGAATTGTTGGCGAGATCGGCATCGACAAGGGTGTCCCAGAACCACGCCTCGCCGGCCTGCCACGGCTGCAACAGGTGCTTCGGTCAGGAACGACGCGACGACCATGCGCACCCGGTTGTGCATCCAGCCGGTATGCCAAAGCTCGCGCATGCCGGCATCGACGATCGGATAGCCGGTGCGGCCGGCGGTCCAGGCGCGGAACGCCGCCTCGTCCTCGCACCAGGGGAAATCGGCGAATCGCGGCTGCAACGGTTGCTCCGGCATTTCGGGACGGCCCAGCAGGAGCAGGGCGCAGAATTCCCGCCAACCCAGTTCGCGCAGGTAGGATTCGGTACCGGCGGCGTATCCGCGCTCGCCCTCCGCCCGCAGACGACAGGCGTGCCAGATCTGCCGCACCGAGATCTCTCCCCAGTGGAGATGGGGCGACAGCCGCGAGGTCCCTAAGCGTCCCGGCTCGTTGCGGCGATCGCGGTAGCCGGCAAGTCCTTCGTCGAGAAAGGCGTCGAGTCGCTGTTGTGCCGCCGCCTCGCCCGGCGTCCACGTCGCCGCGAGCCCGACTGCCCAATCGGGACAGGCCGGCCGGAGCCGCCAGTCGTCGAGCCTCTCGCTCGCCGGCCAGACCGTTGGCGCGCGCAGGTCGGCGGGCGCGGCGCATGGTGCCGCCGGCGGTGCCGCGGCCAGACACGCGCGCCAGAACGGCGTGAACAGCCGCGGCGCCTCGCCACCGCGGCCTCGCACCGTCCCCGGCGGGAACAGCAACTGTCCGTCGTGTGCGCACGCCGCCACGCCGGCATCGTGCAGTCTGCGGGAAAGCTCGTCCTCCACGGCTCGCCAGTAAGGCTCGATGTGGCGGTTCCAGTAGACGGCGGCGGCGTTCGTCTCGGCGGCCAGGGCCGCCAGCACCGCGGCGCTCGCTCCGCGCTTTAGGATCAGCCGCGAGCCCCGGCCGCCCAGCGCGCCGTCGAACGCCGTCAGCGCGCCGTGCAACCACCAGCGAGCGGCACCGCCGAGGCGCCAGCGGCCGGCGGTTTCGTCATCGATCACGAAAACCGGGATCACCGGTCGGCCGGACGACGCGGCGGCGCTCAATGCCGGCTGGTCGGCAAGGCGCAGGTCCTGCCGAACCCAGACGAGGACGGGTCTGGCATCGTTTGTTACGTTTGCCATGGCCGTTCGTACGCACATTCGCAGGCGGCGGATGACGGATGAGGTAAGCGGGTCTTGACGCCGTGGCCCGCCGACGAATTCATGCCGTGACCATGTCCACTTTGGTGATGCCAGCCGATGCCCGCTACCGATACACCGTCCAGCGAAGCCGCACTCGTCCTGTTCTCGGGCGGACAGGACTCCTCGACCTGTCTCGCCTGGGCGCTCGATCGCTTCCCGCGCGTTGAAACGTTCGCCGTCGATTACGGGCAGCGGCATGCCGTCGAGCTGACGAGCCGTACGGCCGTGCTGTCGGCCGTGCGCCAGCGGTTCCCACCCTGGTCGGCGAAGCTCGGCGAGGATCACCTCGTCGCGCTGCCGGCGCTCGGTGCGCTCAGCGAGACGGCGCTGACCCGCGATGCCGAGATCCGGCTCGGCGCGAAGGGGCTGCCGACGACGTTCGTCCCCGGCCGCAACATCGTTCTGTTGACGTTCGCGGCGATCGTCGCCTACCGGCGCGACGTCCGCCATCTCGTCGGCGGCATGTGCGAAACCGACTATTCCGGCTATCCCGACTGCCGCGATGACGCGGTCAAGGCGACGCAACTTGCCCTCAACATCGGCATGGACAGCAATTTCGTCTTGCACACGCCGTTGATGTGGCTTGATAAAGGGGCGATCTGGTCGC
>JAWKVW010000033.1:0-35102 GCA_041397845.1 Hyphomicrobiales bacterium | reverse complement strand
TTCATCAGGCCGAAGCCGAGCCGCGTCTTTTGCAGGCCCGAGCCGAACAGCGGCACAAGCAGACCGGTGAACCGCTCGCCCTGGACGAATTCGACCGAGTTGTCGTCGCGCGGCAGGATCCGGAAATAGTGCTCGCCGTCGAAGAGGCCGGGCAGGACGAGCTTGCCGCGCCAGCGCAGCTCGCGCTCGGGAGAGGCGACAAGGACGCGCGGCCGGAAGGTCATGGCGCCGGCGCCGGGCGGGGCAACACGGATCGTCAGGATCGCCCCTTCCCTTGCCTCGCCGGAGGCCTCGCGGATGAAGGGGTTCCATTCGCTGTGCCTGTGAAAATCGACGAGCTCGCGCCAGACGGCGGCGGGCGAAGCCTTGATGACGATCCTTGACTCGATTTCCTGCACGATTGCCCCTTATACACGCATCGATTGTCCGGAAGCATCGATATGGGCATCCGGAGCGAAAACGCAACCGGCAAAGAATACCGAGAGCGCAAATCGCCTTCGAACGGCCATCACCACGACATTTGCAAAACGAATTTCGCCATTAACGGCTTCGCAAGGTTAATCAGCGAAAACCATAGGTGTTGGGGGCGTCTGCCGCCCGAGCGTACCGCCTTCGGAACGGGGTTTCCGGCTGCGGGTCGGGTTCATGGAAAGACGACTGCGTCGGAGCCCTGCGGGGTCTCCAGTGTCGGGTTTTGCGTAGGAGTTGCGTTCGTATGGTTCGCGTACGACCGTCGTCGAAACGGCCGCCGTTCTGGCAGGCACTCGCCCCCTATCTTCTCGCCATTGCGATGTTCCTTGGCAGCGCCGAGCGGATCGCGCTGCAGGATGTCGGCAGCCTCATCGGTCTTTCCGGACCGGCCGAGGAGCGCTGGCGCACTTTCCTCGTGGCAACGCCCGAGATCTCCGAGCACAAGCCGAGCTTTGCCTTCCAGAGCCCGGCCCTGCCGCGCGACGTCGCCATGCCGCGGATCGCCGGGGCCGACGGCACCGCCACGGCGGTCGTTGGCGACATCACCGGCTCGATCGAGCGCACGCCGGGGCTTGCCTATCCGGTCGTCAACCGGGCGGCGAAGGGCGACCTCCTGATGACGCGGGCGCTGCCGCGCAGCCGGGGCTACAACCTGCCCGTCGCCGGCGCCGTCTTCGACCTTTCCAGTGTCATCGACCGGACCGAGACGAGCGCGCTGCCGCCGCTCGCCTTCACCGGCTCGATCGCGATCGGGCGCGAGAACGTCATGGTCGCCTCGGCCAGCTTTGGGGCGCCGGTGGCGCTCGTTGCCGCCGCCGCGCCGGCCGAGGGCGCCAAGGCATCGCGCGGCGAGACGCAGATGGCCTTCGTCGCCATTCCGAAGAAAAAGCCGAAATACCAGCCGCTGCCCGGCTACATGATGGCGCTCGCCGCCGTCGGTACGATGCCGGGCGAGAGCCCGGCGCAACAGGCGATCTCGAACCTGACAATCTCGGACACGGAACGGACCTGCCTTGCGACGGCGGTCTATTTCGAGGCCCGCGGCGAGCCGGTCGAAGGACAGGTGGCTGTCGCGCAGGTGATCCTCAACCGGGTCGCCAACGTGCATTACCCGAACTCGATCTGCGGCGTCGTCTACCAGAACAAGAGCTGGCGCAACCGCTGCCAGTTCTCTTTCGCCTGCGACGGCTACAAGGACCGCATCCGCGACGCCGACGCCTGGCAGATTGCCCAGGACGTCGCCGATCGCGTGCTCAACGGCGCGGCCTACATCACCGACGTCGGCGGCGCGACGCACTACCACGCGACCTATGTGAAGCCGCGCTGGTCGCGCACGCTGCTGCGCCTCGACAAGATCGGCCAGCACATCTTCTACCGGGGCCGCAACGGCGGCTGGAGCTGATCGCCCGCCGACAGACGTTCCGGAAGGGTGCCGGGACGGCTCGCGCCGTCGCGGCATTCAGTCCATTGCCGGCCCTGCCATCGTCTGATAGACCCGCGCGCTTCCAGGCGGAGCATGCCGCATAGAGACTGCGGCGGCAGGCGTGCTCCGGCGTCTGGCTTTTGTGCATGTTTCAACCGCCGGACATCCGGCCGGCGGCAGGATGCCCGAGCGGGAGCCTCAGATGAGCGAGCGGCTGCTGATTTCCGATATTTCCGATGCCGACGTCGACGCGGTCATCGGCCTCTGGACGCGGGCGGGGCTGACCCGGCCGTGGAACGATCCCGGCCGCGACATCGCCTTTGCGCGGCAGTCGGCGGAAGCGACGGTGCTCGTCGGCCGCGAGATGGCGGACGGGGCGATCGTCGCGGCGGTGATGGCCGGGCATGACGGCCATCGCGGCGCGGTCTACTACGTCGCCGTCGACCCGGCGCGGCAGGGCGACGGTCTCGGCCGCGAAATCATGGCGGCGGCCGAGCGCTGGCTGAAGGACCGCGGCGTCTGGAAGCTCAATCTGATGGTGCGGACCGACAATGCCGCCGTCGCGGCGTTCTATCGCTCGCTTGGCTATGAATTCGAGGAACGGCTGAATTTCTCGCGCTGGCTCGATCCGTCGGCAAAGCCGTCGGCCTGAACCGTCAAAAGAGGTCGAACTGGCCGTCGTCCTTCTTTCCCCGGCCGCGCTTCAGCTTCGGGGCGGTGATCGGCGCCTCGCCATCGGGCGGTGCCGGCGGCGGGATACGCTTCTGCAGGGCGGCGCTGTCGTTGCCGGTGCGATTGACGGCAAGGGAGACCGGCACCGGCTCGAAGAGCGCGTCGTTCGCCGGCTTCAGCATCCGGCCCGCCTCCTGCGGCGAGACGCCGGCCGTATCAAGCCAGGCAGCGAAGTCCTCGGGCAGGATCACCGCCGGCATGCGGTCGTGAACCGGGCGCAGGCGACGGTTCGCGGCGGTCGTCAGGATGGCGGCGGTATCGATTTCACTGC
Organism: Hyphomicrobiales bacterium; assembly: GCA_041397845.1. Lineage (GTDB taxonomy): Bacteria > Pseudomonadota > Alphaproteobacteria > Rhizobiales > JAKPQE01 > JAKPQE01. Next base: position 32,205 of record JAWKVW010000033.1, on the reverse strand, counting down.
CGTTCGGATCGGCGTAGGTCTCCAGCAGTCCGGCAAAGGCAACGAGACCGCCGTCCTTCGGCGCGCACCAGTAGGGCTGCCGGCGGCCGGCCGTCCCCGGCCCCCACTCGTAAAACCCGTTTGCCGGAATGAGGCAGCGGCGATGGCGCATCGCGGCGCGAAAGGCCGGCTTCGTCGCGGCCGTCTCGGAGCGGGCATTGATCAGCAGGGGAAAGGCGGCCGGGTCCTTCACCCAGGACGGCAGCAGCCCCCAGCGCGCCAGGGCAAAATGGCGTTCGCCGGCATCGGCGAAGATGACGGCGATCGGCTGGGTCGGCGCGATGTTGTAGCGCGGCGGAAAATTGGGCTGTTCCACATAGCCGAAGCGGGCGCGAACCTCCTCTGGCGCGGCGGTCAGGCTATATCGGCCACACATGGCTCCTCCGTCGGAAGTCGATGGTCGTCAAGGTTTTCGAAACGCCGGATTGCTATGGTGCAGATGGGTAGGGACCGGGCAATAACCAGATGACGGCGAGTTCACTGATGACCGATGGCGGGGCAAGGGATGCGGGCGACCGGTTTGCGCCGGACGCGCTCATTGCCGCCAACATCAATCCGTCAACCCGGCTCGCCACCGACTACCTCAACCATTTCAACGAGATCATCATGCTCCTCGAGATGCTTCCGGCAATGCCGGAATGTGTCGAGGACATTCTCGACTGGCAGCCGAAAAGCTACCAGCAGCATTTTCGCGATTCCAACTTCAAGGAAAAGACGCTGGCGATCGAGGCCTTCGAAGCCGCGCACCCGGTGGTCCGGGCGGCATTCGACGATGTCGTTGCCGAGATCGACGAGCGGGTCACGAGCGTCCAGGAACTGCTTGGCGAGGGCGCCGATGCGCCGAACACGCAGGAGCAGATCGCCATTCTCGTCTCGACCGAGCTGCGCCCCCTCATCGACAAGGCAAGCGGCATCATCAACAATGCCGACGGCGTCGACCATGCGGCCGACCGCATGCCGCAGCCGAGCGCGCAGGACGCGGTCGACGAACTCTTCTCCTGAGACGCCGCGCCGGTCCGGCGCCATCACGAAAAGGCCCTTTCGGGTTTTTTCGCAATCCGTGATGATCGCGGCACGATGACCGGCCAATCACCTCCTCCCGTCGCTGCCGTCCTGCCGCGCCTTGGTGCCAGCGTCGCACTCTGGCGCGGCGAGGAACTCCTGCTCGTCAAGCGCGGCAAGGCGCCGATGATCGGCAAATGGAGCCTGCCCGGCGGCCATGTCGAGCCCGGCGAGACGCTGGAGGCCGCGGCCAGGCGCGAGCTCATCGAGGAAACCGGGCTTGCGGCCGGCGCGCTCGCCTTTGCCGAATTCCATGAGATCATCCGCAACGACGATGCCGGCGCCGTGGTCCGGCATTTCGTCGTTGCCGTCTTTGCCGGCCGCTTTGGCGGCGGCATCGCTGTCGCCGGGGATGATGCGGCCGACGTCGGCTGGTACCATCGCTCGGCGCTCGACGATGTCGATGCGACCCCCGGCACGATTGCCATCGCGCTGCGCGCCCGTGCCCTCATCGGCGCCTGACGGACGCCGGGGCGTCGCACCTCTCCTGCCGCTTCGCCAAGGCTCCTGTCCTTCCACCGTGCCCCGCCACCTTGCCTCGGGGGCTGCCGCCTACCTAGAACCCGACACGCCTTTGCTGCCGGGCACCGATTCGGCGGCGGGCATTCACCGACAAGGGAAGGGAGAGCGGCGTGACCGGCAAGTTCGCACGGCTCGAGGATCGCGGCATCGTCGCCGTTTCCGGCGCTGAGGCCGGCCATTTTCTGCAAGGCCTGCAGACCGCCAATATCGACCGCGTCGCCGAGACCGGTTCGGGGTTCGGCGCGCTGCTGACGCCGCAGGGCAAGATCCTGTTCGACTTCCTGATCCTCCATGTCGACGGGCTGTTCCTCATCGACCTGCCGCTCGACAGCGTCGCGGAGTTTGCCAAGCGGCTCGGCTTCTACAAGCTGCGGGCCAAGGTGGAGATCGCCGCCAGGTCGGACCTCGTCGTCCTTGCCGGCTTTGACGGACCGGCGCCGACGGGCGTTGTCGCCGCCGCCAGCGATCCCCGGCTCGCGGCGCTTGGCTGGCGCGCCGTCGCCGAGGCGGCTTGTTCCGGCCGGCCAGACGGCGATCGAGGCCGACGTCTGGCAGGCGCACCGGATCGGGCTTGGCGTGCCGGAAGCGCGGCGGGACTTCGACTATGGCGACGTCTTTCCGCATGATGTCGACATGGACTGCCTCAACGGCCTCGATTTCAAGAAGGGCTGTTATGTCGGCCAGGAGGTCGTGTCGCGGATGCAGCATCGCGGCACGGCGCGGCGGCAGGTCGTTCTTGCCGAAGGCGCGGCGGCGCTGCCGACGGCGGGCACGGAGATCATTGCCAGCGGCAAGCCGGTCGGCTCGCTCGGCTCATCGGCCGGCACGAAAGGGCTTGCGCTGGTGCGGCTCGACCGGGCAAAGGCTGCGATCGATGCCGGCGAGGCAATGATCGCGGACGGCGTCGAGGTGCGGCTGTCGCTGCCGGCCTTTGCGACCTTCACCTGGCCGGCGGAAACGGAGGCGGAATGAACGCGCGCGCCACCCCGTTCCGTGCCTGGCAGCGCATGCTTTCCGGGCGGCGGCTCGATCTTCTCGATCCTCGCCGCTCGACGTCGAGATCGACGACATCGCGCTCGGCCTGTCGCGGGTCGCCCGCTGGAACGGGCAGACGGCCGGCGAACATGCCTTTTCGGTGGCGCAGCACTCGCTGCTCGTCGAGTGGGCGGCGGGTGTGCTCGAGCCCGGCCTCGAGACGCGCTGGAAGCTGGCGGCGCTGCTGCACGATGCGGCCGAATACGTCATCGGCGACATGATCAGCCCGTTCAAGGCGGTGGTCGGCGGCGACTACAAGGCCGTCGAGAAGCGTCTTGCCGGCGCCATCCACCTGCATTGCCAGTTGCCGGCCGAGACGCCGGAAGAGATTACCCGGCTGATCAAGAAGGCGGACCGGGTGGCGGCTTTCTTCGAGGCGACGGAGCTTGCCGGCTTTGCCGACGAGGAAGCGGCGAAGTTCTTCGGCCGCCCGCGGGGCTTTTCACGCGACGATGCGGCGCTTGCCGGGCTCCTGCAGCCGGTTGCCGCAGCCATTGCCGAACAAAGTTTTCTCGAACGGTTCAAACAACTGACATAATCGCCCGGCAGATGACGGGCGGCGCCATCTCGCATATTCCTCGCCAATCATTGCCGCATCCTGATTCGTCCGTCGCCGGAGACGCTCCGACATGCTTCACGTCTGCCCGCTCTCCCGCGTGCCCGACACCGTCGAGCGGACCGGCGCGCGGCGGCTCGTCACGCTGATCAACACCGGCACGCCGGTGGCGCGGCCGGCCTCGATCACCGAGGCAGATCACCTCTATCTCGGCATGAACGACATCGTCGCGCCGGTGCAGGGGCTCATCGCGCCGGGCGCCGAACACATCGAGCGGCTGCTCGACTTCGTTTCCCGGCACGGCCGCGACGAGCCCCTGGTCATTCACTGCTGGGCCGGCATCAGCCGGTCGACGGCGGCGGCGTTCATCGCTGCCTGCCACCTCGCGCCGGAGCGGAACGAGCTCGACATCGCACGGGCGCTGCGGGCCCGCTCGGCAACGGCGACGCCGAACCTGCGCCTCGTCGAGATTGCCGACAAGTCGCTCCAGCGCGGCGGCCGGATGGTCAAGGCAATCCAGTCGATCGGCCGCGGCCGCGACGCCTTCGAAGGCGAACCCTTTCACCTGCCGCTCGGCGCGGAGGCGCCGTAATGGGCCATCGGCGGACGACAATCGAAATCGGCCTCAATGCGGCGATCGTCGCGGTCGATCGGCTGACGCCGCTGATTCTCGTGACCGCGCCGGACGGGCTCAGCGATTCAGCGGAGGCCTTGCCATTCGGCCCGTTCGACCCGATCGCCCACCGGACGCTGGAAATCGGCCTGCGCTCCTGGGTCGAGGAGCAGACGGCGCTGCCGCTCGGCCGTATCGAGCAGCTCTACACCTTCGGCGACCGCGGCCGGCACGCGACAGCGGGCGACACCAGCCCGCATGTGCTTTCGGTCGGCTATCTGGCGCTCACCCACATCAGCCCGGATCCCGACGAGACGCTCGCCCGGCTCGGGGCACAGTGGCGGCCCTGGTATTGCTATTTCCCGTGGGAGGACTGGCGCGAGGGACGGCCGGACGTGCTTGATGCCGTCATCCTGCCGTTGCTGCGCGACTGGGCGCGGGCGGCGCCGGACAGGGCGGCGCCGGCGCGGGCCCTGCCGCGCGAGGTGCGTCTGCGCCGCCTTTGGCGAGGACGAGGCGCCGTGGGACGAGGAGCGCACCCTTGACCGCTACGAACTGCTCTACGAGGCGGGGCTTCTGGAAGAAGCGCGGCGCGACGGCGGCGCTCGGCGCTTGGCCGCGACGCATTGCCGGTGCTCGGCCGGCCGATGCGTTTCGACCATCGCCGGATCGTTGCCCGGCGATCAGCCGGCTGCGGGCGAAGCTGAAATACCGGCCTGTGGTGTTCGAGCTGATGCCGCCGGAATTCACGCTCACCGAGCTGCAACAGACGGTCGAGGCGATTCGGGCCGGCATCTGCACAAGCAGAACTTCCGCCGGCTGGTCGAGAACGCCGAGCTGGTGGAGCCGACCGGGGCGTTGTCGTCACGCACCGGCGGGCGGCCAGCGGCGCTGTTCCGGTTCCGCCGCGACATCCTGCAGGAGCGGCCGGCACCGGGATTGCGGGTCGGCGGCCGCGGCTGGCCCTCCAGACAGGACAGTTACATTGGCTGGACGATGCGCCGGCTCAGGCCGGCCAGTTTCGCCTCCAGCCAGGCCTGGAACATCAGGATCACCCAGAGCTCAGCATGCTGCCTGTTGCGGGCGCCGGACGGGTGTTCGGCCCAGCGGGCGCGGATCGGTGCGGGATCGAAATAGCCTCGCGCAGGCGGCGCTCGTCGAGCAACGCCTCGGCCCAGTCGCGCAGCGGACCGCGCAGCCATGGCTTCCAGCGGAATGGCAAAGCCCATCTTCGGCCGCTCGACGAGGTCGCGGGGAACGTAGCGATCAAGCACCCGGCGCAGGAGCCATTTGGTCTCGCCATCGCGGATACGGAACCTTGACGGCAGGGCCCAGGCGAACTCGACGACGCGATGATCGATGATCGGCACGCGGACCTCGAGGGCGACGGCCATCGAGGCGCGGTCGACCTTGGCAAGAATGTCGTCGGGCAGATAGGTGACCGTATCGAGGTACTGCATGCGCTCGACCGGATCAGCGACGAGGGCGGCGATGCTCTCGTCAAAGACGGGCCCGTTCGGCTCGCTGCCGGCGCGCAGAAGGGCTGCCGGATCGTCCCACTGACTGACCAGCCGGCGATAGGCGCCGGCGAAATCCTCGCCGAGGACACGGGCGAGCTTTGCCAGCTTGTCGCCGGCCTGCGGCCGGGCGAGCGCGCGCGGCAGCTTCGCAAAGAGGCGGTCCCAGGCGCCCGGCGCCGGACCGGCAAGCGCGTGGCGGCAAGACGGCGCAGCGGCCGGGGCACGCCGGCAAGGCGCGGCCAGAGCGTTGCGGCAAAGAGGTGCCGGTTATAGCCGGCAAAGCTCGTCGCCGCCATCGCCCGACAGCGCCACCGTGACATGGCGGCGGGTCAGCTCGGAACGAGGAAGGTCGGGATCTGCGAGGATCGGCGAATGGCTCGTCATAGATCTGCGGCAGGCGCGGGACGAGGTCGAGAGCGTCGCGGGCGGTCACCTTCAGCTCGGTGTGGTCGGTGCCGAGATGGCGGGCAACGGCGGCGGCATGAGCCGACTCGTCATAGCCGGCTTCACCGAACCCGATGGAGAAGGTGCGCACCGGCCGGTCGCTCGATGCCTGCATCAGGAGGCGGCGCGGTGGACAGATCGATGCCGCCGGAAAGGAGCGCGCCGAGCGGCACGTCGGCGACCATGCGGCGGCGGACGGCATCGCCGAGGAGCGCATCAAGCCGCGCCACCGCCTCGTCGTCGGACAGGTCGAGCCGGCCGGCAAGACCGGCGCGGGCGGTTGCGGCCATCGACCAGAAGGTCTCGCGCCTTTCCGTGCCATCGCGCCGGATGGTCAGGATGGTGCCGGCGTCGAGTTTTCGACGCCCTGCCAGATGCTCATCGGCGCCGGCACATAGGCAAAGCGCAGGTAGGCGGCAAGCGCATCGCGATCGACGGTGCCGGCAAAGGCCGGATGGGCACGAAGGCCTTCAGCTCGGAGCCGAAGAGCAGCGTGTCGCCAAGCGGGCAAGATAAAGCGTGGCTTGATGCCGAGCCGGTCGCGGACGAGATGCAGCTCGCCGGTCTCGCGATCATAGATCGCCATGGCGAACATGCCGATGAGGCGGGAGACGGTCTCGGCGATGCCGTCGCGCTCGCAGGCCTCGAGGATCACCTCGGTGTCGGAATGGCCGCGAAACCCGATGGCCGCCCGCCTCGAGCGCGGCGCGCAGGTCCCGAAAATTATAGACCTCGCCGTTGTAGACGATGACGAGGCGACCGCTGGCCGAACATCGGCTGATGGCCGGCCGGCGAGAGATCGACGATGGCAAGGCGGCGCTGGCCGAGGGCAAGACCGGCCTCGGCGTCAACCCAGCGGCCGGCATCGTCGGGGCCGCGATGGGCGATCGCGTCGGTCATGGCGGCAACGACCGTTTCCAGCCCGGCGGCGTCCGTCGCGCGCTTCAGGTCGAAAACCGGCAATACCGCACATGGTCGGACCCTCATCGGCGCGGATCTGTGCGGACGCCTGCCGAACGAATGCGTCGCAACCCCTGCCCCTCGACAAAAACACAGGTGCGCGCATGCCGGGCAAGAGACACCCTCACGGCGCCCTGTCTAGCACCTGCCGGCAGGTCACGCCAGAAAATCGAGACCGAGATCGAGCACCGGGGCCGAATGGGTGATGGCGCCGACGGAGATACGCTCGACGCCGGTCTCGGCGATGGCGGCGACGGTCTCGAGGAACGCCGCCGGAGGCCTCACGTGATGGCGCGGCCATCGACGATCGCCACGGCCTCCGCGAAGGGTGGCGGGCGCCATGTTGTCGAGCAGAACCGCGTCCGGCGCGGCGGTCGCCAGCCTCGCGAAGCTGGTCGAGCGTATCGACCTCGACCTCGACCTTGACGAGATGGCCAACAAAGGCGCGGGCGCGCTCGATGGCAGGGCGACGCCACCGCAGGCGGCGATGTGGTTGTCCTTGATGAGGACCGCGTCATCGAGGCCGAAGCGGTGGTTACGGCGCCGCCGCCACAGCGCACGGCATATTTCTCCCGAAGGCGCGAAGGCCGGGGGTTGTCTTGCGGGTGCAGACGATTTTCGCCTTCGTGTGGGCGACGCGCCCGGCATAGGCGGCGGTCAATGTGCAACGCCCGACAGGTGGCCAAGGAAATTGAGGGCGACGCGTTCGGCCGACGGGATGGCGCGGGCCGGTCCCTCGATGCGGGCGACGACCATGCCGGGCGACAAGGCGGCACCGTCCGCCGCCTCGGCGACAAGGCAACGGCCGGGTCGATCTGGCGAAAGGCGCTTTCGGCGAAGGCAAGGCCGGAGAGACGGCCGGGCTTGCGCGCGGCGATGACGCCCCGCGCGACAACGTCGGCCGGAATGGTCGCCAGCGTGGTGATATCGCCGGCGCGGCCGGGATCCTCAGGAGCGCTGCCTCGACGGCATTCTCGACGAGCAGCCGGGGGAGCGGTGCGACGGCGGTCATCGGGCAGCCTCGGCGGTGCGCTTGTGGGTGCCGGCGGCGATCTCGGCGGCGACCGCGTTGGCCTCGGCCATCTTCAGGAACGAGCGCCGGGCAAGTTCCGGGTCGGTCAGCGGGAAATCGCTGCGATAGTGACCTCCCCGGCTTTCCTCGCGCTTCCAGGCCGAGACGGCGACGAGCTTTGCCGCCGCAAGGGTGTTGCGCAGCGAGGCATTGCGGGTGCGGTGCTCGAGGCGCTGGATGGTGGCGAGCGCGGTTGCCAGGCTCTCGGCGCTGCGCACGACGCCGACATGGGCGGTCATGGTGCGGCGAAGCTCGGCCTCGACCGCCGAGTCGGGCGTTTCGTCGGGCAGCATCTCGGGATCATCGCCGACATCGGCCCAGGGCACGAGCTGCGGCACGGGCATCAGGCCCTTGATGTCCTCGGCGATGCGGCCGGCGAAAACGACGGCCTCGAGCAGCGAGTTCGAGGCAAGGCGATTGGCGCCGTGCGCGCCGGTCGAGGCGACCTCGCCGCAGGCCCACAGGCCGTCAAGCGAAGTGCGGCCGTTGGCGTCGGTCAGGATACCGCCCATGTGGTAGTGGGCGGCGGGCGCGACCGGGATCGGCGTCACGCGCGGGTCGATGCCGGCGCTCATGCAGGCCTCGAACACAGTCGGGAAGCGGGCCGGGAAACGGTCGCCCACTGCCTTGGTGCAATCGAGAAAAGCTCCGGCGCCGCCAACGATCTGGGCGTGGACGGCGCGGGCGACGATGTCGCGCGGGGCAAGCTCGGCGCCGGGATGGATCATCGGCATAAAGCGCTCGCCGTTGCTGTCGACGAGGATGGCGCCTTCGCCGCGCAGCGCCTCGGTGGCGAGCGGCGCGGGATCGCGGCCAACGGCAATCGCGGTCGGGTGGAACTGGACGAACTCGCAGTCGGCAACGACCGCGCCGGCGGCAGCGGCCATGCCGAGGCCGGCGCCACGGGCCTCATGCGGGTTGGTGGTCACCGAATAAAGGTGGCCGAGGCCGCCGGTGGCGACGATGACGGTGCGGGCCGGCAGCATGACGGTGCGGCGCGAGCGGCCACGCATCGGCCGGGCGACGATGCCGGTGACATGCTTGCCCGCCGTGACGAGCGCCTCGGCGGCAAAGCCCTCGAGGACGCGGATCGACGGCGTCTTGCGGACGGTGGCGATGAGCGCCGCCATGATCGCGGCACCGGCCTGATCGCCGCTGACGTGGACGATACGGCGGGTCGAGTGGGCAGCTTCCTGACCGACGGCGAGCCGGCCCTCGAGATCGCGGTCGAACGGCACACCATAGCGCAGCAGGTCCTCGATGCGGCGCGGCGCCTCGCGGGCCATCATCTCGGCGATCTTCTTTTCAACGAGGCCGGCGCCGGCGGCGATGGTGTCGGCGGCGTGATGCTCGGGCGTATCGCCCTCGGCAACGGCGGCGGCAATGCCGCCCTGGGCCCAGGTCGAGGACGCACCCTCGCCGATCGGCGCGGCGGTCAGCACCGTGACCGGGCGCGGCGCAAGCTCGAGGGCGCAGAAGAGGCCGGCAAGACCGCCGCCAACGACGACGACGTCGTCGATGCCGGCTTCGGAATGCGGGGCAACCACGAAGGAATTGGCGCCACGGTGAGGCATTGCAGCCGTCCTTTCAATCGCGCCGTCGGCGTCCGATGTCCGGCGGTGGTTCCTTGTTGCCATCCCGGCGACGGGCGCGGCGGTCGCGCTGCCCTGTCCCGAAGCCGGACCGTCGATCGTGACCGATCAAATCGACGGGCGCAGACGCTGAAACATCGGCCCGTTCCGGCACTTGCGGATTTCCTGCCTGTATCGGCGGCAGGAAATCCGCGTGCGGAATACCAAAGGGCAGCTCTCCTGCCCTTCGGGATCAGTTCTTCAGATTGACCATGCGCTCGACAGCGGCGCGGGCCGGGCCGGCAACGGCCGGGTCGACCGTCACTTCGCTGCGCATGTTGACGAGCGAATCGAGGATCTTCGGCAGGGTGATCCGCTTCATGTGCGGGCAGAGATTGCACGGGCGGACGAAATTGACGCCCGGCGTCTCGGCCGCGACATTGTCGGCCATCGAGCACTCGGTGACGAGCACGACCTTTTCGGGCGCGTTCTTCTTCACCCAGTCGATCATGTGGGCGGTCGAGCCGGTGAAGTCGGCCGCAGCGATGACATCGGGCGGGCACTCGGGATGGGCGATGATGCGCACCGCCGGATCATCCTCGCGATAGGCCTTCAGCTCGCGGCCGGTGAAGCGCTCATGCACCTCGCAATGCCCCTTCCAGGTGAGGATCTCGACGTCGGTCCTGGTGGCGACGTACTTGGCGAGATACTCGTCCGGGATCAGCAGCACGCGATCGGCGCCGAAGGATTCGACGACCTGCACGGCGTTGGAAGACGTGCAGCAGATGTCGCATTCGGCCTTCACGGCTGCCGAGGTGTTGACATAGGTGACGACCGGCACGCCGGGATATCTGGCACGAAGACCACGGACATCCTCGGGGGTGATCGATTCGGCGAGCGAGCAGCCGGCCTTCATGTCCGGCATCAGGACGATCTTGTCCGGATTCATCAGCTTGGACGTCTCGGCCATGAAGTGCACGCCGCCCTGGACGATGACCCGGGCATCGGCGCGGGCCGCCTCACGGGCAAGCTGGAGGCTGTCGCCGACGACATCGGCAACGCAATGGTAGATCTCCGGCGTCATGTAGTTGTGCGCCAGGATGACAGCATTGCGAACCTTCTTCAGGTCGTTGATCGCCTTCACATAGGGCGCATGGAACGGCCACTCGATGGCCGGCACGACGTCCTTGACGCGCTCGTAGAGATGCTGGGTCTCGGCGGCCACTTCCGGCGTGAATTCAAGGTTCGGCATCTCCAGGATCGGAAAGCCGCGCGCCTCCATATCGGCACGGCGCTTCGCCTCTGCCTCGTTGCGGTCGGTGGTGAATTCGATGGAATTCATCATGGTCATCGCCGCGTCCCCTTCATTAAATATGCTCAAGATGAGCATATATTGGAACCGAGAAAACCGGCGCTCGGCCGGTCGCGAGCTCCGGGTCGCCCCGGCGCTTATGCTTTATCCGAGCATAATATGGGACGGATGTAAAGCATTTTGAAGAGCTGCGACCACTCGACACTTGCGCCCGCCTTTCCATTATATAACGGCAGGCCGCCACGGATGGTTCCGGATCTCTTGCCGGAGTTCGACGCGGCCTTTTTTCGGGCGGCAGCGTCGGGCCTTGGGCTAAGCGCGAGAGCGGTGGGGACCGGATGGCTTCTTTGCGGCAGGGCGCTGGCTGGCTGCGACCGTCGGTGACGACGATCATCATTGTCGGCTGTGCGATCTCGATGCTGACCTACGGACCGCGCGCCGCGCTCGGCCTTTTCCTTGCGCCGATGACCGAGGCGCGGGACTGGTCGCGCGAGGTGTTTGCGCTGTCGATCGCCATCCAGAACATCATGTGGGGCATCGGCCAGCCGATCGCCGGCGGCCTTGCCGACCGCTACGGCACGGCGCGGGTGCTGGCCGGCGGCGGCGTCATCTATGCGGCCGGGCTCTACATCATGGCGCAGGCGCCAACGCCGCTCTGGCTGCACCTCTCGGCCGGCGTGCTGATCGGCCTTGGCATCGCGGCCAGTTCGTTCTCGATCGTCATCACCGCGTTCGCCCGCGCCGTCACGCCGGGCAAGCGGACGATCGCCTTCGGCATCGGCACGGCGGCGGGCTCGCTCGGCCAGTTCCTGTTTGCGCCGCTCGGCCAGGGGCTCATCGAGGGGTTCGGCTGGCAACAGGCGCTCGTCATTCTCGGGGCGATGATGCTGATCGTGCCGTTCCTCTCGCCGACCCTTGCCGGCCGGTCGGAGAGCGGCGGGCAAGGGCCCAGCCAGTCCTTCCGGGAGGCGCTCGGCGAGGCCTTCAGCCATCGCTCCTATGTCCTCCTCGTCATCGGCTTCTTCGTCTGCGGCTTCCACGTCGCCTTCATCACCACCCATCTGCCGCCTTACATCGCCGATGTCGGCATCGACCCGAAATGGGGAGCGTGGGCGATCGCGGTGATCGGGCTGTTCAACGTCATCGGGGCGCTGCTTTCCGGCGTCGCGTCGAGCCAGTGGTCGAAGCCCTATCTGCTCTCGTTCATCTATTTCGCCCGGGCGGTGGTCATCACCATCTTCGTGCTGACGCCGCCGAGCGCGGCGACGATTCTCGCCTTTTCAGCGGCGATGGGCCTCCTGTGGCTATCGACCGTGCCGCCGACGACGGGGCTCATCTCGGGCATGTTCGGCCTTCGCTACATGGGCACGCTCTATGGCTTCGTGTTCCTGTCGCATCAGGTCGGCGCCTTCATCGGCGTCTGGCTCGGCGGCGTGCTCTACGACAAGACCGGGTCCTACGATGTCGTCTGGTGGGTGTCCGTGGCGCTCGGCCTTGCCGCCGCGATCATCCACTGGCCGATCAGCGAGCGGCCGGTGGCGCGGCTCGAAAACGCCGGCTGAGCGCGGGCCGCGCCGGTTTGCCTGTTCCGCTCCGAAAGCAATGCCTTTAAGGTCTGGCGATCGTCGCCGGCGAGGCTCTGGCTCTCCCGGCGGCACGCATTCGGGCACAACGGGAACGGACAAGAGATGAGCGACAGCTTCAAGGCCATTCTGATTTCGCGCGATGAGGAAAAGAAGCAGTCGGTGGCGCTCACCGACCTTGCCATCGCCGACCTGATGGAAGGCGACGTCGTCGTCCAGGTCAGCCATTCGGCCATCAGCACAAGGATGGCCTTGCCATCACCGGCAAGGCGCCAGTGGTGCGGCGCTGGCCGATGATCCCGGGCATCGATTTTGCCGGCGTCGTCGAAAGCTCCGAGCACCCGGACTTCAAGGCGGGCGATGCGGTCATCCTCAACGGCTGGGGCTGCGGCGAGACGCATTTCGGCGGCTACACCGAGAAGGCGCGGGTGAAGGGCGACTGGCTCGTCAAGATGCCGGCCGGGATTTCGGCCGCCGAGGCGATGGCGGTCGGCACCGCCGGCTATACGGCGATGCTCTGCGTCCTGGCGCTGGAGCAGCACGGCGTGACGCCGGACAAGGGTCCGGTGGTCGTCACCGGTGCCGCCGGCGGCGTCGGTTCGGTCGCCGTGGCGCTCCTGTCGCGGCTCGGCTTCGAGGTTGCCGCCTCGACCGGCCGGCCGGAGGAAGCCGACTATCTCAAGGGCCTCGGGGCGAGCGAGATCATTTCGCGCGACGAACTTTCCGCCCCGGCCAAGCCGCTCAACAAGGAGCGTTTTGCCGGCGGCGTCGATGCGGTCGGCAGCCACACGCTCGCCAATGTGCTGTCGATGACGCGCTATGGCGGCTGCGTCGCGGCCTGCGGCCTTGCCGGCGGCATGGACCTGCCGACTTCGGTGGCGCCGTTCATCCTGCGCGGCGTGACCCTTGCCGGCATCGATTCGGTGATGTGCCCGCGGCCGCAGCGCGAGGCGGCCTGGGCGCGGATCGCCACCGACCTCGACAAGGCGAAGCTTGCCGCGATGACGACCGAGGTGGCGCTTGCCGACGTGCCGTCCGTCGCCGCCGACATCATCGCCGGCAAGGTGCGCGGCCGGATCGTCGTCAACGTCGGCTGAGGGCGCGGGGCGGCGAGATGCGCCCCCTCACCCGGCCTGCGCCAACGCTTTGAAGGTGCCGTCAAAGCGAGCTCCGGCATCCCTCTCCCTGAATGGTGAGGGATGAAACTGCGGTCCCTGGCAATGCCTGTCCTTTGCAGCGCCGTGCCATGGACTTGGCGTGCTGAATCCGTTTGAGAAAGAACCCGGCTGCCAAGGATCCGGCGCACCCTCGCCCCGGATCAAGACGGGCAGCGACGTCCTAGACCAGATCGAGCCAGGCGGCGGTGATCGCCTCGCCGGTCGCCCTGGTGCGCGGCCAGCTTTCGGCATTGTGCCGGTCGAGCTCGGCCCGCCAGCCCGGCACCTGATCGTCGAGGTGATGGGCGTGGCCGTGGGCCCATTCGGCCATGATCGCCGGCGTCGCCTCGAAGTGATACTGCAGGGCATAGACGGCGCGGCCGATGCGGAACGCCTGGATCGGCGTCAGGTCGCTCGTCGCCAGATGCACGGCGCCCTCGGGCAGCGTCACCGTATCGGTGTGGAAGTGGAGGAGCGGGGCGGCCTCGCCGATCGCGGCGATGACCGGATCGGCACGGCCGGCGTCCGTCGGGCGTACCGTGTGGTAGCCGAACTCGATCGGCCGGCCGAGAATATTGGCGCCGCCATGGCCGCGCGCCACGAGCTGGCAACCGAGGCAGATGCCGAGCACCGCCTTGTCGGCCATGCCGAAACGGCGGGTGAGGTCGGCGAGCGCCGGCAGATAGGGATAGTCCTCGTCGTCGACGGCGGACTGGGCGCCGCCGAGAACGATGAGACCGTCATAAGGCGAGAGGCTGGTCGGCAGGGGCTGCCCGAGATGGGCGGCGATGGTCTCGACCGCGACGCCGCGCCCGGCGAGCAGCGGGCCGACGAGGCCGAGGGGCGAATCTTCCCAGTTCTCGACAACGAGCAGGCGCATGCGACCACTCCGGAATGGAATAGGGCGCCCGACGGCGCCCGTTCTGGACGTTATTGCGCGGCGACGCTCGCCTGGGCCTGAATGAGCTTGGCGGCGTCGTCGGCGGACATCGGCCGGCCATAGAGGAAGCCCTGGGCGTATTCGCAGCCGAACTGGTAGAGCTCCAGCGCGTCGGACTCGGTCTCGGCCCCCTCGGCGACGACTTCCATGCCGAGGTCGTGGGCGAGCGCCACGATCGAGCGCAGGATGACCGGCCGCTGGCCATTGCGTGCGCCGTGCACGAAAGAGCGGTCGACCTTGATGGTATCGAACGGGAAGCGCTGCAGGTAGGACAGCGAGGAATAGCCGGTGCCGAAATCGTCGAGGGCGAGACTGGCGCCGAGCTCGCGGACGCGGGCCAGAACCTGGGCGGCGTATTCCGGATTTTCCATGACCAGGGATTCGGTGATCTCGAGCTTCAGCGTGCCGCGCGCGACATGGGAGCGGGACAGAACCGCCTTGATGTCGTTGATGAGGTCGTGGCGCAGGAGCTGGCGGCTCGAAACATTGACCGAGACGAACACCGGATGCTCGGGCGGCAGCGCCTGCTGCCAGGCGGCGAGCTGGCGGGTCGCCCGCTCGAGCACGAACAGGCCGAACGGAATGATGAGGCCGGAACGCTCGGCAATCGGGATGAACTCGTTCGGCGCGATGCGGCCACGACGCGGATGGTCCCAGCGCAGCAGCGCCTCGAAGCCGGCAATCGACTGGTCTGCGAGCGAGACGATCGGCTGGTAGAGCACGGTCATCTCGTTGCGCTCCAGCGCGCGGCGCAGCTCCGATTCGATGGCGAGCTGGTCGGTCGCATGCTGGCGCAGGGCCGGCCGATAGGCCTCGATCCGGTCGCCGCCGAGCCGCTTGGCATGCTGCATGGCGATCTCGGCGTCCTTGATCATGTCCTCGACGCGGCGAAGCTGCGGATCCATCATCGCGATGCCGATCGAGGCGGTGAGGAAAATCTCGCGCTCGGCAAAGGTGATGGCGGCGCGCAGGGCCCGGCGCAGGGAATCGGCGAAGGCGGCGATACGCTCCGGCTCCTTCTCGGAAATGAGAATGAGGCCGAACCGGTCGCCGTCGATGCGGGCGAGGGTGTCCTGCGGCTTCAGCAGGCGGGCAAGCCGGCGGGCGACGGTCAGGAGGATCGAATCGCCGACCGAGATGCCGACGCTGTCGTTCACTTCCTTGAAGCGATCGATGTCGATGAGGAAGATCGACGGGCGGGCCGAGCCCTCGGCGCGGGCGCGGGTGACCGCCGCCTGCAGACGATCGAGGAACAGCTCGCGATTGGGCAGGCCGGTCAGGTTGTCGTGGACGGCATCGTGCAGCAGGCGTTCCTGGGCGGTCTTGGCATCTGTGACGTCGACAAGCGTGCCGACGCAGCGGATGACCTCGCCGTCGGAGCCGAGCACCGGGCGGGCGCGCAGCTCGAACCAGCGGTAGTGACCATCCTCGGCGCGCAGGCGGAACTCCTGGGCGATGCGGCCGCGACGCTGGTCGACGACCGTGTCGAGCGTGGCGCGGAAACGATCGCGGTCGCCCGGATGCAGCACGGAGAGCCAGTCGCGGGCGGCGCCCTCGAGGGTGCCGCGCTTCAGGCCGAGCACTTCCTCGGCCTCGGCGCTGGTGAAGATGCGGTCGCGCGAGACGTCCCAGTCCCAGACGATGTCGCCGGCGCCGACAAGGGCCAGCGCCTTGCGCTCGGTGTCGCTCATCAGGCCCTCGGCGATGGCACCGCCGGCAAAGGCGTGCTGCATCACGGTGAAGCCGAGCAGGAGAACGATGAGAACGAGACCGCCGGCCAGGGCCGGCGAGACGAGATCGGTGACGAAGGTGCCGTTGACGGCGAGGCCGCCGGCAACCAGCCAGGCAAGAAAGATGACCCAGGTCGGGATCAGCATGATCGCCCGGTCATAGCCGTGGGTCGACAGCCAGAGGATGACGACGAGGCCGACGACGCCGACAAGGCCGATCGAGACGCGGGCGATGCCGGCGGCGATCGGCGCATCAAAGACGGCAAGCACCATCAGGGCGATGAGGCCGACGAGCCAGGCGATGGCGACGTGGCTGAAGCGGACGTGCCAGCGATAGAGATTGAGGTAGGCGAACAGGAATATGAGGAAGGTGGCGGCGAGCGCCGCCTCGGCACCGGCACGGTAGGACTGGTCCTCGCCCGGCAGCAGGTTGAAAATCTTGTTCCAGAAGCCGAACTCGATGCCGAGATGGGCGAGCACCGCCCAGGCGAGCAGCGCGATGGCCGGGAACATGCCCGAGCCCTTGACGACGAAGAGAATGGTCAGGAACAGCGCCAGAAGGCCGGCGATGCCAATGACGATGCCCTTGTAGAGGGTCGTCGAGTTGACGTAGTCCTTGTAGGCGTTCGGCTCCCAGAGATAGAGCTGGGGCAGTTCGGGCGTGCGCAGTTCGGCAACGAAGGTGACGACGGCGCCCGGGTCGAGCGTGATGAGGAAGACGTCGGCTTCCTGGCTCGGCTGGCGCTCCGGGGCAAAGCCCTGGCTCGGCGTGATCGCGGCGATGCGCAGGGCGCCAAGGTCCGGCCAGATGATGCGCGAACCGGCAAGCCGGAAATGCGGCGCCACGAGGAGGCGGTCAATCTGCTCGTCATTGTTGTTGGCGAGGGCGAAGACGGCCCAGCTCGGATTGCCTTCCTCGGCGCGCGAGCGCACCTCGATGCGGCGGACGATGCCATCGGCGCCGGGGGCCGTGGAGACCTGCAGGCGATCACCGACATTGGAGTAGTGATCGACCACATCGGTCATGTCGAGAGCCTGCACGTCGAGCTGAACGGCAACCGGCTCGAGGGCGCGCGCAGGCGCGACCGCTGCAGCGATCGTCAACAGGAACAGCAGAAAAGCGCCGAGACGACGACAGAGACGCAAACGGATCTCCCGACTTCAAGCAGGCATTGGTACTGTCAACCCGCCGGCGGCTCAAGGCATTTTTCGCCGGCGGGCGGTATTGCCCCCTGATCCTCGGCAAGGCAGGCGAATAGCAGGTGATCCTGCCATTCGCCGTCAATGCAGAGATAGCGGCGAGCACACCCCTCGCGCACGAATCCGACCTTTTCGAGGAGCGTTCGCGACGCGGCATTGTCCGGCAGGCAGGCGGCCTCGATGCGATGCAGGCCAAGCCGGCCGAACGCGAAGGGCAAAAGCGCCCGGACGGCGGCGGTCATCAGACCCTGGCCGGCGTAGCGGCCACCCATCCAGTAGCCGAGGGTCGCGGTCTGGGCGACGCCCCGGCGCAGGTTCGACAGGGCCAGGCCGCCGACAAGCTCACGCTGCGGGCCGGCGAAGACGAGGAACGGATAGCCCTCGTCCTCGCGGATTTCGCGGTTGTAGCGGCGCACGCGGCGGCGGAAGGCGCCCTTCGTCAGGTCGTCCTCGGGCCAGACCGGCTCCCAGGGCTTGAGAAAAGCCCGGCTGTCGGCGCGCAGGGCCGCCCAGGCGCCATGGTCGTCCATGGTCGGAACACGCAGGAGGACGCCATCGCCGACGAGCTCCGGCATGTCGCCGATGGCGGCAACGGCCTTGAGGAATGCCAGCGCGCCCATGAACGGCGCCTCAGCCATGGGCGGCCGAGAGCTTTGCGGCAATCTCGGCAAGCGGCTCGAGGCTGGCAAGCGGCCCGACGGCGGCAAGGGTCGGGGAATCGGCGCCGAAAATCCTTGCGGCCATGGCCCGCACCTCGGCGGCGGTCACGGCCTGGATGCGCTCGACCGTCTCGGCGATCGGGATCGAGCGGCCGAAGATGAGCTGCTGGCGGGCATTGCGGCCGGCGCAGGCGACCGAGCTTTCAAGGCCCATCATCAGGCCGGCGCGCATCTGCGCCTTGGCCCGGACGATTTCGGCGTCGGCAATGTCATCGGCGGCGCGGGCAAGCTCGGCAATGAGGGCATCGACCATTTCAGGCACATCCTCGCCTGCCGTCGCGGTGTGGACCATGAACAGGCCGGCGTCGGAATAGCTCGAATGGTGGCTGTAGATGGAATAGCACAGGCCCCGCTTCTCGCGGATTTCCTGGAAGAGGCGAGAGGACATGCCGCCGCCAAGGACCGAGGAAAGCACCTGGGTCACGTAGAAATCGCCGGCGTGATAGGACAGGCCCGGGAAGCCGAGGACGATCTGGGCCTCCATGAGGTCGCGGATCTCGCGCCGTTCGCCGCCGCGATAGCTCGCCGGCGGCGCGATTTCGGCGCCTTCGCCCGGCAAATCGCCAAAGAGGCTTTCGGCCTGACGGACGAGCGCGTCGTGGGAGACGGCGCCGGCGGCCGAGACGACCATGCGCGGCGCCCGGTAATGCGCGCCGAGAAAGCCGCGAAGAGCGGTCTCGTCGAAACTCGAGACGGTCGCCTCGGTGCCAAGGATCGGCCGGCCGAGCGGCTGGTCGGTGAAGGCAGCCTCGGACAAAAGATCAAAGACGATATCGTCGGGCGTGTCGTTGGCCGCGCCGATCTCCTGCAGGACGACATGGCGCTCACGGCCCATCTCCTCGGCATCGAACACGGAATTCAGCAGAATGTCGGCGAGGATATCGAGGGCGAGCGGCACGTCCGCCTTCAGCACGCGGGCATGATAGGCGGTCGCCTCGACATCGGTCGCGGCGTTGAGGTCACCGCCGACCTGCTCGATCTCCTCGACGATGCGCTTGGCCGAACGGCTGGTCGTGCCCTTGAAGGCCATGTGCTCGAGGAAATGGGCGACGCCGTTTTCCTCCGGCCGCTCCTTGCGCGAACCCGCCCCGACCCAGACGCCGAGGGCGGCGCTCTCCAGATGCGGCATTTCCTGGCTCACCACGGTGAGGCCATTGGCAAGCCTCGTTACCTCTATCGTCATCGCTCTGTTCAACCCGCCGTCACGGCCCGCGCACGGGCCTCGATATGTGCTTCCAGCGAAGATAGCTCGTTATCGAGGACGGAAAACACCTCGGGGCGATCCATCAGGTCGCCGAGCCAGTCCGGCAGGGCCGGATAGTGGCCGCTGGCAGCGACGACCGCGTCCGGGAACTTGGCCGGATGGGCGGTCGACAGGGTGATCATCGGCACACCGGGAATGGCGTTGCGGCGCGCCACGGCAAGGCCGACGGCGGTATGAGGATCGGCGAGATAGCCGGCGTCGCGATAGGTGGCGGCGATCGTTGCGGCGACTTCCTCCTCGCTCGCCCGGCTGGCGGTGAAGACCTCGCGGATCCCGGCGAGCGCCGAGGGCTCGATGTCGAACGCCCCGGACTGGGACAGGCGCTGCATCGAGCGGACGACGGCATCGGCGTCGCGGCCGCCGGCCTCGAACAGCAGACGCTCGAAATTCGAGGAAACCTGAATGTCCATCGACGGGCTGGTGGTGGCGGTGACGCCGCGCGTCTCGTAGCGGCCGGTCTCCAGCGTGCGGGCAAGAATGTCGTTGACGTTGGTGGCGATGACCAGACGGGCGACGGGAAGGCCCATGCGCAGGGCGACATAGCCGGCGAAGATATCGCCGAAATTGCCGGTCGGCACGGTGAAGGCAACGGGCCGGCGCGGCGCGCCGAGGGCAACGGCGGCGGTGAAATAGTAGACGATCTGGGCGACGATGCGGGCCCAGTTGATGGAGTTGACGCCGGACAGGTGCAGGCGGTCGCGGAAGGCGTGATGATTGAACATCGCCTTCACCATGGCCTGGCAATCGTCGAAATTGCCGCGCACGGCGAGCGCGTGGACGTTCGGGTCGCCGAGCGTCGTCATCTGCCGGCGCTGGACGGCGCTCACCCGCTCATGCGGATGGAGAATGAAAACGTCGGTGGAGGCGCGGCCCTTGAAGGCTTCCATCGCGGCGCCGCCGGTATCGCCGGAGGTGGCGCCGACGATGGTCGCACGGGCGCCGCGGGCGGCCAGCACGTGGTCCATCAGCCGCGACAGGAGCTGCATGGCGACGTCCTTGAAGGCGAGCGTCGGGCCATGGAAAAGCTCCAGCAGCCAGTCGTTCGGACCGACCTGGACAAGCGGCGTCACGGCCGGATGGCGGAAGGTCGCGTAGGCCTCGTCGATCATCCGCTTCAGGTCGGCATCGGCGATGTCGCCGCCGACGAAGGGGTGGATGATCCGATAGGCGACCTCGGCATAGGGCCGGCCGGCGAGATCGGCGATCGCCTCGGGCGAAAGCTGCGGCCAGGTCTCGGGGACATAAAGGCCGCCATCGCGGGCGAGCGCAGCGAGCAGGACGTCGGAAAAGCCGAGGGCGGGCGCGTTGCCGCGGGTGCTGACATACTTCAAGGCAATGGACCTTTCGAAACGAGCCGGGCGGAAACTAGCCGCGAAGGCCGGCCGCGACAAGACGAGCAAGAAGGCATCTTGACCTTTGCCCGGCTTTCCGCGACCACAAGGCCACCAATCAGGGGAGATGGGGCATGCCGACGATGCACGTTCCCGGCGCCGTCGCGGATGCGGCGCGCGGCAACTGGGTCGACCGTTTCCTGCCGGAGGCGGCGCGGCCCTATGCGCGGCTCGCCCGGCTCGACCGGCCGATCGGCTGGTGGCTGCTGCTGTGGCCGTGCTGGTGGTCGGCGGCGCTGGCGGCGGGGCCGGCCGGTGCACCGCTGCCGAACATCTGGCATCTCGTGCTTTTTCTCGTCGGCGCGGTGGCGATGCGCGGTGCCGGCTGCACCTACAACGACATCGTCGACCGCGACTTCGACGCGCAGGTGGCGCGCACGGCGTCGCGGCCGATCCCGAGCGGCCAGGTGACGGTGCGACAGGCGCAGGTCTTCCTTGGCGCGCAACTCGTCGTCGGCTTCCTCGTCCTGTTGCAGTTCAACAATTTCACGATCGGGCTCGGCTTCCTGTCGCTGCCGGTGATCGCGATCTACCCGTTCATGAAGCGGGTGACGTCCTGGCCGCAGCTCACGCTCGGCCTTGCCTTTCCTGGGGGGCGCTGATGGGCTGGGCGGCGACGTTCGGGCGGATCGACACGCCGGCGCTGCTGCTCTATCTCGGCGGCCTGCTGTGGACGATCGGCTATGACACGATCTATGCCCATCAGGACAAGGAGGACGATGCGCTGATCGGGGTGCGCTCGACGGCGCGGCTGTTCGGGGAACGTACCAAGCCGATTGTCGCGGCGTTCTATTTCGGCGCGATCCTGCTGTTCGCGGCGGCCGGCTTCGGCGCGGGGGTGGTCGGCGTCTTCTACGTCGCGCTCGCGATCGGGGCGGCGCATTTCGGCTGGCAGATCCGGCGCCTCGACATCGACAACGCCGACAATTGCCTTGCCCTCTTCAAGTCGAACAAGGCGTTCGGCTGGATCATCTTCCTCGGGCTCGTCGGCGATACGCTGACGCGGGCGATGTAAGGCCTCAGCGCCGGGCAATCATCTCGTGGCCGGTGCAGACCGGGCCGAGCTGGCGTGAACCAACCTTGCGGCGCACGAGAAAGCGCGGCCGACGATCGGCGATCAGCGAATAGAAGCGGCGCGGCACGGGCCGGGCCGAGGTCAGGCGGCCGAAGCGGCCGGAGACGACGGTGGTGGTGCCGGCCTCGTCGACGGTGATCAGCGGCAGCGACAGCTCGCGGCCCCAGATGCGCCAGTCGGCGATGATGTCGTCCATGTCGCTGGCAATCGCCAGCGGAACGGTCAGGGCCGGGTCGGCGTGGAGCAGCTCCAGCACGATTTCCGGCTCGGTGCCCGTCTCGGGAACGCGAAAGCGGATGGAAACGCCGCGATAGTCCGACAGCGGCACCGAGACGCGCACCGGAATGCCGCCGGCGACCTCGCGGTACATCACCGTCGAGACGCGATCGATCTCGACGTCGGTGAGCCGTACCGCCCGCGCGTCCGGACCGGGGAGCGGTATCCGGAACCGCGCGGGCAGATCGGTCGGATCGAGCCGCAGGCTGCGGCCGGTCCAGGCGGGTTCGAGCCCGCTCAGTGTTGCTTGACGCCTCACGTATTCGTCTCCCTCGCCGACCCGTCATTTGTTTTTGGGTCTCGCGTTATGGGCAAAGAATGACACGGAGTACTTGGCGCCCGCTTAAGAGACTGGGTTAAATTTTCCTGATTTCTGAAAGAGTTATTGAACCGTAAGCGCAGGACTTCATTAACCCGCGGGGCGCCGTGGCATCGCCGTCATGGGCAGCGCCGCCTTGCCCCGGAGGCCTTGCCCCCCTAAACAGAAGCAAATCATCCGGACACTCAGGATTGCGATGCGATGAGCGAACCTTTCGACCAGTCGGAACTGCAGGCCAAGGCCGAGGCGCTCGTCAGGGCGGCGCAGGCGGCGGGAGCCGACACCGCCGACGCGGTGGCGCTGCGCTCGGTGTCGCTTGCCGTCGAGGTGCGGCTCGGCAAGGTCGAGGAGACCGAGCGGGCGGAAGAGGACTCGATCGGCCTTCGCGTCTTTGTCGGCAAGCGGCCGGCGACGGTTTCGACCAACATGGCGAGCGACCCGGTGGCGCTGGCCGAGCGGGCCGTGGCGATGGCGCGGGTGGCGCCGGAAGATGCCTATGCCGGCCTTGCCGATCCGGAGCGGCTGGTGCGCGACATCGCCGACCTCGACCTCGTCGACAATGTCGCCCCGAACGCGCAGTCGCTGACCGAGGCGGCGCTCGCGGCCGAAGAAGCGGCGCTCGCGGTTGCCGGCGTCAGCAATTCGGGCGGCGCCTCGGCGAGCTGGCGGCTCGGCGGCCTCGTCCTTGTCACCTCGACCGGCTTTTCCGGCCAGTACCTTGCTTCCGGGCACGGCATCTCGGCGACGGCGCTTGCCGGCACCGGAACCGGCATGGAGCGCGACTACGACTATTCCAGCGCCCGGCACCGCGGCGACCTTGCGGATGCGGCTTCGATCGGCCGGCAGGCCGGCGAGCGGGCGGTCAAGCGCCTCAATCCGCGCAAGGTGCAGAGCCAGACGGCGACCGTCGTCTTCGAGCCGCGCTCGGCCGGCAGCCTCATCTCGCACCTCGCCTCGGCGGCGAACGGCGCGTCGGTGGCGCGCGGCACAAGCTTCCTGAAGGACCGGCGCGGCGAGAAGGTGTTCCGCGACGGCATCACCATCGTCGACGACCCACTGCGCAAGCGCGGCCTCCGGTCGGCACCGTTCGACGGCGAGGGCCTGTCCGGCGGCGCGATGGAGCTTGTCTCGGACGGCGTTCTTGCCGAATGGCTGCTCGACACGGCAACCGCACGCGAGCTTGGCCTTGCCAGCAATGGACGGGCGCGGCGCGGCACGGGCGGGGCCCCCTCGCCTGCCTCGACCAATCTCCATCTGAAGCCCGGCCGCCGCTCGCCGGCCGAAATCATCAGCGAGATCACATCCGGCCTCTATGTCACCGACCTCATCGGCCATGGCGTCGACCTCGTCACCGGCGACTACAGCCGCGGCGTTGCCGGCTTCTGGATCGAAAACGGCGAGATCGCCTATCCGGTGTCCGAGATCACGGTCGCGAGCAATCTTGCCGAGATGTTCGCGCGGCTCGAGCCGGCGAATGACCTCACGTTCCGCTATGGCGTCGACGCGCCGACCATTGCCATCGAGGGCATGACCATTGCCGGCCAGTGAGGCAGGAACCAGCGCAATCGACCCGGCGCGGCTTGCCGAGGACGCGCGGCTTGTCGCCGAGGCGGTGGCGGACGCCGGCCGGGTGGCGCTCGACTATTACGAGAAAGGCGCGCGGAGCTGGACGAAGGGCAACCAGTCGCCGGTGACCGAAGCGGACATCGCCGTTGACGACCTGCTGCGCGAGCGGCTGACACGGGCAAGGCCGGATTATGGCTGGCTGTCGGAGGAGACGGCCGACACGCCGGAGCGGCTGCAGCGACGGCGGCTGTTCGTCGTCGACCCGATCGACGGCACGCGGGCCTTCGTCGAGCGGGTGCCGCAATGGACGATCAGCGTCGCCGTGGTCGAGGACGGGCTGCCGGTGGTCGCGGCGCTGCTCAACCCCTCGACGGGCACGCTTTTCACCGCCGAGACCGGCACCGGCACGAAGCGCGACGGCGCGCCCGTCCGCGCCTCTGGACGGGCGGAGTTTTCCGGCGCGCGCCTTGCCGGCCCGAAGAAGTTCATCGCCGCGCCGCGACTGCAGCTTGTCGGCGCAATCAACGTTCCCTGGATCTACTCGCTGGCGCTGCGGTTCGCGATGGTCGCGGCCGGGGACCTCGACGGCGCGTTTGCCCGGCCGGGCGCGCATGACTGGGACCTTGCGGCGGCCGATCTTTTGGTGCACGAAGCGGGCGGCCACCTGACGACGCTTGCCGGCGAGCGGCCGCGCTACAACGCGCCGGAGCCGCGCCACGACGTCCTCGTCGCGGCCGGAGGGAGGCTGCATTCCCAGCTCCTGCAGCGCGTCGCGGACGGCCTGCCGACGAAGGAATGACAGCCGTATCTGTAGACAATGCCCAGGCGATATGGAATCCGGCTCGACAGTCTCTGTCGTCCGGGCATATTGCTGAACCAGAAGCCGGCGCGAAAAGCCGGCCCGCCCGCGGAGAGACGACCAGCCGCCCCGTTTTTGGCGGCGCCCCCCAATCCACCCGCGCCGGCGCACCGGCGGAAGGACCCGGAGGTTCGACCTTGACTGCGAAAGCCCCCGAGAAGCAGCTTCTCCATCTTGTTTTCGGCGGCGAGCTGACGACGCTCGACCGTCTGCACTTCCGCGATCTCGATCATCTCGATTTCGTCGGCATCTATCCGAGCTACGCCAAGGCCTTCGAGGTCTGGAAGTCGAAGGCGCACTCGACCGTCGACAATGCGCACATGCGCTATTTCATCGTGCATCTGCACCGGCTGCTCGATCCGGACCATCCCGAGCTGACCGCCGAATAAGAAAGGTCCGCGACCAACGCGGATGACAGCATGCTGAAGCGACTCGGTCGAACGCAGTTCGTGCAGACGGCGATCGGGTCGTTTCTGGCATTTGCCCTGAAGTTCGTCTGGTGGACGAGCCGCCATACGAGCGAGCCGGCCGACCCTTACGAGCGGATCGGCGCGCACATTCCCTTCATCATCACCTTCTGGCACGGCCAGCATTTCATGGTTCCCTTCGCCCGCCGGCCCGACCACGACATCCGCGTGCTGATTTCCAGGCATGGCGATGGCGAGATCAACGCGGTCGCGGCGCGCCAGCTCGGCATGGGCGTCCTGCGCGGCTCGGGCAGCCACAAGGGCAAGGCCAAGGGCGGCGCGGCGGGCTTTCTCAACATGCTGAAGCTGCTGGAGAGCGGCGTTTCCGTCTCGATGACGGCGGACGTGCCGAAACGCGGCCGCATTGCCGGCGACGGCATCGTGCTGCTCGCCAAGCATTCCGGCCGGCCGGTGGTGCCGGTCTGCTTCTCCAGCAATCCACGGATTGATCTCGACACCTGGGACAAGGCAAGCATCAACCTGCCTTTCGGGCGCACGGTGTTCGTCGCCGGCGACCCGATCTATGTCGATGGCGATGCCGACGAAGCCGAAATCGAGGCCAAGCGGCGGGAGATCGAAGTCGCGCTGAACCGCGTCACCGATCGGGCCCGGGCGATCGCCGACGGAAAGGATGCGCCGGCCCATGCGTAACAGCCTCATCCTCGGCGCCTACCGCACCGCCGGCCGCGTGCTCGCGCCGACGGCAAGCCTCATCCTCGCCCGGCGCATCCAGCGCGGCAAGGAAGACCCGGAGCGGCGGGACGAGCGGCTCGGCCACCCCTCGAGCGAGCGCCCGGACGGGCCGCTGATCTGGGTGCACGGGGCAAGCGTCGGCGAGACGCTCGCCGTGCTGCCGCTGATCGAGCGCATCCGCGAGGCCGGACCGATGGTGCTGCTGACGACGGGCACACGAACCTCGGCCAAGCTTGCCGCCGAGCGCGTCGGCGAGGGCGTCATCCACCAGTATGTGCCGCTCGACTTCGTGCCGTTCGTCGACCGGTTCCTCGATCACTGGCGGCCGGACCTTGCGATCTTCGTTGAATCGGAAATCTGGCCGTCGATCACGGCCGGCCTTCGCCGCCGCTCGATTCCGCAGGTGCTCGTCAACGGCCGCATGTCGGAGCGCTCCTACCGGCGCTGGCAGAAGAGCCGCGGGGCGATCGAGGAGCTGCTCGGCGGGCTGTCGCTCTGCCTTGCCCAGACGGGGTCGGACGGCGACCGGTTCCTGGCGCTCGGCGCGCCGCGCGTCGGCATCAGCGGCAACATCAAATACGACGTGCCGCCGCCGGACGCGGACGAAGCCGCTCTTTCGGCGCTGGCCGGGGAGATCGGGGCGCGGCATGTCTGGCTGGCGGCGAGCACCCATCCCGGCGAGGAGGCAACCATCCTCCGGGTGCACCGGGCGCTGCGCAAGCACCTGCCCTCGCTGCTGACCATCGTCGCGCCGCGGCATCCGCATCGCGGCGGCGAGGTGGCCGGCATTGCCGACGAGATCGGCCTGAAGACGCGGCTGCGCTCGGCAAGCGAGACAATCGAGGCGGAAACCGACATCTACGTCGCCGACACGATCGGCGAACTCGGCCTCTTCTACCGGCTGGTGCCGGTCGCCTTCGTCGGCGGCTCCTTCATTCCGCACGGCGGGCAGAACCCGATCGAGCCGGCCAAGCTGGCGACGGTGGTGCTGCACGGCCCCCATGTGCATAATTTCGACGAGGTCTACAGGAGCCTCGACGGCACGGGAGGCGCGATCATGGTGGAGACGCCGGAGCAGTTGGCAAAGGCCGCCGGCAGCCTGTTCGTCCATCCGGACGAGCAGAAGCGGCGTAGCCTTGCCGGCGCCAAGGGCCTCGAGCCGTTTCTCGGCGCGCTCGAGCGGACCGTCGAGGCGCTGCAGCCATTCCTGACGCCGCTCGCCCTGCAAACCCGCCTCGAGGGACGGGGGTGAGATGAAGGCGCCTGAGTTCTGGTGGGGGGGAAGCCTTGGCGGCGCGGCGCTGTCGCTGCTGCTTGCACCGTTTGGCGCGATCGTCGGCAAGATCGCCGGGCGGCGAATGGCGGCGCGCGGGGCAACCGTGCCCGTACCGGTCATCTGCGTCGGCAATTTCATCGCCGGCGGGGCCGGCAAGACGCCGCTCGCCCTGGCGCTGGCCGAACTCGCGATCGGCGAGCTGGGGCGCAAGCCCTTTTTCCTGACGCGCGGCTATGGCGGGCGGCTCGGCGGACCGGTGCTTGTCGACCCGCTCCGGCATACGCCGGCAGAGGTCGGCGACGAACCGCTGCTCCTCGCGCGCATCGCCCCGACCGTGAAGGCGCATGACCGGGTCGCCGGCGCAAAGCTCGCAGTCGAAGCCGGCGCCGATCTCATCATCATGGATGACGGCTTTCAGAACGGCTCGCTCGAGAAAGACGTCAACATCGTCGTCGTCGATGCCGGGCGCGGGCTTGGCAACAGCCGGGTGATGCCGGCGGGGCCGCTGCGGGCGCCGCTCGCCGAACAAATGAACCGGACCGCCGCAGTCGTCGTCGTCGGGACGGGAGATGCCGGCGCGGCGGCGGCGCAGGCCGCTGCCCGGCGCGGCAAGCCGGTGATCCGGGCCAATGTCGCCCCGGTGTCGGCGCCGGACATCGCCGACCGGCGCCTCGTCGCCTTTGCCGGCATCGGCCGGCCGGCGAAGTTCTTCGCAACGCTTGCGGACCTCGGCGGCAAGCTGGTCGAGACCTACGCTTTTGCCGACCACCACCGCTTCACCGCGGCCGAGGTCGTGGCGCTCGAGGCGGCCGAGGCGCGCGGCCTGATGCCGATCACCACGGAAAAGGACATCGTCCGCCTCGCCGCCTGCGGACCGCGCGGCAGGGCCTTTGCCGAACGGACCGCGACCCTGCCGATCCGCCTCGTCTTCGAGGACCCGCGCCGGGCGCTGGCGCTCATCGAGGCAGCGATTTCCTCGGCAAAGGCGCGGTCAGCGGGCGGGCGCTAAACCACCTCGCCCAGCAGCCGATCGACAGCGCCGACTATCTGCCAGATGAACCGCCGGATGCAGCCTTCATGGATGAGAAGGCGCAAGCGCTCCCTTGCCCTCGCCCTGCCACTTGCGGTGCACCCAGCTTCACCGTCCATCTGTCCTGCTTTCCTTGGTCGTCCAGATTGCACCGGGCCCGTTTCCTGAATACCTTCAGCGCCATTGCCCCGCCCTTCCCTTAAAGGTCGTCATGTCAGCAATGTCCGGTACCGATTTCATGCGCGGCGTTTCCGCCGAGCGGCTCAACCTGTTGCGCGGCGAGGCCGAGGCGGCCTATGCGGCAGCGCGGCCGAAATCGGCAGCGGCAGCGCGCGGCGAATGCGGCTTCCTCGGCGGCGTTCCGATGCACTGGATGCGGGACTGGCCGATGCCGTTCCCGATGCTCGTCGAGACGGCGAAGAAGGCCCGCATTCTCGATATCGACGGCAATTCGCTCGATGATTTCTGCCTTGGCGATACCGCCTCGATGTTCGGCCATTCGCCGAAGCCGGTGGCCAAGGCCATCCGGCATCAGGCAAAACACGGCCTCACCTACATGCTGCCGACGGAGGACGCGATCGCCGTCGGCGGTTTGCTCACCGACATCTTTGGTCCCTTTAAATGGCAGATCGCGACGACGGCGACGGACGCCAACCGCTTTGCGCTGAAACTGGCGCGGGCGGTCACCGGCCGGCGCAAGATCCTCGTCTTCAACGGCTGCTACCATGGCACGGTCGACGAGACCTTCGTGCGCCTCCGGGACGGGGCAGCCGAGGCGCGGCCCGGCCTTGTCGGCATGGCGAACGACCCGGTGGCGACGACGAAGGTCGTCGAGTTCAACGACCTTGCGGCGCTCGAGGCGGCGCTCGCCGACCGGGACGTCGCCTGCGTCCTTTCCGAGCCGGTGCTCACCAATTCCTGCATGGTGCTGCCGGAGCCCGGCTTTCATGCGCAGCTTCGGCGCCTGACGCGGGAGACCGGGACGCTGCTCGTCATCGACGAGACGCACACGATCTCGAGCGGTTTTGGCGGCTACAGCCGCGTGCACGGTCTCGAGCCGGACATCTTCGTTCTCGGCAAGCCGGTCGCGGGCGGCCTTGCGGCGAGCGTCTGGGGCGTTTCGGCGGAAGTGGCGCGGCGCTTTGCCGACTATGACCGGGGGCGCGACGCCGGCCATTCGGGGATGGGCACGACGCTTTCGGCCAATCCGCTGCAGTTCGCGGCGATGCGGGCGAACCTTGCCGAGGTGATGACGACGAAGAACCATGTGCATATGGAAAAGCTCGCGGCGCGGCTGGAGAAGGGCCTCGACAAGGCGATCCGGCGGTCCGGCCTGCCCTGGCATGTGGTCCGCGTCGGTGCGCGGGTCGAGTTCATCTGCGCGCCCGGGCCGCTGAAGAACGGCACCGAGGCCGAGGCGGCACACGCGCCGGACCTCGAGGCGGCGATCCACACGGCGCTCGTCGCCCGCGGCGCGCTGATCGCGCCGTTCCACAACATGATGCTGATTTCACCCGTGACGAAGAAACGGCAGGTGGACGACCTCGTTCTCGCCTTTGGCGATATCGTCGACTTCCTGACAGCCTGAACGGACAAACAGAATGACCAGCCCTTCCGGCGCCTCTCCCGACGAGGCCCGCGCCTTCCTCGATGCCCATCCGGAAATCGAGGCTGTCGATATCGTGCTCATCGATTCCAACGGCATCGGCCGCGGCAAGATCATCCGCCGGCACGAACTGATGTCGCTCTACGAGTCCGGCCGGCACATGCCGATTTCGATCCTCGGCCTCGACATCACCGGCGAGGACGTGCACGAGACCGGGCTCATCTGGGACTCGGGCGACGGCGACCTGAAGGCCTGGCCGGTGCCGGGCACGCTGGTGCCGCTCCACGGCACCCATCCGCCCCGGGCCGAGGTGTTCCTGTCGATGTACCTGCTCGACGGCACGCCGATGACCAGCGATCCGCGCCATGCGCTCGACCGGCAGGTCGCGGCGCTCGACAAGATGGGCTACCGCGCCGCGGCGGCGTTCGAGCTCGAGTTCTTCCTCCTCGACAACGCGCGGGACAGCGAGGGCCGGGTGCGGGCGGCGGCGGCCGTGCTCGACGGGCGGCGCAGCGACAAGACCGAGGTCTATTCGGTCGACCACCTGCACGGCATGGAACCGCTGTTCAACGACGTCTATGCGGCGGCGAAGGCGGCGGGCGTGCCGCTCGAGACGCTGATCTCGGAATATGCGCCGGGCCAGTACGAGCTGACGCTGCACTATCGCGAGGACGTGATGCAGGCGGCCGGCGATCTCATCCGGATCAAGCGGCTGGTGCGGCAGGCGGCGCGGCGGCACGGCGTCACGGCCTGCTTCATGGCCAAGCCGATCGAGGGGTATGCCGGCTCGGGCATGCATTTCCATGTGTCTCTGCTCGACGCGGCCGGCGGCAATGTCTTTTCCGAGCAGAGCCCCGGCACCTATACGCCGGCCATTCTCCACGCGCTCGGCGGCCTCAAGGACACGATGGCCGAGTCGATGCTGGTCTTTGCCCCGCATGCCAATTCCTGGCGCCGGTTCGTGTCGCAGTCCTATGCGCCGATCGCGCCGACCTGGGGCGTCAACAACCGTTCGGTCGCCCTGCGCGTGCCGGAAGGGCCGGTCAAGGCCCGGCGTATCGAGCACCGGCCGTCCGGCGTCGACGCCAACCCCTATCTCGTCGCGGCAACCATCCTTGCCGGCATCCGGCACGGACTTGAAAACGGGATCGACCCGGGCGCGGAAGTCACCGGCAACGGCTATGAGGCGACAGCGGCGGCATCCTCGGCCATGCCCGGCGGCTGGCGGGCGGCGATCGAAATGGCGGAGGCGTCAGACTTCCTGAAGTCGGCACTCGGCGAGGACCTGCACCGCACCTTCACCGCGATCAAGCGGGCCGAATACCTGCGGGTCGCACGCACGGTCAGCGAGCTCGACTACAAGCTCTACATGCACGAGGTCTGACCGGGGGCGCGCGGCCGCGACGGGACTTCGCCGCCGGCGGTCAGCCCTTCCCGCTGCGCCGATCGGCCGGCGCGATGGCGCCGCGCATTTCCTCGAGGTCGTCGTGGTAGCGCTCGGCGTCGCCATAGTCGAAGAACTTCGGATAGCGCGGATGAGCGCCGGCGACGCGGCGGGCATGCTTGATCGGGCACCAGTATTGCTCGGTGCGCGCCGCGATCTCGCGAACATAGCCGACGAGGCCGTTGGCATAGGAGCAATAGACGCAGTTCAGCTTCTCGATGGCGTTGAGGTAGCCGAGCAGGTGGCGGTCGATGACGATGAAGTCCCGGCGCGACACCTTGTCGATGCCATAGACCGGGAAGCAGGCCGCCTGATAGACGGTGACGAAGAGATCGAGCAGCGCGAAGGGCACGATCAGGCTGTAGATGACGGGCGCCGTTACAAGGACCAGCGGCCGCACGCCCAGCAGATAGGGCGCAAGGCGCGCCTTCAGCTCGCGATGGCGGCGGCGCACCTCGGCCTCGAACGTCACCCTGCCGTTTTCCAGTCTTGAGACGAAGTCGTCGCGACGGCGCTCGAACTCGTCTTCGAGTTCATCCTCGAGCTGGCGGATATGGTCGAGCAACTGGTCGAACTGGGGCTGCATGCCGATGGCTCCGGGCTTATGGCACCGGCCATCGCAGGCCGGCGATCGGCACCATGATAGCACCTCCTTCACGGCGAAAAGATTGCCCGGCGGCAGCGTCCTTGCGCCACCGCCGGGACAGTGCGCCGGGGTGGGGGGAGCGCCCGGCGATCGTCAGCGACGCCCTTTCGCGTCACTGCGGATTCTTGCGGCGCTCAGGCCCCTTGTAGTTCGGGTCCTGACCCTTGCGCCGGTTGAGCGGCCCGGTGCGCAGTTCATAGAGGAACTGGGTGATCTCCCTGGAGAGCCGGATCGACTGCTCGGAGAGGGCGTTGCTTG
>JAWKVW010000032.1:0-38293 GCA_041397845.1 Hyphomicrobiales bacterium | reverse complement strand
GCAGGCCTGATACGGCGACAGCGTGTGGATCGGAAAGGCGCAGACCGATGCCGCCTCGCCATGGCCGAGCGCGGCAAACAGCGCCGACCCGCGGACCTCTTCGCCCTTGGTCTTGGATGACCACTGGAATGGCCGGTGGCTCGTCAGGCACTGGCGCAGCAGCGGGTCCGCCCAGACGACAGCCTGCGGCCCTTCCGGCCAGTTGCTGCGCAGGATGAGCGGCTCGATCGGTCTGCCGGGCAAAGGCAAGCCCGCGACCATCTGGAAATCCGCCCCCCAGGATCGGAACATCTCGATCATGCGATCGAGAATCCGTTCCCGGTCGGCGAGACTTGTTATGCCCGCGACGTCGTCGAATATCATACCCCGCGGATACGCCTTCGCGCTCCGCCCCCTCTGACTTTTTGTCCCGTCGATCAGCTATCGACAGCCCCGGTACCAATTCAATTGTGGAAACTGACAGGTCAACGAAAAAAAGCCGGTTAAACTTAACAGGGGGCCGAAAGGTCGCAAGATGGGGCGCGAAAAAGCGTCGCGGTAGACCTTCGGCTGTTGAAGTTGACGCGTAAAACCGTAGTGCATGAACCTATTCTGGCAGAATTTCATCTTCAATCTAGAATTGTATTTCGGCAAATCTCTGCCGGGTGACGCAAGGTTCCGGCAACGGCGTCCGTTCCGTCCATCGGCGAGCTTGCCGCCCGCAAGTCCTGCCGTTACAACCGGTTTCAGTAGTATTTCAGCAAAGGGCGCGTTTGCGCGAAAGACCAGATGACGGATCAAGAACTGTCGCTGTCGGGTATTTTTCCGGCGCAGGCCGAGGATGACTGGAAGCGTCTTGTCGAGAAATCCCTGGCTGGCGGCTCCTTCGAAAAGAAGCTCGTCTCCCGGACCCGCGACGAAATTGCCGTGCAGCCGCTGTATCCGCAGGACGCCGACGGCTTGTTCGTCGCCGGCCGTCCCGCCGCTGCTGCCTGGCAGGTGATACAGCGCGTCGATATTCCCGATCCGGCGGCGGCCAATGCCCAGCTTCTGACCGATCTGGAGGGCGGCGCGACCGGTCTCGAAATCGTGCTGCCGGGTGCCGTCGCGGCGCGCGGCGCCGGTGTCGCCATCGCCGATGCCGAGGCCTTCGCCCGCGTTTTCGCCGATGTCGCGCTCGATGCCATCGCCCTGCGCTTCGATGCCGGCGCCTCGGGTGCCGCGCTCGCCGGCCTGCTGTTCGACCGCTGCGCCGCAGCCGGTGTCGATCCCGCCGGCCTCGACATTGCCTTCGTCGACGATCCGCTCGCCCGCCTCGCTGCGACTGGCGCTGGCGACATTGCCGCCGACATGGCGACGATTGTCGGCCTTGCCCGTGAATTCGCCGCCCGTGGCGTCAAGGGCCGGGTGGTCGCCGCAGACGGCCGCGTCTGGCATGCCGCCGGTGCCTCCGAGGCGCAGGAAATCGCTGCCGCTGCCGCTGCCGTCATCGCCTGCCTGCGCGCCTTCGAGGCCGCCGGCCTCGAGCCGGCCGAGGCGCTCGCCCGCATCGGCATCACCCTTGCCGCCGATGCCGACCAGTTCGCGACCATCGCCAAGCTGCGTGCCATGCGCCTCGTCTGGAACCGCATCGTCGAGAGCTGCGGCCTGCCGCCGCTGCCGCTGGCGCTGCATGCCGAGACCGCATGGCGGATGATGACCCGCCGCGACCCGTATGTGAATTCCCTGCGCGCAACGATCGCCTGCTTCGCCGCCGGCGTCGGTGGCGCCGACAGTGTCGGCGTGCTGCCGTTCACCGCCGCGCTCGGCCTGCCGGACGCCTTCGCCCGGCGCCTTGCCCGCAACACCCAGACCGTGCTGATCGAGGAATCGAGCCTTGGCCGCGTCGCCGATCCGGCCGCCGGCTCGGGCTATGTCGACAGCTTCACCAACGAGCTCGCCGCCGCTGCCTGGGGCGTGCTGCAGGGCATCGAGGCCGAGGGCGGTCTTGCCGCCGCACTTCGATCGGGTTCGCTGAAGGCGGCGATCGACAAGGTCAAGGCCGCGCGCCTTGCCGCCGTCGCCACCCGCCGCGAGCCGATCACCGGCACCAGCGAGTTCCCCGATCTCGCCGGTGCGCCGGTCGATGTGCTTGACTTTGCCGCGCCCGCTGCCCCGGTTGCCGCCGGTCCCGATCGCGTCGAGGCCCTGCCGGCCCACCGCGTCGCCGAGGCGTTCGAGGCGCTGCGCGACCGCGCCGACGCGCTTGCCGCGAAAGGCGGTGCCCCGAAGGTGTTCCTCGCAACGCTCGGCCGCGTCGCAGCGTTCACGGCGCGCGTCACCTTCGCCCGCAACTTCTTTGCCGCTGGCGGCTTTGCCTCGGCCGGGGGCAATGAGTTCGCCAGCCTCGACGACCTTGTCGCCGCCTTCCGCGACAGTGGTGCCGGTCTTGCCTGCATCTGCTCCAGCGACGCGGTCTATGCCGACGACGGCGCGAAGGCCGCGGCAGCGCTCAAGGCTGCCGGTGCCCGCCACGTGTTCCTCGCCGGGCGCCCCGGCGAGCTCGAGGCGGCGCTGAACGAGGCTGGCGTCGGTACCTATGTCTATGTCGGTGCCAACGTCCTCGACATCCTGTCGCGTGCCCATGAGACGGTTGCCGCTGCCTGAGCGCTGAAGCGCCGGCCGGCCGAACGCCAATTGACGAGAGAGTGAAATCGATGAGCCGCATTCCCGATTTCAGCAAGATCGACTTCGCCGCAGCGCCCGGCGCCGCGCCGGAAGCCGCCGCCGAAGCCTGGGTGACGCCCGAGGGCATTCCGGTCAAGCCGGCCTATGCCGCCGCCGACCGCGACGGCCTCGATTTCCTCACCGGCTGGCCGGGCCTTGCCCCGTTCCTGCGCGGCCCCTACCCGACGATGTACGTCCAGCAGCCCTGGACCATCCGTCAGTACGCCGGTTTCTCGACGGCCGAGGACTCGAACGCCTTTTACCGGCGCAACCTTGCCGCCGGCCAGAAGGGCCTCTCCATCGCCTTCGATCTGGCGACCCATCGCGGCTATGATTCCGACAATCCGCGCGTCAAGGGCGATGTCGGCATGGCCGGCGTCGCGATCGACTCGATCTACGACATGCGCACCCTGTTCGACGGCATCCCGCTCGACCAGATGAGTGTGTCGATGACGATGAACGGCGCCGTGCTGCCGGTCATGGCGCTCTACATCGTTGCCGCCGAGGAGCAGGGCGTTCCCCACGAGAAGCTGGCTGGAACCATTCAGAACGACATTCTGAAGGAGTTCATGGTCCGCAACACCTACATCTACCCGCCGGCGCCCTCGATGCGGGTCATCTCGGACATCTTCGCCTTCACTTCCAGCCATATGCCGAAGTTCAACTCGATCTCGATTTCCGGCTACCACATGCAGGAAGCCGGCGCGACGGCCGACCTCGAGCTCGCCTACACCATCGCCGACGGCATTGAGTACATCCGCGCCGGCATCGCCGCCGGCCTCGACGTCGACGCCTTCGCGCCGCGTCTGTCGTTCTTCTGGGCGATCGGCATGAACTTCTTCATGGAAGTCGCCAAGATGCGCGCCGCGCGCCTGATCTGGGCCAAGCTCGTCAAGGAGAACTTCGCGCCGAAGAACGCCAAGTCGCTGTCGCTGCGCACCCATTGCCAGACCAGCGGCTGGTCGCTGACCGCCCAGGACGTCTTCAACAACGTCGTGCGCACCGCCGTCGAGGCGATGGCCGCGACCCAGGGCCATACCCAGTCGCTGCACACCAACGCCCTCGACGAGGCGCTCGCCCTGCCGACCGACTTCTCGGCCCGCATCGCCCGCAACACCCAGATCGTCCTGCAGCAGGAATCCGGCACCAGCCGGGTCATCGATCCCTGGGGCGGTTCCTGGTATCTGGAGCGCCTGACCAACGATCTCGCCATGAAGGCGCTCGAGCACATCGCCGAGGTCGAGAGCCTCGGCGGCATGGCCAAGGCGATCGAGAAGGGCATTCCGAAGCTGCGCATCGAGGAGGCGGCGGCCAAGACCCAGGCCCGCATCGACAGCGGCCGCCAGACCGTGGTCGGCGTCAACAAGTACCGTCCGACGAGCGAAGCCCAGATCGACGTGCTGAAGGTCGACAATTCCGCCGTCCGCGCCCGCCAGATCGAGAAGCTGGAGCGCCTGCGCGCCGAGCGCGACCCGGCGGCGGTGGCCTCGGCCCTTGCCGCCCTCACCGATGCGGCCTCGAGCGGCACCGGCAACCTGCTCGACCTGTCGATCAAGGCCGCCCGCGCCAAGGCGACCGTCGGCGAGATCACCGAGGCGATGGAGCGCGTGTTCGGTCGCCACACCGCCGAGATCCGCGCGATCTCCGGCGTCTACAAGCGGGAGGTCGGCACGATGAGCGATGCCGTCAACAAGGTTCTCGCCGCCGTCGAGACCTTCGAGGAAAACGATGGCCGCCGGCCGCGCCTGCTCGTCGCCAAGATGGGCCAGGACGGCCACGACCGCGGCCAGAAGGTCATTGCCAGCGCCTTTGCCGATCTCGGCTTCGACGTCGATATCGGTCCGCTCTTTGCGACCCCGGCCGAGGCCGCCCGCCAGGCGGTCGAGAACGACGTCCACATCGTCGGCGTTTCCTCGCTCGCCGCCGGCCATCTGACGCTGGTGCCGGAGCTGAAGGCCGAGCTGGAGGCGCAGGGCCGTCCCGATATCATGATCGTCGTCGGCGGCGTCGTCCCGCCGCAGGACTATGACGCCCTCTATGCCGCCGGCGCCTCGGCCATCTTCCCGCCCGGCACCGTCATCGCCGAAGCCGCCGGCAAGCTCCTTGTCGAGCTGAACGGCGTCTTGGCTATGGCGAGAAAAGCGCCGCCGAGTAATATCGGGCGTAAGGGGCAGGCGACCCGGCCAGATTCTGGCGCGGCGCGCCGTCGGCGGGGGAATGACATGGGCAAGCTGAAAAAGTCGCTTCGGAAATTCCTGCCGTTTCCGAAGCGCAAGACGCTCGCCAGATGGTTTCCGCCGTTCGAGACGAGGAACCTCGTCCATCTCATCAACGAGGCGGGCATCACCCTCGTCTTCGATGTCGGCGCCAATCGCGGCCAGTATGCCGAACGGCTGCGCAGTGCCGGCTATGCCGGCCGCATCGTCTCCTTCGAGCGCCGCTGTCCGGCCCGCATGCGATCCTGACCGCCGCGGCGGCGCGCGACGCCGGCTGGACGATCTATCCGCCGGCCGCCGTCGGCGCCGGCTCGTCCTCCGTCACGATTCGCATCTACGGCGACGACAGCCTGTCCTCGATCCACGATTTCGTGCCCGAAGCCGCCGCCGAGAAGGGCCGCAGTCTCGTTGCGACCGAGACCGTGCCGGTCGTCGCCCTCGATGCCGTCTTTGACGACTTCGTGCGGCCCGGCGACAAGGTGTTCCTGAAGATCGACGTGCAGTGGGCGCTTCGGCCAGCCGGATCTCGATCATCTGGCCGGCATAGTTCCACTCGTAGACCGCCTGCGAAACGTCGAGGCCCTCATAGCACTGCAGGCGAATGAGTCGCCGGCCGAGCACATTGGCCAGAACCTTGGCGACCTCGGTCTTGCCGACGCCGGCCTCGCCCTCGAGGAA
Organism: Hyphomicrobiales bacterium; assembly: GCA_041397845.1. Classification (GTDB taxonomy): domain Bacteria; phylum Pseudomonadota; class Alphaproteobacteria; order Rhizobiales; family JAKPQE01; genus JAKPQE01. The sequence continues at coordinate 32,714 of JAWKVW010000032.1, read as the reverse complement.
CAACGGCCGGCCGAGCTTCAGCGACAGGTATACGACGGTCGCCAGCGAGCGATCGGCAACATAATTCGACGACGAAAGAAAGGTGACGGTTTCGTCGATCGAGCCGGGCAGAGCGGCGCCGGACCGTTTCTCAGTCATGTTTCCCCCGCCTTTGCCTTGTTGTCGTTCGCTACGGGCTATTTGGAACCGGCAGCATCGTTCGGCAAGCACGCCATCGTGGCACCGCGCACGGTCAACGGCAATCATCTGCGATGTTGATCAGAGCCGGGCCGTTTCCCTGGTCCCGGCGAGGTCTCACCGGGTGCCCGATTCGCAGGCAGGGTGCGACAGCGCCAGCGTATCGCACCGGATGGAGCGTGCGCGGCGCCGAAAGACCCCTCACCCGGCCTGCGCTGACGCTTTGCCGTTCCGTCAAGGCGAAGCTCCGGCTTCCCTCTCCCTGAAAGGGCGAGGGATTGGGCCGCATTTCCTGGCAACGCCGCGTCCCTTGCAACGGCGTGCCGAGCTCTCGCCGCCCACTACCTCTTGAGAAAGTACCTGGCTGGGACGAATGCGACTGCCAAGCATGCGACGCACCCTCGCCCCCTTGGGGGAGAGGGCCGGGGTGAGGGGGAGGGAGCGGCGATGCCGGTCAATGCGCTCCCGCACCGTAGCCCGCGCATCTCACTCCACCTCGAGCTCGCGGAGGCGCAGCTCGGTGCCGCCGGTCACCTGCAGCGCCTGCCCGCCACACAAGGGGCAGGCATCGAGGCGGGTTGCGACCTCGACCGGCTTTGCGCAATCCATGCACCAGGCGGTGCCCGGCATTGCGACGATTTCGAGCCGCGCGCCTTCGGCGACCGTGCCGCGCGTCACCGCCGCAAAGCAGAATGTCATGGCATGCGGGTCGACATGGCCGAGTGCGCCAAGTTCGAGCACCACGGTCTTCACCCGGCCGAACCGCTGCCGCGCCGCTTCCGCCTCGATGATCTCGACCATGCTCTCGGCGAGCGACATCTCATGCATCGCGCCGCTCCCGTTCCCGCTCAGGCAAGGGCGATGAGGCCGTCGAGCGAGTTCAGCACCGCTGCCGGCGGCAGGTCCTTGTACTCGTCGGGAAGGCCGGTACGGTTGATCCACACCGTGCGGAAGCCATAGGCCGAGGCACCGGCGACATCGAACCGGTTCGACGACTGGAAGGAGACCGCTTCCGGGAAGATCCGGTAGCGCGTCGTTACCATCTCGTAGACCCGCTCGTCGGTCTTGTAGGTCCGCAGTTCGTCGACGGAAAAGACGTCGTCAAGCAGCGTGTCGAGGCCGTTCGAGGCAACCGCCGAGGCGAGCATCGCCGGCGATCCGTTCGACAGGATGGCGAGCCGCATGCCGCGGTCCTTCAGCGTGCGCAACACGCGCACCACTTCCGGATAGGTGTCGAGACGGCGATAGGCCTCCAGCAACTGGTCGCGCGTGCCGCGATCGGCGCCCGGCACCTTGTCGAAGGCGAAGTCGAGGGCATCCTCGGTCAACTGCCAGAAATCGCGGTAGCGGCCCATCAGGCTGCGCACCCAGGAATATTCGAGCTGCTTGGTGCGCCAGATGTCCGACAGCAACGGGCCGTCCGGGCCGACGGCCTCGGCATGGCGGCGCACCGCCGCGTGAACGTCGAAAAGCGTGCCATAGGCATCGAACACATAGGCCGAGAAGGTCATCCGGCGGCTCTCCTTGGCGGGGATCTTTCAGTTACGCGCAAGGAAAGTCCGCAACTTGCCGCCCGTCAAGCCGAACCGCTCAAGTCATGGGCAATGGCAGGACCATTTTTCCACTCCCGTCGAGCGGAAAGACCGGATTGAAGGCAATCTCAAGAAGGTGCCCGCCCGGAATCCGCACATAGCCTGAATAGCCGCCCCAGAAGACTTGCACCGGCTTTTTCACCAGCTCGGCGCCAGCCGCGAGCGCCGCTCGAACGCGGCGTCGACCTCGGCCGTGCTGCGGCCGTTCCAGGCGATGGTGACCCCGGAAAAACCCTTGCCGTCATCGGGAATGCCGGCATCGGCGGCCAGATCACGGCGCCCGAAAAGCGCCAGCGCCGTCCCGCCGGTGTCGTAGAAGACGACCGCATCGCTGTCGAAACCGGCCGGCCGCCAGCCAAGGCCATCCTCGAAGAACCGTCGCGCCGCACCGAGGTCCTCGACGCCAAGCGTGATCATGCTGAGGCGTTGCTCCATTGCGGGTTCCCCTTGTAGCAACAGGCTTTATCCTGATGTCAGAAACTGCTTCGAATAGAACAATAAGCGAACATTTGCGCCGGTCAAGGGCCATGATCCCTTGTCGACGAAGCGCGAGAAGGAGTGCCGCGACATGGGTGGTCACAGCATCGACTGGTCGAAGACCTGGTCCTGGATTGATGGCGAATGGCATGAGGGCAATGTGCCGCTGTATGGCGTGCGCACGCATGCCGTCTGGCTTGGCTCCACCGTCTTTGATGGCGCCCGCGCCTTCGAGGGCGTCACCCCGGATCTCGACCTGCATTGCGCCCGCGCCAACAATTCGGCGCTGGCGCTCGGCCTGAAGCCGACGATGACGGCCGGGGATATGGTGGCGATCGCGCTCGAAGGCGTCGCGAAGTTTGACGCCAACGCGGCGCTTTATATCCGGCCGCTCTATTTCGCCGAGGCCGGCGGCTATTTCTCCGTGCCGCCGCTCGCCGAATCGACGCGCTTCTGCATGAGTCTTTTCGAGGTGCCGATGCCGGAGCCGGCCGGCTTTTCGATCAACCTGTCGAGCTATCGCCGCCCGACCCTCGAATCGGCCCCGGTCAACGCCAAGGCGAGCTGCCTTTATCCGAACAATGGCCGCGCCCTGATGGCGGCAAAGGAACTGGGCTTCGACAACACCGTGCTCTGCGATGCTCTCGGCAATGTCGCCGAGCTGGCCACCGCCAACCTGTTCATGGCGAAGGATGGCGTCGTCCGCACGCCCGCGCCGAACGGCACGTTCCTCAACGGCATCACCCGCCAGCGCGTCATCGCGCTTTTGCGCGCCGATGGCGTCACGGTCGAGGAGACGACGCTGTCCTGGCGTGATTTCCAGGAGGCCGACGAGATCTTCTCGACCGGCAATTACGCCAAGGTTCTGCCGGTCAACCGGATCGAGGACCGCCCGGTGCCGATCGGCCCGCTCTATGAACGGGCGCGCGCGCTCTACTGGAAATACGCAAAGGGCGCCTGAGGCGTAATCGTCTTTTCGAGGAAACATCCTTGGCCGAGCATGCCACCGACCTGACCGGCATTGCCGTCATCATGACGCTCGCCGTCCTCCTGGGGCTGATGTTCATGCATCTGCGCCAGCCGGCGATCGTCGGCTACATCCTGACCGGTCTGGTCCTCGGCCCGACCGGCTTCGGCCTTGTTTCCAATACTGAATCGATCACCGTGCTGGCCGAGCTCGGCGTCATCATGCTGCTGTTCCTCATCGGCATGGAGATCTCGCTGCGCGCCTTCGTGCTGGTGCTGAAACCGGCAGCGATCACGGCTCTTGCCCAGATCGCCATTGCCCTTGCGGTGACGTTCCTGTTCCGCGCCATGCTCGGCTGGTCGGTCGCCGCCGCGGTCGTCCTTGCCTTCATCGTCGCGCTGTCCTCGACCGCCGTCGCTATGAAGATGCTCGAGGAAATCGGCGAGCTGCGCAGCCACACCGGCCGGATCACCATCGGCGTGCTCGTCGCCCAGGACATCGCCGTCGTGCCGATGATGCTGCTGGTCGCCTCTTTTGCCGGCGATGGCGGCGACTGGGGCGTCGTCCTGGTCAAGCTCGTCGTCGCCGTTGCCGGCCTCGGCCTGCTCATCCGCCTGCTGGTGCGGCGCGGCAAGTTCGCGATGCCGTTCACTGACGTCGTCCGCGGCCGCGTCGACATCATCGCCCTTGCCTCGATCGCCTTCTGCTTCGGCGCCGCTGCGCTGTCCGGCGTTTTCGGTCTCTCGCCGGCCTATGGCGCCTTCATCGCCGGCCTCGTCATCGCCTCGTCGACCCTGCGCGTCGAGGCGATCCGCGCCACCGAGCCGGTGCAGAGCGTGCTGATGGTCGTTTTCTTCCTGTCCATCGGCCTGCTCATCGACCTCGACTACCTGCTCGCCAATCTCGGTTCCGTGCTCGCCTTCGTCCTCGGCGTCACGGTGACGAAGACCATCGTCAACATCGCGCTCCTGCGCCTTGTCGGCCAGCCCTGGGAGCGGGCCTTCCCCGGCGGCCTCATCATGGCCCAGATCGGCGAGTTCTCCTTCGTTCTTGCCGCCGCCGGCTGGCAGGTCGGCGCGCTGGACTATGACGGCTACCGCCTCGCCATCGCCGTCATCGCCATCTCGCTGCTGATCAGCCCGCTCTGGATGGTGACGGTGCGCCGCTTTCACGAAATCGCTGTCGACGGCATCACCGACCTGCGCGCCGCGCTCGGCGAGGTCTACGCCGAGGAGATCGGCGGGTTCGGCCGGCGCGTCCAGATCGTGCGGGTGCTGCCCTATCTGGCCCGCCGCCGGTCCCGGGCGCTGCGTCGCGGCTGGCGCAGGTCGAGGGTCGAGCGGGCGATGCGCCTGAAGATGCGCGATGCCGCGACCGACACCAACGCCCTCGCGCTGATGGCGACGGCCGATGCCTATCCGCCCGAGGACGAGGAACGCGGCATCCGGATGCCCCATCCACATCCCGGGCCGGACACCTGATCTGCGGCGGGAAAGCCCCCGGCAATGAAAAACGGCGCATCGCGGGCGATGCGCCGTCTTTTCTTGCGCGGCCGGTGGGGGCGGGCAGCCGCGCATTTCCGGCAGATCGGGATGGGCTCGCGAGCCTCGCTGCGTCTGCCCCGCAAGCGGGAACCGCAGTAGCCGCCGATCCGCCTGAAGCTTACTTGACCCGGCAGGTCTTGATGCCGAACGGCATGTAGGCCGGGCACCAGCCGAGCAGGCCGGTCACGATCGGCACGACGCCGATCCAGCCGACCCACGACCAGGTGATGGTCGCCGGCGCGAACAGGGCGAACGCGATGAGCGCCAGGCCGACGATGATGCGGGCGATACGGTCAACGCCGCCAACGTTGGAAGAAAACATGGGGGACACCTCCTGCTGTCGCCCCGGCGTCATCGGCGGGGCGTTGGATAACGAGGCGACCAAACGCTATCGCGCCGGTGGTGTCTGTGATCAAGTCACCGTGGTTGCCAGTTGGTGAAGACGCCGGCGGTCGACGATCTCGATCCGCCCGCGCATCAGGGAAACGAGTTCGTCGCGCTCGAATGCCTTGAGCTGCCGGCTGATGACCTCGCGCGCCGTGCCGAGCTCGGCGGCAATGTCCTGATGCGTGGCGCTGACCGCGCCATCGACCGCCTGATCGGTGAGAAAGCGGGCAAGGCGCGCATCAAGACGGTGGAACACCGCGTCTTCCATCCGCGCGAGGATGTCGGAAATCCGCCGCCCGAACCCGGCAAACACCTGGTTCCGGAAGGTCTCCGATTCGGCAAGGAAGTTGCGGAACCGGCTGATCGGCAGGGAGGCCGCGACCGTCTCGGTCTCGACGACTCCTTCGGCCGGATAGCTTTCGTCGCCGAGCAGGCAGGCCGTCGTCAAGACGCAGCTCTCGCCCGGATGCACCCGGTAGAGCAGGATTTCCCGGCCCGTGTCGGACAGCATCTGCACCCGCACCGAGCCTTCCAGAACGACGAGATAGGACTGGCACGGGCTGCCCGGCGCGAACGCCTGAAAGCCGGCCGGCAGCCGCACGATGTCGATGGCGTCGGCGAAGCGATGCCGCTCATCCTCGCTCTTGCCTGCCCAGGGCAGGAGGAGGTCGCTGAGGGAGGATGCCTGAACCGCCATTGCGTCCTTCTTTTGCCGTGTCGCCGTCAAGGGCTGATGATGTATTATGGGCGAGGGGCGACTGAAGGAACAGGTGTATCGATGAAACTCGTCGCGGCGGTGGTCGGATCTATCCTTTTCCTGTCGGGAGCAGCGCTCGCCGACAGCATCAAGCCGCGCCCCGAGCCCGGCGATTGCGGCGTGATGCTGCGTCAGGCGCCGGCCGATTCGATCTGGTGGGGGCGCTTTGCCGGCGGGCGCCAGTCGCGCACCTACTGCGACTGGTGCGAGGAATCGATCTCGGTCGAGGCCTGCTTCACCAACGAGCGCGATTGCAGGAACTGGCTGTACTGGATGCGCAGCGACTATCCAGACACGACCCGTGTCGCCGGCTGCGAGCTCGGCTATCGCGGCTATCGCCGCCATTGAGCAGCCCTCGCGACGCCCGGCGCAGCGGCCGTCAATCGATGATCATGATGCCGTCGCTGCGCGATTCAGCCCGCGTGGCCGGCAGCCGTTTCATCGAGAAGATCTGGCCGCCCACGCCCGGATGCTTGATGGTCTGGCCGCTTTCCTCGAGGCGCCGCTCGGGCCCGCGATATTCCGGGTCCTGCCGCCGACGTCGGTCGGGGCCGAAATAGCCCGATTTCGTCCGGATGTAGCGGCGCGGCTTGGAGATCACCGCGTTGAGCCGCTCGTGCAGATGGCGCGGCCGCAGCGGCTTGACCAGCAGCTCGTCGATGCCGTGATTGATCGCCTGCCCGACGATCGCCCGGTCGGCATGTCCGGTGATCATGACGATCGGCATGAACGGGTTTGCCGTTTCCGACGAGTGGCGCACCCTGTCGGCGAACTCGAAGCCGTTCATCTCCGGCATGACGAGATCGACGAAAGCGATGTTCACGGACGCATGTTCGAGATACTTCAGGGCTTCGGTCGGCGAGACATATTCGGCGACATTGCGGATGCCGACATCACGAAGCACGGCGCGCAGGATCGACAGGAAGTTCCTGTTGTCATCCAGCAGCAGGACGTGAAGTTTCTCGTGAAGTTCGGACACCGGCTCTCATTCCCTTCTGACCGGGATCATAGAGCAGGGCGCCTAACGAATGATTTCCGAAAATCGGGAACAGCAAGAATATCCATCCGGGAAAAGAAAACGTCCGGCAGTTTTGAACCGCCGGACGTCGTTCTTCATCTTGTCCTGATCTCCCGTCCGGGCGGACGGGAGTCGGGAAATGTTCGGCCGATCAGCGCGCCGCCTCGAAAAGCTCGAGCGCGTTGTCCCAGTTCAGCAGGTTGTCGACGAACGCCTCGAGGAACTTCGGCCGGGCGTTGCGATAGTCGATGTAATAGGCGTGCTCCCACACGTCGCAGGTCACGATCGGCGTGGCGCCATGCACCACCGGGTTCTCCGCGTTCGGCGACTTCATGATGGAGAGCTTGCCGTCCTTGACGGCGAGCCAGCACCAGCCGGAGCCGAACTGGGTCATGCCGGCATTGATGAAGTCGGCGCGGAACTTGTCGTAGCCGCCGAGATCGGAATCGATTGCCTTGGCGAGCGCGCCGGGAACGGCCTTGCCGCCGCCATTCGGCTTCATCGACTTCCAGAACTCGGAGTGATTGAAGCACTGCGCGGCATTGTTGAAGAGGCCCGGATTGCTGCCGAAGCTGCCCTTCATGATCTCTTCGATCGACTTGCCCTCAAGGCCCGATCCCTTGATCAGGTTGTTGGCATTGGTCACATAGGCCTGATGATGCTTGTCGAGGTGGTACTCGAAAGTCTCCGCCGACATGTACGGCTGCAGCGCGTCGCGGGCATAGGGAAGGCTCGGAAGTTCGAAAGTCATGGATGGTCCCCCAAAATGACTGAAACCGGATTCGTATCGCGCCTGTCCGGCGCGTCGCTGAAGAGATAGAGCCTCAACCGGCAACTCGCCACCCCGGCGATGCCTTTTCCTTGGCCGGATCTGTCCTGGCAGCTATTTGACGAGCCGCGATGCCGCCTTGAAGGTCTCGCTGCCGGCCGCTTCCACCCATTCGAAGACGACCATCTCGCTCGTCACCGGAACGACGCCGGCGGCGTTCATCCGCGACAGGGCGATGGCGTGCGAATGCTCGGCCCGCGACGAGATCGCGTCGGCGACGACGAAGACGTCAAAGCCCCGGTCCTTGAGGTCGATTGCTGTCTGCAGCACGCAGACATGGGCCTCGATGCCGCAAACGACGACCTGCGGCCGGCCATTGCTGCGGCCGTCGACGAGAACCTTGGCGATCTTCTGGTCGCGCATCGCCGAGAACGACAGCTTCTCCAGCGTCCGGCCGCCGGCCGCCGCCGCGGCCACCGGCGCGACGGTCGGCCCGAGGCCCTTCGGGTATTGCTCGGTGACGATGACCGGCACCTTGGTCAGCGCCGCCGCCTGAAGGAGGATGCCGCTGTTGCGCACCACCGCCTCGCCGCCGGCCATCGCCGGCAGAAGGCGCTCCTGAATGTCGATGACGAGCAACTGGCAACGGTCGGCGGACATCAGCATGGCGCGTTCCTTTTCAGATCAGGCCTCGCCGTCCTGTCTATCATCCTTCGGCTCGAAATCGAGCACCGTGCCGTTCATGCAGTAGCGCAGGCCCGTCGGCGCCGGGCCGTCCGGGAACACATGGCCGAGATGGGCCTCGCAGGTCGCGCACCTGACCTCTGTCCGGCGCATGAACAACGAGCGGTCCTCATGTTCCTCGACCGCCTCGCCGCCGACCGGCGCATAGAAGCTCGGCCAGCCGGTTCCGGAATCGAATTTGGTGTCTCCGGAAAACAGCGGCGTTCCGCAGCCGACACAGCGATAGACGCCTTCGCGCTTTTCATCCCAGTGCGGACCGGTGAAGGCGCGCTCTGTGCCGTGTCGCCGCGCGACATGAAACTGCTCGGGTGTGAGTATCCGCCGCCACTCATCTTCGGTTCTGACGATCTTCTTCGTCATCGGCTTCTGCCCTTTCCTGTGTTGCGTGCGCAAACCGCGCCTGCGGTCAAAAATAGAAAATTCATCCTGATTTCCAGATCTCGGGCATTTCGCTCGAATCTGGTGCTGTTTCGGCTGCCCGGCCAAAGGTTTCGGCAAATGTTAAAGTTTGAACGGTATTCGATCGGCGAATGGCATTGTGCCGATTTTCGTGGCACGGGCCCTCGCAAGGGATTTGCAGCCCGGCCGGCCTCTCGCCGTCACAGGACGTGACGCGCCGCAGCGGCCGGCAAGGGAAAACGGGTTCGGCGCCAGCAGGTGCCGGAAAAAGGAGGAGCGGGAATGAAGCTTCTGATGGCGTGTCTGGGATTGGCCGTGGCGCTGATCGCGGGTCCTGATCTGGCGTTCGCCTCGGGTGGTGGAGGAGGCGAGGGCGCGGTAACGCCGATGCCCATCGATCTCACCTTCGACCTGATGGGTATTGCGTCTCTCGTCGTCTTCGTCGCGGCCTACATGCTGGTCATCTTCGAAGAAGCGACCGAAATGCGCAAGTCGAAGCCGGTGATGATGGCTGCCGGCATCATCTGGATCTTCATCGGCATCGCCTATTCAGGCGCCGCGCCGGAGAACATCGCCGCCCTCGATGCCGCCGTCAAACACACGATCCTCGACTATGGCGAGCTGTTTCTCTTCCTGATGGTTGCCATCACCTATGTGAACACCCTCGAGGAGCGCCACGTCTTCGACGTGCTGCGCGCCAAGCTGATCGCCATGGGCCTCAGCTACCGCAAGCTCTTCTGGATGACCGGCATTCTCGCCTTCTTCCTGTCGCCGATCCTCGACAACCTGACGACCTCGCTGATCCTTGGCGCCGTCGTGCTGGCGGTCGGCCGCGAATCGCCGAAATTCGTGGCGCTGGCCTGCATCAACGTCGTCGTCGCCGCCAATGCCGGTGGCGCCTACTCGCCCTTCGGCGACATCACGACGCTGATGGTCTGGCAGAAGGAGAAGGTGACCTTCGTCGAGTTCTTCGCCATCTTCGTTCCCTCGGTGATCAACTTCGTCATCCCGGCCGCCATCATGCACTTCGCGGTGCCGAACGTGACGCCGCCGAAGGTCCAGCAGCACGGCCGCATGAAGCCCGGCGCCCGCACCGTCATGCTGCTCTTTGCACTGACGGTCGCCACCGCCGTCTCCTTCAAGAACTTCCTGCACCTGCCGCCGGCCATGGGCATGATGCTCGGCCTCGGTTACCTGCAGATGTTCTCTTATGTGCACAAGCTGCGCATGCATCGCCGCAACGACCACGACATGGTGTTCGACAGCTTCCATCAGGTCGCCCGCGTCGAATGGGACACCCTGTTCTTCTTCTTCGGCATCATCTTTGCCGTCGGCGGCCTCGGCCTCATCGGTTATCTCGGCATGATGTCCCAGTACCTCTATGTCGACATGGGCCCGACTTTTGCCAACGTCGCCATCGGCGTCCTCTCGGCGATCGTTGACAACATTCCGCTGATGTTCGCCGTGCTGACGATGAACCCGGAGATGAGCCACGGCCAGTGGCTGCTCATCACCCTGACGGCCGGCGTCGGCGGCAGCCTCCTGTCGATTGGCTCGGCGGCCGGCGTGGCGCTCATGGGTCAGGCGCGCGGCGTCTACACCTTCATGAGCCACCTGAAGTGGACCTGGGCGATTGCGCTCGGCTATGCCGCCAGCATCGTCGCCCACCTCTTCATCAACGCCGCCAAGTTCTGAACCATACGGCGTTTTGACGAACAGGCGCCCCCGGCATCGCCGGGGGCGTTTCCGTTTTGCCTGCACCGTTAATCATCGTGCGGTGCACAAATATTCTGCTGTCATGATCCTTTGCCGATAGGGTACAATTGCCGCCGTGGTCGTCGCGCTTCGGCATGGTGAACCGGAGCGGATACCTCGTTTGATCGGAGACATTCGGTCGGGTCCGCAAACTCGCTTCTTCCCAAAGTTCCGCAGCCGATGGCCCGGTACCGCCGGAGCCGGAGAAGACGCGTGTCCCGTCCGCCCGAGTTGTTTGAGGCAAGGGAAGAGGGCCGCGGCGTGCGGTTCTGCAAGGGTGCGCGAGAGCGGGCCGGCCAATTTCAGGAGGCCTTGATGGCTCTTCGCATGCTGGCAGCGGTGGCTTCCACCGTCTTTGCCATGATGGCCCTGCCGGCCATCGCAGCGGAAACCGCGGCCGAGGGCGCCGCCGTCGCGCCGCTCGACCTCACGCTTCATCCGCTCGGCTTCATATCGCTCGCGATTTTCGTCATCGCCTACGCCCTCGTCATCCTCGAGGAAGCGACGGAGATGCGCAAATCGAAGCCGGTGATGGTCGCCGCCGGCGCGATCTGGGTGCTCATCGGCATCGCCTATTCGGGCATGGATCGCGATGCCGCGCTCGAGGCCGCCGTCAACTACACCATCCTCGACTATGGCGAGCTGTTCCTCTTCCTGATGGTCGCCATCACCTATGTGAACACGCTGGAGGAACGGCGCATTTTCGACGTCCTGCGGGCCCGGCTCGTCGCTCTCGGCCTTGGCTATCGCAGGCTCTTCTGGATGACCGGCATCCTTGCCTTCTTCCTGTCCGCCGTGCTCGACAATCTGACGACGTCGCTGATCCTCGGCGCCGTGGTGCTGGCGGTCGGGCGGGAATCGCCGAAATTCATCGCCATCGGCTGCATCAACGTCGTCGTTGCCGCCAATGCCGGTGGCGCATTCTCCCCCTTCGGCGACATCACCACCCTGATGGTCTGGCAGAAGGGCAAGCTCGAGTTTCTCGAATTCTTCGTCCTGTTCCTGCCCTCGGCGGTCAACTACATCGTGCCGGCGACGATCATGAGCTTTGCCGTGCCGAGCGTCACGCCGCCGGCCCGCCCGGAGCGCCAGAAACTGAAGCCCGGCGCCATGGGTGTCGTCGTGCTGTTCGCCGCGACGATCGCAACGGCGGTCTCGTTCAAGAATTTCCTGCACCTGCCGCCGGCGCTCGGCATGATGCTCGGCCTTGGATACCTGCAGATCTATTCCTACTACCTGAAGATGGCCGGCCGCCGCCGCAACGACCACGACATGGTGCTGGACAGCTTCCATCAGGTCGCGCGCATCGAGTGGGACACGCTGCTGTTTTTCTTCGGCATCATCTTCGCCGTCGGCGGTCTCGGCGTCATCGGTTATCTCGGATGGGTCGCCCAGCATCTCTACGTCGACATCGGCCCGACCTTCGCCAACATCGCCATCGGCGTCATGTCGGCCATCGTCGACAACATCCCGCTGATGTTTGCCGTGCTCACCATGGACCCCGTCATGTCGCAGGGCGAGTGGCTGATGATCACCCTGACGGCCGGCGTCGGCGGCAGTCTGCTTTCCATCGGCTCCGCCGCCGGCGTCGCTCTGATGGGGCAGGCGCGTGGCGTCTACACGTTCTCCAGCCACCTGAAATGGACCTGGGCCGTCGCCCTCGGCTATGCCGCCAGTATTTTGGTCCATATGGTATTAAACGCGGCATATTTCTAAGCCGGGTCAGGGGCTAACAAGTTTAAAGGTCAGGCGCTGCGAAAGGGTGGTGCCTGGCCTGTTTTGCGCAGCATTAGTGCTCAGGCGTGAACATATGCGAAATTATCGAACTCTCCCGACTGGGAGAGGAATATTGCTCATGTCGGTTTGGAAAAGCTCTAGGGTGCAGATCAGGTAACAGTATCGCAGAATTTTACTATGTCGCACGTCGAGCTATTGTCATTCAAAGCGTAAAACTATACACAGTACACCAAGTGCGGCTGGCCGATTCGACTAAACGCGTAGACGCGTAAGGATCGGCTCTTTCTTGGTAGGATTTGCACGGTTGTCGTCGATTGGTTGCAAGGCGATAACCGCGCTTTTGAAGGGCAACTGAAGCAAATGACGGAAATGATGGAAGCGGACAACCTGATCGACCTGACGGCGGAAATTGTGTCCGCGTATGTCAGCAACAATACCGTTGCCTCTGGCGATCTGCCGGCGCTGATTGCCGACGTCTACGGTGCGCTGCAGCGGACCAATGGCACGGTTGCCGAGCCCGAGCCGGAGCCGCTGAAGCCCGCCATCCCGGTCAAGAAGTCCGTGAGCCCGGACTACATCGTCTGCCTCGAGGATGGCAAGAAATTCAAGTCGTTGAAGCGCCACCTGCGCACCCACTACAATCTGTCGCCGGAAGAATACCGCGAGAAGTGGGGCCTGCCGGCCGACTATCCGATGGTTGCGCCGAACTATGCCGCCGCCCGCTCCGATCTGGCCAAGAAGATGGGCCTCGGTCAGCAGCGTCGTCGCGGCAAGAAGTAAGCGCGTCACTTCGGTCACGGCCAGTTTTCGGGCGTGACGATCTTCAGGTCGTTTCGGCGGCACTGCCTGGGGATCGATGAAATTCCGGCCCGGCCTTTCCCGTTCGCGGAGAGGCCGGGTTTTCTTTTGCGGCCTTGCCTGTCGCCGGCCTTTGTCGCGGTCGGCCTTTGCCGGCGATCCGGCGCGGCAGGGATGATCGGAGCTTCGGAATGCCAGCGTGCCTGCTGCCGTCGCAATGGCGGCTGCATTGGCTGCGACGCACTGTCGCGCCGGATTCCGCCAGCTCTTGACGTTGGAAATTGTCGGCAGGGCTTTTCGCCCTAGTTTCCAGAACCTGCCCCGCATCCCGCCCGGCAGGTCATTCCCGTTTCGGAAAGGGTGCAGGTCTTTCCCGTTTCGGAAAGGGTATTGTGCCGGCACGGGCGTAGTTCGGCCGGCGCGAACATGCGAATGAAATTCAGGCGATCGGCGCAACGATAAAACGGGTTCAAGAACTGATGACATCAAGGTCAGCACCGGACGGCATCAACATCCGCGCCGCAGACGCGCCGCGCCACAACGAGATTCTGACCGCCGAGGCGCTTGCGTTCATCGCCGAACTGCATCGCCAGTTCGATGATACCCGTCGCCGCCTCCTGACCTTGCGCACGGCACGCCAGCGCGTCTTCGACGCCGGCGGCCCTCCCGACTTCCTGCCCGAGACCCGTCATGTCCGCGAAGGCGACTGGCGCGTGGCGCCGATCCCCGCCGACCTGCAGGATCGCCGCGTCGAGATCACCGGCCCGGTCGACCGCAAGATGATCATCAATGCGCTGAACTCCGGCGCCAGGGTGTTCATGGCCGATTTCGAGGATGCGACCGCCCCGACCTGGTCGAACCTCATCGAGGGCCAGATCAATCTGCGCGACCGCTGGCGCAATCGGCTCGATTTCACCGACGAGGTCTCCGGCAAGAGCTACAAGATCGGCGCCAATCCGGCCGTGCTCATCATCCGGCCGCGCGGCTGGCACCTCGAGGAGCGCCATCTGGAAGTCGACGGCCGGCCGGTTTCCGGCTCCCTTGTCGATTTCGGCCTCTACCTCTTCCACAACGTCGAGCGCCTGATGGCCGCCGGCTCGGGACCTTACTTCTACCTGCCGAAGCTCGAGGGCCATCTCGAGGCGCGGCTGTGGCGCGATGTCTTTGCCCATTCCGAGGAAATGCTCGGCCTGCGGCCCGGCACCATCAAGGTCACCGTCCTCATCGAGACGCTGCCGGCGGCCTTCGAGATGGACGAGATCCTCTACGAGCTGCGCGATTACATCGTCGGCCTGAACTGCGGCCGCTGGGACTACATTTTCTCCTTCATCAAGACCCTGCGCGCCCATGAGCGCTTCCTGTTGCCGGACCGCGGCCAGGTCGTCATGGGCAAGGCGTTCCTGCGCGCCTATTCCCGGCTGCTCATCAACACCTGTCATCGCCGCGGCGCCTTTGCCATGGGCGGCATGGCGGCGGCGATTCCCAATCGCCAGGACGAGGCGGCGAACGATCTGGCGCTCGCTCGCGTCCGGGCCGACAAGGAGCGCGAGGCCGGCGACGGTCACGACGGCACCTGGGTCGCCCATCCCGATCTCGTGCCGGTGGCGATGGAGGTCTTCGATCGCCTGATGCCGGAGCCGAACCAGCTCGCGCGCATGCGCGACGATGGCCCGATTGGCCAGAAGGAACTGCTCGAGGTGCACGAGGGCACCCGCACCGAGGCAGGCCTTCGCGAGAATATCCGGGTCGGTGTCCGCTACATCGAGGCCTGGCTGCGCGGCCGCGGCGCGGTGCCGCTGTACAATCTCATGGAGGATGCCGCGACCGCCGAGATCAGCCGTGCCCAGATCTGGCAGTGGCGCCACTTCGGCGCCAGGCTGGAGGGCGGCGAGAAGGTCACCTCGGCCCTGTTCGAGAAATGCCTTGGCGAGGAAATGGCGGTCGTCCGCGCCGAGATCGGCGCCGATGCTTTCGACAATGGCCGTTTTGCCGAGGCGATCGGCGTGTTCCGGGCGCTCGTGCTGCACGACGAGTTCGAGCCGTTCCTGACGCTCCCGGCGTACCACTATATCGTCTGACGCGCCCGAGGCGGGCTCGCACCTTCCCGGGAAATCGGCTATGTGGCGGGCTCTGGCCCGCCACGCGTCGTTTCTCAGTAGGCTTTCTTCTGCTTGCGCCGGATCGCCGCCTGCGCCTCCGACACCTCGAACGCGTCGCGCAGCGTCCTGACGCCGACCCCGTCGAGCAGCGAGATGAGGCGCAGCAGCACTTCCGCCGTCGCCAGCGCGTCGCCAAGGGCCGTATGTCGGTCCTCGTCGGCAATGACGACCTCGAACCGGTCGGCAAGCGCATCGAGCGTCAGGCTTTCGGTGTCGCCGAACACATGCGCCGCAAGGAGCACGGTATCGAGCACCGGCCCGTCGAATTTCACGCCGCAGGCGTCCTGGCTCATCGTCACGAATTTCATGTCGAATGCGGCGTTGTGGGCAACGAGCACCGCGTCGCCGACGAATTCGTGGAAGCGCGGCAACACCTCTTCGATCGCATCGGCGCCGGCGACCATCGCGTCCGTGATGCCGTGGATCTTGGTCGAGGCGGCCGGAATGGTCCGGCCGGGATGGACGAAGGTGTTGAACACCTCGCCGCGCAGCATGCGCCCGTTCACCACCCGCGCACCGGCGATCGAGATCACCTTGTCGCCGCGCGCCGGCTCGAGCCCGGTCGTCTCGGTGTCGAAGACGACGAAGGTGAGTGCCTTCAGTGGCACATCGTTGATCGTTGCCCGGTCGATCGAGGCGGCAAGGTCGAAATCGTAGAACTCGGCCCGCTCCGGAATGCGAACCTGCGATTTCTCCGGCCGGTCGTAATAGTCCTCGGCAAGGCCGAGCGGCAGGCGCACCCGGGCGCGATCATTGCCGATGTCCTCGCTCCACATGTCGGTCTTGTGGCGGGAGAGGACATCGTGCCCGGACACCGAGCCGACGCCCTCGTCGAGCGGCTCGCCGAGCCATTCGTCGAGGGTGGCGATCGGCACCGCCTTGCCGGCCCAGATGAGGTCGATGAAGGCGTGGTCGTCCGACCGCGTGCCGCCGATCTGGAAACAGTCGACGCCGGCATGAACCGCAACACGGTTCATGATGCGGTCGACGAGGTCGACCACCGAGGCGCTGTCGCAGTGCAGCCAGAGCGGATTGCCGATGACCTCGCAGGTGATCTCCCGCCGCTCCGAGCGCCGGTCGATGACGCAGGACAGAAGCGTCGGCGAGAACAGGCTCGACATCGGCCAGGCGCCGGCGATGAGATCGCCCGAGGCAAGATCGAGCCGCTCCAGACGTTCCGCCAGCGTTTTCGGCTCGCGCGCCAGCACCTGTTCGGCGGCGAACCGCTCGTCGTCGCTGAGGTCGCCGCCATGGGCCAGCATGTCGCCGGCAACGACCAGACTGGCGATCCGCTGGCGCATGTCGGCCGTGACGTCGTGCAGCAGCCGGTCGCGCCATACGCCGGCGGCGATTTCGTCGGTCACATCGTCGAAGGCGATGACATAGCCGACCGGTCGCTCGTTGGTGGAATTGAGGGTGAGGGTCAGCCGCCCCTTCAGCGTGCGCCCGCCCTGGCGGGTGTGCACGACGACGAGCGACGTCAGCCCGTCCTCGTGCTCGACATGGCGCCCGCTTTCAAAGCGCGCCGTCAGTCGCTGGATCGCATGGCTGAGGGCCTGCGGCGCGACGAAAACCAGTAGCGACCGGCCGAGGCCAAGCTCGCCGGAAACATGCAGGATCTCGAGCGCCCGGCGATTGTAGAGCAGCACCTTGTGCTCGAGATTGCAGATGAGAACGCCCTGCCGCAGGTCGCGCAGCACGGCCTCGAGCCGCCTCGTCTGCCGGCTGGCTTCCTTGGTCGCCGCCTCGACGGCCGCCTCGACCTCGGTCCGCGCTTCCTTCAGCGCGCCCGTGACCTCGCGCACCGCCGGCGCGAGGAAGCCGAGATAGCGCGCTGCATCGCCGCCGATATCTCCCTGCGCATCGGCATGGACGGCCGCCCGCACGTCGCGCGAGATCGACATGATCGGCCGGGCGACGTTGTCGTCGAACTTCAGCCAGACCCAGGTGACGAGGCCAAGAATCGCGAACGCCGCGCCGCCGCTCGTCAGCACGAGATGCGGAATGGCCTCCGGCCCAATGCGGGCCGCCGCGAAATAGGCGCCCCCGGCGACCGCTGCAACCGCGCCGATGCCGATGAGGGCGAAGAACAGGAAGATGCGAAGGCGCAGGCTCCATTTCTCGATCATGCCGCCCTCCCGCTTTCCGCGAAGGCTTCCTCGACCACGGCGATCAGCTCGTTGGCCGAGAACGGCTTGGTGATGAACGAGACGGCGCCGAGCGCCAGGGCTTTTTCGATTTCCGAGGGCCGGCTGGTCGTACCCATCAGCACGACGCGCGAGCCGCGCCAGTCCGGATTGCGCTTGATCGCCTCGCAGATGTCGTAGCCGTCCCGGCCCGGCATCAGCACGTCGAGGACAACGACGTCCGGTCGCATCGCCTCGATGATCGCCAGCGCCTCTCCCCCCGAAGACGCGCTCGACACCGAATAGCCTTGCCGGCCCAGCAGGTTGCTGAGGCCCAGCGTAATGATGTCCTCGTCGTCCACGACGAGCACCGACTTGCCCATGTTCGTTTCCCCCGTCCGGCCTTGTTGGATCTGGCGTCTGGCGCCGGCCGGTTTATAAGAATTCCGAGTTTGGTCCCTCCGCCCCGAATGTGAAACGCGACCTTGGTCTATTTTGCCGAGCAGGCGATGCGGCGAAGCGCATCATCCGCCTCGACCTCGACCCATTGCAGGTTCTTCGGCAGACCGTCATCGCCAAATTCCGTCGCAGCCGTGATGTCGGCCCGGCGCGCCATCTCGCAGTCGAAGATCTGCAGCGTCTTGGCCGTCGGCGCCAGCCGGCCGATCAGCAGCACCTCGGCAAGCGCAAATCCCGGCGCCTGCGGGTTGCGCCGCACCGTTGCCCGGTCGATCGCCGAGAAGCGGTCGACCCTCGGGGCGATATACGTCCATGGCTGCAGCAGGCTGGCATTGGCATAGGTCTGGCCGATCTCGACCGTATCCGGCAGGAGATCGGCGGTGCGGCTGAACCAGGAATATTCGTTCCAGGCCTGGAAGCCGATCATCGACAGGCCCGCCGCCGCCGGCAACATCCAGCGTGGCGGCTTGCGCTTCGCCATCCGGTAGAGGCCGAAGATGAGGCCGGTGACGCCGACGCCGACGAGGAATGTGATGATGAGGTTCATGATCATGGGAATCAGCCGCCTGCGCTGCGGGCGCCGAGCGCCGACTGGAGCGTCGTGATGACGCCGAATGCGTCCTTGAGGTGGCGCCGCTCGAGCGCCGAGAGGCTGCCCGGCGCCATGAAGTTGTCCGGCTTCACGCCGTCGCGGATCTGCCGGGCCTGATGCTCGAGACGCATCTTCGAGATGAAGTCGAAGGCATCGATGAGATCGTCAGCGCCGGATTCGCTGAGCGAATGCGCCTTGCGCGCCTCGATGAGACGATCACGCGTGTTGACGACCTCGATGCTGGCGGCGAGCGCATAGACACGGGCAAGGTCGACGATCGGCACGATGCCGCCATGCTTCAGGTCGACCGTGTCCTTGTGCTCGCCGGAGCGGATCAGCGCGAACCCGCCGAAGAAGCCGATCGGCGGCGTATGCTTCAGCGAATTGGCGATCATGTGCGCCCGGAAGATGCTGTTCTTCTTGGCAAGATCCAGCGTCTCGCGCTGCAGGCCCTCGAACAGGCTGAGATCGCCGGCGATCGGCCTAAGGTCGAACATGACGCTGGACAGCATCTGCGCCATCGGATCGGGCTGGTCGATCCAGCCGCGGAAATAGCGCCGCCACGTCTTCAGCGGCTGCCGCCAGCGCGGGTTGGTCGCCATCATGTCGCCCGGACAATAGAAATAGCCGCAGGCATTGAGGCCGTCGGAGACGAACTTGGCGAGTGCCTCGAAATAGGCGCCATGCTCGGCCTCGACATAGTCGTCGCTGAAGATGAGGCAGTTGTCCTGATCGGAAACGCCGGTCTGCTCGCGCCGGCCCTGGCTGCCGCAGGCAAGCCAGAGATATGGCACCGGCTCGGGGCCGAGCATTTCCCGGCCGAGCGTCAGCAGCCGCTTGGTCAGTGCATCGGTAATGGTCGTGATGAGGTGGCCGACCTTGAAGGGCTCCATGCCCGAGCCGACGAGCTGGGCAAGAAGCTGCGGCACCTTCTGCACGACGCCGGCAAGCGCATCGATCGCCGACAGCTTGCCGATGTCGCTGATCATGAACACCGCCGAAATGGACTGGCGGCGGACCAGATTGGTCTGGGTGATGATGCCGGCGGGCCGGCCCTTCTCGGTGATCGGCAGGTGGCCGATGCCGTTCTCGCTCATCATCAGCATCGCCTCGAAAACGAGGGCGTCCGGCTCGAGCGTATAGGGATAGGTGGTCATCACCTCACTGACCGGCGTGTCCGGCGAGCGGCCTTCGGCGACCACCCGCCCGGCGAGATCGCCCGCTGTCAGGATGCCGGTGAGCTTCTCGTCTTCCTCGACGAGCACGCAGGAAATGTTCTTCGCCCGCATGATCCCGGCTGCTTCCCGCACCGAGGTTGCCGGCGGCACGGTGATCGGGTTCGCCGTCATGATGTCGCGCACGGTGCTCGAGGCGAGCATGTTGGTCGGCTCGATCGAGACCGCCGTCTTGCGCTCGGCCGAGGGCCGGACCCGGTCGAAATAGTCGCTGAACGCCTTGTTCTTGCGAATGAGCTCGAGGAACGCCGTCGCCGGAATGCAGATCAGCTCGCACGGGTCGACGGCAATGACCCGCGCCGACGTGATGCCGTCGCGCAGAAGCGCCCGCGCCCCGAAGCTCTCGCCGGTCGCCAGCCGCGCGATCGGCTGGTTCTCGGGCGATTCCACGTCGAGCACGCCATGCCGCACGAGATAGAAACAGGCCAGCCGCTCGCCGATATCGAAGACGATGTCTCCCGGCTGCAGCTCCCGCACCATGGCGATCTCGCCGGTGGCGTGCAGCACGTCCGGCGGCAGGGCGTCAAAGGGCGAATGATGAATGGCAAAACTGACGAAATCTTCGGCGGCGGTAGTCATATCGGCCTTTCTCCCTGGCGGCCTCATTCAAGGCGTGCCGGCGTCGCAGCGGTCCGGCACGAGCCGATGGCCGTCGGCGAACCCGGCGCCGCCCTGCGACCGGACATCCTGGCAGGGTTATAAAACGTCTTTTCGCGACTGCGAATACCGCGATGCCGAACGAGTGCAGAAACAATTGGCATCAGGGAATGCGCAGTGGCCGGCTCCTGAAAAAACGGACCCCGCCAATGGCGGGGTCCGAAGTCTTTCGCAGGATGCTTTCGATCAATGATCGACAGCGGCACCGGCACCACGCGGGACGCGGATGCTCTCGACGAGCTCCTGGATGTGCGCCGGCGGGGCCTTGGTGACCATCGACACGACGTAGGCAACGATGAAGTTGATGAGCGCACCAACCGCACCGAAGGCCTCCGGCGAGATGCCGAGGAACCAGTTCTCGCGCTTGTTCGCCAGCATTTCCGTGCCCGGCACGAAGAACCAGCCCTTGTACGTGAAGATGTACAAAAGGGTGATCGTGATGCCGGCCAGCATGCCGAGGATCGCGCCGGCGCTGTTGATCCGCTTGACGAAGATGCCGAGCATGATCGCCGGGAAGATCGAGGCGGCCGCGAGACCGAAGGCGAGCGCCACCACCTGGGCCGCAAAGCCCGGGGGGTTGAGGCCGAGATAGGCGGCGATGGCGATGGCGACGGCCATCGACAGACGGGCCGCGAGCAGTTCGCCCTTTTCCGAGATGTTCGGGTTGAACACGCTCTTGACGAGGTCGTGCGACACGGCCGAGGCGATGGCCATCAGCAGGCCGGCGGCCGTCGACAGGGCGGCGGCAAGACCACCGGCGGCGACGAGCGCGATGACCCAGTTCGGCAGACCGGCGATTTCCGGGTTTGCCAGAACCATGATGTCGTTGTCGACCGTCACCATCTCGTTGCCCTTCCAGCCGAAGGATTCGGCCTTCGCGGCAAAGTCGGTGTTCTTGTCGTTGTAGTACTGGATGCGGCCGTCGCCGTTCTTGTCCTCGAACTTCAGGAGGCCGGTGGTCTCCCAGCTCTTGAACCACTGCGGGCGAGCCTCGTACTCGAGGTTGCCGTCCGGAGCGCCGATTTCACCGGTCTGGATGGTCTGCATCAGATTCATACGGGCCATGGCGCCGACCGACGGAGCCGTGGTGTACAGGATCGCGATGAAGACGAGCGCCCAACCGGCCGACCAACGGGCGTCGGCGACCTTCGGCACGGTGAAGAAGCGGATGATGACGTGCGGCAGACCGGCGGTACCGATCATCAGCGACAGCGTATAGAGGAACATGTTGAGCGTGTTCGACGTATATGCCGTGTACTGCTTGAAGCCGAGGTCGGTCACCACCTGGTCGAGCTTCATCAGCAGCGGCACGCCCGAAGCCGTGTGCTCGCTGAACAGGCCGATCTGCGGCAGGAAGCTGCCGGTCAGGTTCATCGAGATGAAGATCGCCGGGATGGTGTAGGCGAAGATCAGCACGATGTACTGCGCGACCTGGGTGTAGGTGATGCCCTTCATGCCGCCGAGAACGGCGTAGACGAACACGATGCCGGTGCCGACCAGCAGGCCGGTGGTCGTGTCGACCTCGAGGAAGCGCGAGAAGGCGACGCCAACGCCCTTCATCTGGCCGATAACATAGGTGATCGACGCGACGATGAGGCAGATGACGGCGACGATGCGCGCGGTCTGCGAGTAGAAGCGGTCACCGATGAACTCCGGCACGGTGAACTTGCCGAACTTGCGCAGGTACGGCGCCAGCAGCATGGCCAGAAGCACGTAGCCGCCGGTCCAGCCCATGAGGAACAGCGAGGCGTCATAGCCCTGGAAGGCGATGAGGCCGGCCATCGAGATGAAGGAGGCGGCCGACATCCAGTCGGCGGCGGTGGCCATGCCGTTCATCACCGGATGAACGCCGCGGCCTGCGGCATAGAACTCGCTGGTCGAACCGGCGCGAGCCCAGATGGCGATACCGATGTACAGCGCGAACGACGCGCCGACAACGATGTAGGTAAGAGTCTTAAGATCCATTGTCGTTTCCCCGGCTCACTCTTCGTCCACGCCGAACTTCTTGTCGAGGGCGTTCATACGGATCGCGTAGAAGAAAATCAGGATCAGGAACACGTAAATCGAGCCCTGCTGCGCGAACCAGAAGCCAATATCGGTACCACCGATCTTGACGCCCGAGAGCATCGGACGCAGCAGGATGCCGAGTCCGAAGGAAGCGACTGCCCAGATGATCAAGCAGAGCCGGATAAGGGCCATATTGGCCTTCCAGTACTGCTCGCCGGACGAGTTTTGCTCACTCATTGGGTTCTCCCTATGACCGTCGACCGCAACGGTCGAAACATTTGTTGATTCAAGTCGCGCAAGGCACGACGGAACCGTTTTCGCGAGGGGCGCCCCGGCGAACGGATTCCAGGCAATAGTTCTCGATTGGAAAAAACACCTTTCGCCGCCGGGGTTTATCCCCGATCTGGACGAAAGAACCTCCCCCCACGCGAGACGATGCTCTGGCTTGCCGCCGGCTCGACCCTTCGGTTTGGAATGCCCGTAGCCACCCGAACATCCCGCTCCTCGTTAAGACCTTATAAGGAAGCCGTCCAGATTCAAAACACCGACGTTAGGCTAATCCACACCGGGACATTGCGTCGCCCCGGGCTGCAATGTGCAGTCCGGGGGGCGCGTCAGGCTCGGGTCGGGGGGAGGCGGGGCGTAGGCTGGCCCCGGGGTGCCTCACATCAGGCGCGGCAGGAACAGGGCGATCGTCGGGAAGGCGACGATGAGGCCCATGCGCACGATGTCGATGAGGATGAACGGCACGAGGCCGCGATAGATCGTCGTCAGCGAGATGTCGCGTTCGACCGAGTTGATGACGAACACGTTCATGCCGATTGGCGGCGTGATGAGGCCGAGCTCGATCGCGATGACGACGATGACGCCGAACCAGATCGGATCGAAGCCCATGTTGACGATGACCGGAAAGAGGATCGGCACCGTGAGGACGATCATCGCCATGCTGTCGAGCACGCAGCCGAGCACGAGATAGAGCAGCAGGATGAGGACGAGGATGATGTAGCGGTTGAGGGCAAGCGCCGACAGCGCTTCGGCCACCATCTGCGGCGTCTGCGTCACGGCGAGAAAGTAGCTGAAGAGCAGCGCGCCGATGAAGACGAAGAAGATCGCGATCGAGGTCTGCAGCGATTCAACGAGGCTCGAGACGAAGCTGGCGAAGGAGAGCTTGCGACGGGCAAAGCCGATCGCCGCCGAGCCGACCGCGCCGAGCGCCGAGGCCTCCGTCGGGGTGACCATGCCGGAATAGATGCCGCCGACCACCATCATGAAGAGAAGCAGAATGGCCCAGATCCCCGACAGGGCGGCAAACCGCTCCGGCCAGGTTTTCCGCTCGCCGACCGGCATCGTCTCGGGTCGTGCGACGCCGATCATCGACACGGTGAAGAGATAAAGCAGCACCGCGAGAATGCCGGGCACGAGCCCGGCGATGAACAGCTTGCCGATGTCCTGCTCGGTGATGATGCCGTAGACCGCAAGGACGATCGAGGGCGGAATGAGGATGCCGACCGTGCCGCCGGCGGCGATCGCGCCGCTGGCGACGCTGTCGGCGTAGCCGGCGCGCCGCATCTCCGGCAGCGCCACCTTGGTCAGCGTCGCCGCCGTTGCGATCGAGGAACCGGAGATTGCCGCAAAGCCGGCGCAGGTGGCGATCGTCGCCAGTGCCAGCCCGCCGCGCCGGTGCCCGAGCCAGGCATCGGCCGCCCGGAACAGCTCGCGGCTCATGCCCGAGGCGGTCGCGAACGCGCCCATCAGGATGAACATCGGGATCATCGCCAGGTGATAGGTCGTCGCCGTGCTGATCGGCGACATCGACAGCATCTTCAGCGCCGGATCGATGCCGACCACGGCGGCAAAGCCGCCGATGCCGACGATGCTCATGGCGATGCCGATCGGCACCCGCAGGGCCATCATCAGAAAGAGTACGCCGAAGCCGACGCCTGCTACGATTTCCCGATCCATCTTTCAACGCCCCTTGCAGCCCTCCGGTGGCCGCCGACCAGGCGTCCGCCGACCGGTTGTCCGCCCTGTTTTCAGTCCGCCGCCGCCGCCGCGCGCGGCTCGACGGCGACGTCGAGGTCATCCGCGACGAACGCCACCACGAGACGCAGGACCGCCATCGCCGCCGACAGCCAGCAGCCGGCGACCGCCGCGAAATAGAATGGCCAGACGACGATCGACAGGTCGTATGTGTGTTCCGCCGTCTGGAAGACTTCGTGCGCCTTCCAGCCCATCGTCCAGGCGAGCATGACGAAGGTCGCCGCGACGATGAAGCTGGAGAGGATGTTGATCGCCTTGCGGACGGCCGCCGGCAGCGCCAGGTAGAGAAGGTCGACGCTGATGTGGCTGCCGCGGAAGTTGACGCCGGCCGCGCCCCAGAAGATCGCGATGCCGAGGGTGAGGCGGCCGAGGTCAAAGGCATCCGGTATCGGCTGCTGCGCCACATACCGCATGAAGGCCGAGACGAAGGTGAGGACGGTGACCGCCGCCATCAATGCGGCGGCGGCCAGTTCCACCCGTCCGGCAAGCCGCCGGATCGAGATGATCCGGCGGTCGAGGGCGCCCGTTGCCATGGTTGCGGCTCCGCTCAGAACCGGGCGTTGTTGGCGTCGAGCGCGTCGGTGAACGCCTTGTAGATCTCGTCGGCGTTCCAGCCGGCCTTGCTGACCGTCTCTTTCCAGGTGCCGAGCATCGGTTCGGCCGCCGCCTTCCACTCGGCGATTTCCGCCTCGGTCAGCTCGAGGACCTCGTGGTCCTTGTCTTCCTGGAACATCTTCTTGCCTTCCTTGTCGAAGGCGATCCAGGGCGCCGCGATCTTCTCGGCCCATTCCGGCGTGCAATGGTCGTCGATCACCTTCTTCTGGGCATCCGACAGGCTCTCGTAGCGCGCCTTGTTCATGATGATGATGAAGTTGGTGACATAGAGCGGCATGTCGGTGTGGTACTTCACGACGTCGTTCATGCCGAAGATGTAGATCGACCGCCACGGGAAGGTGATGCCGTCGGCCGCGCCGCGCGCCAGAACCTCGCGCGCCTCGGACGGGCCGACCTGGATCGAGGACGCGCCCTCGGCCTGCAGGAAGCGGGCGATGGTCGAGTTCGCCGGGCGAATCGTCATGCCCTTGAGGTCGGCCGGCACCCGCACCGGCTTGCGGCTGTGCAGCGTGCCGGGATCATGCAGATGGGCGACGCAGAAATGGACGTCGCCCATCTCCTTGTCCTTGTAGTTCTGGTACCACTCGGTGAAGGCGCGCGTGCCGCCAAGGCCGTCCTTGATGAAAAACGGCAGCTCGGCGAGCGACATCACCGGGAACCGGCCCGGCGTATGGCCCGGATTGGCCCAGACGAAATCGGCGATGCCATGCTTGGCAAGATCGTATTCGTTCTCCGCCTTGCCGAGCTGGCCGGTCGGGAAGAACGAGAACTTCAGCGTGCCGCCCGACGCCTCGGTGATTGAATCGGCCCAGGCGACGAAACCCTTGGAATGAAGCGGGTGCTTCGTCGGCAAATCATGTGAGAAGCGCAATTCGACGGTCTGCTCCTCGGCGATCGCGCCGCCGCTGATCAACACCGCCGCCAGCAATCCCAGAACCAGCTTTTTCATAGGTCGTCTCCCTCGTGGACCCCTGCAATGGAATCGGTGCTGCCGTCCGGGAGGCGAAGTCTGTGAAATGGAATGCGCCCGGATGCCCCGACCCTTCATTCTGGCTGTCGGTCCCGCGAGCGCGCTGGCAAAGCTCTTTTGGAGTTTCGACGGCAAGCCTGCCGGGCCGAAACGGTGCCGAAAACCCTTCGTCGCATTGCGCCTGCAAGCGTTGCTGATCTTTCGAGCACTTGCCCGATAAATCGTCTAATCCTGCGAAAGTCGGCGGTCAAACATAATATCGACAAAATTGTTAAAAGACGATGTTATGTCGCAGCCCTTTGCCGACTGATAATGCCGGGCGCCGCGCGCGGCCGGTGCAGCAGTCGGCCGGGCGCCGCGCGGGCGCCGCCCTTGCGTCGATCGTCGGGCTGGCGAAAACTGCGCCGGCCGAAACTGTCGTGAACACACCGGGGAGGATGGAATGCCGGTAGCCAGATTGAATGTGATCGCGGGTCATCCGCGCGACGACCTCAAGGCGGCGCTGGTCGGGGCCGCCGAGGTGATGTCACGGGTCCTCGGCGCCCCGGTCGAGCGGCTTCAGGTCTGGCTGAACGAGGTTGATGCCGATTTCTGGCTGGTCGCCGGCATGCCGGCAAGCCATGCCCGGGAAACGATGCAGGCCGCCGATATTCCGGCGGCGCTCGTTGATGTCTCGCTGCTGAAAGGGCGCCCGGTTGCCCAGCATCAGGCCCTGATCGCCGAGTTGACGGCGCTGCTGTCGGAAAAGCTTGCCATCGCCCGCCCGCGCATCCGTGTCCTCGTCACCGAGCTGTCGCCGGAAAGCTGGGGCATTGGCGGCACGCCGGCCAGCGAGGTCCGCGCCGCCGAGATCCGGGCCCGGGCCGCGGAAAGTGGCAACTAGCGCATCTCCAGGAAAGGCGGGAACCGGTTTTCCGTCCGGAAATGCGCAAGGAAACAACGATATCGAGCGCTGAAGCGATTCAATGAAAAGCGCAAGCGTTCCGGGAAAAGCGCAAGCGTTCTGGCATCGGGTTCTGCTGGGAAAATGCTTCGGCCGGTTCCGGCAAGGCTGGAAATGGTACAGCTGGGTGGACTCGAACCACCGACCTTCGGAGCCACAATCCGACGCTCTAACCAACTGAGCTACAGCTGCATGCCTGCCTTTCAGCGGGGCGGAACCTAAGAGCAAAGCGCGGCTTTGGCAAGTGTCATGACGCGCTGGCGAAGGAACGGCCCGCAACCTTTTCCGCCATCGCCGTTTTGGCGCTGCCGCGGGGGCCGGCGCCGGACGGGGTGGCTGAAAAGCGACCGGCCCGGGAGGGGCACCCGGGCCGGTCTCTTTTTCTGCGCAAGGGAGCTGTGCGCAAGAATGTCATGCCGGCCGGCAATGCCGGCCAGACCGCATTACGCGGCCTTGATGTCCTTGACGGCCTTCTCGAAGATGTCCTTGGCCGGCTTGGCGGCATCGGTGGTCACCTTGCCGAGCAGGTCCTGCATCTCCTTGGACTGCGTCGAGACGACGTCGAAGCGCTCGCGCAGGAACGCGGTCTGCATCTCGACGACCTCGGCAAGGGTCTTGGCCGTGATCACCTTCTTGGCGAAGTCGAGGGCAGCGGTCGTGTTCTCCTTGACGGCGTCGAGCGCCTTCAGGTTGACCGAGGTGAGGCCGGCGCGGGCGGTCTCGAAGGTGTCTTCGAAAGCGTCGGTGGTCTCTTCGGCCGCAACCTTGATCTTGGCGAAAGCGTCCTGGGCCTGCTGGACGGACTTCTCGGCCGCCTCGCGCACCGCCGCCGGAACGTCGATCTGGGTCATCGCGAAAGCTTCTTCCTTCGGGGCCTTGGCCTTGGGAGCATTGGTCATGGGTCTAGCCTTTCATCGGGTTGCGCCGGGTCGCCTCGCATCGACCGGCGGTGAAATCTTGCTGTGTCGGCATCACGGGTCCGTATGCCGCTCTCACGATCCGAATATAGGGACCGCTTGGGTGCAATGCAACAATTTTTTTGCAGTGCACAATAAATCCGGTGAAGTGCCGGAGCGACAATCGAAATCCGGCCGGGTGCGGCGCTCCGTACCGTGGACGCACGCTGAAAAACAAAAGGCGGCCGAGCGGCCGCCTTCGTTTGCCCGAGGGCAGGATCGGGTTACGGCTTGGCCGTCTTGGCGATCTCGCCGGCGGCCTTGGCAACGCTCTCGCCGATCGACTTGGTCTGCTCGGTGTAGGTCGCAAGCTGCTTCTGGATGAACTCCTGCTGCAGCGCCAGGAACTCCTGCGGGTCCTTGGCATGCACCAGCTTCTGGGCGAAGGCGAAGGCCGCATTGACGTTGGTCTCGGCATAGTCGATCGCCATCCGGCCGACATCCATCGTGCCCGCCTGCACGGCGTTGGTCGAACCCTCGACGCTGGTCACGGCCTTCTGGGTCGCCGACATGAAGCTGTCGAACGCCTTGCGCGCCTGATCCATGCTCTTGTCCGCAAATTCCCGCATCTGCTCGGGGATCTCAAAACCCGTATCAGCCTTCTTGCCCGCCATGCCGGCCTCCCGTCTCGAAAGGAAAGGTAAATGTATCGGCTCACGCGGCCGCTACTGCCTGTTTTTGTAGCATGAAAAATGCTGCAGTGCAACAACAAGGCAGGTGCCGGCCAAGCCACTCTGCCGATTCACCATTTCGGCAATCGATTCGCCGCCTGAGGGTCGCCATTGTGGACCGCTCCGGCCTTTCGCGATATTAACAAACCGTAAACGCGCAAGGTCCGGCGAGCGGCGTCGGCGGCTTGGCGCGGCCGAATGAGGCCTTCGGCTCCAGCACTTGCAGCGTGGCCCCGCGGGAGTTCTGCCGCGAGGCTGCGCGAAGCGCCGGATTGGCGCCGGGAGACGGTGCGGCGGCGAGGCTGCCGTGGCCTCCTCAGGGGACGTTCACGAGCGCATCGCGCGAAATTGCGGCCAGCCGCCTTTCGGAAACGCGATGTCGCCACAGGAGTTTCGGGCAGTGGCGCGCATCAGTGGCGCGAGGCTGGCCCAACGACGTATCGCGGATGGTCGGGGCATGAACGAGAAGATCGACGCGTTTCTGGAATTGACGGCCCATCCCGAAGTCGGGCCGCACGCCCTTTCGCCGCGCGCCGCCTGGGTGTGGAGCGCCGACGGCACCCGTCTTTTGTGGACCAATGCCGCCGGTGGCGCCTTCTTCGGCGCCGCCTCCGTCGGCAAGGCCCTGGCCCGCACCTTTGGCGCCGAGACGCCGACTGCTCGCCAGCTCGCCGCCCTTGCGGCTTCCGCCGAGGCCGCGACGCCGCGTCTCGAGCGCCTGCGCTTCTTCATTGGCCTTCGCGCGCTCTCGGTCATGGCGGCCGTGTCGCCAATCACGCTCGCCGATGGCAGCCGCGCCCTGCTTGTCGCCTCCGCCGAGGCGGTGGAACACGAGCCGCGCCGCGGCGAGACCGCCGACGCCTTTGCTGATTTCCTTGCCAATTCCCACGCCGTCGCCGCTGTCCTTGATGCCTATGGCGAAGTCATCGGTGCCTCTGGCCGCTACGAGGAATTGTCCGACGTCGCCGCCGATATCGACCAGCTTCTCACCGAGGCCGAGATCGGGCCGCGGCCGCTCGTCGTCCGCGACGTGCTGACCGCCGAGGGCGAGCGCCGCGCCGGCGTGGCGCGCATCGCTGATGGCGACGAGACCTGCCATGTCCTGATCGTCTGGCCGGCGGTGGAAAAAGCCGAACGCGTGCCGGAATCACTCGTTGAAGCACCCGCAGAAGCCGCCACCGAAGCATCTGCTGAAGCACCGGCCGAACCCGTTGCCGTCGAAACAGACGTCGCCGGGCCGGCGCCTGCCACGACGATGGCGGCCGTCGCCGCTGCCGCAACCGTTGCCGGGGTGGTGGCGCCTGAAGCGGCGGAACCGGCGGAACCGGCGCCGGCAACCGACATTGTCGCCGATGCCGGCCTTGAGGAATATATTCCGGCACCGCTGGCCGAGCTGGCCGGCTCGGCTGGCGATGCGGCCGACGCGACCGTCGCGCCTGAGGCAGAGGCCGAAGCCGTCGCCGAGACGGTAGAGATCGTCACGACGGACGGCGAGCCTGCGATGGCTGCGGATGTCGAGGCTGACGGCGACGACGCCGATGGTGAGGACGCCGATGGCGAAGACGCGGAGGATGGCGACGAGGATGCCGTGGCCTTCGACGGCGCGACCATTGCCGAATATGAGGCCGCATTTGACGCCATCGAGGCCGGCTGGGTGCCCGGCGGCGAGGGCGAGGATACGGCGACCGGCGAATTGATCGCGACCGAAGAACTGGTCGTGACCGAAGAACTGGTCGTGACCGAAGAACCTCTGGCACTGATCGAGGCCGGCGAATGGGCCGACGAGGCCCTGCCAGATGAAGCAAGCGAGACAGGCGCCGCGCAGGCGGAACCTGTGCCCGCCGACACTGCCGACACTGCCGAGAGCGATGCCGGTAGTGACGCAAACAGTGAGGGCAGCATCGTTCCGGAAGCTGCGCTTGCCGGTATCGATCTCCTGCCGGAAGGCGAGGACGACCCGGATGAGGCGCTCGTGACAGCCGGTCTTGAGGCTGAGGCGATGGCCGAAGCTGCCCCGGACGAGGGCGCCGGCATCGTCCCCGACGTTGAAGAACAGGCTGAAGAACCGGCTGAAGATCTGGCGGAAGAAAGCGCCGATGCCAAAGACCTCGCCAGCCCGCAAGACGCGGACGAAGCCGTCGAGGACGACGAGCCGGTGTCCGATTTTGCCTTCGAGCCGCGCCCGGCTCCCGACCGTTTCGTCTGGGAACTCGATGGCGAGGGTCGCTTCCAGTATGTTTCGCCGGAATTTGCCCGGGCGGTTGGCCCGGCGATGGTCGACCTCGAGGGTCTCTCCTGGGGCGAGGTCGCAAGTGCCCTGATCCTCGACAAGGACGGCGCGGTCGCCTCGGCGATCGCCTCGCGCGACACCTGGTCCGGCCTCGACGTCGCCTGGCCGGTCGAGAACGCGGCCTTGCGCGTGCCGGTCGAGCTCTCCGGCATTCCGGTCTATGGCAGCGATCGCCAGTTCCGCGGCTATCGCGGCTTTGGTCTCTGCCGGACAGTCGAAGCCTTCGACGATCCCGAACTTGCCGTGGCCGATGCCGCCGATGGCGAGGCTGCCTTCGCCGAGGCCGATATGGGCGATGCCGCCGAATGGGCTGCCTCGCTCGCCAGCGAGACCTCGGCGCTGCTCGCCGATGCCGCCCCCTCCGGCCTCACCGGGGCAATTGCCGCAAGCTATGACCGGATCGAGGAAATCGCCGCCGATGAAGGCATCTCCGGCGAGTTGAACGACGATCTCGCCGTCGAGCTGTTCGCGCCGGCCGGCGAGGTCATCGCGCCCGTCGAGCCGAACTTTGCAGAAGAGATGCCTGCGGAAGTGGTGCCGGTGGCGACCGAAGAGGCGGCCGCTGACGACGCGACCGCGGAAACCGGCTTTGAACCGGAATTTGACGAGTGGATTCGCCCGCCTTCCTGCCCGCCCGAGACGATGGTCGGTGAGGCGGCGGCGTCCGACGCCGAAGGGGAAGGCGTCAAGGAAAATGCGTCGGGGGACGCGACTGGTGAAGGGGATAAGGCGGAAGCCGGCGCCACGTCGCGCTGGGCGACCGCCAGCGGCTTTGCCGCGCTGGCCGGCGGCATGGCGGCCGGCGTCTGGACCGGCTCGGACGATGTCGCCGAAGCGGCCGAAGCCGCCGCGACCGAAACCGTCGAAACCGTCGTCGCTGCTGAAACCGCTGCGACTGACGTCGTCGAAGACGTGACCGACGCGGCCGACGAAGTGTTCCAGGGCCTCGGCCATGTCGAGGACTCAGGTGAAGACATCGTCGGTCTTGTCGGCGAGGCTTCCGGCGAACTGGAGCCGGTTGTCGAGGCGGCTGCCGCCATGGAGTCTGTCGATATCCCGGCGGACCTGCCGGGCGGCGTTGCCGACCTTGCCGAGCCGCTGATGCCGGTCGAAGAGTCGGTTGCTCCCGCCGAGGAACCGGCCGCTCCGGTCGAAGAACCGGCGGCCCTTGTCGCAGAAACCGTTGCCGTGCTCGACGCGCCGCAGGGCGAGCCGGTCGCGGACGATGCTGACGATCTCATGCCCGACTTCCTGCCGGGTACGGATACCGCAGCCGCCGAGGAAGCTGTCGTTGCCTTCGTCGAGCGGGCGATCGAGGACAAGTCGCCGGAGAAGTTCTCTGGTGCCGAAATCGTCGCCGTTCCGACCCGTGGCCGCGACAGCAAGATCGTCCGGTTGCGCACGCCGCGTCCGGGCGAGCTCGAAGAGGCCGGCGCCCGTCTGGCGGCGCACGAGCGCTCCGCCTTCCGCGAGATCGCCAAGGCGCTCGGCGCCCGTCTCGAGGGTGACGAGGTTCTGCCGGAAGACATGCCGCCGAGCCGCCCGCCGCACGTGCCGGCAAAGCTCGCCGATGCCGCGCCCGAAAAGCCGGCGACCGACACGCCGGTATCCGAGCCGCGCGCCAATGTCGCCGCGACGGAGCATCCCCGCGTTGCCTCGATGATTGATGCCCGGGTGCTTGACCGCCTGCCGGTCGGCCTTCTGGTCGTGCGCGGCGAGGAACTGCTCCATGCCAACAGGGCCGTGCTGCAACTGCTCGGCTATCCGGATCTTGCCGCCCTGTCGAAGGCCGGCGGCCTCGACAATCTCTTTGTCGACGGGCCGGACTGGAAGATGCAGAGCGCCGAGGGCCGCACGCCGATCTTTGCCTGCG
>JAWKVW010000031.1:0-40725 GCA_041397845.1 Hyphomicrobiales bacterium | reverse complement strand
CGCCCTCGATCTTGCCTTCGATCTCCTCGGGCGTTTCATCCTCGAGCCGATGCCGCGCTCGTTCTTCGATGCCTTCGTCACCGTCGGCCTCGAGGAAGCCCATCATTTCAGCCTGTTGTCGGCGCGGCTGGCGGCGGCGGGGGCCGCCTACGGCGACCTGCCGGCGCATGACGGGCTCTGGGAGGCGGCGAGCGAAACCGGGCACAGCCTCGTTGCCCGGCTGGCGATCATTCCGCTGGTGCTGGAGGCGCGCGGGCTCGATGTCACGCCCGGCCTCATCGACAAGATGGTCGAGGCCGGAGACAACGAGGCCGCGGCAGCGCTCGAAGTCGTCTACCGCGACGAAAAAGGCCATGTCGCGACCGGCATGACCTGGTTCCGTTTCCTTTGCGAGCGCGACGGGCTCGACCCGGTCGCGCTTTTCCAGGACCTCGTGCGCCGCCACTTCCGCGGCGGCATCAAGCCGCCGTTCAACGACCGCGCGAGATCGGAGGCCGGCCTCACCCCGGGCTTCTACAAACCGATCGCCGGCATCGCCCGCTGACGCGGAAAACGGCCTTTTCACACGGAATGTTAACCCTAACCCGGCATTAATCGACCCCAGAGTAAGGACGCCATTCGTCAGGCGTCGTGCGTTGGAAGGTCTGGAGTGCCATGACGAGCAGGGACGACTCCGTCGAACGTCCGTTTGGACGCCGCAGGGAACCGCACAAGATCATCATTGCCCGCGAAGGACACAGCCGGTCCTTCACGGTCCGCCCCTGGTTTATCGGTGTCAGCGCGTTACTGGCACTTACCGTGGGTGGCGGATATCTGGCCGCGACGGGATATCTCGTCTATCGCGACCAGATCCTCGACAATCACCACGCCCGTCAGGCGGCGATGCAGCACCAGTACGAGGACCGCATCGCCCTGCTCCGGGCCGAGATCGACCGCATCACCAGCCGGCAGATGATCGACAAGGAAGCGGTCGAGGCCAAGATCGACCTCCTCCTCGACCGCAAGCATTCGCTCGACCAGCGCGGCGAGCAGCTTGCCAAGCTGATGGAAAAGGCCCGCGGCGCCGGCATTGCCGCACCGATCTCCGGGCCGCTGCCGGAACCCAACCCGACGCGCGGCCTCGATCCTGAACCAGTGCTGGCCAAGGCACAGACCATCAGCGGCCCCGGCAAGGCGGATCGCGCCGACTTCACCGGCAGCATTTCCGCTCCTGCCTTTGCCGCCGCTCCTGCCCTCACCGCCGCCCCGGCAGAACAGCCGGCCGAGCCGTCGCTGGCCGAGGCGATGGGCCTTCGCACGTCGGACGCCTCGTTCCTCGAACCTGCCGCGCCGCAGGCGGCCGAGCCGGCCGCGATCGGCCGCATGGCGATGCTGCCGGACATCCAGCGCATCGAGCACGACTTCGCGGCGATCGAGGCGCAGCAGGCAACGGCCGTCGCCCTTCTCGCTGAAAAGACCGCCGAGAAGGTCAAGCAGATCCGCAAGACGCTCGCCAGCCTCGGCTATGACACCGACAAGCTGATCGGCCGTGAGCAGTCGCGCAATTCGGTCAGCGGCCTTCGTGCCAGTGCCGGACATTCGCTCGCCGCGTTCGACGACCAGATCGACACCGTCGCCCGGTCGCTGTCGGACCTCGACAAGCTGCGCCAGCGGCTTCGACATCGATGCCGCTCGGCCAGCCGATCCGCGGCGCGGCGCGCACGACCAGCCGTTTCGGCGTCCGGCTCGACCCGTTTCTGAACACACCGGCGCTGCATGCCGGCATCGACTTCAAGGCGGCGGTCGGCCATCCGGTGGTGGCAACGGCGCGCGGCACCGTCATTCGAGCCGGCTGGTCCGGCGGCTATGGCCGGATGGTCGAGATCGACCATGGCAACGGCGTGACGACTCGCTACGCGCATCTCAAGGCAATCACCGTCAAGGAAGGCGATACGGTTCGCGTCGGCCAGACGGTTGGCAAGCTCGGCAGCAGCGGCCGCTCGACCGGCCCGCACCTGCACTATGAAACCCGGATCGACGGGCGGGCAATCGACCCGCTGAAATTCCTCGAGGCCGGCCGGCGCATCCGCGCCTCGCTCTGAGCGACCCCTGAAACTAAAAAGCCCCGCGGGAGACGCTCCGGCGGGGCTTTTTTGTTCGTTCATGGACAGCGATCAGTCGATGTCGTCGACCTTGCCGCCGCCGCCATAGACGCGCTGGGCAAGCGCGGCCTCGACGAAGGCATCGAGCTCGCCGTCGAGCACATCGCCGGGGCTGGTGCTCTCGACACCGGTGCGCAGGTCCTTGACGAGCTGATAGGGCTGCAGGACGTAGGAGCGGATCTGGTGGCCCCAGCCGATCTCGGTCTTGCTGGCGGCCTGGGCCATCGCCTCGGCCTCGCGCTTCTTCAGCTCTTCCTCGTAAAGGCGGGCGCGCAGCATCGCCCAGGCGGTCGCCCGGTTCTTGTGCTGGGAGCGCTCGTTCTGGCAGCCGACGACGATGCCGGTCGGGATATGGGTGATGCGCACGGCCGAGTCGGTCGTATTGACGTGCTGACCGCCGGCGCCCGAAGCGCGGAAGGTGTCGATGCGGACGTCGGATTCGCTGACCTCGATATCGATGGAGTCATCGACGACCGGATAGACCCAGACCGAGGCAAAGCTGGTATGGCGGCGGGCCTGACTGTCGAACGGCGAAATGCGGACGAGCCGGTGGACGCCCGATTCCGTCTTCAGCCAGCCATAGGCGTTCGGTCCCTTGATCAGGATCGTCGCCGACTTGATGCCTGCCTCTTCGCCGTCGGACACGCCGATGATCTCGGTCTTGTAACGGCGATGCTCGGCCCAGCGCAGATACATGCGCATGAGCATGCTGGCCCAGTCCTGGCTCTCGGTGCCGCCGGCGCCGGCGTTGATTTCGACGTAGGTGTCGTTGCCATCGGCCTCGCCGGAAAGCAGCGCCTCGACCTGCATGCGCGAGGCGTTGGCGTGCAGCTCGCGCAGCGCCGCCTCGGCGTCGCTGATGACGCCGGCGTCATCTTCCATCTCGCCCAGTTCGATGAGCTCGATATTGTCGTTGAGATCGGTCTCGACGCGACGGATGCCGGAAATCGACTCTTCAAGCTGCTGGCGCTCGCGCATGGCCTTCTGGGCCTTCTGCGGGTCGGACCACAGGTCCGGGTCCTCGGCGAGGGCGTTCAACTCGACAAGGCGCTTTTCTGCCCTGTCCCAGTCAAAGATGCCTCCTCAGCAGGGTGAGCGCCTGCTTGATTTCGTCGACCAGGGTCTCGGTTTCAGCTCTCATTGCGGTCTGAAAGTCCTTCGGTTCGCCGGATTGCCGGCCAAAATCGCGGTGTCAGGGGGTTTAGCCAATGGCAAGGGGCACGTCCAGCCCGCGGGTGGACATGCCCCTTGAATTCCCCTTCGCGGTCAGTACAGGCCGCCGGTGCCCGAGATGACCGCCTTGTCGGCTTCCGGCGTCACGCTGGTCGGCCGGCCCATCTGGCCGTCGTAGCCGATGATCGAGTAGCTGTCGCCCGGCTCGGTGCCCGGCTTGAACGCTTCCATGATGACGTTGGCGCCGCCCGGAGAGGCGCGCAGGCCCGTCGTCCGGTCAATCGGGATGAGGCGGATGCCCTTCGGGACACGGAACGGAACCGGCGGCGTATCGGCCAGCGCGACCTTCATGAAGTCGCGGAAGACCGGCGCGGAAAGCTGGCCACCGGTGGCGCCACGGCCCATCGGACGCGGCGTGTCGTAGCCCATGAAGACGCCCACGACGAGGTCGGGCGAGAAGCCCATGAACCAGGCGTCCTTTTCGTCGTTGGTCGTGCCGGTCTTGCCGGCGAGCGGGCGACCGACTTCCTTGACCACCGTGGCAGTGCCGCGCTGGACGACGCCTTCCATCATCGAGGTGATCTGGTAGGCGGTCATCGGGTCGAGGATCTGGTCGCGCTTGTCGATCAGCGTCGGCTCGTCCTGGCCGCTCCAGCGGGCCGCCTCGCAGCCGTCGCAGATGCGCTGGTCGTGGCGATAGATGGTCTTGCCGGTGCGATCCTGGATGCGGTCGATCAGCGTCGGGTCGATCTTGCGGCCGCCATTGGCGATGGTCGCATAGGCGGCGGTCAGGCGCATCACGGTCGTCTCGCCGGCGCCGAGCGCCATGGCAAGCACCGGCAGGAGATCGTCGTAGATGCCGAAGCGGCGGGCATATTCGACGACGAGCGGCATGCCCATGTCGCGGGCAAGCTGCACGGTCATGACGTTACGCGAGCGCTCGATGCCGAGACGCAGGGTCGAGGGGCCATAGAACTTGCCGCCATAGTTCTTCGGCTCCCAGGTCTTGCCATTGCCCATGGGCAGCGAGATCGGGGCGTCGAGAATGACGCTCGAGGGCGTGTAGCCGTTGTCGAGCGCGGCGGCGTAGATGAACGGCTTGAACGAGGAGCCGGGCTGGCGCATCGCCTGGGTGGCGCGGTTGAACTGGCTGTCGGCGAAGGAGAAGCCGCCGACCATGGCAAGGACGCGGCCGGTATGCGGGTCCATGGCGATGAGCGCGCCGCCGATCTCGGGAACCTGCCGCAGACGATAGGCTCCCGGCGTCTCGAGCGGCTCGACATAGACAACGTCGCCGACGGCGAGAACATCGCCGGCACCCTTGACGCCCTTGCCCTTGCTCGGTCCCTTGGCCCAGCGCGCCCACTTCATCTCGGAGAAGGCTATGGTGCCGGACTCGCGCTTGGTCGAGAGCTCGCCGGAGACGACATGCGTCGGCTGCAGGCCGATCCGGGCCTCCTTGGCATCGGCGGAGAGGACGACCGCAAGGCGCCACTCGGGCACGTCGGTCAAGACCTTGACCTCGCCAAGCTTCACGCCCCAGTCGCCGGAGGCGTCGATCGTCGTCACCGGGCCGCGCCAGCCGGTCTGCATGTCGAAGCGCAGCAGGCCGTCGATCAGCGAGCGGCGGGCGAGAAGCTGCATTTTCGGGTCGAGCGTGGTGCGCACCGAGAGGCCGCCGCCATAAAGCTTGTCCTCGCCATACATGGTCTGGAGCTGGCGCCGGACATCCTCGACGAAATAGTCGGCCGCGAACAGGTGGGCACCGGTCTGGCGCGGCGTGACCTCAAGCGGCTGGGCCTTGGCCTTCTCGCCGTCCTGCGGCTCGACGTAGCCGTTCTCCACCATCTGGTCGATGACCCAGTTGCGCCGCTCGATGGCGCGATCGGGATAGCGGAACGGATGGTAGTTGTTCGGCGCCTTGGGCAGCGCGGCCAGATAGGCGGCCTCGGCGATGGTCAGCTCGTGCACCGACTTGTCGAAATAGAGCAGCGAGGCGGCGGCGACGCCGTAGGAGCCGATGCCGAGATAGATCTCGTTGAGATAGAGCTCGAGAATCTTGTCCTTGGGGAAGGCGCGCTCGATGCGCAGCGAAATCAGCGCTTCCTTGATCTTGCGGTCAAGGGTCGCCTCGTTCGACAGAAGGAAGTTCTTGGCGACCTGCTGGGTGATGGTCGAGGCGCCGATCGGGCGGCGCGAGCCGATGTTCTGCAGGTTGACGATGACGGCGCGGGCGATCGATTCGAAATCGAGGCCGCCGTGATGATAGAAATTCTTGTCCTCAGCCGAGATGAAGGCGTGCTTGATGAGATCGGGAATTGCCTGAATCGGCAGGTAAAGGCGCCGCTCGCGCGCGTATTCGGCGACGAGCTGGCCGTCCGAGGCGTGAATGCGGGTCATCACCGGCGGCTCGTACTTCTGCAGCACGGTGTAATCCGGCAGGTCCTTCTGGTATTCGTAGATGAAGTACCCGGCAATCGCCGCGCCAATGATGAAAAGCGCCGCGCCAATCCCGAACAGGTAGCCGAAAAATCTCACGAACATTAGCAGGTCGTCTTCGTCTCGGGCGACCCGCAAGGGCCGCGATCTCATGTGATTCGACGCTTCACACGCCGGGCTCGGTGACTATCGCAGGTCTCATCCCAGAAAGGCATGGCAATTTTGGGACAGGCGGAATGCGTTGCCCGCCGATACCGCGACATCACGACTCACGCGCCTTGCGGCCACTTTACCGGCCGGCGCGGCATGGCGGAAACAGCCTGCCTCTCCACCGTCCACGGTTGCCAGCGTTTAGTCCGCCGCCGGTGCGTTGGCAAGCGGCGCCTTCGGCCCTTCCCCGCTCATTCCGGGGCCTGGGCCACCCTTCGGGAGAAAAAACCGCGCACGGCCTCGCCGACGGCGGCAGCGGTGCGCTTGCGCCATTCATCGGAGGCAAGGAGCTTCTCGTCGTGGACGTTCGACAGGAAGCCGAGCTCGACAAGAACGGAGGGCACGTCCGGCGCGCGCAGGACACGCAGGCCGGCGGACCGGTGCGGATTGTTGACAAGCTTGATGGCGCTCTTCAGCTCGCCGACGAGATTGCGGGCAAAGCCGACGGAGAAGGTGCGGGTCTCGCGCTGGGTCAGCTCGTAAAGAATGTCGGCGACATCGCCCTCGGCATCGTCAAAGGCAAGACCGGCGACGATGTCGGCCCGGTTTTCCTTCTCGGCGAGCGCGGCGGCCTGATCGTCGGACGCCTTGTCGGAGACGGTGTAGACCGTCGCGCCACGGAAATCGTCGTCGGAGAGCGAGTCCGCGTGCACGGAGATGAGCAGCGCGGCGTGGTGTTCCTGGGCAAACTTCACCCGGTCGCCGAGGGCAACGAAGGTGTCGTCGTCGCGGGTCATCAGTACGCGGTAGGCGCCGCTCTCCTCGAGCTCGGCCTTGAGGACGCGGGCGAATTCGAGAACGACGGACTTCTCGATCGAGCCGGAGGCGCCGACGGTGCCGGAATCGATGCCGCCATGGCCCGGATCGACGACGATCACCGGCCTGGAACGGTCGGCAGCGGTTGTCGCGACCGGCGGGCGGTCGCCCTTCGGGGCGGCGGCCGTGCTGCCATGGCGCAGATTGGCGAGATATTCGGACTCGGCGGCGAGAAAGCGTTCGCGGCTCGCTTCGACGAGATCAACGACCAGACGGGCCGGCTGGCCCTCGATCGCCGGCAGCACGAAGGCCTTGTCGATGGCGACCGGCCCTTCGGCGTCGAGCACGATGCGCGAGCGGCCCGGAGCGAAGGTGCCGAAGCGATAGGCGCTGACGAGGCCCCTGCCCTCGCTGCCGGTGCCGTCCTCGACGCGGAAATCGACCTCGGGCAGGTCGATGATGACGCGGTAGGGATCAGCGAGGGCAAAGACCGAGAGGTCGAGGGTGCGGTCGAGGTCGACGACGAAACGGGTGCGGGCCTTGTCGCCGGCAAGGCGGGCGGCGGAGGCAATCGCCGGGCCGGCAGCTTCGGCTCGCTCGCGGCGACGGCGGGCGCGGCTGCGGCCAGGGCTTCCCCGGCGGGCGCGGCAAGGGCGCCGCCGCCAGCCGCGATGGCGGCCAGGCTGGCGAACATCAAGGCGCCGGCAAACGCGGAATACCGCTCGCCCAAGGCACTTCTCCCTGCCAAACGTCGGTCATGGATGCGCACATTCCATCGGAATGCTCGTCCAGAATAGGTTAACCGGGTGTTTACGAAAAGGCGCGGGCCGGCGTTGCCGGCCGGCCGTTGCACGGAAGACGCAACAATTTCGCGTTATCGCGGGCGTCGGGTCCATCGCGAACCTTGCCAAGAATCGTTTCCTACAGCTAAAAGGGCAATACGGAATTCGTTTTCCGGCTGGAGACTTTCGACGTTCGGCATTGATGGCGCCCGCGTTCGGGCGCCTGGAACACAAACTGCCGACAGAGGGCGAAGCGCGGGGACCGACCGAATGCCGGAATGGCATTCGCAGGCCGCCATCGCCATATTCGCAAGAAACCGGCCGGCAAGACGTCTGCGACGCGACCTCTCCGCGGTTTCGCCGGCTCAGCCCGGCGCGGCCCGACCGCCGGACGGGAAGCCTCGATCACCGTGCGGTCGGCAGCACCCCCGCAAGACGCGGCCGACAGGCATTTCACTGCGGAGCCCGCTCCGCAAGCGCAACAGTTACACGGTTCGCCGCTCGGAAAACGATGTACGAAGCAACCGCCAGACCCCTTGCCAAGACCGGCGCGCACGACAGTGCGGGCGCGGCGGCGGGGCGGCCGAAGCGGTCCGTTTTCCAGAGCGTTTCTTTTTCCATTCAACGACAAGACGATCCTGCGAGCCTTCCGGCCGCGCCGCGCAAGCCGGCGGCGGAGGCCCCTCGTTCGCGGGATCGAGGAGCATTTCCTTCATGGCAAACAAGATGCTTATCGATGCCGCCCACCCGGAGGAGACCCGGGTTGTGGTGGTTCGCGGGAACAGGGTCGAGGAATTCGACTTCGAGGCCGCCAACAAGAAGCAGCTTCGCGGCAATATCTATCTTGCCAAGGTAACCCGGGTCGAACCGTCGCTGCAGGCGGCCTTCGTCGACTACGGCGGCAACCGGCACGGCTTCCTCGCCTTCAGCGAAATCCATCCCGACTACTACCAGATCCCCTATGCCGACCGGCAGGCGCTGCTGGCGGAAGAGGTCGACGACGAGCCGGCCGAGGAAGAAGTCGCCGAGCCGACGCCCGCCGCGGCCGCTGACGCGGCCGAGGGCGAGGCCGTCGAGGGCGACGGCGAGCATGACCACGACCACGATCATGACCACGACGACGAGCACAACGGCGAGGACACGGTCGAATCCGTCGGCGCCGGCGATGCCCTCGAGGAGGTCGTCGAGCGCGGCAGCCGGCACGCCCAGCGCCGCTCGCGGCAGTACAAGATCCAGGAAGTGATCAAGCGCCGGCAGGTGCTGCTGGTGCAGGTCGTCAAGGAAGAGCGCGGCAACAAGGGCGCCGCGCTGACCACCTATCTGTCGCTGGCCGGCCGCTATTCGGTGCTGATGCCGAACACGGCGCGGGGCGGCGGCATTTCCCGCAAGATCACCTCGCCGGCCGACCGCAAGCGACTGAAGACCGTCGTCAGCGATCTCTCGGTGCCCGAGGGCATGGGCGTCATCCTGCGCACCGCCGGGGCGAGCCGCACCAAGGCCGAGATCAAGCGCGATTTCGAGTATCTGCTGCGCCTGTGGGAGAACGTGCGCGAGCTGACGCTGAAGTCGTCGGCGCCGATGCTGGTCTACGAGGAAGGCAGCCTCGTCAAGCGCTCGATCCGCGACCTCTACAACAAGGACATCGACGAGGTTCTCGTCGCCGGCGACGACGGTTATCGCGAGGCCAAGGACTTCATGCGGATGCTGATGCCGAGCCATGCCCGGCACGTGCAGCCCTACAAGGACTCGCAGCCGCTGTTCGCCCGGCACGGGGTCGAATCGCAGCTCGATGCGATGTTCAGCCCGCAGGTGACGCTGCGGTCCGGCGGCTATCTCGTCATCAACCAGACCGAGGCGCTCGTTTCCATCGACGTCAACTCGGGCCGGTCGACGCGCGAGCACAACATCGAGGATACGGCGCTCTCGACCAATCTCGAGGCGGCCGAGGAAATCGCCCGCCAGTTGCGCCTGCGCGACCTTGCCGGCCTCATCGTGATCGACTTCATCGACATGGAGGAGAAGCGCAACAACCGGTCGGTGGAGCGCAAGCTCAAGGAGTGCCTGAAGAACGACCGGGCGCGCATCCAGGTCGGCCGGATTTCGCATTTCGGCCTGCTCGAGATGTCGCGCCAGCGCATCCGCACCGGCGTGCTCGAGGGCTCGACCGAGGTCTGCCCGCATTGCCGGGGCGCCGGCATCGTGCGCTCGACCGAGTCGGTGGCGCTGCATGTCCTGCGCAGCCTCGAGGATCACCTGCTGAAGGGCGTCTCGCACCATCTGACGGTCCGGACGCGCACGGCGGTCACCCTCTACATCCTCAACCAGAAGCGCGCCCATCTCATCGAGCTCGAGCAGCGCTTCGGGCTGACGCTGTCGATCTTTGCGGACGACGCGATCAACGGCCAGCATTTCGTCGTCGAGCGCGGCGATCCGGTGACGCCGCGCGAAGTCGAGACGCCGACGACGATCAAGGTCGACACGATCACGCCCGTCGACCAGCGCGAAGAGGAAATCGAAGAGCCGGTCGCCAGCGAGGAGACCGAGGACGAAGGCGCCCGGCGCGGCAAGCGGCGGCGGCGCAAGCGGCGGCGGCCGGCCGGCGACGGCCAGACCCGGCCCGAGGCGGCGGATGCCGCCGGCGACGAGGCAGGCGAGGACGCCGATGGCGGCGCCGAGGCTGATGGTGACGGCGACGGCGAAGAGTCGGCGGCGGACGCGACCGAGGCGGGCGAGCCGCGCAAGAGCCGGCGGCGTGGCCGGCGCGGCGGGCGGCGCTCGCGTCGTTCGCGCAGCGGCGAAGCCGAGGGCGGCGAGGCCGAGGGCGTTGAAGCCGACGCGAACGAGGATGGCGGCGAGATCGAGGCGGCCGAAGCTGGCGAGTTCGAGGCCGGCGAGTTCGAGGCCGGCGAAATCGAAGCTGGTGAAGATGAGCCGGTCGCGATGATCGAGACGACCGGTGCGGCAGAATCTGTCGCCGTCGAGGAGACGGTCGAGGCCGAGGCTCCCGCTGCCGAAATGGAACCGGCGAGCGAGCCCGAGGATGACGGCGCGCCTGACGATGCGGCGGACGCCGGCGACGGCGCGGCGGAGGCTGTCGAGGCTGAGGCTGAGGCTGAGGCTGAAGCTGGAGAGCCGGAAGACGTTGCGGCGCCGGTCGAGACGGCAGAGCCGAGCGCTGCGGCGGAAGCCGAAGCGGCCCCGGCGCCTGCTGCCAGCGAGCCGGAAGACGACGATCCGGACCGGCCGAAGCGCAGCGGCTGGTGGCAGCGGCGTTCGTTCTTCTAAATCGCCAGGAAATTGGCAAGCGGCGGCGGGGTTCAATCCGCCGCCGCTTCCGTTACGTGAACCCAAGTCATGGCCGCCAACGGTTTCATCACCAAAAACAAGGCGGTGTTTGTCCCCAGGGCGGTTTGGCGGGGCTTTCCATCCCAGTCCTGAACGCCTATAAACGAGACTTCCGTCGAAGGCGCGGCGGCCGCATCGCGTGATGATGCGACGACCGGGCCGTTGCCGCGCGGGATGCCTGATGCCGAAACCCGTCTTCGTTCTGAACGGTCCCAACCTCAACATGCTCGGGAAGCGCGAGCCCGGTGTCTACGGGAGCACGACGCTCGCCGACATCGAGGCGATGTGCG
This sequence comes from Hyphomicrobiales bacterium, assembly GCA_041397845.1. GTDB lineage: Bacteria > Pseudomonadota > Alphaproteobacteria > Rhizobiales > JAKPQE01 > JAKPQE01. The sequence goes on along the minus strand of JAWKVW010000031.1, from coordinate 29,589 downwards.
CGCGCGAGGCGGCGACGCTCGGGCTTGCCATCGATTTCCGGCAGACCAACCACGAGGGCGTGCTGGTCGACTGGATTCAGGAGGCTGGCGAGGCGGCCAGCGGCATCGTCCTCAACCCGGGGGCCTACACGCACACCTCGATCGCCCTGCACGACGCGATCCGCTCGATCGGCGTGCCGGTGATCGAAGTCCATCTTTCGAACATTTTTGCCCGCGAATCCTTCCGACACCATTCCTACGTCTCGCCGGTGGCGCGTGGGGTCATGTGCGGTCTCGGCGCCGATGGCTATTGCCTGGCGCTCGCCGCCCTGGCCCGAACCACCGGGCGGGATGCGGGACAAGCTCTGGACCCGAGAAAAGAATGACCAAGAAACAACTGATCGATCAGGACCTCATCCGGGAACTGGCTTCGCTGCTCGTCGAGACGGACCTCAGCGAGATCGAGGTGGAGCAGGACGACCTGCGCATCCGCGTGGCGCGCAACATCTCGGTCTCGGCGCCGGTGCATGTCGCCGCGCCGATGGCAGCGCCTGCCGCCGCGCCGGCCGCCGCCGCTCCCGTCAGCGAGAGCAAGCCGAAGGCGGGCACCGTGATGTCGCCGATGGTCGGCACCGCCTACCGCTCGCCCGAGCCGGGCGCATCGACGTTCGTCGAGGTCGGCAGCGACGTGAAGGTCGGCCAGACGCTCCTCATCGTCGAGGCGATGAAGACGATGAATGCCATTCCGGCGCCGGTCGCCGGCCGGGTGACCGCGATCCTCGTCGAGGACGGCCAGCCGGTTGAATTCGGCGAACCTCTCGTCGTCATCGAATAGGCGCGGGGCAGCGCCGATGTTCAACAAGGTCCTCATCGCCAATCGCGGCGAAATCGCCCTGCGGGTGCTGCGCGCCTGCAAGGAGCTCGGCATCTCGACGGTCGCGGTGCATTCCACCGCCGACGCCGACGCGATGCATGTGCGGCTTGCCGACGAAAGCGTCTGCATCGGCCCGCCGTCGGCCCGCGAGAGCTATCTCAACATTCCCTCGCTTTTGGCCGCCTGCGAGATCACCGGCGCCGATGCGGTGCATCCGGGCTACGGCTTCCTGTCGGAGAATGCCCGCTTCGCCGACATTCTCGAGGCGCATGGCGTTGCCTTCATCGGCCCGTCGGCCGAGCACATCCGGATGATGGGCGACAAGATCGTCGCCAAGCAGACGGCGGCAAAGCTCGGCATTCCGGTCGTTCCCGGCTCGGACGGGGCGGTGACCAACGACCGCGAGGCGATGCGGCTGGCGAGCGAAATGGGCTTTCCGGTGCTGGTCAAGGCGTCGGCCGGCGGCGGCGGGCGCGGCATGAAGGTCGCCTGGTCGGCCGAGCAGCTTCCCGAAGCGCTGGCGACGGCGCGTTCCGAGGCGCGGGCCGCGTTCGACAATGACGAGGTCTATATCGAGAAGTACCTCTCGACGCCGCGTCACATCGAATTCCAGGTGCTGGGCGACGGCAAGGGCAATGCGGTGCATCTCGGCGAGCGCGACTGCTCGCTGCAGCGGCGCCACCAGAAGCTCTGGGAAGAGGCTCCCTCCCCGGCGATCAATCAGGCCGAGCGCGAGCGGATGGGCGAGATCGTCGCCTCGGCGATGCGCGAGCTGAAATACTCGGGCGCCGGCACGATCGAGTTCCTGTACGAGAACGGCGAGTTCTATTTCATCGAAATGAACACCCGCCTGCAGGTCGAGCATCCGGTCACCGAGATGATCACCGGCATCGACATCGTCAACGAGCAGCTCAAGGTCGCCGCCGGCGCCTCGCTGTCGTTCTCGCAGAAGGACATCACCTTCTCCGGGCATGCGATCGAATGCCGGATCAACGCCGAGGACCCGGCGACCTTCACGCCCTCGCCCGGCCAGATCACCTATTATCACCCGCCGGGAGGCCTTGGCGTGCGCGTCGATTCCGGCGTCTATCAGGGCTACCGGATTCCGCCCTACTACGACAGCCTGATCGGCAAGCTGGTGGTGCATGGCCGCAATCGCGTCGAGACGCTGATGCGGCTGCGGCGGGCGCTTGACGAGTTCGTCGTCGACGGCATCAAGTCGACCGGGCCGCTGTTCCGCCGCCTCGTCAGCAACGCGGATGTCGCCAATGGCATGTATGACATCCACTGGCTGGAGCACTTCCTTGCCGAGGGCGGCATGTCGCCGGACAAGTAGGCCGACGCCATGGCCGCCCGCGACGATCTCTCTCCGGCACTGACACCGCAGGTCCTGCTGAAGGCCTATAGCTGCGGCATCTTTCCGATGGCCGAGAGCGCCGACGATCCGGCGCTCTACTGGATCGAGCCGGAGCTGCGCGGCATCATTCCGCTGGAGACGTTCCACACTCCGCGCAGTCTTGCCAAGGTGGTGCGCTCGGGCCGGTTCGAGGTGCGCTTCGACAGCAATTTCGACGGCGTCATCGACGGCTGCGCCGAGCCGGCGCCGGGCCGGCGCAAGACCTGGATCAACGCAGCGATCCGCGAGCTTTATGGTGCGCTGTTCGATCTCGGCCATTGCCACACGGTCGAGACGTGGCGCGACGGCGAGCTCGTCGGCGGGCTCTACGGCGTCCATCTCGGCGGCGCGTTTTTCGGGGAAAGCATGTTCTCGCGGGAGCGGGACGCCTCAAAAGTGGCGCTCGTCCACCTCGTCGAGCGGATGAGGACGCAGGGCTTCGCGCTGCTCGACACGCAGTTCGTCACCGATCATCTCGCCCGGTTCGGGGCGATCGAGATCAGCCGGCGCGCCTATCAGGAGCGCCTCGACAAGGCGCTGGCGATTTCGGCCGCCTTCTGAGCCGGCCGAGTGCTGGTCCGGCATCGGAATTTTGCGCCAACCACCTGTATTTCAGCGGTTTTCCGGCGGCGCGACGTTGGAGTTCTGCTTGCAGTCGATGAGCCAGATATCATAGACGGGATGCTCGACGGCGTGCAGGCCGGGGCTTGCCGAATACATCCAGCCGGTGAAGATGCGCATCACCTCACGGTTCAGCGTGATCTCGTCGACCTCGACGAAGGCATCGGTCTGCGGCGCCTCGGTCGCCGGGCGCGTGTAGCAGACGCGCGGCGTCACCTGCAGGGCGCCGAACTGCACCGTCTCGTTGATGTAGACGTCGAAGCTGATGATGCGGCCGGTGATCTTGTCGAGGCCGGAGAACACGGCGACCGGGTTCTCGATTTTCTCGGCCTCGGCCCCGCCGGCGGCGAAAGCCGCGACCATGGCAAAGGCGAACGCACCCGTCAGGCGCCGCATCGCTTTTGAAACCGTCATCCGTCAGACTTCGTTCCCGGCCCGCCGGCGGATATCGCCGCGGGCTTTGCCGCATCGGGACGGCCGCGAGGCCTGTCGCGCCGCCCTCCCCCGATTCTTGAGGGTGTCCGGCTCTTAGCACGGCAATCCGGCAAGGAAAAGGCAGGCGGTCAGGCGCCGAGCCGGGCCTCGACACGCAGGCGGACGTAGTCGGCGGTCCAGTTGCCCGAACGGTCGCAGAGCGAGGGGCGAAGCGCCTCGACGACGCGCGACATCGCCTCGCCGGCGCGGTCGCCGAACTGGTCGAAGAACGGCTGGCGCATGGTGCGCAGCCAGCCCTCGATACCGGTCGGCAACAGGGTCGGGCGGGCGAATCGCTCGATGCGGAGCACGGTGAAGCCGGCCGGCTCGAGGATTGCCTGATACTCCGCCTCGGTCGGGTAGAACCACGGGCCGGCGATCGCGGTGTCGCCGCCCATCGCCGCGCCAACGGCGCGCATGGCGGTGGTGACGGCCGCGACATTGCCGTGACCGCCGAATTCGGCAACGAAGCGTCCACCCGGCTTCAGGGCGCGGGCGATGCCGGCAACGACCTTTTCCGGCTCGGTCATCCAGTGCAGTGCAGCGTTGGAAAAGACGGCGTCGAATTCGCGATCGAAGCTCAGGGCGTGGCCGTCCATCTTGCGGGCGTCGAGACCGCGGGCGCGGGCGGCGGCGAGAAAATCGTCGCTCATGTCGACGCCGACGACGGTCGCACCACTGGCAACGATCTTTTCGGTCAGCACACCATCGCCGCAACCAAGGTCGAGAATGCGCTCGCCGGCAGCGGGCGCAAGCCAGCCGAGAATGCCCGCGCCGAGGTCGGAGACGAAGCGGGCGTTGCGATCGTAGGAATCAGAGGTCCAGGTCTGGCGCGACGGATCGGTGTCGACGCCGGCGCTCATGTCAGGGCGCCCAGGGCGTGTAGTTGCCGCTGGCGGGCGTGGCATGATCGGCGGTCAGGATCGAGCCCTTCGGCCGGTGGGCCATTGCCGTGCCGGTCATGTTCGGCTGATGCGGCTTTTCCCAGGCGCGCGGCTGATAGCCGTCCCTGGTCGGCGGCGTGTCGGTGCGATGGTGCATCCAGCCATGCCAGCCGGCGGGAATCTTCGAGGCTTCGGCGATGCCGTTGTAGATCACCCAGCGGCGCTCGCCGAGCGGGGGCACGTTGGGATTGCGGTAGTATTTGTTGCCGAACTCGTCGCTGCCGACGTACTCGCCCTTGCGCCAGGTGAAGAAACGGGTGCCCATGGTCTGGCCGTTCCACCAGGTGAAAAGCTGAAGCAGGAAGTTTTTCATCGTCGCGCGGCTCCAGTTTGGCGAACCGGCCGGACTATGACGGCACGGAGCGCTTCTGTCCAGTCTCGCGACCTTGCCCAAACGGCCAATGACGCGCGGCCGCGTCAGGTGCGGCGGGAGCGCATGACGCTGCCGGTCGAGGATGTCGCACCGGCGCGCAGGCGGAAAACCGACACAGGAGCCGGACGCGGCGGCACCGGCATGGAAAGGTCGGGCGGCGCGTCGTCCTCGCTGAGACTGCCCTCGACGATGCGGTCGACGACATGCTGCATGTCACCGACCTTCTTGACGGCATCGTGATGGTGCTTGCGGGCGTGCTCGAGGGTCGTCAGCTTGGCGGCGTGGGTGTTCAGCACGTCCTCCATGCCTTCGATGATGTAGGAATCGCCTTCAAGGACGAATTCCCGGTCATCGCGCACGAGATGGGCAAGACGCTGCTGCAGCATGTTGGGCGAGACGGGCTTGACCATGAACTGGTGGGCGCCGGCGCGGAAAGCCTTGTCGACCAGCGCCCGGGTGCCGTGCGCCGTCACCATGATCACCGGCACATAACAGAGCGGCGCCATGTTGCGGTGGCGAATCGAACGCAGCAATCGATAGCCGCTGATCGGCCGCATCTTCCAATCGGTGATGATGACCGTCGGCGGCTCGGCGAGCATCGCTTCGAGGGCGTCCTCGGCGTTGTCGAAAACGCGCAGGCGGCCGATGCCGAAGGCCGAGAGGACCGACCGGAAAATCGTCTGCATCGGACGAGAATCGTCGATCACGATCACATCGAGCGATTCGACCGACAGACCATATGCGGCGTGATGAACCAATCTCTGCTCCCGCTGTCAGGTCCGGCCGTTTCCGGGCGGAACTGGCGTCCATGGACAGGGAGCATGCCATGGCGCTCTTAAGATGGACTTCAGCGGATCGTTAGAATTGTCGACAGGGTCTGGCGGCGACAATGCGCCGCCCCCATGCCCAATTTGTCGGCAGTCTTGCGAATCGACCATCCGGTTCAGAACCGGCAAGTCCCTCGAAAACCCGCAAAATCACTCCATCCACAGAATGCCCACAAGATGTTGCGTTACTGTCAAGTCCCCGCACAAGTGCTTGACCGGCCGAAACGACTCGGACTAGCTTTCAGACGTCGCGGCAACGTCCGCGGCGGCTAGGCGGGGCCGCGTCTCATAAGTCCCCAAAATGATGTGAGTTCCAGAGCATCCCGGAAGTGGCTTTCTGGCTTTCCGGGCGGCGGAAACTCGTGTCTGGACGAGAGTGGCGAACGGACTGGCGGCGATCGGTTGATAACACTATATTTAGTGTTTACGCGGACGCTCGATACGAGATAAGGGGTATAACCCCACTTCGGATGGGGTCATCCCCACCACAGGGAAAACAGACAGAGATGCGGCGGAGCCGGTTTTGGGAAAACCGGTTGCGGCTGGTTCCTGCCTGCGGGCAGACCAGGCCGGGCACCACGAACGAGAGGTCGAAGACATGCGGATCGAGCGGCGATACACCAAGGAAGGGGCCTCCCCTTATGCGGATGTCGCGTTTCGCACCACGACGAGCGAAATCCGGAATCCGGATGGCTCGGTGGTTTTCCGGCTTGAGAATATCGAGGTCCCGGCGGCGTGGTCGCAGGTCGCCTGCGATGTGCTGGCCCAGAAGTATTTCCGCAAGGCCGGCATTCCGGCGCGGCTGAAGCGCGTCGAGGAGAACGCGGTTCCGTCGTGGCTGTGGCGCTCGGTGCCGGACGAGGCGGCGCTCGACGCGCTGCCCGAGGGCAAGCGCACCGGTTCGGAGACCGATGCACGGCAGGTGTTCGACCGGCTCGCCTCGACCTGGACCTACTGGGGCTGGAAGGGCGGCTATTTCGACAGCGAGAGCGACGCCCTCGCCTTCCGCGACGAGCTCGCCTTCATGCTGGCGACGCAGAAGGTGGCGCCGAACAGCCCGCAGTGGTTCAACACCGGCCTGCACTGGGCCTATGGCATCGACGGCCCCGGCCAGGGTCATTTCTATGTCGACTACCAGACCGGCCGGCTGACGCGCTCGCAGTCCGCCTACGAGCATCCGCAGCCGCACGCCTGCTTCATCCAGTCGATCGAGGATGATCTCGTCAACGAGAACGGCATCATGGACCTCTGGGTCCGCGAGGCGCGGCTGTTCAAGTACGGCTCGGGCACGGGCTCGAACTTCTCGCGGCTGCGCGGCGAAGGCGAGCGGCTCTCCGGCGGCGGGCGCTCCTCCGGCCTGATGAGCTTCCTGAAGATCGGCGACCGGGCGGCCGGCGCAATCAAGTCGGGCGGCACGACCCGGCGCGCCGCCAAGATGGTGGTCGTCGACGTCGATCATCCGGACATCGAGGCCTACATCAACTGGAAGGCCAAGGAAGAGCAGAAGGTGGCGGCGCTGGTCACCGGCTCGAAGGTCTGCGCCCGGCACCTCAACCTCATCATGAAGGCCTGCGTGAACTGCGAGGGCTCGGGCGACGACTGCTTCGATGCGGCCAAGAACCCGGCGCTGAAGCGGGAGATCCGCGCGGCGCGCAAGATGCAGGTGCCGGACAACTTCATCCGCCGGGTCATCCAGTTCGCGCGGCAGGGCTACACGACGATCGAGTTCCCGACCTACAACACGGACTGGGATTCGGAGGCCTATCTCACGGTTTCCGGCCAGAACTCGAACAATTCGGTGCGCGTCACCGACCAGTTCCTGATGGCGGTCGAGGAAGACGGTTCCTGGGACCTCGTGCGGCGGACCGATGGCAAGATCGCCAAGTCGCTGAAGGCGCGCGACCTCTGGGAGCAGATCGGCAACGCGGCCTGGGCTTCGGCCGATCCCGGCATCCAGTTCGACACGACGATCAACGACTGGCACACCTGCCCGGCCTCCGGCCGCATCCAGGCGTCCAATCCGTGCTCGGAGTACATGTTCCTCGACGACACGGCCTGCAATCTCGCCTCGCTGAACCTCATGCAGTTCCGCGACAGCGACCGCCGGTTCGACGTCGGCACGTTCGAACATGCGGTGCGGCTGTGGACGATCGTGCTCGAGGTATCGGTGCTGATGGCGCAGTTCCCGTCGCAGCAGATCGCCCGGCTGTCCTACGAGTTCCGCACGCTCGGGCTTGGCTATGCCAATATCGGCGGCCTGCTGATGTCGTCCGGCATCCCTTATGACTCGGCCAAGGGCCGGGCGATGTGCGGCGCGATCTCGGCGCTGATGACCGGCGTTTCCTATGCCACCTCGGCGGAGATGGCCAAGGAGCTCGGGGCGTTCCCCGGCTACAAGGCGAACGCCGAGCACATGCTGCGGGTCGTCCGCAACCACCGCCGGGCGGCGGAAGGCGAGCGCACCGGCTATGAGAAGCTGTCGACGCTGCCGGTGCCGCTCGACCATGGCAACTGCCCGGAGCCGGAGCTCGTGTCGCATGCCATCGCGGCGTGGAACGCGGCGCTGGAACTCGGCGAGCGGCATGGCTTCCGCAACGCGCAGGTCTCGGTGATCGCGCCGACCGGCACGATCGGCCTCGTCATGGACTGCGACACGACCGGCATCGAGCCGGACTTCGCGCTCGTCAAGTTCAAGAAGCTGGCCGGCGGCGGCTACTTCAAGATCATCAACCGGGCGGTGCCGGAGGCGCTGCGCACCCTTGGCTACGATGCCCGCGCGATCCAGGAGATCGTCGACTACGCGGTCGGCCGCGGCACGCTCGACGGCGCGCCGGGGATCAACCACGACACGCTGGCGGCCAAGGGCTTCCCCGAGGAGAAGATCGCGGCCGTCGAGAAGGCGCTGGTGTCGGCCTTCGACATCAAGTTCGCCTTCAACAAGTGGACGCTCGGCGAGGCCTTCTGCAAGGACCTGCTCGGCGGCGACGTGGCGATCAGCGATCCCTCGTTCGACATGCTCTCGGCGCTCGGCTTCTCCAAGGCCGAGATCGAGGCGGCGAACATCTACTGCTGCGGCGCGATGACCCTCGAGGGTGCGCCGATGCTCAAGGACGAACATCTGCCGGTGTTCGACTGCGCCAATCCGTGCGGCCGGCTCGGCAAGCGCTATCTCTCGGTCGAGAGCCACATCCGCATGATGGCGTCGGCGCAGCCGTTCATCACCGGTGCGATCTCGAAGACCATCAACATGCCGAACGACGCCACCGTCGAGGACTGCAAGGAAGCCTACATGCTGTCCTGGCGCCTCGGCGTGAAGGCGAACGCGCTCTACCGCGACGGCTCGAAGCTGTCGCAGCCGCTGTCCTCGCAGCTCATCGCCGACGATGAGGACGAGGATGACGCGATCGAGGAGATGGCGGCGCATCAGCCGGCCCAGCAGCGGGCCGCCGCCGTTGCCGAGCGCATCGTCGAGCGGATCATCGAGCGGCATGTGCATGATCGCGAAAAGCTGCCGGACCGGCGCAAGGGCTACACGCAGAAGGCCGTCGTCGGCGGCCACAAGGTGTATCTCAGGACCGGCGAATACGACGACGGGCGGCTCGGCGAGATCTTCATCGACATGCACAAGGAAGGCGCGGCCTTCCGCTCGCTGATGAACAACTTCGCCATCGCCATCTCGCTCGGCCTGCAGTACGGCGTGCCGCTCGACGAGTATGTCGATGCCTTCACCTTCACCCGGTTCGAGCCGGCCGGCATCGTGCAGGGCAACGAGGCGATCAAGAACGCGACGTCGATCCTCGACTATGTGTTCCGCGAACTCGCCATCTCGTACCTGTCGCGGCACGACCTTGCCCATGTCGATCCGTCCGAGATCGGCAATACGGCGATGGGTTCGGGCGTCTCGGAAGGCAAGCCGCCGGCAGCGGAAATGGTGGTCTCGAAGGGCCTCGTGCGTGGCCGCGTCGCGGAGCGCTTCAAGGTGGTCGACGGGCGCAATGCCGGCGAGGCGAAGAATGCCGCCGGCAGCGTCGCCAAGGCGAGCGCGGTCGGCAGCCTGCAGGGCCGGGTCGGCAATCTGGCGACGGCGCTGAAGCCGGACTTCTCGGCCGAGGCCGATGTCAGCCGGGCGCCGGAAGCAGCCGCCCTGCCGGTCGAGCATGCCGAGGAGCCGGCCGTTGCCGAGCGCGTCGCTCTCGCCCGCCTCAAGGGCTATGAGGGCGAGGCCTGCGGCGAATGCGGCAACTTCACCATGGTGCGCAACGGCACCTGCCTGAAGTGCGACACCTGCGGCGCGACCAGCGGCTGTTCCTGATCGAACAGCGCACCGCGGCCGGCGAAGTCCGGCTGCACCAACTCATGACAAGACGGCGGCGCCCACCAGCGCCGCCGTCTTCGTTTGGCGCCGGCCCTGTTCTTCACAGGGCGAGCGGCAGGCGGTCGAAGGCCTTGCCGGTTGCTGCCTCGAAGGCGTTGGCGATCGCGGCGACCGTCGTCGGCACGCCGATCTCGCCGACGCCGCAGGGTGCGTCGCCCGGCTGCGGCGGCAGCAGGTCGATGGCGATCGGCGGGATGTCGCCGAGGCCGATGACGGGATAGTCGGCAAGGCCGTCGACGAGGGCGCGACCGTCGGCGAAGGCAAGGCTCTCGGTCAGGGCCATCGACACACCCCAGACCGCGCCGCCCTCGATCTGGGCGAGGACGTTGTCGCGGTGGACGATGCGGCCGACGTCGGCGGCGATCCAGAGCCCGGCAAGGCGGCCGGCACGCACCTCGGCGATGGTGGCGACGCTCGAGCCGCGGAACGACATGACGGCAAGGCCGAGGGTCCGGTCCGGCTCGCCCCAGCCCGCCATTTCGGCGACGCGGCGTGTGGCCGCGGCGAGGCGGTCGTCGGCAAGGTTTCGCAGGCGCCAGTCGAGCGGGTCGATGCCGGCGCGGCGGGCGAGCCGGTCGACCATCACCTCGATCGCCCAGACGGTGTATCCGGCCGAGACGCCGCGCAGGAAGCCCGGCTTCGGGGCAGCGGGCAGATAGGTCCAGGCGATGCGCTCGCGCGCCGCCCGATACGGGTGATATGCGCCGTCGGTCGCGGTGTTGTCCTCGCGGCCGTCAGCGCCCTTCAGGGACGAGGGAAGCTCGGTCGCAAGGGTGCCGTCCGAGGCAATGTCGTGGCGCCAGCTCGCGAGAGCGCCGTTCTCGTCAAGGCTTGCGGCGATGCGCTGGAAGGCCGCCGGCCGGATCTGGCCGCGCCGCAATTCGTCGAGCATCGGCCGGACGACCTGCACCGGGCGGCCGAGCGCCCTGGCGATCGCGGCGGCATCGGCGACCGCGTCGTTGAGGACGCGACGACCATAGGCGCCGCCGCTCGGATGGCCCTCGACATCGACCATGAAGGGCGCGGTCTTCCAGGTTCTTGCGGCAAAGCGCATGTCGAGATCGGGCGACTGGGTCGAGCCGGCGATGATGACGCCGAGGCCGAGGCTCTTGCCTCTCGCCGAGGCGTTCAGCGGCTCCATGATGACGTGCTTCAGGGCCGGCGCATGAAACTCGGCGACGATGTCGCCAGCGTCCGGCTCGTCGCCGCGTCTCCGCAGCGGCACCGGGTTTGCGGCGGGATCGGCAAGGGCGGCAACGAGCGCTGCCTCGCCGCCGGCGGTGTCGAAGTCGCCGGCCGGGCTCCATTCGATATCGAGCGCCGCGCGGCCGCGCAGCACCGCCCATGTTTCACGGCCAACGACCGCGACGGCGCCGCCCGCCTCGATGGTCACGACCGCCTCGACTCCGGGCACGGCAAGGGCCGCCGCCTCATCGAGCCGGACGACCGTTCCGCCGAGATGCGGGTTTCGGGCAAGGACCGCGATGCTCATGTCGGCGGCGCGGCGATCGACGCCGAACCTTCGCCTGCCTGTCACCCTTGCAAGCGCGCCGGGATCGGCCGGGCTCGCGCCGAGGAGCGCCATCGCCGCCTCCGGCTTCAGGGCGATGTCGCCGGACCCGGGCATTTCGAGCCGGCCGAGGCGGGCGATGTCGGCAAACGGCATTGCTTCGGCGGAGGGGCGATGGCGGACGGCGTGACCGGCAAGCTCACAATCACCGGGGCGCCAGCCCCTCGCCCGGCAGGCCGTTGCCCGAAGGGCGGCGGCGGCCTCGGCGCCGGCAAGGCGCAGGGGCTGATAATAGCCGCGTGTGGTCCTGGAATCGGCTGTGACCATGCGGCCCATGAAGTCGGGATTGCCATAGCGGGCGGCATCGCGCGGCGCATCGACGATCACGACCTGCGCGAGGTCGGCGCCGATCTCCTCGGCAAGGATCATCGACAGGGCGAGCGGCGCACCCTGTCCCAGGTCCATCGCCGGGCAGACGAACTCGATGCGGCCATCGGGCAGCAGCGCCAGGAAGGCATTGATGATCCGGCCGGACTGGACGATCTCCGGCTGGAGCAGCGCATAGCCGCCGCCAGCGGCAATGGCGACGGTCGCGGCGCCGGCACTTGCCAGAAAAGCGCGGCGGGAAAGCCGCAATCGGGTCGTATCGCCGGTCATCGCTGTTCCTCCCGCTGGATCTCGGCCGCGCGGGCGACGGCGGCGCGGATGCGCGGGCCAGTGCCGCAGCGGCAGAGATTGCCCGACATCGCGGCCTCGATGGCGCCTGCATCCGGGGACGGCGTTTCGGCAAGAAAGGCGGCCGCCTGCATGATCTGGCCAGACTGGCAATAGCCGCACTGGGCCACCCTGCCCTCGAGCCAGGCGCGCTGCACCGGATGCGCCCCATCGGCCGACAGGCCCTCGATGGTCGTCACCTCGGCGCCGGCAACATCGGCGACCGGCATCTGGCAGGAGCGCACCGCCGCGCCGTCGACATGGACCGTGCAGGCGCCGCATACGCCCTCGAGGCAGGCGTATTTCGTTCCCTTGAGGTCGAGACGGTCGCGCAAGGCGAAAACGAGGGGCATCGCCGGATCGTCGACTTCGACGCTTGCCGGCGCGCCATTGAGGCGGAAGGAAACGCGCATTCGGATCTCCATAACCGTAATTTTATGTACGCTTGCAGATATCCGTAATCCTGTGTACGTTTGCTGTCAATACCTGAGCGCTGCCGCTTTTCATTGAATCGCTTCAGCGCTCCAACTCGGTTTTTTGCGGATTTCCGGACGGAAAGCCGGACCCCGCTTTTCCTCGATATGCTCAAAGGGCAATGTTATGCGGGACGAAACGCGGGACAGGCGGCGGCAGGAGATCGCCGAGGCGGCCTATGCGGTGCTGGCGGAGAACGGCTATGGCGGCGCCTCGATGCTGGCGATCGCACGGCGCGCCAAGGCCTCGAACGAGACGCTCTACAACTGGTTCGGCGACAAGCGCGGCCTGTTCCGGATGCTGGTCGAGGCAAATGCCGAGGCGGCGTCCGGCGTCCTTGCGGACAGTCTTGCCGGCGGTGCGGACGTTGCCGGGACGCTGGAGCGGTTCGGCACCGCCCTCACCGCCGCCATCCTTGGCGACCGGGCCGTCGCGCTCAACCGGGCGGCGATTGCCGACGGCAGCGGCGAGCTGGCCGAAGCGCTGGCCTCGGCCGGACGGGAATCGCTGCTGCCGCTGCTCGACGGCATCATGTCGCGCATCGAGCCGGCCGGCGCCTTCCGCACAACATCCGAAATGACGGCAACCTATCTCGATCTCCTCATCGGCGACCGGCAGATCCGGCGGGTCATCGGCCGCCTCGCGGCGCCGGACCAGACCGAATGCGAAGCGCTCTCAAGGGAAGCGCTCCGCAAATTCCGGCTGCTGCTCGGTGCCGCCAGCGAGGCGGCGCTGATGCCATCAAAACCTGCGGCCTGAGTGGCGGGAAGTTTCCGTGACGGGAAAAGTTGAGTCATGGGAATCGGTTAGGCTTGGGACTTCAGAGACTGATTCCACCGCATCAGCGCAGTGCATGCCGTCCCGCGGACGCTGCTTGCGCCTGCCGCTGCCCGACACTTCGCAAACTGATTCAAGGCAATGCCGACTTCAGAAAATGATTCAGCTTGGTGACAATCTGATTCAAGGGCGCGCGACAGCCCTCCGCGAGGCGCCGAAACTGATTCAAGCGGCGCATTTATCCATCTGTACCGATTTGTTTTTACCGAACCGGCGCCGGTCAGCGCGGCTTGATCTCGGCGGCGTCGATGACGCGGAGCTGGACGCGCGTTGCCGCCCCAATGGTCGACCGAGAGCGTGCCGGCGATATGCAGCGGCGGGCCGTTGCGGGCGTTTTCAAGGGCGTTGCCGAGCGGCTCGCCGACGGCGCGGAAGGCGATTGCCTTGAGGTTCGCGCCATTGCCGGCGGTCACGGTCATGCGCAAATGGTTCTGGCCGACGCGATCGGCAAAGGCGATGCGGTGTGCCGGAAAGGCAAAGACCGGTTCGAGTGGCCGGAGCCATAGGGCCCTGCCCGCTCGATGCGCTCCATGAAATCGAGGCTGGCGCCGGCCGCCGTCATGGCACCGTCGATTTTCAGGGCGTCGCGGGCGCGCGACGCGGCAACGTCGGCCGCGAGCCGGTCTTCAAGAAAGCTGCGGAAGGCGCGCAGGGCGCCGCGCTTCAGCGTGATGCCGGCGGCCATGGCGTGGCCACCGCCCTTTTCAAGGATGCCTTCCTCGACGGCGGCCCGGACGGTGTGGCCAAGGTCGACGCCGGGGATCGAGCGGCCGGACCCGGTGCCGGTCTCGCCGGCAAGGGCGATGGCGAAGGCCGGCCGGCGCCAGCGATCCTTGAGGCGCGAGGCGACGAGGCCGACGACGCCCGGATGCCAGTCCTCGCCGACGGTGACGAGCACCGACGGCCCGTCGCCATCGCCGATCTCGGCCGTTGCCTCGGCGTCGGCGGCGGCCAGCGTCTCGGCCTCGATGGCCTGACGCTCGCCGTTGAGCTGGTCGAGGCGCAGGGCGATCGCGGCGGCCTCGTCCGGGTCGTCGCACATCAGCAGGCGGGCGCCGAGAGCGGCGTCGCCGACCCGGCCGCCGGCGTTGATGCGCGGGCCGAGCAGGAAGCCGAGATGATAGGGCGCGGCCGGGCCGGTCAGCCGGGCGACATCCTGAAGCGCGGCAAGTCCGGCATTGGCGCGGTGGCGCAACGGCACGAGCCCCTTGACGACGAAGGCGCGGTTGACGCCCTTCAGCGGCACCACGTCGGCGACCGTGCCGAGGGCAACGAGGTCGAGCAGCGCCAGGAGGTCCGGCTCGCGTCCGCCGCCCTGGAAGAAGCCACGGCGGCGCAGCTCGCGATTGACGGCGACGGCGGCAAGGAACGACACGCCGACGGCGGCGAGATGGCCCTCGCCCGAGAGATCGTCGGCGCGGTTCGGATTGACGATGGCGACGGCCGGCGGCAGCGCCTCGCCGACCTGATGATGATCGAGGACGACGACGTCGAGGCCGCGGGTCCGCGCGCGTTCCAGCGCCTCGAAGCTCGTCACGCCGCAATCGACCGTGACGAGCAGGCGGGCGCCCTCGTCTGCAAGGGCGTCGATCGCCGCCGGATTGGGACCGTAGCCCTCGAAGATGCGGTCCGGGATGTAGATGCGCGGCTCGCGCCCGAGCGACCGCAAGAACCGGCCGAGCAGCGCCGAGGAAGTCGCGCCGTCGACGTCGTAGTCGCCGAAGATTGCGATCGGCTCGCGGCGCTCGACGGCGTCGGCGATGCGGCTTGCCGCCGCCTCCATGTCGGTGAGGCGGGCCGGATCGGGCAGCAGGGCCTTCAGCGTCGGGTCGAGGTAGCCGGCGGCCTCCTCGAGGCCGACGCCGCGCGCCGCCAGCACGCGGGCGACGAGCTCGGGAATGTCGAAGCGCTCGGCGATGGCAAGGGCGGTGTTGGTGGCGCCGCGATCGAGGCGGTCGCGCCAGACGCGCCCGGTCAGGGAGCGGGCAACGTCGAGGAACGGCCGGTCGCCGGTCGCGGCGGTCATTGGCGTGGTCTCCCGAGGGCGCGTCGCGTCTCGTCGGTACGGCACGCGATCAGTCGTTCTGGAACTTCTCGACCTGATTATGGAGCGTGCGGATCCAGCGGACAGTGCGGCTCGACGAGCGCATGACGATGGTTTCGGTCTCGATCTGGCTGCGGCCGAAGCGAACGCCGGACAGAAGGTTGCCGTCGGTCACGCCGGTGGCGGCAAAGAGCACGTCGCCCTTGGCCATCTCGTCCATGGCGAAGACCTTGCCGACGTCGGAAATGCCCATGCGCTCGGCGCGCTCGCGCTGCTCGTCGGACGAGATCACCAGCCGGCCCTGCATCTGGCCGCCGGTGCAGCGCAGGGCCGCCGCGGCAAGGACGCCCTCGGGCGCGCCGCCGACACCGAAATAGATGTCGATGCCGGTCTCGTCCGGATTGGTGGTGTGGATGACGCCGGCGACGTCGCCATCGCCGATGAGCCGGATCGCGGCCTCGGTCGAGCGGATTTCCTCGATCAGGCGGGCATGGCGCGGCCGGTCGAGAACGCAGGCGGAAATCTCGCGCGGGGCGACGCCCTTGGCCCTGGCGAGGGCGCGGATCGCCTCGGAGGCCGGCATGTCGAGATCGACGACGCCATCGGGATAGCCCGGGCCGATGGCGATCTTTTCCATGTAGACGTCGGGCGCGTTGAGCAGGCTGCCGCGCTCGGCAAGCGCGATGACGGCGAGCGAATTCGGCAGGTTCTTGGCGCAGATCGTCGTGCCCTCGAGCGGATCGAGGGCGATATCGACGGCGGGACCGCCGACGCCGACCTTCTCGCCGATATAGAGCATCGGCGCCTCGTCGCGCTCGCCCTCGCCGATGACGATGGTGCCGTCGATCGGCAGGCGGTTGAGCTCGCTGCGCATGGCGTCGACGGCCACCTGGTCGGCGGCCAGCTCGTCGCCGCGACCGCGCAGGCGGGCGGCGGCGATGGCGGTGCGCTCGGTGACGCGGACAAGCTCGAGGGTCAGAATACGGTCGAGCGCCAGACTCGCCGGCAAGGCGATTTTCTCGTTCATTCGCTCTCTCCCTGTCGGGAGCGGGCGCGGGTCCGACACAGGGTCGCGCCGTGCCGCTCCGACAATGCAGCCGCCCCGTTGCTAGAGACGCTCGATGCGGATCATGCGCGGCGGCGCGGCGACGTGGCCGTCGGACTCGACGGATTCGAGGGCTGCGCGCATTTCCTCTTCGGTGGTCTCGTAGGTGATCATGATGACCGGCTGCGGTTCATCCGCCACCGTCTCGCCGGGGGCATCGGCGCGCGGCGCGCGGCGCCGCTGGACGATGCTCTCCAGGGAGATCTTATGCTCGGCCATGCGGGCGGCAATGGCGGCAAAAGCGCCCGGACGGTCGTGGACCATGCAGCGCACGTAATAGCCGCCCTCATGGGCGCGCATCGCGGCGCGGCGGTAAGGCTCGAGAGTGTCGGCCGGACGGCCAAGCATCGGCACCTTGATGGTGCGGGCGATATCGACGATGTCCGAGACGATGGCCGAGGCCGTCGCGTTGCCGCCGGCGCCACGGCCGACGAGCACGACCTCGCCAACGAAGTCGCCATCGATCGCGACCGCGTTCAGCACGCCGTCGATGCGGGCGATGGCCG
Source organism: Hyphomicrobiales bacterium (assembly GCA_041397845.1). Lineage (GTDB taxonomy): Bacteria > Pseudomonadota > Alphaproteobacteria > Rhizobiales > JAKPQE01 > JAKPQE01. The sequence goes on along the minus strand of JAWKVW010000031.1, from coordinate 12,536 downwards.
AGGACTTCGGCACCATGGTCGGGTGGACGCGCTGCTCGATGCCGGTATCGGTCTGCAGGGCGACACCGAGAAGCTTGATGCGATAGCCGAGCTCGTCGGCGGCCTCGATGTCGGCAAGCGTCACCGAGGAAATGCCCTCGACGTAGATCTCGTCGCTCGCCGTCTCGCTGCCAAAGGCAAGGCTCGTCAGCAGGGCCAGCTTGTGGGCGGTGTCGTTGCCCTCGATGTCGAAGGTCGGGTCGGCCTCGGCATAGCCAAGCTTCTGGGCAGCGGCGAGACACTCGCCGAAGTCCATCTTCTCCTGCTCCATCCGGGTCAGGATGTAATTGCAGGTGCCGTTGAGAATACCGTAGACGCGATTGATGCGGTTGCCGGCCAGCGCCTCGCGCAGCGTCTTGACGACCGGAATGCCGCCGGCGACCGCCGCCTCGAAATTGAGGCTGGCGCCGGTGCGCTCGGCGATGCGGGCGAACTCGACGGCATGCCGGGCGAGCAGCGCCTTGTTGGCGGTGACCACATGCTTGCCGGCCTCGAGGGCGGCGCGCACCGAATCATAGGCAATGCCGCCCTCACCGCCGATCGTCTCGATGTAGACATCGATCCTGTCGGAGGTGGCGAGGGCCACCGGATCGGCGAACCACTCCATGCCGGAGAGATCGACGCCGCGGTCGCGGTCCCTGTCGCGATCGCAGACGGCGACCAGCGGCATCGCGCGGCCGCCGCGCACGGCAAGGTCATTGGCATGGACATGAAGCAGCCGGGCAACGGAACCGCCGACCGTGCCAAGGCCGGCGATGCCCAGTTTCAGAGGGTCGCTCATCGCACTTTCGATCCGAAACGAACGTTCAAACGTGGGTCAGCGGCGTGCGCCGATGGGGATCACGTTGTGCAACGTTTCGTCGGCCGACGCAAGGAAGCGGCGGATATTCCGCGCCGCCTGACGGATGCGCTGCTCGTTTTCCACAAGGGCGATACGAACAAAGCCCTCGCCGTGCTCGCCGAAACCGACGCCCGGCGAGACCGCGACATCGGCCTTCTCGACCAGCAGCTTGGAGAACTCCAGCGAGCCAAGCTCCCGGAATTTCTCCGGAATCGGGGCCCAGGCGAACATCGTCGCGGACGGCGCCGGCACCGGGAAACCGGCGCGCTCGAAGGAATCGACGAGAATGTCGCGGCGCTTGCGATAAATTTCGCGGGCCTCGGAAATGCAATCGTCAGGACCGTTGAGCGCGGCCGAGGCGGCCACCTGGATCGGCGTGAAGGCGCCGTAGTCGAGGTAGGACTTGACGCGGGCGAGCGCGGCGATCAGCCGCTCGTTGCCGACGGCAAAGCCCATGCGCCAGCCCGGCATCGAATAGGTCTTCGACATCGAGGTGAACTCGACGGTGACGTCCATGGCGCCCGGCACCTGCAGCACCGACGGCGGCGGCGGGCCATCGAAATAGATCTCCGAATAGGCAAGGTCGGAGAGAATGAAGATCTCGTGCTTGCGGGCGAAGGCGACGACGTCGGCGTAGAAGTCGAGATCGGCGGTATAGGCCGTCGGATTGGACGGGTAGTTGAGGATCATCGCGATCGGCTTGGGGATCGAATGATGGATCGCCCGCTCGAGCGCGCGGAAGAACTCCTCGTTCGGCTCGGACGGGATCGAGCGGATGACGCCGCCCGAAATGATGAAGCCGAAGGCGTGGATCGGATAGGTCGGGTTCGGCACCAGCACGACATCGCCCGGCGCGGTGATCGCCTGGGCCATGTTGGCGAAGCCTTCCTTGGAGCCGAGCGTCGCGACGACCTGGGTATCCGGATTGAGCTTCACGCCAAAGCGGCGGTCATAATAGGCCGCCTGGGCCTTGCGCAGGCCGGGAATGCCCTTCGATGCCGAATAGCGGTTGGTACGCGGCTTGGCGACGGTCTCGACCAGCTTGTCGATGATGTATTGCGGCGTCGGCAGGTCGGGATTGCCCATGCCAAGGTCGATGATGTCGGCGCCCCGAGCCCTAGCCGCCGCCTTCAGCCGGTTGACCTGCTCGAAAACGTAGGGCGGTAGGCGCTTGATCTTGTAAAAATCTTCCATGGGCGTCGTGCCTCGGTTGGGTCCTCTGCGGGCTTCGTTCCTGCGACGCATCCGGGGATGGGTCACGCTGCTTTTCACCAGACTACCGGCCTTCTAGAGGCTTTTCAGCGGCGACGAAATGCCGGTGCGGGCGATCTGGCCGATTCTGGCCAAGGATTGTGCGGAAAATGGTCGAAAATGAGCCGGTCTTACCGGGCTTTTGCGCTTAGCGGCGGACGAAGGTCAGTTGGTATAACCTGCGTCGTCTGCCTCGGTGCCGATGCCGGCCTTGCGGCTATGGCTGGCGGCGAGGTCCCTGAGCGCCGCCTCTACCTCGGCCCGACGCTCCGGCGAACCTGAGCCGGCAGCGGCAGCATGAGCCGAACTGAGGCCGCGCAACTGGGCCTCGAGACTAGCTCGCTCGGCCGGGGTCAACAGCGCCACGCCAGACGTCGGCGGCGTGATGTTGATGTTCGGATAGGCGCCGCCGGTCGCGGCGGTGCGCGACGGCCTGGCCGGAGCCGTGGCAACGGGCGCGGAGGCGACGGGCGCGTTCACAACCGGTGCCGGTCCTGCCGCAACGACGGCGGCGGGAACAGTGCCCGGGCGGGCCGAACCGCTGGCAACGGCATCGACGGCGGCACTCGCCGTCACCGGTGCGCCGCTTTCGGCATAGCCGGTCGCGGGCGACACGTCCGGCGCCTTGGCGACATAGACATGCGGGGCAGCGGCCGGGGCACCGGAGGCCGGCAGGATGGCGACGGGCGCGGAGGCCGTCATGACGCGAGGCGCCGCGGTGGTGCCCGGCTCGATGACGCCGGCCGGCGCGGAAGCGGGGGCAAGCGAGGCGCTCTGGCGCGGCGACGCGCAGCCGGCGACCGAGAGCGCCGCCAGCACAGCCAGCATAAGCCCCCGGGAAAACTTCGCCATGTCGCGTTCCGTCGTCATCAAAGCGTCCATGCGTCCGCCAAATCGCCCGCCGGTATTAGCACCAGCCAAGGCGCAAGGATAGTGGCCCAGTCGCGCCATTGTCGCGCATCATGGTGATCGATTCGTTAAGGCCGTTGCCGGAAGCCATTCCATCTAAACCGGAATTGCCGCAGCCCATCTGCTTGTCGACGATCTTGTATGCCGGGCCTGTGGCAAAATTCCGATCGCCGCGCGGCAGTTCGCAGGCACCGGGCGCCGCGCCGGGTTTTTTGACCGGCTAATCATATCCGGCATACGTCGCGCTTGCGTGCCGGGTGCTTTTGCGAGCTAATATGACAAAAAAATCGACATCTTGATGTCGCAATACGAAGACACTCCAGGGTGGGAACGGGACAATTCGCCAGGGGGATTGGCATGGCCGACAATGCCGACAAGAACATCGACAAATACACGGTGAAGGATCCTGACGCCTTCGCCCACAATCTGGCACGCGTTTTCGAAGGTGCGGGCAAGGCCCTTGCCGCCTACATCGAACCGCGCGAGCAAGGCCGCGCGCCGGCGGGCGTAACCGACAACATCGTCGACATGATGAAGACGCTCGGCAAGGTCGGCGAGTACTGGCTGGCCGAACCGCAGCGGGCCGTCGAAGCCCAGATGAAGCTCTGGACCAATTACGGCGAGCTCTGGCAGACGTCGATGCGGCGCCTGATGGGCGAAGCGGCCGCACCGGTCGTCGAGCCGACGAAAAGCGACAAGCGCTTCAAGGACGCGGACTGGTCGGACAACCAGTTCTTCGACTTCTGCAAGCAGGCCTATCTCATCACCTCGCAATGGGCCGAATCGCTGGTCGACGAGGCCGCCGAACTCGACCCGCACACCAGGCACAAGGCGGACTTCTACGTCACGCAGATCGCCAACGCGCTGTCGCCGTCGAACTTCGTGATGACCAATCCGGAGCTGCTGCGCGAGACCATCGAATCGAACGGCGAGAACCTTGTGCGCGGCATGCAGAACCTTGCCGAGGACATCCGCGCCGGCGGCGGCGACCTCAAGATCCGGCAGACCGACCCGACCAAGTTCAAGGTCGGCGAAAACCTCGCCGTCACGCCGGGCAAGGTCATCTACCAGAACGCCATCACGCAGATCATCCAGTATGAGCCGACGACGGAGAAGGTGTTGAAGCGGCCGCTTCTCGTCGTGCCGCCGTGGATCAACAAGTTCTACATCCTCGATCTCGTGCCGGAGAAATCCTTCGTCAAATGGGCGGTCGAGCAGGGCCACACGGTCTATGTGATCTCCTGGGTCAATCCGGATGCCTCGCTCGGCAACAAGACGATCGAGGACTACATGCTCGAGGGCGTCGTCAACGCCGTCGACGTCGTCTGCCGGTCGACGCGCTTCGACGAGGTCAACGCCGTCGGCTACTGCGTCGGCGGCACGCTGCTCGCCACCTCGCTCGCCTACATGGCGGCCAAGGGCGACGAGCGGGTGAAAACGGCGACGTTCCTGACGACGCAGGTCGATTTCACCCATGCCGGCGACCTGCTCGTCTTCATCGACGAGGACCAGCTCGACGCACTCGACAAGCGCATGTCCGACGCCGGCGTGCTCGAGGGCAAGAGCATGGCGAACACCTTCAACCTGCTGCGCTCGAACGACCTCGTCTGGCCCTACGTCGTCAACAACTACATCCGCGGCAAGGACCCGTTCCCGTTCGACCTGCTCTACTGGAACTCGGACGCAACGCGGATGGCGGCGGCGAACCATTCGTTCTACCTGCGCCAGTACTATCTCAACAACAAGCTGTCGAAGGGCGAGCTGACGCTCGGCGGCGAGTTGCTTGATCTTGCTAAGATCAAGGTGCCGATCTTCAATCTGGCGACCAAGGAAGACCACATCGCTCCGGCGAAGTCGGTTTTCACCGGCTGTCCGAAGTTCGGCGGCGAGGTGGAATTCGTGGTCTCGGGCTCCGGCCACATCGCCGGCGTCGTCAATCCGCCGGCCAAGATGAAATACCAGTACTGGACCAATGGTCCGGTGCAGGGAACCTATGAGAACTGGCTGGGAACGGCGACCGAGCACGCCGGCTCGTGGTGGCCGCACTGGCAGGAGTGGATCCTTGCCCATGACGCGACGATGGTGAACGCGCGCAAGGTCGGCAATTCGCGCACGCCGGCGATCGAGGACGCGCCGGGATCATTCGTCAAGATGATGTCGTAGCCGCAGAAATCCAGGGGCCTTTCCACTCCTCCTCGAGGTTCTGGAAAGGCTGCCGCCAAACACGACGGAGCGCCCGCGGGCGCTCCGTTTTCGCTTGCCTCAACGATCGAGGGTGGATTTGTGGTCCGTCGGCCCCTGATAGGGTCCGGGATCATGCGCCGGGCCGCCGCCGAGCCCCGGGACAATGCCGATGCCGAACTGGACGGACAGGCCGGTCTTCGACTTGCCGGACACGGGTTTCGGCTTCCGGCACTTGCAGATCCAGCGCCGAGCCGTTGAATTGCCGGTGCAGTTCATCTCCTCCGCCGGGGTCTTTTCCTCGCATTTCAGGATGGGCCGGCAATAATCCTCGGCGTCCTTCTTCTCGTAAGCCTGCGACTTGCAAACGCTTTTCGCTTCTGCCGGCAAGGTCGACGCGGCAACCAACCCGATAGCGCCGATGGCAATTGCGGCAAGACCTGCCAGTCTCCAGACTTGGGGAACCCGATTGTCGGTGCGCTCCTGCATGGTTCTTCCTCCCCTTTCTTGTTGCGTCCCCTCATTTTTCGAAGTGATGACGCAGGTGGTTCTCAGCAACCTCCAGTCAAATTATTGCATTACCTTACGTCAATTGGCGCACGAGACAGCAATCGCAAGGGGCGCTGCGGCGTTCCTTTTCGTCAACCGCGACTGGCGGACCGGTCAGAAGCCGGGCGCTGCGAAATGCTCGAATGGCTCTGGCACCACCGTGCCGTCGACGAGCCTGCCGATATCGAGGTCATCGAGGGCGACGCAATCGTCCCAGAGCATTGCCGGATTGAGGGGAATTGCCGCGCCCTTTGCCTCGAAACCGAGGATGGCGCCGGAGGGCATGGTGCGTGTCCATGTCCAGACCGAGCGCAACTGGTCGCCCTCCTGCGTGCGCTCGATGGCTTCCAGCCTCGGGTCCTCGCGATAGGGCGAGACGCGAAAGATGCGCGTGCCCTGCCCTTCCGCCGGCACGAGCAGGAGCGGCTCGTCCTCGTCGGCGACGAGAAGATGACGCGGACCGATGGTCAGCGCACAGTCGAACCATTGCCCGGCGGCAATGTCGCGTTCGAGCCGTTTGCGGTCAGCGGACCATTGCCGGACAGCGAACGCGAGCGCTGCCAGAATGCCGATTGCGAAAATGGCGAGGGCGAATTTCAGATGATAGGCCAGGTCGAAACCCTGCAGAACGCAGGCGGCATCGAACCCGCCACAGCGATAGCCTTGGAGATTGCTTGAAACGCCGGCGAGCAGCGACGGCGAACAATGCGATTTTCAATGGAGCCGACTGGCCCGCGAGATCGCGGCTGGAACCGAACTGGTTGCGGAGCGCCGCAGCGGCCTCGGGTGTCACGGGTATGGAGCGTTCGACGTACATGGACGATGCCTTCCGCTTCCTCCCCTGATTACCGTCGCACGCCGATCATGAAGAAAACCTTGCGGCGCCTGCAGCGCGCCACAGACGGCAAAAAGGCCGGGGCTGGCGCTCCCGGCCTTCCGGTTTTCCCTTGTTCCTCGATAGCCCGGCTCAGGGGAACAGCGGCATCTGGCCAAGTCCGGCGGTCTCGTCGAGACCGTAGCGGACGTTCATGTTCTGGATGGCCTGACCGCTCGAACAGAACCAATCAAAACACAACCCATGATTTATCACGATTGCATTGCCTGCAGTCCACTCACATCCTCGTTGCAATCACAGGATTGCCAACCGTTCGAGGATTTCCGGGGACCGATGCGCAGATTGCAAATGCTGCTCTCCGCCGTTGCCGGTGGCCTCTTCCTTGTTCCCGCGGCCCTTGCCGGCACCGATCTTCCTGCAGGCTGCCGTGATTTCGACAAAGGCATCCGTATCGAGCTCTGCACCAGATTTCTGAACTCGGAGGGCCTTGCGGACGCTGCCAGATCGGAGGCGCTGCTATTGCGCGGAGAAGCCTTCGAGAGCGCCGACGATCTCCAGCAGGCCATCAATGACTATTCAGCTTCAATCGAACTGGGTGGCGATGGCGCCTTCATATACACACGAAGAGCGAAATGCCTCGAAAAACTCGGTCGTTTTGACGAGGCGATCGCGGACCTTGACCAGGCCCTGTCGTTCAACCCCGACGATGCCGCCATTCTCGAGAAGCGTGGCGTCGTCTTTGGCCGAGCGGAGAAGTTCGGTCGCGCCCTGGCGGACTTCAATCGCGCAATCGCGCTCAATCCGGAACAGGCTAGCGCCTATTCCAATCGCGGAAACCTGTGGCTGCATCTGGAGGACTACGAGGCCTCACTCGTGGATACCAAAAAGGCTCTCGAGCTCGATCCGAACATCCGGGAAGCGATCGGGAACAGGGGCGCGGCGCTCATCGCGCTCGGCGACTATGACGCCGGCCTGCGCGACCTCGACGAGGCGCTGATCCGCGACCCCGCTTTTGCCAAAAGCTATATCTGGCGCGGTCAGGCCTATGCTGCGAAAGGCATGAACCGGCGGGCCCTTGAGGATTTCGAGGTCGCGATCGCGCTTGATCCCAAGTCCGCCTCGGCCCACAGCAAACGCGGTCTCACATGCAGCCACCTGAGCATTTGGAGATGTGCAATCGACAGCTACGATCAGGCTGATGCACTTGGATTTCATGATCCGGCCCACTTCTACAATCGCGGCATAGCGCACGCCGCCCTGGGGCACTACGAGCTTGCCGCTGACGATTTCGACCGCGCGATCTCCCTACATCCAGACGATTCCGATGCCTATCTGCGACGCGGCGACGCCAATTGCAAACTCGGGAAGACGCGCGCCTGCGCGGCCGACTTTGCCGCGGCGCTCGACCATGCCCAGGACCGTGCCAGCATTCTTGAGGCACGAAGCTACTTTCTCTTTGACAACGGGCGAGACGCCGATGCGATTGCCGACCTCAAGGCAGCGGTCGCCCTCAGCCCGGCTGACGCCAGCATCGTGCAAGCGATGGGTGATGGCTATTACCGCGTCGGGCAAGTGGAAGAGGCCAAAGGACAGTGGCGGACCGCCTGCGACCTTTCCGGGGAAGGAGCGGTGAAATCCTGGCAGCAATCGCTGAAGGAGCAGGGCTTCTATTCTGACGACATCGACGGCAAGTGCGGCGGCGGCATCATCGACGCATTCGCGGCCTGTGCCGCAGCCGAATGCAGCTTCTGAAAGGCCTCTTCCAGCATCAGTTCACTTTCCCTGTCCCGAATACCGGTATGCGCTGGTAATGCGGCAGGCGCTGATGCCTGCCGCAGCAACGGGGCGCACCTGAACGTGCACCCTTGCCCTCACAAATCGCGTGGGACCGTCGCGCGAATGCTCCAGAGGGGAACAGCGGCATCTGGCCAAGTCCGGCGGTCTCTGCGTCGAGACCGTAGCGGACGTTCATGTTCTGGATGGCCTGACCGCTCGAGCCCTTGACCAGATTGTCGATGGTCGAGACGACGATGGCGCGGCCGGGCATGCGGTCGGCGAAAACGCCGATGACGCAGTAGTTCGAGCCGCGCACCTGCTGGGTCGCGGGGACGACGCCCTTTTTGGCGACGCGGATGAACGGCTCGTCGGCATAGCGCCGGGCGAGCGTGTCGCGCAGGTCGTCGGCGGTGGCGCCGGCGAGCTTGACGTAGCAGGTGACGAGCTCGCCACGGCTCATCGGCACGAGATGCGGCGTGAAATTGACGATCACCGGCCGGCCGGCGACGACGCCGATCTCCTGCTCGATTTCGGGCGCGTGGCGATGCCTGGCGACGCTGTAGGGCGACAGGCCCTCGCCGGCCTCGGAAAACAGCGTGTTCTCCTTCAGGCCGCGGCCGGCGCCGGAAACGCCGGACTTGGCGTCGATGATGATGTCTGCCGGGTCGATCTGGCCCTCGGCGACGATCGGCAGGAGGCCGAGCAGCGTCGCAGTCGGGTAGCAGCCCGGGCAGGCAACGAGGCGCGCGGTCTTCAGCCCCTCGCGGTAGTGCTCGGTCAGGCCATAGACGGCCTCGAGCTGCAGGCTCGGGGCGCGATGCTCGTGACCGTACCATTCGGCATAGGTGTCGAGATTGCGCAGCCGGAAATCGGCCGACATGTCGAACACCTTGATGTCCGGATATTCGACGAGGATCTTCGAGGTGATCTCCTGGGTCGTGCCATGGGGCAGGCCGCAGAAGACGGCGTCGACGTTCGACCAGTCGGCATCCTCGACGCGCACCAGATCGGGCAGCGTCACATGGCCGAGATGCGGGAAGACGGCGGCCATCGGCTTGCCGGCGTGGGAATTCGCCGTCAGCACGGTGATTTCGGCGTTCGGGTGACCGAGCGCCAGGCGGACGAGGTCGGCACCCGTGTAACCCGATGCGCCGAGCACGCCGATCCTGATCTTGTCTGCCATTGGTCGTCACTCCTTGTGCGCCGGCGCCACATTCGGCCGGTGCGGCGGTCTAGCGTGATTTTCGGCCGGCTGCAATCGTGATGGGCGACGGGAGTGCGGCAGGACGGTGAAGCCACCTCACCCGGGCACTGCGCGGCCCTTCCCTCTCCCCCAAGGAGTAGTATTGGCCAGTTCGGTAGCGCCACGCCACATTCAGCGCGGTCCCTCGCTTTCAGGGAGAGGGCTGCCGGAGCTTTCGCTTTGAAGCCGGCAGGTCAAAGCGTTAGCACAGGCCGGGTGAGAGTGTTGCGGGGCCTTCCTCTCGACTACCAATGCCCGAAAAATCCCCTCCCACCCAACCCTCTCCCCCAAGGGGGCCAGGGCTCGGTCTGCGGTGTTTTGAGAGGCTGTGACGACCTCGCCCCGGGGCGGGGCCACCCGGTGCGATACGCTGGCGCTATCGCACCCTGTCTCAGCCGGTTCGGTAGGCGCCACACCACATTCAGCGCGGTCCCTCGCCCTCGGGGATAGCATTGGCCAGTTCCGGTAGCCGCCACGCCACATTCAGCGCGGTCCCTCGCCCTTTCAGGGAGAGGGCTGCCGGAAGCTTCCTTTTGACCGGCAGGTCAAAGCGTTAGCACAGGCCGGGTGAGGGTGTTGCGGGGCCTTCACTCTCGACTTCAATGCCCGAAAAATCCCCCTCACCCAACCCTCTCCCCCAAGGGGGCGAGGCTTGGTCTGCGGTGTTTTGAGAGGCTGTGACGACCTCGCCCGGCCGCTGCGCGGCCCGCCTTCCCGGTGCGATACGCTGACGCTATCGCACCCTACATGCCGGCCGGTTCGGTAGGCGCCACACCACATTCAGCGCGGTCCCTCGCCCTCGGGGATGGCATTGGCCAGTTCGGTAGGCGCCACGCCACATTCAGCACGGTCCCTCGCCCTTCCAGGAGAGGGCTGCCGGAAGCTTCAGCCGGCAGGTCAAAGCGTTAGCGAAGGCCGGGTGAGGGTGTTGCGGGGCCGGATACACGTCCATCACGACTAGTCCCCTCACCCAACCCTCTCCCCAAGGGGAGGGGGCTTGATCTACGGTGTTTTGAGTGGCTGCGGGCGTCCTCTCCCCAAGGGGCGAGGGCCGATTGTCCCTCACCCGGCCGCTGTGCGGCCCCGCCCCTCTCCCCCAAGGGGCGAGGGCCCGGAGCGGCACCGCCGAGGGCATCACTTGCCGGCGCGGCGCCAGGCGGCAAAGGAAGGCGAGGTAGTGCTGGGCGATGGAGGCGCCGGCGGCAATCGCCGTGATGTCAGCGTGGTCATAGGGTGGTGCGACTTCGGTCACGTCGGCGCCGACGATGTCGAAACCCGCCAAGCCCCTTGAGGATGGCCAGCGCCTCGCGGGCTGGTCAGGCCACCGGCGACCGGCGTTCCGGTGCCAGGGCAAGGCAGGTCGAGGCCGTCGATGTCGAAGGTTACGTAGGTGCGCGCGTCGCCGACCCGCTCGACAATCCGCCGGATGATGCCCGCTGTGCCGAGGCCGATATTTCGTGGGCATGGATGATCTCGATGCCACAGGTGTCGGGCGCGGCCGTCCTGATGCCGATCTGGATCGAGCGGGCGGGATCGACCACCCCTTCCCTGACGGCGCGGGCAACGAACGTGCCGTGGTCGAGCCGCTCGCCATCATCGTCCCAGGTATCCTGATGGGCGTCGAAGTGCACCATGGCCAGCGGCCCGTGGCGCTCGGCATGGACCTTCAGCAGCGGCCAGGTGACGAAGTGGTCGCCGCCGAGGGAGACGAGCGTTGCGCCGGAGGCGAGGATGTCGCGCGCCTGTGCGGCGATTGCCTCGGGAGCTTCCCAGAGACGGCCATAGTCGAAGACCGCGTCGCCATAGTCGACAACGGCAAAGTCCTCGAAGAGATCGAAGCCGAACGGGTATTGCGGGTCGCCATCGAACAGCGCCGAGGCACGGCGGATCGCCTGCGGGCCGAAGCGGGCGCCGGGGCGGTTCGACGTCGCGGTGTCGAGGGGGATGCCCCAGACGACGGCGTCGACGCCGGCAAGGTCGCGGCTGTAGCGCCGGCGCATGAAGGAGAGCGCGCCGGAATAGGTCGGCTCGTGGCTGCCGCCCTTCAGCTTGCCGAGAAAGGCGTTGTCGGTCGGGCGCGGGCGCAAGGGGTCGCGGGTCGTCACGGGGCTCTCGCTTTCGGCTGGAATGACGTCGTTGCCGTCATAGCACGAAAGCACAGTCCGGGCGCCAGAGCGTCCGCCGCCGCGTCCTAGCCGTCCGCACCACTCTCCGGCCGAGCGTCCAGCTCGTCGTGCTCCATCGCGATCTCGATGAACATGCCGGACAGGAACACGGAGGCAAACCACAGGTACAGGATGGAGGCCAGCGACGACACCGCGTGCCAGCCGAGGACCTTGAAGGAACTCAGCGTCTCGAGCGGCCGCAATTCAGCCGCCAAATCCTTCTGCATGTTCAAGCCGAAGAGGAAGAGAGCGAACGAGCCAAGGCTGAACAGGAAAACCAGGGCCGCCGAGGCGGCCAGCCAGCCAAGAACCGACCAGACCCGCCCCCTGGCAAACGGCCACATCTCGCGGAACAAATGCGGGCGAAGGCCGATCGCCAGCCCCGGCGCGGCGATGAGGAACCGGACCAGCATGTAGGGGACGATCGGATAGCACAACATGAAGACGGCATAGCCCGTGGCCCGGCCAACCAGCTTCATGAACAGCACACCGACGAGCCCGGTGGCGATCAATGCAAGAAACAGCAGCCCGCCGATCATCAAGATGTAAAGCAGCGTCCAGGCCAGGCTGCGCAATTTGCTTCCGTATCTCGCCACATCGACATTTCTGCCGAGGATTCGCCAGCGGGCCGTCGAAATGGCCATCCATGCGAACAGAATTGCATTGGCGAGCCCGTACACCTGCAAGAATAAATACGTGTAAATCGCATTGCTGCCTCGAGTGAAGATTCCCATATGAAGAAAAACA
>JAWKVW010000030.1:0-43933 GCA_041397845.1 Hyphomicrobiales bacterium | reverse complement strand
ACGCGCACTTGCGCAGCGCCCGCCTTTCCCGCAAGAAAAGAACGATGATGTTCGCGCCGCTGCTTCGCTGCGGCGAGCGCGACCCCGCCCAAGGAGATCCTTCCGATGTTCCCGAAACCCGAGCCGAAGCTCGAATCCAACACCTACGCCTATGAATCGCTGCCGCTCGTCAAGCCGACCGGTTTTCGCGAGTATGACGCGCGCTGGCTGTTCGGACCCGAGATCAACCTGATGGGCATTCAGGCGCTCGGCATGGGCCTTGGCACCATTCTTGGCGAACTCGGCGTCAAGCGGCGCATCGTCGTCGCCCACGACTACCGGAGCTACTCGTCCTCGATCAAGATGGCCCTCGTCACCGGCCTCATGTCCGCTGGCTGCGAGGTGCACGACATCGGCCTCGCGCTCTCGCCGATGGCCTATTTCGCCCAGTTCGAGCTTGACGTGCCGGCGGTTGCCATGGTCACCGCCTCGCACAACGACAATGGCTGGACCGGCGTCAAGATGGGCGCCAACCGGCCGCTGACCTTCGGTCCCGACGAGATGGGCCGGCTGAAGGAAATCGTCCTTGCCGCGGCCTTCGATCTGAAGGGCGGCGGCAGCTATCGCTATGTCGACGGCTTTGCCTCGCGCTACATCGCCGACCTCACCAACCGGCCGAAGCTGAAGCGGCCGATCAAGGTCGTCTGCGCCTGCGGCAACGGCACGGCCGGCGCCTTCGCCCCCGACGTCCTGCGCGGTATCGGTGCCGACGTCATCGAGCTCGACTGCAACCTCGATTTCTCCTTCCCGCGCTACAATCCGAACCCGGAAGACCTGAAGATGCTGCACGCGCTCGCCGACAAGGTGCGCGAGAGCGGCGCCGAGGTCGGTCTCGGCTTCGATGGTGATGGCGACCGCTGCGGCGTCGTCGACAATGAGGGCGAGGAGATCTTCGCCGACAAGGTCGGCGTCATGCTCGCCCGCGACATCTCGGCCCGCTACCCGAACTCGCAGTTCGTCGTCGACGTCAAGTCGACCGGCCTGTTCATGACCGACCCGGTGCTGATCGGCAACGGCGCCAGGACCGACTACTGGAAGACCGGCCATTCCTACATCAAGCGCCGCGTCACCGAGTTGTCGGCGATCGTCGGCTTCGAGAAGTCGGGGCACTACTTCTTCAACAAGCCGATCGGCCGCGGCTATGACGACGGCCTTGTCTCGGCCCTCGCCATTCTCGACATGCTCGACCACAATCCCGGCACGTCGATGGCCGATCTGAAGAACGCCCTGCCCAAGACCTGGGGTTCGCCGACCATGTCGCCGCATTGCGCCGACGAGGAGAAGTACGAAGTCGTCGAGCGCGTCATCAAGACCTTCGTCGACATGAAGGCCGCCGGCGAGAAGATCGACGGTCACACCATCGTTGACCTCGTCACCGTCAACGGCGTGCGCGTCGTTGCCGAGGACGGCACCTGGGGCCTCGTGCGCGCCTCGTCCAACAAGCCCGAGCTCGTCGTCGTCGTCGAAAGCCCGGTCTCGGAAGCCCGCATGCGCGAGATGTTCCACTCGGTCGATGCGGTGCTGCGCCGCAATCCGGAAGTCGGCGAATACAACCAGACCATCTGATATCGGCGAAGGGCGGCGGCCAGCCGCCGCCCGGGCCCGGAGCCGCAAATGAAAACCGTCTATTCGCCCGGCCACTTCGGGCATGAGCCGCGCTTCGAGCTGTCGGACGGCAAGTTCGTGCCGGCGGTCGAGATTCCCGCCCGCGCCGAAATCGTCCTGAAGGCCGTGGCCGAAGCCCGGCTTGGCGAAATCGTCGCGCCCGGACCCGCCGACCGGACCGTCCTTGCCCGGGTTCACGACCCCGACTATCTCGATTTTCTCGAAGGTTTCTGGGCCGAGTGGAAAGCGAAGGGGCGTGACTGGGACGCCCTGCCGCTCGCCTGGGCGGTGCCGGGCCTGCGCCGGGTGAAGCCGCGCGATATCGACGGGCGCCTGTCCTACTATTCCTTCGATGCCGGCACGCCGCTGACGGGCGGCACCTTCGAGGCGGCGCTTTCGAGCGCCTCGGTCGCCGCGACCGGCGCCGCGATCGTCTCGGCCGGGGCCGCTTCGGCCTTCGCTCTCTGTCGCCCGCCCGGCCACCACGCCGCCGGTGATTTCTACGGCGGCTATTGTTTCATCAACAACGCCGCCGTCGCCGCCGAGACGCTGCTCGCCGGCGGCGCGAAACGCGTCGCCATCCTCGATGTCGACTACCACCACGGCAATGGTACCCAGGCGATCTTCTACCGCCGGGCCGACGTCTTCTTCGCCTCGCTCCATGCCGATCCGCGCGACGAATACCCGTTCTTCCTCGGTCACGCCGACGAGACCGGCGAGGCGGCAGGCGAGGGCGCCAACGCCAACTATCCGCTGGCGCTTGGAACGGATTTGCCGGCTTATCTCGTGGCTCTCGATGATGCGCTGGCTCGCATGGCCGCCTTCCGGCCCGATGCGGTCGTCGTCTCGCTCGGCATGGACACCTACGAGCACGATCCGATCTCGAAGTTCCGGCTGCGCACCGAAGACTATCCCGTCATCGGCGCCCGCATCGCCGCTCTCGGCCGGCCGACGCTCTTCGTCATGGAAGGCGGCTACGCCGTCGACGCGCTCGGCAACAACGTCGTCGCCGTGCTCTCCGGCTTCGGCAACGATTAGGGATATCAGGTCCGCACCGCCGCCAGCACCTTCAGTGCCTCGGCCGGATCGATGCGCCCGTCATAGAGCGCCCGGCCGGTGATCGCGCCCTCGAGGATCGCGCAGTCGGGCTCCGCCAGCCGCTCGATGTCGGCCATCGAGGCAAGTCCGCCCGAGGCGATGACCGGAATGCTGACCGCGTTGGCAAGCTCCAGCGTCGAGGCGATGTTGAGGCCCTTCAGCACGCCGTCCCGGTCGATGTCGGTGTAGATGATCGCCGAAACGCCGGCATCCTCGAACTTTCTGGCAAGGTCTATGGCGGTGAGCTGCGAGGCTTCCGCCCAGCCCTCGACCGCGACCTTGCCGCCCTTGGCGTCGATGCCGACGGCGATCCGTCCCGGATGGGCCTTGCAGGCGGCTTTCACGAGATCCGGGTCGCGCACCGCGACAGTGCCGAGGATGACCCGCGAAATGCCCCTGTCGAGCCAGGTCTCGATGCCCGCCATGTCGCGGATGCCGCCGCCGAGCTGCACCGGCATCTTCACCGCACCAAGGATTGCCTCGACCGCCGTGCCGTTGATCGAGCGGCCGGCGAAGGCGCCGTTGAGGTCGACGACGTGCAGGTATTCAAAGCCCTGCGCCTCGAAGCTGCGCGCCTGCGCCGCCGGGTCGTCATTGAAGACGGTCGCCTCTTCCATGAGGCCGAGTTTCAGACGGACGCACTGGCCGTCCTTCAGGTCGATGGCCGGGAAGAGGATCACGGATTCCACCTCAGGAAGTTGGCGATGAGCCGAAGGCCGAGCTTCTGGCTCTTTTCGGGATGGAACTGGGTTCCGGCGATGTTGTCGCGGCCGACGAAGGCCGTCACCGCCCCGCCATAGCTGGTCTCGGCGATGACGTCGGAGCGGTTTGTCGGCTTCAGGTGATAGGAGTGGACGAAATAGGCGTGCAGCCCGTTCGCCCCGGTCTCGATCCCCTCGAGCAGCGCGTGGTCATTGACGACGTCGAGCGTGTTCCAGCCCATGTGCGGCACCTTGAGGCTGGCATCGTCCGGCTCGATCCGCACGACGTCGCCGGCAATCCAGCCGAAGCCCTCGGTGACGCCGTGCTCGAGGCCGCGGCTCGCCATCAGTTGCATGCCGACGCAGATGCCGAGAAACGGCCGGCCCCTGGCCGTCACCGCCTCGAACAGGGCATCGACCATGCCGTCGACGGCAAAAAGGCCGGCCCGGCAGTCGGCAAAGGCGCCGACGCCCGGCAGAACGATCCGGTCCGCCCCGGCAACGACCGCCGGATCGGCGGTGACGATGACCTCGCCGGCCCCGGTCTCGCGGGCCGCCCGCTCGAACGCCTTGGCGGCCGAGCGCAGATTGCCCGAGCCGTAGTCGATGATCGCAACGCTCATTTCGTGCCTCCCGGCGTCGGAAAGACGCCGACGATCTGTCGTGGCGCCAGCGCCTTGCGTGTCGCCGGCTGCAGTTTGAAATGGTCGGGCTTGTGCCGCTGCCAGTCGGCGAAGTACTTGCGCTCGCTTTCGTCCTGGTCGTGGCCGGCGGCAACGCCGAGGAACTGCCAGCCTTTCTTCTCCAGCGTCCAGCCCTTGAGGTTGTTGGCCTCGAGCGCGAAGAGCAGGTTGAACAGCGTGTTGACGACCGCCGGACCCGGCCCGCCGAGCCAGTAGTCGAGCGCCGACAGCGCCGCGACGACGACGAGCCAGCCGGCGAGCACCAGCCACATCCGGTTGGCGATGAGCCAGATCGGCCCGAAAATCAGCGCGCCCCAGGAAAACGCGTCCTTGATGAAGACGACCTCGTCGGCAAGGTCTGCCTCGTCGCCGGAGGCGACGGACGGCGAATAGGCGAGATAGATTGTCACGCCGGTACCTCCTCAGTCGCCGAGGCGGCCCTTGGTCGAGGGCAGGTCGCCCGCGACCCGCGCATCGACGGTGAGCGCCGAGCGCAGCGCCCGCGCCGTCGCCTTGAAGGTCGATTCGGCGATGTGGTGGTTGTTCTCGCCGTAAAGCGTTTCAAGGTGCAGCGTCAGCCCGCCATTCTGCGCCAGTGCCTGGAAGAACTCGCGGAACAGCTCGGTGTCCATCTCGCCGATCTTGTCGCGGTCGAACCGCACCTTCCAGATGAGATAGGGCCGCCCGGAAACGTCGAGCGCGCAGCGCGTCAGCGTCTCGTCCATCGGCAGCTCGATCGAGGCATAGCGCGAGATACCACGCTTGTCGCCGAGCGCCTTGGTGAGGGCAAGGCCGAGCGCGATGCCGACATCCTCGACCGTGTGATGGAAATCGATGTGCAGGTCGCCCTTCGCCTTGACCGTGATGTCGATGAGCGAATGCCGCGATAGCTGCTCCAGCATGTGATCGAAGAAACCGACGCCGGTCGAAACGTCGTAGACGCCCGTGCCGTCGAGATTGATCGTGACATCGATCTCGGTTTCCTTGGTCTTGCGGCTGATCGTGGCGGTGCGCATGGCACTCTCCTTGAGGCTGTCCCGCTCGCTCGGGAAAATGCGGCCTGCGCGGCCGATCCCCGGGGTATTTCGGTGCGCGACGTTGTAGCAAGGCTTGTCCGGCGGCGCCATAGCCGCAACGGCGCGTTTGCATTTCGATCTGCCCTGATTACATATGCGGAACACCGTTCACGACGGGTTGACGCCGCCCGCGCGCCGGCCTGTCCGGCTCTGGTCCCGCAATCTGGCGCCTGACTGGCCCGGGACCGGCCGAAGAGGAAGCCTGCCGCCGATGTCCTTGCTCGTGCTCTTCATCGCCCTGACCCTTGGCGCTGCCTTCCTCGCCGACAATCTCGCCTGGCAGAAGCGCCGGAATCGTCGCCGCTGGGTCTTTGCGACCGTGCTTTTCGCGCCCGTCGTCATCGTCCTGCTGTTCCTGCCGGCCTTGCCGGCCGGGGATGTGGCGGAACAGGCCTGAGCGGCAGGCAACCGGACGGACCGGCAACAAGGGAACCGACAAGATGAGCGACCACGATCCGACCGGCTGGCACGGCACCACCATCGTCACCGTCCGCAAGGGCGGCCGCGTCGTCGTCGCCGGCGATGGCCAGGTCTCGCTCGGCCAGACGGTGATCAAGCACACCGCCCGCAAGGTGCGGACCCTTGCCGGCGGCACCGTCATCGCCGGCTTTGCCGGTGCGACGGCCGACGCCTTCACCCTGCTCGAGCGCCTCGAGGCAAAGCTCGAGCAGTATCCCGGCCAGCTCGTGCGCGCCGCCGTCGAACTGGCCAAGGACTGGCGCACCGATCGCTACCTGCGCCGCCTCGAGGCGATGATGATCGTCGTCGACAAGTCGACGAGCCTCGTCCTCACCGGCACCGGCGACGTGCTCGAGCCGGAAGGCGGCGTCATCGGCATCGGCTCCGGCGGCAACTACGCCCTCGCTGCCGCCCGCGCCCTCATGGAGACCGACATGGGCGCCGAGGACATTGCCCGCAAGGCGATGGCGATCGCCGCCGAGATTTGCGTCTACACCAACACCTCCGTGATCCTGGAAGGTCTCGATGCCGACGCCTGAACTGTTCCGGGCCGCCGCCGCCGAGGGCATCATCTCGGCTGAACAGGCCGACCGCCTCGCCGCCTTCGCCCGCGACTTCGTGCCCGGCGGAGCCGCCGGTGCCCCGCCGCTCGTCGAGGACAGCGAGGCGCCGCGCTTCGTGCGCGGCTTCCACGATATCCTGATGACCATCGGCGTCGTTCTCGGCCTCGGCGGCTTTGCCGCCGTCGTCGATGGCCTCACTGGCGGCAGCTTCCTCGTCGCTGTTGCCAGCGCCGTTGCCGCCTGGGCCCTGTCCGAGGTGCTGGTCGGCCGGCTGCGCCTTGCCCTGCCGGCGATCGCGCTGTCGATTGCCTTCACCATTTCCGCCGGCCTCACCGTCGCGCCTCTCGTCGCCGTACCGATGGCGGATGCCTGGAAAGAGGGCTGGGTCGGCGTCGGCACCTTCATTTCCGCCGCGATCGCCGCCGGTGTCTTCTTCTGGCGCTTCCGCGTGCCGCTTTCCCTCGCCCTCATGGTCGGCGCTGCCGCTGCCGCGTTCCTCGCCGCCTATCAGGTGACGCGCGACGGTGCCGGTTTCGGCGTCTTCGGCGACGGCCTCGTGCTCGTCCTGGCGCTGGCGGTCTTTGCCCTCGCGCTGCGCTTCGATCTGTCCGATCCCGAACGGCTCACCCGGCGCGCCGACTATGCCTTCTGGCTGCATCTGATGGCCGCCCCGGCATTGCTCGGTTCGGTGATGAACATCCTCGTCGGCTTCCGCTCCGTCTTCGAGCTGCAGGGTGTGCTTCGCTCCGGCGACGCCGTCATCGTCTTTGTCGTCATGCTGGCGATGAGCCTGCTCGCTGTGCTGATCGACCGGCGCGCCTTTCTCGTCGCCGGCCTTGGCTATCTCGGCGCCGCGCTGTTCTCGGTCGCCGATCTGGTGACCGGCGGCGAGGGCCTGACCGGCGCCGTCGCCGTCACCGCGCTCGGCGTCGTCGTCCTCCTCCTGGCGCTCGGCTGGCAGCGTGTCCGCGCTGCCCTGCTCGCGATCCTGCCCGACGAACTGCGCCGCCGCCTGCCGCCCGTGCGCGGCCTTGCCGCGACGGCGACCGCCGCCGCCTACAACGCCTGAAGAGCCTCAAATGACCAGCTTTTCCCCCCGCGAAATCGTCTCCGAGCTAGATCGCTTCATCATCGGCCAGAAGGACGCCAAGCGCGCCGTCGCCATTGCCCTTCGCAACCGCTGGCGCCGCCAGCAGCTCGAGGGCGCGATGCGCGAGGAAGTGCAGCCCAAGAACATCCTGATGATCGGCCCGACCGGCGTCGGCAAGACCGAGATTTCCCGCCGCCTTGCCCGGCTCGCCGGCGCGCCCTTCATGAAGGTCGAGGCGACCAAGTTCACCGAGGTCGGCTATGTCGGCCGCGACGTCGAGAGCATCGTCCGCGATCTCGTCGAGGTCGGCATCGGCCTCGTGCGCGAGCAGAAGCGCAAGGACGTCCAGGCCCGCGCCCACCTTGCCGCCGAGAACCGCGTCGTCGAGGCGCTTGTCGGCACGGCCGCCAGCGAGGCGACCCGCGAGGCCTTCCGCCGCCGCCTGCGCGACGGCGAGCTCGACGACAAGGAAATCCAGATCGAGCTGCGCGACACCTCGTCCGGCATGCCGAGCTTCGATGTTCCCGGCATGCCCGGCGCCTCGGTCGGCATGATCAATCTCTCCGACATGTTCGGCAAGGCCTTCGGCGGCCGCACCCGCCAGCGCACCGTGACGGTCAAGGATTCCTACGAGCTGCTCATCGCCGAGGAATCCGACAAGCTGCTCGATGACGACCAGATCGTCGCCGAGGCGGTGCGCTCGGTCGAGGAAAACGGCATCGTCTTCCTCGACGAGATCGACAAGATCTGCGCCCGCGAGGGCAGGGGCGGCGCCGATGTCTCCCGCGAAGGCGTCCAGCGCGACCTGCTGCCGCTGATCGAGGGCACGACGGTGGCCACCAAGCATGGCCAGGTCAAGACCGACCACATCCTGTTCATCGCCTCCGGCGCCTTCCATGTCTCCAAGCCCTCCGACCTCCTGCCCGAGCTGCAGGGCCGGCTGCCGATCCGCGTCGAGCTGAAAGCCCTGTCGAAGGACGACTTCCGCCGCATCCTGACCGACACCGAAGCGAGCCTCATCAAGCAGTACGTCGCGCTGATGGCGACCGAGGGGCTGACGCTGGAATTCACCGCCGATGCCATCGACGCCATCGCCGACATCGCCGTCGAGATCAATGCGACCGTCGAGAACATCGGCGCCCGCCGGCTGCAGACGGTGATGGAGCGCATTCTCGACGAGATCAGCTTTGCCGCGCCGGACCGCTCCGGCGACGCCGTGACGATCGACGCGGCCTATGTCAACGATCACGTCGGTGACATTGCCCGGAACGCCGATCTCAGCCGCTTCATTCTTTGAGGAAGGTTCGGCGCTCGCCGAAGGTCAGCGCGGCAGCTTGCCGATGATCTCGTCGAGCGTTGCCTCGTCGAGCTCGCCGATCGTCTCGGCCAGCCGGTTGGCAAGCTCGGTCGCCTTCGGCGAAAGGCCGGCCGTGTCGACGACGATGCGCGGCGCCGACAGCGCCGCGAGCCGCTGCAGCTCTTCCGTCTCGTCCCAGATCACGTTGAAATACTGGATGATCCGCTGCACGAGCTGAAAGGTCGGCGTTCCCCGCCGGCCATGCTCGAGCGCCGACAGATAGGCGCTGGAAACCCCGAGCGCCGCCGCCATCTGTTTCAGGCTCAGTCGCCGCTCGGCCCGCATCCGCCGCAGTTTCTCGCCGAACGGGGTCATCTTCAGCCCTTGCGCTTGCGCAGCCGCACATAGAGCGCGCCTTCGCCGCCATGGGCCGCGTGTGCGTCCTCGACCGACAGCACGATCGGCCGCAGCTCCGGCAGGCGCAGCCATTTCGGCACGACGCGCTTCAGCACGCCGCGATCATGGTGCAGGTCGAGATGGTGGTGGATGTCGAGCGGTCTGCCCTTGCCGGTGATGACGAGAACCATGCGTGCCCCGCGCTTTTGCGCGGCAACGAGAAAGCCGCGCAGCGCCCCGTGCGCCTCCGATTGCGTCATGCCGTGCAGGTCGATCCGGTCGTCGATGGCGACGCTGCCGCGCACCAGCTTTTGCAGCGTCCGCCGGTCGATGGGCGCGAGCGGCGCCAGTTTCGGGCCGGCCGCTGGCGGTGCCGCGACCGCGGTGCTTGCCCGCCGCCGTCGTTCCGGCTCGGGCTGAACCTTCGGTGCTTGCGGTGCCGGCGTTTCCGGCTCCGGTTCGGCCGGCGGCAGCCGGCGGCCGGGCAGGGGCGTCAACTGCTCGGCAACCCGGCGCCAGAGCTTCACATCCTCGGCCGAAAGCCGGCCCCGCCGCCGGCGCATGCCCTCGCTCATTGCCCGCCCTCCGGAAGAAGGCGCGCGGCGACAGCGCGCGGCACAAGGGCGGTGAAACGCACCGGATGACGAACCAGCCCGGCAGCTTCGCCCGCCGCCGCGCCGGAGCCGAAGAAGATGTCGCCCCGTGCCGCCCCGACGATCGCCGAGCCGGTGTCCTGCGCAATCATCAGCCGGCGGAACGGGCGCATGCCGCCACCGGTGCCGCTGGCCGCGATGCCGTCGCCGCCGGAAAGGGCAGGGAGCTCGCCTTCCAGATAGATCGGCGTGCCGAAGGTGTGCAGCGTCCGGTCGACGGCCAGGCTGCGGCCCGCCGTGATCTGCACGCCGGCTGCCGCGATCGGGCCGAGCGCCGGATCGAGGCCCGTCATCTCGCGAAAGAAGATGTACGACCGGTTCCGTCGCATCAGGGCCCGCCCGGCCTCGCGATTGCTCTTCAGCCAGAGCGCCAGCTTGTCGGCGGTCATCTCCTCGGGGCGGATGCCGAGATCGGCAACGAGAATGCGCGCGATCGAGGTATAGGGATGCCCGGTCTTTGCCGCATAGGTGAGGCGCATGGTCTCGCCGTCGTCGAGCCGGATGCGGACCGAACCTTGAACGTGCACGAAAAAGGCGTCGACCGGATCGGCCACATAGGCAAGCTCGAGCCCGCGCCCGGCAAGCGCACCGTCCTCGATCGCCGGCCGGTCGAAATATTGGGTGAGCCCGCTCTCCGTCCGGCGCGCGAAGGCAAAGGCGGGGTCGAAACCCTCCGGCCGGTTGTCGTCCCGGATGTCGACGAGATCGTCCGGGCGGCCGAGAAGCGGCACCGGAAAGCGCGCATCCGGCGTCCGCGAGCCGGCAAGCTCCGGCTCGAAATAACCGGTGACGAAACCGCCGCCATCGGTCTCGATCTCGAGCGGCTGGAAATGCGCCTCGAAGAAGGCCCGCGCCGTCCCGTCGTCGGCCTCGGCGGGTAGTGCCGCAAGCGCCGCGCAGGTCTCGGCAAGCGCCGCGCCGTCGATGCCGAGTGCCCGCGTCTTTGGCGCGCCGTACTTGCCGAAGCGCTCGCAGCTTCGCCGGAAGGCGAGCAGCGCCTCGCCTTGCCGGTCGTCCCGCCATCCGGCGAGATCGTCGAATGTACGGGGCGTGAAGCGGGTGCCGGGCGGAGCCATGGTCGCAACGATGATCGGCCCGAAAAGGACCAGGCTGAGAAGGATGACGATCGCGGCGGCGGCGGCAAGCGCCCCGCCGGACCACGGGCGTTCGGTCATTCCGCCGATTCGGTGGCGATCAGCTTCCAGTTCGGATTGCGCGAGGCGACCTCGCGGGCGAAGGTCCAGATGTCGGTCACCTCGGTGATCTTGTTCGGATCACCGTCGACGATGGCGCCGGCCTTGTCGCGCGTCGCCGTGATGAGCTGGCTGACGAACCGAACGGTGATCTGCGCCGCGCCGTCGCGCACCTCGGCCTCGACGATCTCGGCCTTGTCGATGCCGATGAAGGTCGAATCGATCCGCTCGCCGCGCGACTCGCGATCGGCGATCGCCGCCACGAACCCGTCATAGACGTCCTTGGCAAGCAGGTTCTTCAGCGCCTTGCGCTCGCCGTCGGCAAACGCCGTGACGATCATCTCGTAGGCCATCCGCGCACCCTCGAGGAAGCCCTTGACGTCGAAACTGCGATCCGCCGACATCACGGTCCGGAGCGCTGCTTCCGCCGCCGAACCCTTCTCGACCGCGCCGGCAAGGCGAACCTCGGCCTCCTCCTCGACATCGGCCGGCTCGGCCCGCCGCGTCCGCTCGCCATTGGCCCGCGGCAGGGTGATGACGTTGTCGCCGCTTTCCTGGTTCGGCTCTTCCGGCTTGTTGGCGAAGGGGTCGTAGGGGCGCTTCTCGTTGCCGGTGCGCTTGCCGAGCACGCTGCGCAGCTTCAGGAAGATCACCACCGCCAGAACCAGGAAGATGATCGAATATATGTCGAGAAAGTTGTTCATTGAGCCTTACCGCAACTCCAGGCGCTTCGTCTCCAACCGGCGCCGACGTCGTTTTTGGACGAAATCGACACCCTCGCCGGTGGTATCGCCGGCGGCCATGCTTATGTAAGCGCTGTTGAAGCAACATCCACCCCGCGATGCAAGCTCCAACCGTCTCCTCGGCGACAAAGCCTTGGGAGGCCATGCGGCGCGCGGGATGCCGGCGATGTTAGCACCGATTGGCCCGGCCGTCCGCCGGCTCGAAGCGTACCGAAAGAACCGATGCTGAAGCTCCTGCCGTTTTTCCTGCTTGTCGTGCCGATGGCCGAGATCGCCGTCTTCGTCGTTGTCGGCTCGAAGATCGGCGTCGCCGCCACCCTGGCGCTGATTGTCGTCACCGCCATCATCGGCTCGATCCTCCTGCGCCTGCAGGGTTTCGCGCTCCTGGCAAGGATCCGCGACGAGGTCGCCGCCAACCGGCTGCCCGGCGCCGAGCTCGGCCATGGCGTGATGCTGCTGATCGCCGGCCTGCTGCTGCTCACGCCCGGCTTCGTCACGGATACGATCGGCTTTCTGCTGTTCGTGCCGCCGGTGCGCGATGCGATCTGGCGCTGGTTCCGCGACCGCCTCGATGTCGAGGTGATTCGGCCTCATGGCGGCCCGGCCGCCGGCTTCGGCAGCCCGCGCGATCCCTTCGGCCGCGGCAATGTCGTCGACCTCGATGACGACGAGTTCTTCCGCGAGCCCCCGGCAGGCAAAGGGGGCAGTGCCGCCCGGGCCGGCTCTCCCTGGAGCGACCGGCCGGAAAGGTTGCAATGACCGGGCCCGGCTTGCCACTCCGCCGGTGACGTGCTAGCCAACCGCCCGACGGACATCGGCGGCGGAAAGCCGCCATTTTCGGGCGCCGCGAGGGCGCTCCGCATCTTCGGGCGCCGCAACGGCGCCCTGCATCAAGGACAGGACATCATGGCTGACAACAACGAGACCGCCGGGTTCGACGAGCAGGCGATGCCGCAGTTCCACATTCTGGCGCAGTACCTGAAGGATCTGTCGTTCGAGAACCCGAACGCCCCGGCCTCGCTGCAGCCCAAGCAGCAGCAGCCGCAGATCCAGATCGGCGTCAACGTCAACGGCCAGCCGCGCTCGGAGACCGATTTCGAGGTGTCGCTGAAGATCGAGGCCCGTGGCGGCAGCGGCAATGACGTGCTGTTCAACATCGAGGTCGAGTATGGCGGCCTCGTGCGCGTCCAGAACGTGCCGCCGGAGCACGTGCATGCGACCGTGCTCATCGAGGGCCCGCGCCTTCTCTTCCCGTTCGTGCGCCAGATCGTCGCCGACGCGACCCGCAACGGCGGCTTCCCGCCGCTGATGATCGACCCGATTGACTTTGCCCAGCTCTATCGCCAGCGCATGGTGCAGGCCGAGAACGAGATGGGCGCCGGTCAGGCCAACTGACGACGGCGACCCGCCGGCGGCGCTGCCGGCCCGGTGGAACGATGGAAAAACGAAAATCCCCGGTCCCTGCGGCCGGGGATTTTCTTTGTCACCCGCCGGGTTGCTCAGACGCCGATGAGGCGGAACAGGCCGATGTCGATGAGAAAGCCGATCTGCAGGTCGATGAGGGTGACTGCGACCGCCAGCGAGGGCTTTGCCGCAAGGGCGATGCGGGCGATCCGGTAGCGCAGCACCGCCTCGAAGGCGAGCACGACGAGCGCGAAGAACGAGAAGCCCGAGATCGAGATGAAGCCGGACAGGTAGAACACCGCCGCCGCCGAGAACGGCATTGCCGGCAGCAGCGCCGACCAGTTGTGCACGACGATGAACGGCACATAGCGCCCGCCAAGCCCGAGCCAGCGCGCCACCGGCACCATGACGAGCGGAAATGTGACCCAGCCGATCGCCAGCGACAGGAGCTCGACGCCGTAGAACAGCGCCGCCGTCGTCTCCGGCGCGTCCGCCATGCCCGAGACGTAGATCCGGTCGGCGACGAGCACCGGCGCGATCAGCGGCAGCACGAGCAGGACGACGGCGAACGAGCGCCAGAAGCCGTCGATGGAGAGATCAAACAGCCGCAAGCCCTCTTGCCTGTTCTGCAGGACAAGCAGGCTGCCGGAAAGCGCCGGCCGGATATCCGCAAGAAGCAAGGCCACGCCGCTCACGCCGGCTGCGCGAAGAAGCGCTTCAGGAAGTCGAGATAGATTGCCGAAAGCCCGTCGAGGTCGGAAATCGCGACGCGCTCGTCGACCTTGTGCATCGTCGCGCCGACAAGGCCGAATTCGACGACCGGGCAATAGTTCTTGATGAACCGGGCGTCCGAGGTTCCCCCCGAGGTCGAGAGTTCCGGCGTGCGCCCGGTGACCGCCTCGATCGCCGCGACGAGTTCGGCAACGAAGGCGCCGGGCTCGGTATGAAAGGCTTCGCCGACCGGCTGCTCGACGAGGAAGTCGTATCGCGTCCTGCCGCCGGCTGCCGCATCGAGCCGCCGCCGCAGTTCGGTCTCAAGACTTGCCGGCGTCCAGGTGTCGTTGAAGCGCACGTTGAACCGTGCCCGCGCCGCCGCCGGAATGACGTTCGTCGCCGGATTGCCGACATCGATCGTCGTGATCTCGAGATTGGACGGCTGGAAATGCGCGGTGCCCGCGTCAAGCGGCTCGGCGATAAGGGCGCCGAGCAGGGCAAGCATGCCGGGGATCGGGTTTTCCGCCCGGTGCGGATAGGCGACATGACCCTGCGACCCCTCGACGGTGAGGACGCCGTTGAGACTGCCGCGCCGGCCGATCTTGATCATCTCGCCAAGCTCGCCGGGATTGGTCGGCTCGCCGACGATGCAGGCATCGAACCGCTCGCCCCGGGCGGCGCACCACTCGAGCAGCTTGATCGTGCCGTTGATCGCCGGGCCTTCCTCGTCGCCGGTGATGAGAAACGAAATCGTGCCGTGAAACTCCGCGCCGGCCGCCGCAAGAAAGTCCCGCGCCGCGATCGCGAAGGCGGCAATGCCGCCCTTCATGTCGGCCGTGCCGCGGCCGAACACATGGCCGTCCTCGATCATCGCCGAGAACGGCGGATGGCTCCAGCGCGCCGCGTCGCCCGGCGGCACGACGTCGGTGTGCCCGGCAAAGCAGAAATGCGGCGCACCGCTGCCGATCCGGGCAAAGAGGTTCGGAATGTCGGGCGTGCCCGGCGCCGAGAAGGTGACCGTCTCGACGCTGAACCCGAGCCCCTTCAGGAAATGGCCGAGCGTTTCGAGCGCCCCGGCATCGGCCGGCGTCACGCTCTCGCAGCGGATGAGATCGCCGAGCAGGGCGACGGTGTCGCTGCGGGTGGGCTCGCTCATGACGAAATCCTTGTTGCTTGCGCCGAAAGGGGCGCCCGGCGAAAGGATAGGGCCGCGCCCGTCGCAGACAATCGCCAGGCGACGCACCCGTCGCAGACAATCGCCAGGCGACGCGCCCGTCACCCGGCCTTGTGCGCTGTGCCCGTCGCTCAGTCGCGCAGCAGCTCGTTGATCGACGTCTTCGAGCGGGTCTTCTCGTCGACGCGCTTGACGATGACGGCGCAATAGAGGCTCGGCCCCGGCTCGCCGTTCGGCAGCGGCTTGCCCGGCATCGAGCCGGAAACGACCACAGAATAGGGCGGCACCCGGCCCATGAAGACCTCGCCGGTATTGCGGTCGATGACCTTCGTCGAGGCGCCGATGAAGACGCCCATCGACACCACCGAGCCCTCGCCGACGACGACGCCCTCGACGATCTCGGAACGCGCGCCGATGAAGCAGTTGTCCTCGATGATGGTCGGGCCGGCCTGCATCGGCTCCAGCACGCCGCCGATGCCGACGCCGCCCGAAAGATGCACGTTCTTGCCGATCTGCGCGCACGAGCCGACGGTCACCCAGGTGTCGACCATCGTGCCCTCGTCGACATAGGCGCCGAGATTGACGAAGGACGGCATCAGGACTGCGTTCGGCGCGATATAGGCCGAGCGCCGCACGATGCAGTTCGGCACGGCCCGGAAGCCGGCCTTTTCGAATTCCATCGTGCCCCAGCCGTCGAACTTCGACGGCACCTTGTCCCACCAGGTCGCCTCGCCCGGACCGCCCTTGATGACCTGCATCGGATTGAGGCGGAACGACAGGAGCACGGCCTTCTTCAGCCACTGATTGACCTGCCAGGCGCCGTCGACCTTTTCGGCGACGCGGGCCCGGCCGCGATCGAGCAGCTCGAGCGCGGTCTCGACCGCTTCGCGCACTTCGCCCTTGGTCGAGGTCGTCAGCTCGGCGCGGTTTTCGAAGGCGTTGTCGATGATTTCCTGCAGTCGCGGCAGGTCGTGGCTGAGGTTCATGTTCCGTCCCGTCCTGAATTTATATGGCTTGCGCCGGACAATACGCGGTGCGATTTGCCCGCGCAAACGATTGATGGCCGCATCGGCCGCAGCGCAGCGGAGCTTTATCGTTTCGTGAGATTGCTGCGCTAGATTGGCCGAACCGGAGTGAATGCCAGACATCAGGAGCGCCAGACGATGAATGCCCGCGATGACCTTTACGAGAGCCTGCTGTCGTCCGCCGAGGCTGATCTGGAGGCCTGGTCGCGCGCCCCGGCAAGTGCCCAGACGCTTTCCCCGGCCTATCGCCTTGCCTATGCCGATCGCGATTTCCTGCTGCGCGACGAGATGCGCGGCGTGCGCCTGCAACTGGAGCTGATGAAGCCGGCGCTGGAACTCGACGAGCGTGGAATCCGCTCGACCGTCGTCGTCTTCGGCGGCGCCCGCATCCCCGAGCCCGGCGCCGAACCGCACCGCGCCGCGACCCCGGAGATCGGCTATCGCCTGCGCCAGAGTGCCCGTTATTACGATACCGCGAGGAGCTTCGCCCGCCGCGCTTCGGAAGTCTCGCTCGCCTCGGGCGGCTGCGAGTTCGTCGTCGTCTCGGGCGGTGGTCCCGGCATCATGGAGGCGGCAAATCGCGGCGCCGCCGACGTCGGCAGCCATTCCGTCGGCCTGTCGATCGTGCTGCCCCATGAGCAATTGCCGAACGCCTATGTGACGCCGGAGCTGTGCTTCCAGTTCCACTATTTCGCCATCCGCAAGATGCATTTCCTCATGCGGGCCAAGGTTCTGGCCTATTTTCCCGGGGGATTTGGCACGCTCGATGAACTCTTCGAAGCTCTCTGTCTTATTCAGACCGGCAAGATCGACCGCATTCCGATTCTGTTGTTCGGTCGCGAATTCTGGCGCAAGGTCTTGAATCTTGAGGCGCTCGTCGACGAAGGAACGATTTCGCCGGAGGATCTTGAGCTTTTCACATATGTCGAATCGGCCGAAGAAGGCTGGGCCGAGGTTGCCGAATTCTACGAATTGTGACGCGAACGTACCTTACGTTACGTCAATTCATGACTGTCCTTGAAATTTTTGGTTTGAAACGGCGCCAACTCCTTAAGGACTATTGCGCCGCACGGAATGCGCCGCCTATGATGTTGCACCGCGAAAAGCGGTGTTGATGACGGTGCAAACGATAAAACAGGGACGTCGAGCCTTGCCGATCTATCATTTCTACGAGCTCAACCACGCTTTGCTTTCGCCGTTCCGTGCCATGGCGGACTTCGCCAGGATGGCATTTTCCAATCCGCTCAATCCGTTGACCCACACGCCGCTCGGCCGCAGCATGGCCGCGACGGCCGAGGTCTTTGAGCGCACCACCCGGCGTTACGGCAAGCCCGAGTGGGAAATCGACACCGTCGAGGTCGACGGCCGCGCCGAGGAGGTCCGCATCCAGACTGTCTGGTCGCGACCGTTCTGCAACCTCATCCATTTCGAGAAAGCCTCGCTCGACCATACCCGGCGCGACCCCAAGCTGCTGCTCGTCGCCCCGATGTCGGGGCATTATGCGACGCTGCTGCGCGGTACGGTCGAGGGTCTGCTGCCGACCCATGATGTTTATGTCACCGACTGGGTCGACGCCCGTCTGGTGCCGGCCGTCGAGGGCCGCTTCGATCTCGACGACTATGTCGACTACATCATCGCCATGCTGCATGCGCTCGGCGGCAACACCCATGTGATGGCCGTCTGCCAGCCGTCCGTGCCGGTGCTTTCGGCCGTCGCCGTGATGGAAGCCGCCGGCGACCGCTACGCGCCGCTGTCGATGACCCTGATGGGTGGCCCGATCGACACCCGCGTCAACCCGACCGCGGTCAATGCGCTGGCCAGCAAGCGCGATCTCAACTGGTTCAAGAGCAACGTCACCATGAAGGTGCCGCTGCCCCATCCCGGTTTCATGCGCGACGTCTATCCCGGCTTCCTGCAGCTCTCCGGCTTCATGGGCATGAACATCGACCGGCATCTGTCGGCCCATCAGGAGTTCTTCAACCACCTGATCGAGGGCGACGGCGACTCGGCCGAGAAGCATCGTGATTTCTATGACGAATATCTCGCCGTCATGGACCTGACCGCCGAATTCTACCTGCAGACCGTCGACACCGTGTTCATGCGCCACCTCCTGCCGAAGGGCGAGATGGTCCATCGCGGCGCGCTCGTCGACACCAGGGCGATCCGCAACGTCGCCCTGATGACCGTCGAGGGCGAGAAGGACGACATCACCGGTGTCGGCCAGACCGAGGCGGCCCATACCATCTGCTCGAACATCCCCGACGAGATGCGCGTCCACTATGTCCAGGAGGGCGTCGGTCACTACGGCGTCTTCAACGGCGGCCGGTTCCGCAAGGAAATCGTGCCGCGCGTCACCGCCTTCATCGATGCCGCCGAGCGCCGTGCGGTGCCGGCGAGCCCCGCCCGCCGTGTCGCCGACCAGGCCGCCCGCCTCATCGGCAAGGTTGTCGGCAAGAAGGCCGAAGGCGACAAGGTCGAGGCCGTCAAGGCGGAGCCGGTGAAGGCCGAGCCGGTGAAGGCCGGGGCGGTGAAGGCCAAGGCGGCGACAGTCGAGGCGGCGAAGGCCGATGACCTGACCCGCATTGCCGGCATCGGTCCGAAAATCGCTGCCCAGCTCGCCGAACTCGGCTTCACGACCTTTGCCCGCATCGCCGCGATGAGCGAGGCCGAGGTGGCCCTCGTCGAGGAGCAGTTCTCGGTCAAGGGCCGCGTCGCCCGCGACCGCTGGATCGAGCAGGCCAGGGAGCTTCTCGCGGCGCCTGCCGCTTCCTGATTTTCGCAGGGATTTGCCATGCCGGATCGGGCGGGGCCGCAGGGCTCCGTCCGATTTTTTCTTGAAATGCCGTCCCCCCATCCCCACGTCCTTGCCGTCACGCAAATGGGGAACCGCACACGATGACCTATTGCAATGTTCAAGCTCGCAGAAGGGGACGACACATGTCGCATCAAGCCCTGTTCCGTCCGGCCTGGACCCCGCTGACGATCGCCCTGATGGTGATCGGCTTCGTTGTCTTCTGGCCGCTCGGTCTTGCAATGCTCGCCTACATCCTGTGGGGCGATCGCTTCGAGGACATGCTCGCCGACGTGCGCGGCAATGTCCGTCGCGCCGGTGCCGGCACCAGCGGCAACCACGCCTTTGACGACTATCGTCAGCGTGAACTTGCCCGCCTTGAGGAAGAGCGTCGTCGGCTTGACGCCGAGCGCGAGGAGTTTTCCGAGTTCGTGCGCAATCTGCGTCGCGCCAAGGACCAGGAAGAGTTCGATCGCTTCATGACCGATCGCGGCACCAAGGCCAGCCCGGCGAAGGCCGATGCCGGCAAGTCCGGCCCGGCGGCCGGCGAACCTGGGATCGCAGAAGCCTGACCCGTCGGCAAACGGGGGCGATCCTTCGCATCAGGTTGAAGGCGAGAGCGGCGCGCTTTTCAAGGCGCGCCGCTCGCCCTTTTTAAGGGACCCATACAAGCAGCGATTTGTCCAGTGCTGCGAACTTCGCGCTTCGATGCCGGTGCTGGATGGACTAAAACCGCGACTGAGCCTCGAATCGCAGCGATCCCTGAACCAGCAGATCCAAGAAGACGCAAAGACCACGCCGCCGGATGTTCCTGCCGTTCCGCCTCAAGCCGAATGCCGAACCGGACCACATCGCCCTTCTCGTCGCTGGCGACGAGGTTGACGTGGCGATCCGCCGGCACTCGACCGCCCGGCGCCTGAAACTGGCGGTCGACGCGGCGGGCGGTCGTTTCGTCCTGACGGTGCCGGCCCGCATGGCACTGAAGACCGCGCTCGCCTTTCTTGAGGGCCACCGCGACTGGATCGCCGAGCGTCGCGGCCATTTCGTCATCGCCCACCCGTTTCGCGACGGCGTCGTCGTGCCGCTGCGCGGCGAGCCGCACCTGATTTGCCATCGGCCCGGCGCGCGCGGCACGGTTTGGCAGGAGCCGGGCGAGGAGCTTCCCGCGCTTGCCGTCGCCGGCGAGGCACCGCACCTGCCGCGGCGCCTTGGCGACTACCTGAAGCGCGAGGCGCGCCGCGACCTCAAGGCGGCGGTCAGCCGCCATGCCGAACGCCTCGATGTGTCGCCGAAGCAGATCCGCCTGAAGGATACCCGCAGCCGCTGGGGCTCCTGTTCGGCCGAGGGCGTGCTGAACTTCTCCTGGCGCCTCATTCTGGCGCCCGCCGACGTGCTCGACTATGTCGCTGCCCACGAGGTCGCCCATCTGCGGGAGATGAACCATTCGGCCCGCTTCTGGCGCCATGTCTCGGCGCTCGTGGCCGATGTCGAGACGCCGCGCGCCTGGCTTCGCCATCACGGCGAGGCCCTGCACGGCTATGGCGCCGAGCGCGACTGAGCGCCGGCTTATCCGCCGAAGAGTTTCTTGAAAAAGCCGCCGTCGGTGTTCTTTGCCGGCGGGATCCAGTCGTCGTTGCGGCGCGGCTTGGCCGCCGGCGTCGCCTGCTTGCCGCCGGCCGGAAAGCCGAGACCGGAAAGCCAGCCGCCGCTGTCCGGCGAGGCGGTCGCCACCGTCTCGCGATAATCGCCGCCGGGCAGCGCCGCGACCGGCACGCCCTGATGCGCCGCCGTCATGAACCGGCTCCAGATCACCGCCGGCAGGTTGCCGCCGGTCGCCTTCTTGGTCGCGCTCGAATCGTCATTGCCGAGCCAGACCGCCGCGGTGAGATTGGCCGTGTAGCCGACGAACCAGGCGTCGCGGAAATCCTGGCTCGTGCCGGTCTTGCCGGCCGCCGGCCAGCCGGCGATCTCGGCCTTGCGGCCGGTGCCGGTCGACAGCGTCTCGGCCATCATGTCGTTCATCATGGCGACGTAGCGCGCCTCGATCACCCGCCCGAGCCCGGAGCCGGCACCATCATAGAGCACCTTGCCCTTGGCCGTCCGGATCCGCTGGATGACGTGCGGCACGACGCCATAGCCACCATTGGCGAACGGCACGTAGGCGGCGGTCAGCTCGAGCGGCGAGACCTCCGACGTGCCGAGCGCGATCGACGGCGTCGCCGTCAGCGGCGATTCGATGCCGAGCCGATGCGCCGTGGCAACGACGGTCTTCGGCCCGACCTCGTCTGCAAGCCGCGCTGCGACCGTGTTGAGCGAGCGCGCCAGTGCCTTGCGCAGCGTCACCGGCCCCTCGAATTTCTTTGAATAGTTCTGCGGCCGCCAGCCCTTGATTGACACCGCCTCGTCGACCCTGACCGTATCCGGCGTCAGGCCGGCCTCGAGTGCCGAGAGATAGACGAACGGCTTGAACGCCGAGCCCGGCTGGCGCTTCGCAGTCACCGCCCGGTTGAACTGGCTCTGCGAATAGGACCGGCCGCCGACCAGCGCCCGGACCGCGCCGGTGCCGTCGATCGCCACGAGCGCCCCCTGGCCGACGCCCTGCTTGATGCCGTCATCGGCCAGCGCCTGGGAGAGAATATCGCCGGCGCTCCGTTCCAGCTCCATGTCGATCGTCGTCTCGACGACGATGTCGCCCTCGAGTGAGCCGACATAGCTCGGGACCTGTTCCATCACCCAGTCGGCGACGTAGTTTTCCGCGCCCGAGGCGCTGCGCGCCGCCGTCTCGGCCGGATTGTCGAGCGCCGCCCGGGCATCGTCGGAGGTGATGAAGTCTTCCTCGGCCATTGCGGCCAGCACGAGCTTTGCCCGGTCGCGCGCAAGGTCGGGATTGGCAAGCGGTGAATAGCGCGACGGCGCCTTGAGCAGGGCGGCAAGGACGGCCGCTTCCGACAGCGTCACCGCCCGCGCCGACTTGCCGAAATAGCGCCGCGCCGCCGCGTCGACGCCATAGGCGCCGGCACCGAGATAGACGCGATTGAGATACATCTCGAGGATCGCGTCCTTGGAGTATTTTGTTTCCAGCCACAACGCCAGGATCACTTCCTGGATCTTGCGCTTCATCGTCCGGTCGGGCTCGAGGAAGAGGTTCTTGGCAAGCTGCTGCGTCAGCGTCGAGCCGCCCTGGACGAGCCGCCCGGAAGCAAGGTTGGTCACCACGGCTCGCGCAAGGCCGACGACGTCGATGCCGAAATGCGAGCGAAAGCGCCGGTCCTCGATGGCGATCACCGCTTCCGGCAGATAATAGGGCAGGTGCTCGATGCGCACGGCCTCGCCGCCCGTGTCGCCGCGATTGGCGAGGAGCTCGCCATTGTTGGCAAGGATCTTGACGTTCGGCGGCCGGTCCGGCACCCGCCACTCCGAGGTCGGCGGCAGGTGCGCGGCGTAATAGGCAACGACACCGGTCAGGATGATCATCATCCAGACCGCCGCGACCGAGCCCCAGTAGACGATGCGTTTCAGCCAGCGCAGGCCGCCGCCGCCATTTCCGCCGCTGCCAGTGCTGCCGCCGCCAGTGCCGCCGCGCGAGGGCTTGTCGCCGCCGCCCTGTCCGCTGCCGCGTCCGGCCTTGCGGCCGCGCGTCTTCTGGCTGCTGCGTCCCTTCGTCTTGGCGGGTTCGCTCGCCGGCTCCTTGGCCGCGGCTTTCGTCCGGCCGCGCTTGCGCTTGGCTGCCCCCGGCAGCGGTCCCGCCGCGCGGTCGGCCGGGTCGAGCCTCAGGTCCATCTCGCCCATGTCGCTGTCGATCCGCCCCGGCTTGGTCGGCACGACAGGCGCGGGTGGTGCCGCGCGATCGCCGTGCCGACGATCGAAAGGAAAGCAGGCGCCAGGCGCCGGCCCTTTCGTTGGAAGCTAAATGCGGCGATTTAAGGGGCGGTTAAGTATCGCGCCGGTCAGTGGCCGACCCGCCGGACCCGGACGATGACGTCGACGCGGCTGACCTTCATGCCCGCCGGCG
The DNA here is from genome assembly GCA_041397845.1 of Hyphomicrobiales bacterium. Lineage (GTDB taxonomy): Bacteria > Pseudomonadota > Alphaproteobacteria > Rhizobiales > JAKPQE01 > JAKPQE01. The sequence continues at coordinate 21,217 of JAWKVW010000030.1, read as the reverse complement.
CGGCCGGCAGCTTCGTCAGAACCGGATCGTCGCCGGGCACGTCGATGATCTCGCCGGTATCCTCGACAAAGAAATGATGGTGGGCGCTGACATTGGTGTCGAAATAGGTCTTCGACCCGTCGACGATCACCTCGCGCAGGAAGCCGGCGGCGGTGAACTGGTGCAGCGTGTTGTAGATCGTTGCCAGCGAGACGGCGACGCTCTCGCGCATCGCGTCCTCATGCAGCATTTCCGCCGTCAGATGGCGGTGGCCGGCGCCGAACAGCAGTTCCGCAAGGGCAATGCGCTGGCGTGTCGGCCGCAGGCCGGCCTTGCGCAGCATCGTGACGACCGAAACGCCGTCGTCACTGTGAAGTCCCGCCTCTTCGCGATTGCTGGAGTCGGCATAATACATGGTGTTACCCGCACGGCTGTTGCCTAGAATTCGGGTAACTTTAGGGAGACGCTCGCCAAAGGCAATGAGTGAGGCCCTGGATGCGACAATCCGCACCGCCGGCAGCGGCTTGTCGGGTGGCGCGCGTGGCACGTCCGGCGCCCCGATCCGTCGATGGTCGGCATTGTCGCACGGAATGCGCAGCCGGGCTTTCGGGGCGCCGGATCGTGTGTTAGGAAAGTCACGGAAAATAACGAAACGTTACGTTCGTGAACGGGCTGGGGGCCCTGCGCGGACGTTCCGGACGAGCATGAAGGTTCGTGACACCGATGGAAGAACGCAAGTCGAGTTACGAGTATGAGGACTTGTTGGCCTGCGGCCGGGGCGAGCTGTTCGGCCCGGGCAATGCGCAGTTGCCGCTGCCTCCGATGCTGATGTTCGATCGCATCACCGCCATCTCCGAGGACGGCGGCGAGCACGGCAAGGGCATGATCCGTGCGGAATTCGACATCAAGCCCGACCTCTGGTTCTTCCCCTGCCACTTCAAGGGCAATCCGATCATGCCGGGCTGCCTTGGCCTTGATGCCATGTGGCAGCTCACCGGCTTCTTCCTCGGCTGGCTCGGCCTGCCCGGTCGCGGCATGGCGCTGTCGACCGGCGAGGTGAAGTTCCGCGGCATGGTCACGCCGTCCGTCAAGCTCGTCGAGTACGGCATCGACTTCAAGCGCGTCATGAAGGGCAAGCTCGTGCTCGGCATCGCCGATGGCTGGCTGAAGGCGGACGGCGAGACGATCTACTGGGCGACCGACCTGCGCGTCGGCCTGTCGCAGCAGAGCGCCGCCTGACCCCTGGCGGGGCGGCAAGGCCCCGCCTCACCAAGGACGGATCCGGCGGGGCGGTTTCGCCCCGTCTCATCAGGACAGACAACAGGGCCGGCAACGCCCGGCGATTTCAATCAAGCGGAGCGCGGACATGAGACGGGTGGTCGTCACCGGGATGGGCATCGTTTCCTCGATCGGAAACAACACCCAGGAAGTGCTGACGAGCCTGCGCGAGGCAAGGTCGGGCATTACCCGTGCCGACAAATATGCCGAGCTCGGCTTCCGCAGCCAGGTCTATGGCGCCCCGACGCTCGACCCGAACGAGGTCGTCGACCGTCGCGCCATGCGCTTCCATGGCGGCGGCACCGCCTGGAACCATGTGGCCATGGATCAGGCGATCGCCGATGCCGGCCTTGAAGCCGGCGAGATCTCGAACGAGCGCACCGGCATCGTCATGGGTTCCGGCGGCCCCTCGACCCGCACCATCGTCGAGGCAGCGGACATCACCCGCGACAAGGGCCCGAAGCGCGTCGGCCCGTTCGCCGTGCCAAAGGCCATGTCCTCGACCGCGTCGGCGACGCTCTCCACTTGGTTCAAGATCCGCGGTCTCAGCTATTCGATCGCGGCGGCCTGCGCGACCACCAACATCTGTATCGGCAACGCCGCCGAGCTCATCCAGTGGGGCAAGCAGGACATCATGTTCGCCGGCGGCTGCGAGGAGCTCGACTGGACGCTCTCGGTGCTGTTCGACGCCATGGGCGCCATGTCCTCGAAGTACAACGAGACGCCCGCCACCGCCTCGCGCGCCTATGACAGGAATCGCGACGGCTTCGTCATTTCCGGCGGCGCCGGCGTCCTCGTCCTCGAGGAGCTGGAGCATGCCAAGGCCCGCGGCGCCAAGATCTACGCCGAGATCGTCGGCTATGGCGCGACGTCCGACGGCGTCGACATGGTCGCCCCCTCGGGCGAGGGCGCGGCACGCTCGATGCAGCTTGCCCTGGCCAACATCAAGGCGCCGATCGACTACATCAACCCGCATGCCACCTCGACGCCGGTCGGCGATCTGAAGGAGATCGAGGCCATCCGCGCCGTCTTCGGCGACAAGTGCCCGCCGATCTCGGCAACCAAGTCCCTCACCGGCCATTCGCAGGGCGCCACCGGCGTCCACGAGGCGATCTATTCGATCCTGATGATGCAGAACCGCTTCATCTGCGAGAGCGCCCACATCGAGGAGATCGATCCGGCCTTTGCCGACATGCCGATCCTGCGGCAGCGGCAGGACAACGTCGATCTTGGCCATGTGCTTTCCAACGGTTTCGGCTTCGGCGGAACCAATGCGACGGTCGTCTTCAAGCACGTCGATGCCTGATAGGCAGCGATCCGTCGGCAGTCATTGGAGAACATCGGAATGACCGGTCTTATGAGCGGCAAGCGCGGCCTCGTCATGGGTGTCGCGAACGACCATTCGATTGCCTGGGGCATTGCCAAGCGGCTCGCCGACGAGGGCGCCGAACTGGCCTTCACCTATCAGGGCGAGGCATTCGGCCGGCGCGTCCGGCCGCTTGCCGAATCGGTCGGCTCATCGCTGTTGCTGCCGTGCGACGTCGAGGACGTCGCGACAGTCGATGCCGTCTTCGCGGCGCTGAAGGATGCCTGGGGCACGATCGATTTCGTCGTCCATGCCATCGCCTTTTCCGACAAGAACGAGCTGAAGGGCCGCTACGCCGACACCAGCCGCGACAACTTCGTGCGCACCATGGTGGTCTCCTGCTTCTCCTTCACCGAGGTCGCCAACCGCGCCGCCGCGATGATGAATGACGGCGGCTCGATGATCACCCTGACCTATGCCGGCTCGACCCGCGTCATGCCGAATTACAACGTCATGGGCGTTGCCAAGGCGGCGCTGGAATCCTCCGTGCGCTACCTCGCCATGGACTTTGGCGAGCGCGGCATCCGCGTCAACGCGCTCTCGGCCGGGCCGGTGCGCACCCTTGCCGGTGCCGGCGTTGCCGACGCCCGCCTCATGTACAACTACCAGAAGCGCAATTCGCCGCTGGCCCGCACCGTCACCCTCGACGAGATCGGCGGCACCGCGCTCTACCTGCTGAGCGACCTGTCGACCGGCGTCACCGGCGACGTCCACTTCGTCGACAGCGGCTACAACATCATCTCGATGCCGCGCGGCGCCGAGCTGAAGAAGCAGGAAAAGGCCGAGGAAGGCGACGCCTGATATCTGGTTTGACGGCCGCACCTCCGGCGCCGGCACGGTCATGACAGACGCAGCAAAGGCCCGGATCGCTCCGGGCCTTTTCGATTTCTGCCGTGTCCCTGGTGTCAGTCGCTCTTTTCGGTCTCGCTCTTGGCGACCAGCACCGGACACTTCGAGCCGTTGATCACCCGTTCGGCCTTGGAACCGAACAGCACCCGGCCGATGCCGGTGCGGCCGTGACTGCCGAGGATGATGAGATTGTCGCCGCGCCGCTCGGCGACCGAGAGAATGACGTCGTCCGCCATGCCCTCCTCGACGATCGAATTGGCCTCGATGCCGAGCGCCTTCAGATTGGCGACGGTGCGGTCGACGATCGGCCCGGTTTCCGCCTGCCGCCGCTCGCTGTGCGAGGGAACCTTGACCGAAAGCACGTCGACGGCGACGTTGCAGCACTGCGCAAGGCGTGCCGCCATTGTCGCCGCCGCATCCGAGGACCGCGAGCCGTCCGAGGCGAGCAGCACGCCCGACCACATCTCCGAGGCTTCCGGAACGACCATCACCGCGCACGGCGAATAGCCCATGACCTTGGCGGTCGCATCCCCGAGCATCAGCCGGGCAAGGCCGCGCCGGCCGCGCCGGCCCATCACGATGAGGTCGGTGCCGGTGTCGCGCGCCGCATCGACGATCGCCTGATAGGGGTCCGTCGCCGTGCGCACCGACAGCGTGCAGTCGACGCCGGCCGCGATTGCCCGCTCCTTGACGCCTTCGAGCTGCGCCAGCGCCTCCTCGGCCTGCCTGGTGTTGGTGCCGGCACCGAGCTGTCCGAGCTCGGTCCCCTGCAGCACGATGCGCAGGATTTCGAGCTTGCTGCCCGACTTCGCCGCCATGGCGATGCCGATCCGCTCCGCCCCGGCACTGAACTCCGACCCGTCCGTCGGCAGCAGGATATGACTGAGCTTCCGGATTGTCTGTGTCTGCTGATCGTTCATGTGGCGCAGCCTCCCTCGCCCCGTCTTTTTAGGCCCCTTGCGGAACTGGTGGTCGAACCTAGCATGGCGACAACGATGCCGAACCGCGTCGCAGCGGCGCAACCCCACGAATCCCGATGATGGCCGGATCGGCGGCAAAGCGCCAGCGCCTTGAATGGTCGGACGGGCCCGAATTGCCTCGCCCGTCGCAGGCCGCTGCCATGATGGGGTCCGCATGTCCCCGGACAGCAAAAGACCGGGGCGAACCCCGGTCCAGCATCTGCAAGCCTGTCAAGGAACAGCCGGCCCGCGACGGACGCCCGGGCCGGTCGGAACCTCGTGTCAGGCGACGTGCTTGATGAGGAAGCGATAGACGCCGCCCTCGTTGCCGGATTCCAGCAGCTCGTTGCCGGTCGTGCGGCAGAACGCCTCGAAATCGGCGGCCGAGCCCGGGTCGGTGGACAGAACTTCCAGCGTGCCGCCGGCCGGAACGGCCTTGAGAGCCTTCTTCGCCTTCAGAATCGGCAGCGGGCAGTTCAGCCCCTTCGCGTCGAGAACCTGATCAGCCATAGATGTTTCCCTACCTTTCTAGTTTCGCGTCTTTTGCTTCCTGCCCCGTCGTGCCGGGTCAGATGTACAGGTTGATGTCGCTCTTCAGCGCATTTTCCATGTAGGTCGCCGCGCCGCCGAGGGTCACGCCGTCGATCAAGTCTTCCTTCTTGTATTCGAAGAGATCGAGCGTCATCTGGCAGGCGATGATCTTCACGTCGCTGAGAATGGCGGCCTCGCGCAGTTCCTCGATCGAGGCGACGCCCTTCTTCTTGATGAGGTTCTTCATCATCACCGAGCAGGCTGCGTCGACGCCGGGGATCATGTTGACGATGTTCGGCATCTTCATATGCATGCCCATCATCGGCATTTCCATGGCGGCATTGCCGAACGGCGACACCTGCAGGTCGAGCTTCTTCTTCAGCAGCGTCAGACCGTAGAAGGTGAAGAACAGGGTGACATTGACATCCATCGCGGCGGCCGTGGTGGCCAGGATGAACGGGGGATAGGCCCAGTCGAGCGTCCCCTTGGTAACGATGATCGACATGCTTTTCGCATTGTCGGTCGTGGCTTCGGCCATCTCTCGATCCTCCCTATGCCCGAATAATGGCGGCGCAATATATCAGAAAATTCTCATAGATCGAGCGGTTATTGCGCGAACGCCTTTCCTGTGGAGAGAAGTCCGCAGCTAACGGTCCTCTCGTTTTCCGCCCGATACTTGCCGCACTGCGATATCGTCCGGCCAGCCTGCCGGCCGATGCCCGGAACTGATGATACACCCGAATCGGTGGCGGCGATACGCATCGACCTGCACCGCGAGATCCGGGATTTCGGGGGGCGGACAGCAATGCCCGCCGCCTCTGTCGAGACGGCGGGCGTTCGGGTGTCGCGGCCGGGAGCGATGCTCAGTAGGCGTTGCGGTAGCCCCGGGCCGACAGCACGGTCGCCGCGATGATGTAGAGATCGAGCCAGATCGACCAGTTGTCGATGTAGTACAGGTCGTGCGCGACGCGGCCGCGGATCTTCTCGTCGGTATCGGTCTCGCCGCGCCAGCCGTTCACCTGGGCCCAGCCGGTGATGCCGGGCTTGACGTTCGAGCGGCGGGCATAAAGGGCGATCCGCTCCTCGAAGTCGCGGTCGTGGGCAAGCGCATGCGGGCGCGGGCCGACCAGCGACATGTCGCCGAAGAGGACATTGAGGAGCTGCGGCAGCTCGTCGATGTTCCAGCGACGCAGGAAGGCGCCGACGCGGGTGATGCGGTTGTCGCTCTTGGTCGCCTGGCGAACCTGGTCGCCATCCTCGAGCACGGTCATCGTGCGGAACTTGAAGATCCGGAAGGGCTTCTGGTTGAAGCCGAGGCGGCGCTGCAGGAAGAACACCGGGCCCGGGCCTTCGATGCGGATGGCGATGGCGACCGCGATGAACAGCGGCGCAAGGGCAATGAGGCCGACGCCGGCGGCAAGGATATCGAGCGACCGCTTGGCGGCCCGTTCGACGAGCGTCAGCGGCGGCCGCATGACTTCAAGGCTGGCGAGCGGGCCGACACGGGCGATGCGCACGTCCTCGAAGCGCTCGATGATCTGCTCCGGGCCGAGGTGAATGGTCACCGGCAGCGACGTGAAGGCCTCGATGCAGCGATCGACGATTTCCTTCTCCGACCACGGCACGAGAATGAACACCTCGTCGAGATTGAGCGAGCGGGCCCGGGCGATGACGCGCTTCAGGCCGGCATCGAAGCGCTCGAAGCGCTCGCCGCCCGGCAGTTCGCGCAGGACGACCGCATCGACGACCTCAAGGCCGAGCCGCGACGGCTGGAACCGGCGCTCGAAGGCAAAGAGATCGGCTTCGCTGCCGATGAGCAGGATGCGCCGCGCCGCGACCCGGCCGACGGCGGTGCCGGTCTGGATGACCTGCACATACATGGTGCGCAGCAGGAGCACGCCGAGCAGGCCGGCAAGATAGAAGCCGCCGACGCCGCCGCGCGAGAACAGGTCCGACGTCTTGCTCAGGAAGGCGATGGCGAAGAGGCCGAGGAAGGCCGCGTTCCACATCGTGAACGCCACGCGCAGATGCGACTTGCTCGAAAGGTAGGAGAACACGTCGTAGCGCTTGGCGCCGATGTTGCCGGCAACGAACAGCGTCGCGACGATGCCGCCGATCCACAGCGAATATCCCGCCGTGCCGGCCGTGCCATAGGCGAAGAGGTGATAGGCGAGCCCGGACATCGCCGAGAGCGCCAGGATCGTCGAGAAGTCGATGACCATGGCGGCGATCGAGAAGCCGGAAGCAGTGATCCGGAACTCGCCGTTCTGCAGCGCCATCTGGTCCAAAGTGCGATGCGACACGTCAATCATTTGCCGCTCCATCCTGCAAGGCAGTTAGATTTCAAGTAATAATCTATTTAATTAAATTTGAAAGCAAGTCTAAGCCGTTGAGTTAGTTAATGATTTACCATTAACAAACTTGTTCTGAAACAGAACAGGCCAAGTAAACTTCGGCTGATGTAGTTGTTCCATTCGAATACATCTTCGGGTGGGATTTGTATCGAATTGGAACGATCGGCGGTCAAAACGACGACACCGTCGTAGGCATGGCGTTTGCTTTTACGCGTTATGCCTTGTTGCACCGCCAGAGCGACCCGCCGAAACGGGCACTCGGTACCGGAGGACGGAAGATGATGCATCACCGCGAAGCGCTCGACTGGCATCGGGATGGCCATGCAGCCCCCGACCGCGGAGCCTCGTCCGTTCCGATGGCACCTGCCGGGCGCACCGATCTGCGCGGCCTGTTCCGTATCCTGCGCTCGCGCTTCCTGTTCATCGCCGTGACGACCGCGCTGTTCGTCGCCATGGCATTCGCCTACATCGCCCTGGCCAAGCCGCAGTATTCGTCCTCTGCCAGCATCCTCATCGATCCGCGCCGGCGCCAGGTGGTCAATTCCGAGGTCGTGCCGAGCGGTCTTGGCACCGACATGGCGGTCGTCCAGAACCTCGTGCAGAGCCAGCTCGAGATCATCCGCTCCGAGACGGTGCTGAGCCGCGTTGTCGAGAGCGAGAACCTTGCGGTCGATCCCGAATTCATCGGCGACGGCTCGGTCGATCCGCTGACCGCCGTGCGCATGGCCATTGGCGGCCTGCTCTCCATGGGCAGTGCCCCGGCCTCATCCTCCGGCCCGTCCGACCCGACCGGCGCCGCGCTTCGCGCCCTTGGCGAGCGCGTCAAGGTCAAGCGCGCCGCCCAGACCTACGTCCTCGAGGTTTCGGTGACGGCGGCAACGCCCGAGAAGGCGGCGCGCCTCACCCAGGCCGTCGCCGAGGCTTATATCAACGACCAGCGTCAGGTGAAGGCCGACGCCAGCCGCCAGGCGAACAGTTGGCTGACCGCCCGCCTCGACGAGCTGCGCGACCGCATGCTCGAGGCTGAGAAGGCTGTTGCCGACTACAAGGCGGCGAACGGCATCCTGTCGATCGAAGGTGGCTTCATTTCCGAAAAGCAGGTCGCCCGCATCAACGAGCAGCTCGTCGCCATCCGCGCCCAGAGCGCCGAGGCCGAGGCCAAGTATGAGCAGGCGCGCCGCCTGCTGCAGTCCGGTGTCGGCCTCGATACCATCGGCGGCGCCATCGGCTCCGAGACGATCCTGAAGCTGCGCCAGCAATATGCCGACATCGCCCGCCAGGAATCGGAGCAGGCGATGCTGCTCGGCCCGCGCCATCCCAAGCTGAAGGCGACCCGCGCCCAGCTCAACAGCACCCGCGGCCTCATCAAGGCCGAACTCGAGCGCATCGCCGCTGCCGCCAAGGCCGAATTCGAGGTCATCCGCAGCCGCGAGATCGCCCTGGAAAAGAGCGCCGAGGCCGCCCAGCGCGATGCCAAGGAGAACAGCCAGGCCGAAGTCCGCCTGCGCGAGCTGACGAGCGAGGCCGAGACGAGCCGCTCCGTCTACACCGAGTTCCTGTCGCGCGCCAAGGAGACCGGCGAGCAGGATGGCCTTGATTCCGTCGAGGCCCGCATCATTTCGCCGGCCGCCGTTCCGGATCGCCCGGTCTCGCCGCGCAAGATGATCGCCCTGGCGCTGGCCCTGACCGCCGGCGTCGGCATCGGCATCGGCGGCGCCCTGATGCGCGAGCATTTCTCCGAGGAAGCGGCCCGCATGCGCCGCCGCTCGACCCGCGCCGCGACGCCTGCGGCAACGCCCGCCGCAGCGCCTGCCCGAAATCCCGCTTCAGCCTCTGCCCGTGCCGGCGCGCGCGTCGGCGCCGCCTGGGCGGCGGTCACCCGGTCGCGCCGGGATGACAGCGAACGCGATGACCGGGAAGCCGCCTCGACCGGCGGGGCATTGCAGCCGCTTGCCGCGTTGCCGGCGCTCGATCCGGCCCAGCGCGGCCCGCTTGCCGCCTTCGCCGAGATTGCCAATCGCCCGTCCGGCGCCTTTGCCGCCGCCTTCGAGGGCCTGCGCCGTCAGCTCGACGCGCCGTTCCCGGCCGGCAGCCCGCGCATCACCCTCGTTGCCTCCGCCCGTCCGGGCGACGGCCGCTCGACGGTTGCCGCCGGCCTTGCCATGAGCGCCGCCCTCAATGGCGAGCACGTGCTGCTGGTCGATGGCGATGCCCGCCATGCCGGTCTTGCCCGCGCCATCAATCCGCATGCCGCCGCCGGTCTGGCCGATGTCGCCGAGGGCGAGGTTGCCTTCGAGGACATCGCCGTCCACGATCCCGAGAGCGGTCTCGTGTTTGCGCCGCTCGCCGCCGGCGAGCCGGTCGACTGGCAGCGCGGCCTTGCCGCCGTCCGTGCCCTTGCCCGCGAGGCCGCCGGCTATGACCGCGTCATCGTCGATTCCGCCCCGGTCCTGACCGACGCCTCCGTCCAGCTTCTCGCCGACATCGCCGACGAGGCTGTGCTCGTCACTCGCGATGGCGCCGCCGCCGGCCGCGATATCGACGACGCGCTCTTTGCCCTGCGCCTGCCTGCCGGTCGCCTGCGGGGCATCGTCACCGTCCCGGCCGCCCGCGCCGCCTGAGACCGCATCAGAAGGAAAACACCATGATCGCAGGTCGTCTTGCCCGCGCCAGCCTCGCCCCGGTCGAGGTCGAGGCCGAAGTCCATGCCGCAAAGACCCGCGCTGCGAAGGCCCTGCCGCGCCTCATCGTCGACCATTCCCATGTCGGCCGCCATGTCACCGGCATCGAGCGCATCGCCCTCGAGCTGTTCTCGCCCGAGGCCCTCAGCCCGTTCGCGGTCGAGACGGTGCGCACCGCCAGCCGCAAGGAAATGGTGGTCGCCCAGAATTTCGGCCTGCCGCGCCGTGCCCTGGCCGACCCCTCGGCGATCGTGCTCTGCCCGGGCTTCCCGCCCTCGCTGCTGCTCTCGCTCTTCGGCGAGCGGGTGGTGCCCTATATCCACGACCTCTTTCTGCTGACCCGGCCGCAGGATCTGAACATCCGCGCCAAGCTCTACATGGTCGCCCCGTTCCGCGCCGCCGTCCGCCGCCTGCCGCGTTTCTTCGTCAATTCGCAGGCGACCGGGCAGGAGCTGCGCGCCTTCTGCCGGCCCGATGCCGAAATCGTTCTTTATCGCCCGAAGGTGCGCAACGTCTTCGGCCTTGGGGACGCCGGTCGCGAGCGTCCGCTGGCGCCGAACGGCGAGCTGCGCCTCGTCGCCCTTGGCACCGTCGAGCCGCGCAAGAACCTTGCCGCCGCCGCTGACATCGTCGAGGCGCTGCGCGCATCCGGCTTCCCCGGCGCCAGCCTCGATATCGTCGGCCGCGTCGGCTGGGGCGACGATGCCGAGCGCCTTGCCGCCCGTCCGGGCGTCACCCTGCACGGCTATCGCTCGGTCGAGGAAATCCGCGCCATCGTCGATGCCGCCGACGTCTTCATCAACACCTCGCACGACGAGGGCCTCGGCCTGCCGCTGCTCGAGGCCCAGTATGCCGGCCTGCCGGTGGTCGCGCCGCAAAAGACCGTCTTTGCCGAAGTGCTCGGCGAAAGCGGCCTGCTCATCGATCCGGCCGACCCGCGCGCCGCCGCCGCCCGCATTGCCGGTCTCGTTGCCGGACCGGGCTGGCGCAAGGCCGCCGCGACCGCCGCCGCCGCCAATCTCGTGCGCTGGAACGACGCCGCCGACGGCGACCACGCCGGCGTGATCGACATGCTGCTGCGCCTCGCCGCCAGCCGCGCCCGCGCCTGATCGGCAATCGGAGAATCCTGAATGCTCCTGCGCCAAACGCTGCTTTACCTGCCGGCCCAGTTGCTTGGGCCGCTTGCGCAGTTCGTGGCGGTGATCGCCTGGACGCATTTCCTGTCGCCGACCGGCTATGGCAATTTCACCCTTGTCACCGCGACCCAGGACTTCGCCTACCTTGTCGGCATGGGCTGGTTCACTTTCTATGCCCTTCGCTACTACGGCGACGTCACCGATCCCGATGAACAGGCGCGGTTCCGCAACACCGAGACCGTCGCCCTTGCCGCCGGTTCGGTCGTGCAGGCCGTTGTCGGCATCGGTCTTCTCGTCTTCGTCGTCGACATTCCGCTGACGCCCTTCGTCATTGCCGCCGTGGTCATCTACATGGTGACCCGGATGATCAACACCCACTTCGCCGAGCGCTCCCGCGCCGTTCAGGCGATCGGCGCCTATTCGGTGCTGCAGACCGTCGGGCCGGTTGCCGGCCTGTTGCTCGGGCTGGCCGCGACCACGATGTTCCAGGCTTCCGCCGCCGTCGCCCTTGCCGGCTACGCCGTTGCCCAGGTCGCCGCCATCGGCCTCGTCGCGCCGCTCATCGGCATCGGCCTGAAGCCGCAGCGCATGGAGCGCGGTCTCGTCGTCCGCGCCATGGGCTATGGCCTGCCGCTCCTCGTCTCCGGCCTTTTCGACTGGGTCGGCCTCAACGGCATCCGCTTCATCGTCGAATGGCAAATGGGCGCCGAGGGCGTCGGCCTGCTCGGCGTCGGCTGGGGTCTCGGCCAGCGCGGCGCCGCCGTTGCCGCCATGCTGGTGACGGCCGCTGCCTTCCCGCTCGCCCTTGCCCATGCCCGCAAGGGCGGTCACAAGGATGGCCTTGCCCAGCTTTCGAGGAATGGCGCGCTGCTCGTCGCCATGCTCGCCCCGGCCGTCGCCGGCCTGCATGCGATCTCGATTCCGCTGGTGACGCTGCTCGTCGACCCGGCCTTCCATGATGCGACCATGACGATCCTGCCGCTCGCCGTCGTCGCCGGCGCCCTGCGCAATCTGCGCCTGCACTTCGCCGACCAGACCTTCCTCATTTCCGAACGTCCCGGCCTCGTCGCCTTCGTCGATGGCGCCGAGGCGGTGGTCGCCGTCGTCTCGGCCTGGATCGGCCTGCAATATGGCGGTCTCATCGGCGCCGCCATGGGCGCGGCGATCGGCACCGCGCTCAGCGCGACGATCAGCTTCCTCATCGCCACGCTGAAATTCGGCCTCGTCATCCCCTGGGGCGCCTTCGTGCGCATCGGCATCGCCACGCTTCTCATGTGGCTGGCACTGCACGCCGTGCCCGAGCCGCAGACGATCCTCGGCCTCATCGGCGAAGTGCTCCTCGGCGCGGTCATCTACGGCCTTGCCCTTGCCGCCTTCTATCCGCGCATCGTCGCGGACTTCCTGCGCGATCGTCTCGCCCGCCGTGCCATCGCCGGCGAATAGGCAAGTATGGTCCCCGATCGGCACAGCCGCCCTGTGCCGATCCGGCACAGGGCCCGCCGCGGGACACCGGCCGGCCCGGCTGAAATTCAGATAAATATCTGATTACAAACAGAAAAAATGAATTCCGCGGACCCCGCCCGGCGTCCGTCTTCTCTGGCACGGCGATAGCACTGAGTCGGCAAACGGTTCAGTGGCATCGCCTGGATGCCGATGTGATGAGGACGGTTTCCGTGAGCGTACATAAAGAACTTGCCACTCTCGCCACTGTCGAAGGTTGCGCCATCAATCTGGCGACGCTCGCCGACGCGCGCGATCGTCTTGCCGATGCCGCCGAGGCCGGCGAAGGCTTCACGCTCTTCACCCTCAATCTCGATCATCTGGTGAAGCTGCGCACCGACCGGAGCTTCCGCGAGGCCTATGGCCGCGCCACCTTCGTTTCCGCCGATGGCGCCCCGGTCGTCCGTCTCGCCCGCCGTCAGGGCGCCAGCCTGAAGCGCACCACCGGTGCCGATCTGATCCTGCCGCTCTGCGAGGAGGCAGCGTTTCGCCGCATCCCCGTCTTCCTGTTCGGCTCGACGCCGGAATCGCTCGCCGGCACCGCCGAGGAGCTTCGCCGCCGGTATCCGGGCATCATCATCGCCGGCATGGAATCGCCGGCCCAGGGTTTTGATCCCGAATCGCCCGAGGCCGACGCGGTCATCGATCGCATCGCAGACTCCGGTGCCCGCCTCTGCTTCGTCGCCCTCGGCGCCCCCAAGCAGGAGATCTTCTCCGACCGCGCCGCGGCCCGTCGCGGCGGCGTCGGCTATCTGTGCATCGGCGCCGCTCTCGACTTCATCTCCGGCCATCAGGTCCGCGCCCCGCGCCTCATGCAGGCGACCGGCTTCGAATGGCTCTGGCGTCTCCTGACCAATCCGCGCCGCATGGCCGATCGCTATGCCCGTTGTGCTTTGCTTTACGCGGAAGTGGCATTGTCCTCGACGCCCCGGCAGCCGGCTAACCGCTGACCGCACCGTTTGATTATCGACAGCTTCCCGAACCGGGAGAAAATGATGAGCAATCCCTCGATGTCCGCCGCAGACTGGATGACCGACGCGACGTCGGCCGGCACGGTTCTGGCCCGCCGCACCGCCGGGACCGAACGCCATGTGCCGGCCTCGGCCATGGACCGGTCCGGCACGACGAGCACCGCCGGCCATCGCCTCGTGATGATCCATCCGATCGACCCGCGCGGCAACAAGGTCGGCGGCATCGAGACCCATGTGCGCGTCATGCTGCAGCGTCATCCGGCCGATTTCTCGGTCCTGCTCATCGGCGTCGACGGTCGTGGCGACCTTGAGATCGGCAAGCCGGTGAAGGTCGATATCGGCGGCCGCACCATCGATTTCCTGCCGATCGTCCATGTCCCGGACGACGAGGTTCACCAGGCCGCGACCAGCATCGGCAGCTCGATCACCTTCCGTGTCGCGACCGCGCTCCTGCGTCATTACTTCACGATCCGCCGCCTGATCGGCAAGGGTCCCGCGACCATCGAGCTGCAGCGCTTCGAGTTTGCGCCGTTCGCCCGCGCCCTTGGCCTGCCGACCGTGCAGATCGTCCACGGCGAGGGCTCCAAGGACCAGAAGATGGATTCGCTCATCAAGCGCTTCTGGTTCATCCACGCCACTGCCGAGCGCATCGCCCTGCGCCTTGCCGATCGGATCGTCGGCGTCAACCCGAACATCGTCAAGCGCATCGAGGCCGACTTCCCGGCCCATGCCGAAAAGTCGTCGTTCATGACCGTGTCGGTCGATACCGACGTCTTCCCGCCGCAGCCCTTCGACATTGCCGACGACGTCTTCCGCGTCGTCTTCACTGGTCGTCTCGACGCGTTCAAGGATCCCCCGACGATGTTCCGCGTCATGGAACGCCTCGGCAAGGCTCTCGATGGCCGTCTCGAGTTCCACTATGTCGGCACCAGCGATCCGCATCGCTATCCCGAGTTCGCCGCCATCGAGCATCTGACCGTGCGCCACGGCTTCAAGGATGCTCGCGGCGTCCACGAGGTGCTGTCGCGCTGCCATGCCGGCATTCTGACGTCCTATTTCGAGGGCATGCCCTGCTTCCTCCTCGAGACCATGTCAACCGGCCGGCCGATGGGTGCCATCCGCCTGCCGCAGTACGACCCGCTGGTCGAGACCGGCAAGACCGGTTTCCTGATGGAGCGTCTGGAGGATGGCGAGGCGACCGTCGAGGAGATGGCCGCCGCCTGGGTCAGGCTCTGGCAGGGCATCAAGGACGGCACCATCCGCACCGACGCCGTGCATGCCCGCGTCGAGCCCTATTCGGTCGCGACCCAGCTGCCGCGCCTGTTCGACATCCATCGCTCGCTTGTCGCGACGCCGGCACGGTGAGGCCGCAAATGCTTGATCGAACGTCCAGTCTGGCCGTGGAACTGCCTGCGGGCGATCGCATGCCGGAACGGCGCCGCCTGCTCTTCCTGCTCGATCCGGCCCGGATCTGGCGCTGGCAGGCCGAACTCGTTGCCGAGTTCGCCGCCGCTTCCGGGTTCGACGTCGCGGTCGCCTCGGTCAGCGCCACGCGGTCGCTGCCGCGCGGGCTCTCGACGCTGTTTGTCTTCGAGCGTCTGCTCTACGGGCAGAAGGCCGTCTCGGCCGCCGACATCGTCGACATCGCCGCGATCTTCGCGCCGGTCGTCGCCGCGCCGGGCCATGATTGCGACCTCGTCATCGACCTGTCCGGTGCCGGCGCCGCCGCCCGGGCGATCCGGGCCGGCGTCCCGACCCTGACGCTCCTTTATGACGGCTTTGCCGATGACACGGCCGCCATCGCCGCGCTGATCGAAGGTCGCCGCCCGCGCCTGACCCTGGCTGGCTGCGACGACGACGGTCTCGTCGCCGCCCGTCCGGCCGTCGAGGAGCCGCGCATCCTCTCCCAGGCGCTCGATCCTGTGTTCTCCATGGCCGCCGAGCTTGTCCGCCGCGCCATCCGCGAGGGAACCGTCGATGGCGAGGCGGGCGGTACCGTGCCGCCGGCAACGCGCGACATCACCTGCAAGCCCCTCGCCTTTGCCCTCTCGACCTTTGCCGCCAAGATCGCCGCGCGCCTCGACCGTCAGGTGCGCACCGCCCCGCAATGGGCGATCGGCTGGCGTCAGGCCGCGGCCGGCACGACCATTGCCGACCGTCTGATGCTGCCGAAGGAGGGCTATCGCCGCCTGCCGGACGATGGCCAGCGCTACTACGCCGACCCCTTCGTCATGGTTCGCGACGGCCGCCGCTACGTCTTCTGCGAGGAATACCCCTACGCCACCGGCAAGGGGGTCATCTCGGTCTTCACCATCGAGCCGGACGGCAGCACCACGACGCCGCGCATCGTCCTCGAGCGGCCCTATCACCTCTCCTATCCCTTCGTTTTCGAGCGGGACGGCGAGGTCTACATGATGCCGGAAACCCTCGCCAACCGGACGATCGAGCTTTACCGCGCCGTCCAGTTCCCCGATCGCTGGGAGAAGGTCGAGACCCTGCTTGACGATGTCGCCGCCTCCGACGCGACCCTCGTCGAGCATGGCGGCCGTCTCTGGATCTTCGCCGCGATTTCCGATCGTGGCTGCTCGAGCTGGGGCAGCCTCGGCCTCTACCATGCCGATGATCTTTTCGGCACCTGGACGGCGCTGCCGGCCAACCCGGTTCTGGCCGATGCAGCCGCCGCCCGGCCTGGTGGCGAGATGTATGTGCGCGACGGCGTTCTCTATCGCCCGGCCCAGGATTGCCGCGAGTTCTACGGCGGTGGCCTGACGCTCGCACGGGTCGATCGCCTCGATCCGGAAGGCTTCTCCCAGACCGTTGTCGCCCGGCTGAAGCCGAATCCGGCCCGGCCGGAAATCGGCATGCACACCGTCAACGTTGCCGGCGGCATCGAGGTCGTCGACGTCTTCGGCGAGTTTCCCTGGACCGCGGCCTGAGCGGGTGCATACGTAACAGGCGTTTTTGAGGGGTTGCGGCCGCCGCGGCCGGTGACTAGTTTCGCCGCCGCAGCATCGGCGACAAGGACCGCGCCCGCGTGACCCCCGAAAACCCCGGCAACCGGATCGTCTACAAGATCGTGCCCGAACCGCTCTGGCGAGCCGCCGCGGCCGCCGGCATGTTCGATGGCGCGCCGGTCGACCACGCCGACGGCTATATCCATTTCTCCGCCGCCGATCAGGTTCGCGAGACCGCCGCCCGGCACTTCGCCGGCGGCACCGGCCTGCTGCTCGTCGCCATCGACGCCGCCGCTCTCGGCGCCGCCCTCAAATGGGAGCCGTCGCGTGGCGGCGCGCTCTTTCCCCATCTCTATGGCGGCCTGCCCCTTGGCGCCGTCGTTTCGGTCGTGCCCTTGCCGCTTGGTGACGACGGCCGCCACGTCTTCCCGGAAGGTCTGTAATGCTCGCCGGACTGTTTGATCTCGCACGCCCTCTGGTGCTGTCGCTCGATGCCGAGCGCGCCCACAACCTGACCGTGAAGGCGCTGGCCGCAGGTCTCCATCCGCGCTGCGCCGCGCCTGACGATCCCCGTCTTTCGCGCCGCCTCTGGGATCTCGATTTCCCCAATCCCCTCGGCATGGCCGCCGGCTTTGACAAGAATGGCGAAGTCCCGGACGCCCTTCTGGCGCTTGGCTTCGGCTTTGCCGAGGTCGGCACGGTGACGCCCCGTCCGCAGTCGGGCAATCCGGTGCCGCGCCTGTTCCGCCTGCCGGCCGACAACGCCGTCATCAACCGCTTCGGCTTCAACAATGAAGGCCATTCGGCCGTGCTGTCGCGCCTTGAGCGCCGCCGCCGCCGTCCGGGTGTCGTCGGCGTCAATGTCGGCGCCAACAAGGATTCGACCGACCGGATCTTCGACTATGTCACCGGCATTTCGGTCTTTGCCCACGTCGCCAGCTATTTCACCGTCAACGTCTCCTCGCCGAACACGCCCGGCCTGCGCGACCTGCAGGAGCGCGGCGCGCTTGGCGAGTTGCTGAAGGCGGCATTGTCGGCCCGGGATGACGCCGCCGGCCGCATCGGCCGCCGCGTGCCGGTGCTCCTCAAGATCGCGCCCGATCTCGAGGATGCCCATCTTGAGGAAATCGTCGACGAGGCGATGGCGCGCGGCATCGACGGCATGATCGTTTCCAACACGACGGTCTCGCGCGACGGACTGACCGATCAGCGCACCGCCCGCGAGGCCGGCGGCATGTCCGGCCGGCCATTGTTCCGCCGCTCGACCCGTATGCTCGCCCGCGTCCGCCGTCAGGCTGGGCCCGGCCTGCCGCTCGTCGGCGTCGGCGGCGTCGATTCGCCCGAGGCGGCCTTCACCAAGATCGCCGCCGGCGCTGATCTGGTGCAGATGTACAGCGGGCTAGTCTTCGAGGGCCTTGGCCTCGTCGACCGGATCAAGCAGCATCTGTTGCGCCGCGTTGCCGCCGAGGGGCTGGCGAGCATCGCCGATGCCGTCTCGACCAATGTCGAGGCCTGGGCCGACACCAATCCGTGAGGGAGAAAACGATGACCGTCACCATCTGGCACAATCCGCGCTGCTCCAAGTCGCGCGAGGCGCTTGGCCTCTTGCGCGACAAGGGCGAGGAGCCGGCGGTCGTCGAATATCTGAAGACCCCGCCGACGGCGGCGGAATTGCGCGATGTCCTCGCCCGCCTCGGCATCGAGCCGCGCGCCCTGATGCGCACCAAGGAAGCCGTCTACAAGGAGCTTGGCCTTGCCGACGTCACCGATGGCGAGGCGCTGATTGCCGCGATGGTCGAGAACCCGGTGCTGATCGAGCGCCCGGTGGTCATTTCCAACGGCAAGGCCGCGCTCGGCCGTCCGCCGGAGCGCGTCCTCGACGTTCTTTGAGGGTTTGCGTCAGGGCTGTGCTCAGACCTCCGGCGGCGGCAGCCTGCGCGCCGGCGCCTTGCCGAGCTTCAGCACCCGGATGACGAACCACGCCGGGAACACCACGAACGCGCCGATGACGAAGTAGCGGATCGCCCAGTCGATCGCGTCGAAGCCCATCTCGTAGATCCGCACGATGAGGCGGCGGAAGCTGTCGAGGATCTCGTGCGGGCTGATGCCGAGCGCCGACAGGATGACGCCGACGACAAACGACAGAAAGACCAGCCGGACGAGGACCCAGGCCGGCGGGCCGCCGAAGAAACGGGTGATGAAGTTCGAGTCCATCCTTCACTGCGATCCTTCTGTTGCGCCCCCGTGCGAGGCGGACCGGCCTTAGATAGGAACAAATTTCGGCGATTGCATGCCGTAATTGCGCGGCCCCGCGATTTCCGCCGGCGCGCGCCCTCGCGAAAATCGCCGAAAGCCGCCTGTTGTTGCCAACATCAAGGCATGGCGACCTCGCGCCGGAACGGGCGCGTGAGGGGCGTGTACAAGGGATTCGGCCCTGCCTGAGGAGGCCGGGGCCAGCATCGAAGACCCTTGGCCGTCCGCAAACGGGGAGGGTGGCTGATGTCCCTGAAACGAGCGCATGGCCTGAAGCGGCCACATGGACTGGAACGGCCGCAGGGACGGGCTCTTGGGCTTGTCCTGATGGTGGCCGCGTTCCTGCTCCTGGCCGGCCTCGGACAGGGCCATGCCGCCGGCGCACCGGTCGCCATCACCCCGACGGTCGGCCATGACGCCGCCGCCGGCACCCTGGCGATTTCCGGCGACGGCCGGTTCGCCGCCAGCGCCGGCAGCGAGAACGGCGTCAAGTTCTGGAGCCTGTCGAACGGCCGCCTGATCCGCACGTTCATCGGCCACACCCGCAGCGTCCAGGCGCTCGCCTTTGCGCCCGGCGGCCGCTACCTCGCGTCCGGCGGCGGCGATGGCAGCATCCGCTTCTGGGAAATCGAGACCGGCGCCGAAGCCGCGCGCATCGACATTCCCGACGACCTCGTCAACGCGCTCGCCTTTTCCGCTGACGGTCGCCTGCTCGTTGCCGGCACGCGTGACCGCCTCGCCGTCGTCTGGGACGTGGCGAGCGGCCGGCGCCTTGCCGAGGTGAAGGGCGACGGCGATCAGGCCCTTGCCGTCGCCATCTCCGGCGATGGCCGCAGCGCCCTGTCCATCGGCTATGGCGCCACCCTCTCGATCATCGATATCCGCAAGGGCCGCGTTGCCCGCACCGTGAAGATCGCCGGGAACGGCGCCTTCAGTCTTGCATTCTCCGCCGACGGCAGCCGCCTTGCCGTTGCCGAGCCCGAAGGCGTGACGAACATCTGGGACGGCACGACCGGCCGCCGCCTCGTCGCCTTCGCCGAGGATGCCGGCGTCGTCTCGCGCATTGCCATCTCCGCCGACGGCCGCACGGTGGTCACCACCGGGACCGGTGGCTTCCGCATCTGGTCGGCCGACACCGGTCGGCCGCTCGCCAGTGTCGCCGAGGCCGGCCGGCAGTTTTTCGCCGTCGCACTGTCCGCCGACGGCAAGCTGGTGCTGACCTCCGACAACCTCGACCCCGGTGACGCGCCGGGCTCAGCCTGGATGGCGAGCGGACGTCTCGCCCTGTGGAACGGCGATGGCGGCAAGCCGCTGCGCCGTCTCGCCGGCACCTCGACCAGCATCTATTCGCTCGCCGTGTCGCCGGACGGCACGCGCTTCGCGACCGGCCATGTCGCCGGCGACGTCCAGTCCTGGAACCTTGCGGCGGCACGGTTGTCGGCGCCGGTTGCCGCGTCCGCCGACATCGTCCACGGCCTTGGCTTTGCCGCCGATGGCATGATCGTTTCCGTTGCCGGCTCCGCCATCGGCTTCTTTGATCCGGAAACCGGCGCAGAACTGGCGACGCTGCCGCTGAAGGGCATGGTGAAGCTGCGCGGCGCTGCCTTCTCGAGCGATGGCACCCGCGCCATCGTCGCCTCCGAGCCGGTCGACGAGATGGAAGCAGGGCCGGAGGAGCGCGAGCGCACCGTCATCGTCGACCTTCTGAAGCGCAAGATCGTCCGCGACCTCGGTGACGCCGGCATGGGCGTCTCGGCGCTGGCATTTGCTCCCGACGCGGGCATCGCCGTGATCGCCTCCTATGGCGAGATCCGCCTTGTCGATGCCGCCAGGGGCCGCGTTGCCCGCACCTTGCCGCTGAAGGACGGCGTCGTCGACGCGATTGCCATTTCCCCGGACGGGCGGCTCCTCGCCGTCGGCTCGCAGACCGAGGCGCAGCTTCTCGACACGCGCAAGGGCAGGGTCCTTCGTCAGTTCCAGGGTCTCGGCGATGTCGTCGAGCGCCTCGTCTTTTCGCCGGACGGCACCCGCCTCGCGGCCGCCTCCTATGACGGATCGGCGCTGTTGTGGAATGTCGGAACGGGCGAGCTTGCGGCTCGTCTCGAGGGCCACGCCGCCCCGGTCTTCGACGTCGCCTTCACGCCTGATGGCCGCCGTCTCCTCACCGCCGGCTGGGATACGATGACCCGGATCTGGGATGTCGCCTCCGGCAAGACCCTTGCGTCCTTCATCGCCTTTTCCGAAGCAAACTGGGTATCGATCACGCCGTTCGGTTTCTTTGATGCCTCCGGGCACGGTGCGGAAATGCTGAACGTCGTGCGCGGCCTCGAGGTGCTGCCGATCGACCGTGTCTTCCAGGCGCTCTATCGGCCGGATCTCGTGCACGAGGCCCTTGCCGGCGATCCC
>JAWKVW010000029.1:7500-43956 GCA_041397845.1 Hyphomicrobiales bacterium | reverse complement strand
AGAAAATCGACGGCCTTGATGTCGGCGTCGAGGTCCCCGGCCAGAACCAGTGTCGAGGCGCCGGTGCCGCAGCCGATGTCGGCTATCCGAAGGCCGGTCCTTCCGGGAAGGCCGGCAAGGCGCATGGCAAGGCGGGTGGTCGCTTCGTCGCCGGGGCCCTGGCGTTCGCCGCCGAGATGCAGGTCGAGGAGGAGGGCGAGATCGTCCATCGCCGATGGCCGGGCTAGATGCCCGATACCTCGTCGGGGGCGAAGGCCTTGAGGGCAAAGGCGTGGATGCGGCCGGCGAGCTCCTCGGCCAGCACGGTGTTGACCATGCGATGCCGGTCGATGCGGGACTTGCCGGCAAAGGCCGCTGAGACGATCTCTACGCGGAAATGCGATTCGCCGTCGGGGTGGTGGCCGGCGTGGCCGGCATGGCGGTGAGATTCGTCCGTAACCTCAAGGCGCATGGGCGTGAAAGCCTCTGTTAATTTGCGTTTGATCGTATCCTTTACGGTCATGCTCTTTCTTCCGTGATCGCTCTCATACCAGCGGCGGCTTGTTCGCCGGAGGGACAGTTACCATAATCGGGCCGATGAAACTCGACTCCAAATATTTCGACCGGATCCGGATCAAGCCTGATGCGGAAACGATCGAGCGGGACGCCTTCCCGCGCTGCGAATGGGCGGGCTGCGAGCATCCGGGATCTCACCGGGCGCCGAAGGGACGCCTGCGCGAGGGCCAGTACTACAATTTCTGTCTCGATCACGTCCGGGTCTACAACAAGGGCTACAATTATTTCGCCGGCATGGATGACGGCTCGATCGCCGACTACCAGAAATCGGCAATGACCGGGCATCGCCCGACCTGGCGAATGGGAACCGGCAATGCCCCGGCCAAGGACGAGCCGCAGGAAGGCGCGAACTACAGCCAGTACGACCCGTTCTCGTTCTTCGCCGGCGCCCGCCGGCAACAGCAGCAAAAGCGCCAGGCCGAGCCGCCTCGGCGGCGGCTGCAGAAGGTGGCGCGGCGGTCTTTCGAGACCCTTGCCCTTGCCGAGGACGCCACCGGGCCCGAAATCAAGGCGCGCTACAAGGAACTCGTCAAACGCCTGCATCCGGACGCCAATGGCGGCGACCGGAAGTTCGAGGACAGGCTGCGGGAAATCATCCAGGCCTACAATCAACTGAAAAGCGCTGGCTATTGTTGATCTTGCGGCATCGGCGGCGATGGTGCCGCGACGCCCGGATGTGCTAAGAGCGATCGACGGACGGTTCCGCCGGGCGCGGCGCCGCCATGGAAGTGACGGAGGACGCATGACTGCGAAGACCGCGGAGATCGCTGGACTGCCCGATCGCAAGATCAAGGTTCGGGACGTGTTCGGCATCGACAGCGATATGGAAGTGCCGGCCTTTTCCCAGGTCGATGAGCACGTCCCCGACCTCGATCCGGACTATCTGTTCGATCGCGACACGACGCTGGCCATTCTCGCCGGCTTCGGGCGCAATCGACGCGTGCTGGTCCAGGGCTATCACGGCACGGGCAAGTCGACCCATATCGAGCAGGTGGCGGCGCGGCTCAACTGGCCGTGCGTGCGAATCAATCTCGACAGCCACATCAGCCGTATCGACCTCATCGGCAAGGATGCGATCGTGCTGCGCGACGGGGTGCAGGTGACGGAATTCCGTGACGGCATCCTGCCCTGGGCACTGCAGACCAACACCGCGCTCGTCTTCGACGAGTATGATGCCGGCCGGCCGGACGTGATGTTCGTCATCCAGCGCGTGCTCGAGGTTTCGGGCCGGCTGACGCTGCTCGACCAGAACAAGGTGATCCGGCCGCATCCGGCGTTCCGCCTGTTCGCGACGGCCAACACCATCGGCCTCGGCGACACCTCGGGCCTCTATCACGGCACGCAGCAGATCAACCAGGGCCAGATGGACCGCTGGTCGATCGTCACGACGCTCAACTATCTGCCGCATGACCGCGAGGTCGACATCGTCGCGGCCAAGGCCAAGCACTATGCCGGCGGCAAGGGGCGCGACACGATCGACAAGATGGTGCGGGTCGCCGACCTGACGCGGAACGCCTTCGTCAATGGCGACCTGTCGACGGTGATGAGCCCGCGTACCGTGATCACCTGGGCCGAGAACGCCGAGATCTTCGGCGATGTCGGCTTTGCCTTCCGCGTGACCTTCCTCAACAAGTGCGACGAGCTCGAGCGGCCGCTGGTGGCCGAGTTCTATCAGCGCTCGTTCGGCAAGGAACTGCCGGAATCGGCGGTGAACGTGGCGCTGAGCTGACCGGACCGGTATCACCGGCCGGCAGGACAGCCGGCCGAGGCGACGACGGGAAAAGATGAAGACGCCGAGCAACCGCTTTTCGGAGAAATCGTCGGGCGCGCCGTCCGAGCCGTTCAAGCGGGCGATCACGGTGGCGATGCGGGCGATCGCGCGCGACCGGGATCTGGAAGTGGCGTTCGGCACCGACCGTCCAAGCCTTTCGGGAAAACGGGCGCGGCTGCCCGAGCCGCCGCGCAATCCGAGCGTCGGCGACATTTCCGTGACCCGCGGCATTGGCGATGCCATGGCGCTGCGGCTCGCCTGCCACGATCCGAAAGTGCATCACCACTATGTGCCTGTCGGCTCGAAGGCGCGGGCGATTTTCGATGCCAGCGAGCAGGCGCGGGTCGAGGCGATCGGCGCGCGGCGGATGGCTGGCGTCAAGCGCAACCTCGCGGCGATGCTCGAGGACCGCTATCGGCGGGCCGGATTCCAGGACGCCACGACCAAGGATGACGCGCCGCTCGACGAGGCGGTGGCGCTGATGGTGCGCGAGCGCATTTCCGGCATGAAGCCGCCGGCGAGCGCGCTGCGGGTCGTCGAGATGTGGCGGCCGTGGATCGAGGCGAAGGCCGGCGCGGCGCTCGATGCGCTCGGCGGCCATGTCGAGGAGCAGCGCGATTTCGCCATGGCGATCCGCGAGGTGATCTCGGCGCTCGACATGTCGGACGAACTTGGCGGCGAGCCGGAAGAGGACGATTCGGAGGAGGGCGAGAGCGGCACTTCCGACGAGCCGGAGACCGGGGCGGAGGAAGAGACCGGCGAGGGCGATTCCAGCCAGGAGATGGAAGAGGCCGAAGGCGACAGCGAGGACGCCGAGGGCGCCGAGACCGAGACGCGCGACGGGCGGCCGCAGGAATTCGGCGACGACACGGACGGCGACGAACTGCCGGACGAGCACCGGCACTGGCGGCCGGACCAGCATCAGGGGCCGCAGGTTCCGCAATTCGAGTACCGCGCCTTCACCGAGCAGTTCGACGAGGTCGTCACCGCCGAGGAGCTTTGCGACCTGGCCGAGCTCGACCGGCTGCGCGGCATTCTCGACAAGCAGCTCGAGCATCTGTCCGGCGTCGTCGCGCGGCTTGCCAACCGGCTGCAGCGGCGGCTTCTGGCGCAGCAGAACAGGTCGTGGGATTTCGACCTCGAGGAAGGCCTGCTCGACACGGCCCGGCTGACGCGCGTCGTCACCGATCCGATGCATCCGCTGTCGTTCAAGCGCGAGCGGGACACCGAGTTCCGCGACACGGTGGTGACGCTGCTCATCGACAATTCGGGTTCGATGCGCGGGCGGCCGATCACGGTGGCGGCGACCTGCGCCGACATTCTGGCGCGTACGCTGGAGCGCTGCGCCGTCAAGGTCGAGATCCTCGGGTTCACGACGCGGGCCTGGAAGGGTGGACAGTCGCGCGAGGCCTGGCTGGCTGCCGGCAAGCCGCAGACGCCGGGGCGGCTCAACGATCTGCGCCATATCATCTACAAGAGCGCCGACGCGCCGTGGCGGCGGTCGCGGCGCAATCTCGGCCTGATGATGCGCGAGGGGCTGCTGAAGGAGAACATCGACGGCGAGGCGCTCGACTGGGCGCATCAGCGGCTGCTGGCGCGGCCCGAGCAGCGGCGCATCCTGATGATGATCTCGGATGGCGCGCCGGTCGACGATTCGACGCTTTCGGCCAATCCCGGCAATTATCTGGAACGGCACCTCAGGCAGGTCATCGAGGAGATCGAGACGCGTTCGCCGGTGCAGCTTCTGGCCATCGGCATCGGCCATGACGTGACGCGCTATTATCGCCGGGCGGTGACGATCGTCGATGCCGACGAGCTTGCCGGAGCGATCACCGACGAGCTTGCCGAGCTGTTCGAGACGGACACGGGCAACGGCAAACGCCGCCGCGGGCGGCGGCGGGTCGCATGAGGCGCTGGCGGGCGGCGCTTGCCGCGCTCGTTTTCAGCCTGCCGATGCCGGCCCTTGCGGATGATGGCGGCCGGCCGGTGGCGCTCACCTGTCACCCGATACCCTCCTTTCATATCTGGCATGGCGACGAGACCCGCTTCGGGCCCCTCGAATGGCTTGGCGGAATCGAGATCGAGCCGGACAGCGGCGATTTCGGCGGTTTTTCGGCGCTCGGCTTTGTCGGCGACCGGCTCGTGTCGGTTTCCGACAGCGGGCTCTGGCTGACGGCGCGGCTCGTCGAGGACGCGGCCGGGCGACCGACCTGCCTTGCCGACGCGGAGCTGCGCTCGCTGCCGGGCATCGACGGCGAGCCCTTGTTCTCCAAGGAGAATTCCGACGCCGAATCGATGGCGTTCGGAAGCTCGGCGAGCGGACCCGTTGTCTATGTCGGCTTTGAGGGGCGGGCGCGGATCCTTGCCTTTCCGCTCGATGCGGCCGGCGTGCCAGGCCGGCCGACGCCGGTCGCGGTCAATTTCAAGCAGAGCGAGCTGCGCTATACCAAGGGACTTGAAGCGCTGGCGCTGGCGCCGGAAGGCCATCCGCTGGCCGGCACGCTTGTTGCCCTGTCCGAGCGCACGCTCGACAAGCGCCGCAACATCCTTGCCTGGCTGGTTGGCGGGCCGACGCCGGGACCGTTCACGGTGCTTCGGCAGGATGATTTCGACATCACCGATGCTGACTTCCTGCCGGATGGCGACCTTCTCCTGCTCGAGCGGCGGTTCCGGCCGTCGGACGGGGTTGCCATGCGGGTGTCGCGGGTCAAGGCCGAGGCGCTGAAGCCGGGTGTGCTGGTCGAGCCGGAAGTCCTGATGACGGCCAACATGGCCTATCAGATCGACAACATGGAAGGCATCCGGGTGTCGCGGAACGCCGCCGGCGAGACGCTCGTCACGGTGATTTCGGACGACAATCACAGCGTCCTGCAGCGCAATCTGCTGCTGCGGTTCATCTGGCGCGGGAACTGAGGCAGTCCTGCCTGATCGAATTGCCGCCTGATCAGGGGACCGGAACGGGTTCCGGCTGCGGCGCGAGCAGGCGGGCAAGGGCGCGATAAGGCCCGAGGGCGACGAGCGCAAGCGACATCTTCACGAGGAAATCGCAGACGGCCCAGACGACCCAGACCGGCAGGGTGACTTCACCAAAGCCGAGCGGATAGGTCGAGAGCGGGATTTCCGGATCGCCGGCAAAGGCCAGCGTGAAGAACAGGATTGTGTCGAGCGCCGAGCCGATCAGCGAGGAGACGAGCGGGGCGCGCCACCAGGTGCCGAGACGCAGGCGATCGAAAATCGTCACGTCGGAGAGCTGGCCGATCAGGAAGGCGGTGCCGGAGGCGAGCGCGATGCGTGGCGTCGCCAGCGCGATCGAGAGCGCGACGGCGAGCGCGAAGCCGACATAGACGACGAGCCGGGCGCGGGCAACGCCGAAACGCCGGTTGGTCAGGTCGGTGACGAGGAAGGAAACCGGATAGGAAAAGGCGCCCCAGGTCAGGTAGTCGGCGAGGCCGAACGGCTCGAACGGGTGCTGGACCAGAATGTTCGAACCGACCACGACAGCGCACATCGCCGCAATCGCGATGGCGAGCGCGGCGATGGAAGAATCCTGTCTTGCAGTCATCAGAGCGCCTCTGGCTGCCGGCCCTGCGGCCGGCGACCCCGTCAGCTAGCCGGAACGGCCTTGACGATGCGGCTCTTGAGATCGCGGGCCCGCGGCGACAGCTCGCCGTCACGCGCCTTCATCAGGAAGGCGTCAAGGCCGCCACGATGCTCGACAGAGCGCAGGGCGTGGGCGGTGATGCGCAGCTTCACCGAACGGCCAAGCGTCTCGCTCATCAGCGTGACGTTGCACAGGTTCGGCAGGAAGCGACGACGGGACTTGTTGTTGGCGTGGCTGACGTTGTTTCCGGACAGCACGGCCTTGCCGGTCAACTCGCAGCGTCGGGCCATTGGAACATTCCTCTTTGCGGGCCGGCCGCGAACGAAACGGCCCGATAAAATCCTATGCTTTCGGGTAAAGCCGCCCTCTCATAATGAGCTTCCGGCGGGCCGTCAAGCCTTGGCGGCCGGTTCGGGGCCGGGCGGGGCGCGGAATCCGGCAGACAGGAGCTGTCAGCGCGGCAACGCGCGGTTCATGCCCGGTTCATGGGCAGTTTGCAGGATGGCCGCAACACCGATGCCCGGCGCGCCCCACACGATCGCTTGATCGGCGCGGGGCGGATATCAATATTACTCATCCGGTCGACAAGGGAAACGAACAGACGCCATGCGCCAAAACAATCTCATTTCAGCCAAGTCCGTTGCCGCAGCCCTTCTGGCCGGGTCGTTCCTCGGCGCGGCGGGCGCGCCGGCCATGGCCGAGGACCTTGCCGTCCATGCCTATTACAAGGTCTATCTTTCCGGGGTGACGATCGGCAAGGCGGGCATCGATGCGACGCTCGGCGCCGAGAAATACGGCGTCAAGGGCTGGGGCAAGCTGTCCGGCATGACGGCGATGTTCTCGAACTCGGTCGGAACGGCATCGAGCAAGGGGACGTTTGCGGCCGGTTCGATGATGCCGGCCCGTTACGACTTCGACCTTCGCGACGACAGCGAGGCGAGCAAGGTGGCGATCCGGTTCGCCGCCGACCGGGTGGTGCGGGTGAAGATCACGCCGGCAGAGCCGGAACGGCCGGACCGGGTGCCGCTGGCCGAGGCGCACAAGAAGGGCGCGCTCGATCCGCTTTCGGCGCTCGTCGTGCGGCATGCGCCCGATGCCGACGGGCCGACCATCTGCAATCGCACCGTGCCGGTGTTCGAGGGCCTGCAGCGTTTCGACCTGCCGCTCGTCTACAAGCGTACGGAAAAGGTGAAGACCGAGGACGGCGATTACCGTGCCGTGGCGCATGTCTGCGGCGCCCGCTACGTGCCGCTCGCCGGCCATCGGCCGAAGCGCTGGGTGATCCGCTACATGATGGAGAACAAGGATCTCGAGGTCTGGCTGACGCCGGTCGGGCGGAGCGGATTCTCGGTGCCCTGGCGGGTGTCAATCGGAACGACGCTCGGCCCGGCGGTGCTCGAGGCGCAGCGGTTCAGCACCACGGGCGGCTGAGCGCGTCCGTCCGCGGGGAAACCGTTTCATTTCGGCACGGAATGGTTAACGCGGCTATGATGCGCGGCACCCCGGCGGACCGGCAAACCGGCCCGATCCGCTTGACGGGGCTCGTAAACACCAGATTTCGTGGGGATCAGAGGCGGAACATTTGCGGCGAAGTGATTCGTCGATGATTCGTTCGTGGTCCGGCCGGGAGGTTAACGGAGCGGTCCAAAACAGGTCCGGTCGCGGCAAGGAAACGGTAACCATGTTTTCAGGTTTTCCGTGGCGGCCGCGACGGCCCGGTGGCGGCTTGACGACGACAAGGCGGGAGATGGCCTTCCGGGCAATCGTTAACGGCCGCGGTGCCGTTTTCCTTCCGTCAAAACGGGCGTAAAACAGATATTGTGGGTCAAAATGCCGATGCCACATCATCTTGCGGCGAACAGAATCCGAAAATCGGGTGAGTCAGTGATTCGGACCAGATTCGTTCGTTTTCCGTTCGAATGGTAAAAAACGCGGGCGCGCAGCGTCTCTCTATGATACAGACCATGCCAGTCCGGGCGGCAAGATATCGCCGCATATCGTTGCCAAAGATCGCCTTTCCCGCGCCCTTGCGGCGCCGAGCCGAGGCCGGCCGAACGAGGCCGTGACGACAATCTCCGCCATGTCCGTTTCGAACCCAGCCGCGCGCGCCCGCAACGTCACCGCCGTTCTCGGGCCGACCAATACGGGCAAGACGCATCTCGCCATCGAGCGCATGCTGGCCCACCACACCGGCGTCATCGGCCTGCCGCTGCGATTGCTGGCGCGCGAGGTCTACGGCCGGGTGGTGGAACGGGTCGGGGTCGACCAGGTGGCGCTCGTCACCGGCGAGGAGAAGATCAAGCCGGCCAATCCGCGCTTCTATGTCTGCACGGTCGAGGCGATGCCGCGCGAGACGGTGGCCGATTTCGCCGCCGTCGACGAAATCCAGATCGCCAATGATCTGGAGCGCGGCCACGTCTTCACCGATCGCATCCTGCATCTGCGCGGCCGGCAGGAAACGCTGCTGCTCGGCGCGGCGACGATGCGGCCGCTCATCGAGAAGCTGTTGCCTGGCGTCTCCGTCGTGACGCGGCCGCGGATGTCGCAGCTCGCCTATGCCGGCCAGAAGAAGATCACGCGGCTGCCGCGCCGGTCGGCGATCGTCGCCTTCTCGGCGGACGAGGTCTATGCGATCGCCGAACTGATCCGGCGCCAGCGCGGTGGCGCGGCGGTGGTGCTCGGCTCGCTCAGCCCGCGCACGCGCAATGCCCAGGTGGCGCTCTACCAGTCCGGCGACGTCGATTTTCTCGTTGCGACCGACGCGATCGGCATGGGTCTCAATCTCGATGTCGACCACATCGCCTTTGCCTCGACCCGCAAGTTCGACGGCTACCAGTTCCGGCAACTGACGGCGGCCGAGCTTGGCCAGATCGCCGGGCGGGCGGGGCGGCACACGCGCGACGGAACGTTCGGCGTGACGGCCCGGGCCGAGCCGTTCGACGACGATCTCGTCGAGACGATGGAAACGCACGCCTTCGACGCGGTGCGGGTGCTGCAATGGCGCAACCGGGCGCTCGACTTCTCCAGCCTGCAGAGCCTGAAGGCCTCGCTCGACGAGGTGCCGCGGGAAGAGGGGCTGACGCGGGCGCCGCCGGCGATCGACGTCGTTTCACTCGACATGGCGGCGCGGGATCCGGAAACGGCGGGGCTGGCCAAGGGCGCGCGGGCGGTGGAACTGCTCTGGGAAGTCTGCCAGATCCCGGACTATCGCAAGATCGCGCCGACCAACCATGTCGACCTCGTCGTCCAGCTCTATGGCTACCTTGCCCGCGAAAAGGCGATCGCCGACGACTGGTTTTCGCGTCAGGTCGCCTATTGCGACCGCACGGATGGTGATATCGACACCATCGCCAATCGAATCGCGCATATCCGGACCTGGACATTCATCGCCAACCGGCCAGATTGGCTGGCCGATCCGGCATATTGGCAGGAGCGCACACGCGCGATCGAGGATAGACTGTCCGACGCTCTGCACGAGCGGTTGACGCAAAGGTTCGTCGACCGGCGCACGAGTGTCCTGATGAGGCGGCTGAGAGAAAGCGACATGCTCGAAGCGGAAATCACTTCGTCCGGCGACGTTCTGGTGGAAGGCCAGCACGTCGGTCATCTTCACGGTTTCCGGTTCCAGCCGGATGCGAGCGCCGACGGTCCGGACGGCAAGGCGGTTCGCGCGGCAGCGCAGAAATCGCTGACCGGCGAGCTGGTCCGGCGGGCCGAGAAGGTTGCCGAGGCGCCGAACGAGGACATCGTGCTGGCGTCCGACGGGGCCCTGCGCTGGCGCGGCGAAGTGGTGGCTAAGCTGACCGGCGGCGCTGATCCGCTGAAGCCGGCGGTCGTGCTGCTTGCCGACGAGCAGCTTGCTGGCGCGGCGCGGGAGCGGTGGTCGGCCGGCTCGAGGCGTGGGTCGGCCAGCATCTGCGCGGGTTGTTGAAGCCGTTGTTCGACCTTGCCGAGGCCGAGGATCTTGCCGGCATGGCCCGGGGCATCGCGTTCCGTCTCGTCGAGGCGCTCGGCGTGCTCGACCGCCAGCAGATTGCCGAGGATGTGCGCGGTCTCGAGCAGGAGGCGCGGGCGCTGCTGCGCAAATACGGCGTCCGGTTCGGCGCCTATCATGCCTTTATCTGCCGGGGCTGATGAAGCCGGGGCCGCGCTCGCTGGCGGCGATGCTCTGGGCGCTCGGCAATGGTGGCCTCGATCAGGCCGGTCTTTCGGAGCTGCCGCATCTGGCGGCGCTCGGGCGGACGTCGATCCCGGTCGAGAAGGATTTCGCCGCCGATCTCTACCGGCTCGTCGGCTACCGCGTTTGCGGCGAGCGGGCCGTGCGGGTCGATATCCTTGAACGCCTCGCGGACCTCATCCGGCCGCTGATCGCCTGGCGCGGCAGCGCCGAGGGCGCGCCGGCGCCGGAGGGCGCGGCGGACGGCAACGGCTTCTTTGCCACCGTGGCGATGACTTCGCTCGTCGGCTGCGCCGGCGAGGATTTTGCCTCGATCCTGAAGTCGCTCGGCTATCGCTCCGAGAAGAAGCGGGTGCGCAAGCGGGTGCGGGCTGCGGCTGCGGCAGGCGAGACCATCGACGTGCCGACCGAAGTGCCGGCAGAGGCATCGACCGAGGCGGTCGTCGAGGCGGCAGCTGGCGTCGAGACGGCTGGCGGCGAGACACCGCAGGCAGAAGCCGTTGCGCCGGAAGATGTCGCCGGCGAGCCGGCTGAATGGCGCTGCCGTTGAAGGCGACGCGGCCGGGGTTGCGGACGCTGCCGAGCGCCGGCGGCTGATGGCGAAGCAGGTGCCGAGGCTGTTGCCGGTGACGAGCCGGCCAGCGAGGGCGTGGCCGAGGCAGCTCCTGAAGCGGCGGAAGAAGAGTTCGAGGAAGTCGACCTCTGGCGTCCGGGCCGGGCCGATCGTGGGCCGCGCCGCGAGCGGCACGGCCAGGGTCAGGGGCGTGGCCGGGGTCGCGCCGGCGATGGCCAGAAGCCGGCCGAGGGCAGCGAAAACTCTGGCGAGGGCCGCGGCCAGAACCGTGGCAGTCGCGGCGAGGCCCGGCAGGGTCGCGACCAGCGCGACGAGCGACGCGGTGACGCAGGCGGCGGCGAACGCTCGGGCGAGCGCTCGGGCGAGCGCTCCGGTGGCCGGCCGGGTCGGGGACCTGGCGGCGGGCGGCAGGACCGCTTCCGCGGCGGCGAGCGGCGCGGCGGGCCGGGGCGTGGCGGCGACAAGGGTCCGCAGACCTATTCGTCCTCACCGGCGCCGAAGCCGGCCCGCGAGAAGCAGCCGGATCCGGATTCGCCCTTTGCCAAGCTCGCGGCGCTGAAGCGCGACATGGAAAAGAAATCCAGCGACGACTGATCGGGCGCGCGATGGAGGCAGGGCGGCAGCGGGTCGACAAGTGGCTCTGGTTCGCGCGGGTCACCAAGACCCGCAGCCTTGCGCAGAAACTCGCGGTTTCCGGGCATGTCCGGCTCAATCGGGAAAAGGTCGAGGCGGCATCGCAGGCGGTTCGCGTCGGTGACGTGCTGACCGTTGCGTTGCCGCGCGGCGTTCTCGTCCTGAAGGTCGCCGACCTTGGCGAGCGGCGCGGACCGGCGGTCGAGGCGCGGCTTCTCTACGAGGACCTGTCGCCGCCGAAAGAGGCCGCGGCCACCGGGCAGGCGAGCGAGGGACTTGCCGGCGCGGGCGAGCGGGACGCGGGCAGCGGCCGGCCGACGAAGCGCGAACGGCGGCAGCTCGACCGGCTGCGCGGCGGCGACGGCGGACCATGAGAATCCGGATATTAGTTTATTGATGGATGTTATTGCATCGGGTCGGCAAACCCGCTAGCTAACCGCTCGAACCGTGGCCCCGGAGGGGTCATGCAATGACCAATTTGCCGGCATCCGCAAGCCGGGGCCGGGATCGTGACGACCGTCAGGAGACTGTGATGACCTATGTGGTGACGGACAACTGCATCCGCTGCAAATACACCGATTGCGTGGAAGTCTGCCCGGTCGACTGCTTTTACGAAGGCGAGAACTTCCTCGTCATTCATCCGGACGAGTGCATTGATTGCGGCGTCTGCGAGCCGGAGTGCCCGGCCGAGGCGATCAAGCCGGACACCGAGCCGGGGCTGGAGAAGTGGGTCGAGGTGAACGCCAAGTTCGCCGAGGTCTGGCCGAACATCACCCGCAAGAAGGACGCCATGGCCGAGGCCAAGGAGTTCGACGGCGTTGCCGGCAAGTTCGACAAGTATTTCTCGGAAAATCCGGGCGAAGGCGACTGAGCCGCAGCATCGGCAAAAACGCTGCTCGCCGGCCGAATTGGCGGCCGGCCACCGATTGCAAGACCCGCCCGGGCGCCGGGCGGGTTAACTCTTTGTTGAGCATCCCTTTGAAAATCCGCCGATTCATGCTATAAGGTCAGGTACAGTCGTAATTCACCTCCACCTTCAAAGCCCCCGCGTTTGGGGGATTATTTATGTCACGCACAATGAGTCCCGGGAATGCGCGGTCGGTCCAGTAACGGGTTGCCGCAGTGGGAAGCTGTACCGCTGAACCGGAGACGGGACTGAAAGGTCTTTTCGTAC
Organism: Hyphomicrobiales bacterium; assembly: GCA_041397845.1. Classification (GTDB taxonomy): domain Bacteria; phylum Pseudomonadota; class Alphaproteobacteria; order Rhizobiales; family JAKPQE01; genus JAKPQE01. The sequence goes on along the minus strand of JAWKVW010000029.1, from coordinate 31,471 downwards.
CGGAACAACGGTCCGGGGCGGTGGAGGCAATAACGATTGATACGGGTCGGCACTGGTCTTGGTGGGACGCTGACCGGCCCGGCAAAGCGGACAGGCAAGGGACACGCGGCGATGCCGTCGTGCGGCCGGTCCGAAGGGCCGAAGGGGCGGCGACACCCTCCTTCCCCCGCGCCGCATGGCGGCGCCGACGGGGAAGCGAACGGAGCTGAGGAGTAGGACAGAGTATGGCGACAGCGAAGAAGACCGCGCAGCGGCAGGGCTTCAAGACCAACGAGTTCATCGTTTATCCGGCCCACGGCGTCGGTCAGATCGTCAGTATCGAAGAGCAGGAGGTTGCCGGCCTCAAGCTCGAGCTGTTCGTGATCAATTTCGAAAAGGACAAGATGACGCTGCGCGTACCGACCGCGAAGATCGCGGCCGTGGGCATGCGCAAGCTGTCGGAGCCGGACGTCGTCGAAAAGGCGCTGGCGACCGTGCGCGGCCGGGCCCGGGTCAAGCGGACCATGTGGAGCCGGCGGGCGCAGGAATACGAGGCCAAGATCAATTCCGGCGATCTCATCGCGATTGCCGAAGTGGTGCGCGACCTCTACCGGTCCGACACGCAGCCGGAGCAGTCCTACAGCGAGCGCCAGCTCTATGAGGCGGCCCTCGACCGGATGGCGCGGGAAGTCGCGGCCGTCGGCCGGCTGACCGAGACCGAAGCGATCCGCAAGATCGAGCAGAGCCTTGCCAAGAGCCCGAAGCGCGGCGAGAAGACCGCCGGCGCGGCCGAGGACGACGAGCAGGACGAAGCCGCCTGATCGCTCCGCCCTCACGGCGACCTCACGAAAATTTAACTGCGAAATCGGGTCCGGCGGGAACGCCGGGCCCGATTTCTGCGTTTTGCGGTTGCTTCTGTCGAAAGTCGGATGTAGATAATGCGAATTATAAGAATTATAAAATTAGGGTTCGTTAATGAGCCCTTTCATTCAGGCACTTGAAGCCCGAGCGGCTTCGACGGAAGGAGGTGCATCATGACCAGACAGACGAGCAATCGCCGCCGTTTCGTCAAGGCCGCGATGGAAGCCCCTTATCTCGAGCGGGATGAAGAGCACGAGCTGGCGGTGCGCTGGAAGGATGAGGGTGATGAAGCGGCCCTGCATCGCCTGACGGCTGCCCATATGCGCCTCGTTATCGCGCTTGCCGCCAAGTTCCGCTATTTCGGCCTGTCGATGAGCGATCTCATCCAGGAAGGGCACATCGGTCTTCTCGAGGCCGCGGCCCGGTTCGAGCCGGATCGCAACGTCCGCTTCTCGACCTATGCGACCTGGTGGATTCGCGCCTCGATCCAGGACTATGTGCTGCGCAACTGGTCGATCGTTCGCGGCGGCACGTCGTCGGCGCAGAAGGCCCTGTTCTTCAATCTGCGCCGCCTGCGGGCGAAGCTGCAGCAGGGCGCCGAGCCGATGCCGGCCTCGCAGATGTACAACGAGATTGCCGAGAAGATCGGCGTATCGGCGGCCGACGTCGCGCTGATGGATGCGCGGCTTTCCGGACCGGACACCTCGCTCAATGCGCCGATCGGCGAGCAGGACGGGGCGGGCGCGGATCGCGTCGACTTCCTCGTCTGCGACCAGCCGCTGCCGGACGAGATGGTCAGCGAGGCGATCGACACCGAGCGCCGGGCGAACTGGCTGAAGAATGCGCTCGGCGTGCTGAGCGAGCGCGAGCTGAAGATCGTGCACGAGCGGCGCCTGTCGGAAGACGGCGTGACGCTCGAGGCTCTCGGCGAGCGGCTTGGCATTTCCAAGGAGCGCGTGCGCCAGATCGAGAACCGGGCGCTGGAGAAGCTGAAGGCCGCGCTGCTGCGCTCGCAGTCGGACGGCGCCGCGTTCGTCTGAGCGGCTTCATCATCTTCGGCACGCCTGACCTTGCCGAAGACAAACAGCAGGCCTCCGTCCCACCCCGGACGGAGGCCGCCTTGTTTCTGGATACCGGCAAGCGATCGGTGATTTCAGGGTTGTTCAGCCCTCGACGAAATGCAGCCAGAGCGTCACCGTGACGACAGCGAGGGCGGTCGACAGCGTGATCGTGTTCGAGGCGAGGCCGTGGCCGGTCCGGAAGCGGACGGCGAGAAGGTAGGCATTGACGCCGGTCGGGGTTGCCGCGCCGATGGTCAGCACCTTGACCCACATCGGCGGCACGCCGGGAAAGCGGCTGACGACGAGCCACACGACGGCCGGCATGACGAGAAGCTTCAGCGCCGTCAGCAGGAAAGCCGGGCCGATGTTGCCGGCAATGCCATAGCGCTTCAGGCCCATGCCGAGGGAGAACAGGGCGCAGGGAATGGCGGTGGCGGCGAGGCCGTCGACGAGGCTTTTCATCGGTCCGGGAATGGCAAGGCCGGTCGTGCGCCAGAGGGCGCCGGCGAGAATGCCGAGAATGATCGGACTGGTGAAGATGTTGCGCAGGAGCGTTGCCGCGAGGCTGGCGCCGCCGGGGCCTTGCGATGCGGCGCGTTCGCGGCGCTCGGCCTGCTCGATGAGGAGCGTCGAGACGGTCATCATCACCGGCAACTGGACGGAGACGACGAGAAAGACAGGGACAAGGCCCTTCTCGCCGAATGCGGTCATGACCAGTGGCGTGCCGACCAGCACGAGGTTGGAGAAGGACGAGGACACGCCGGCAATGACGCCGGCCCGCGCATCGCGGCCGAAGCCGAGGCGGATGATGGCAATGGCCAGGCCCCAGGAGACACCGGCGCCGGTGAAATAGGCGATCCAGAGCGGCCAGGGGGAGGAGCCGGCGAAATCGGCGGTGGCAAGAGTGCGGAAGATCAGGAGCGGCACGGCGATCGTGAAAACGAAATTGCCGAGAGCATCGCCAACGTCATCTCCCAGCAGCCGGATGCGGCTCGTCAGCCAGCCGACGGCGATGAGCCCGAAGACCGGCAGGATGACGTCGACGATCTGCTGCACCGCGAGAAGCCTCCGGAGAGAGGTGACGGAATGTCCGGTATCCCGACGGAAACAAACGGTCGACGGCCGGACAAAACGGGTGTTTACTTGCCGCCGGCAAAGGTTTTTCCGGGCTGCGGCCGCCAGATGATGGCGTGTGGCCGTCGGGGGGTCCGGAAGACGACGGTATGGCGCGTTGCACAATGCGTCAATTGCCGGACGGCAGCCGAGGGCGGCCGGCGTGACGAGTAGGGAAGAATGGGGGACGAGGCGGAAAAGCCACCCGAGCGACAGCGGACCTCCGTGGCTGGCGACGTCGATTTTCTCGCGGTCGTCGGGCATGATCTTCGCACGCAGGTCGGTATCGTTCTGACAACGTCGGAGCTGCTGCTGGAAAGCCGGCTCGACGAACGCCAGACGCGTCACGCCAACATGCTGCACGATGCGGCGGTGATGCTGAACTCGCTGCTCGGCGACCTGCTCGACCACGCCAAGCTCGAGGCCGGCTCATTTTCGATCGAGGAACGGCCGTTCTCGCCGCCGGCGCTGTTCGAGGCGGCGGTCGAGGCTGTCCGGCCGGCAGCCGAAGCCAAGGGCATCGACGCCATCCTCGAGCTCGACAGCACGGTGCCGCCGCGCCTCGTCGGCGATCCGCTGCGCATTCGCCAGATTCTCGCCAACCTCATCGACAATGCGATCAAGTTCACCGACGAGGGGTCGGTTACGGTGACGGTCAGGGTCGATCATGGCCGCGAGGCGCTGCGGCTGGTGTTTTCGGTCGCCGATACCGGCATCGGCCTCGATCCGGACCAGCAGGCGCGGGTTTTCCTGCCCTACGCGCAGGCCGAACGCAGCACGGCGCGGCATTATGGCGGGACGGGGCTCGGCCTGACGATCGCCCGCTCGCTCGCCGAACGGATGGGCGGCGGCCTCGGTCTTGTCAGTACCAAGGGGGTCGGCACGACGTTTACCGCCGTTGTCGGCTGCCAGGCGGCGCCGGAGCCGGTGCCGGGCGAGGTGGTCGAGCTCGGGACGGCGAGCGAAGGCGAGCCGCTGACCGGCGTCAGGGTGCTCGTCGTTGACGACAATGCGGTCAACCGGACGCTGATCGGCACGCTGCTGGAGCGGTTTTCGGTCACCTACCAGTCCGTCGCCAGCGGTGCGGCAGCGCTTCGGGCGATCGAGGCGGGCGAGAGCTTCGACGTCGTGCTGATGGATCTCAGGATGCCGGACATGGACGGCGTCGAGACGACCATGCGGCTTCGGGAGCTCTGCCCGGACTGCGCGGCGCTGCCGGTGGTGGCGCTGACGGCAAGCCCGATGGAGGATCGGCGCCTCGTCGAGAACGGCGCGAAGTTTGCCGCCGTTCTCGCCAAGCCGATCCAGTTGCGAAAACTCTACGAGACGCTCTGCCGGCTGACCGAACGCCCCTGCTGAAGGCGGCCCTTGCGAAACGAGGGCAGTCAGGCAGCGACGGCGTCAACGACACGCTGCAGCCGGTCGCGCACCGCGCCGGCGATCACCGAAATCTTCTCGACGTTGTCCACGACCGACATGGCGGCTGCCGGGTCCATGGCGGAGACCTCGATTTTGCCGTTGCCGCGATCCTGCACGACGACGTTGCAGGGCAGCAGGACGCCGACCTTGTCTTCGGCTTCAAGCACCTGATGGGCGAGCGGCGGATTGCAGGCGCCGAGGATGCGGTACGGGCGGAAGTCGATGTCGAGCTTGGCCTTCAGGGTCGCCTTGACGTCGATCTCGGTGAGGACGCCGAAGCCTTCCTTCTTCAGCTCGGCAATGACGCGGTCGCAGACCTCGTCAAATTCGCCCTTGGCCATGGCGGTCAGGTGATAGGTCATGAGTGGCAGGCTCCTCTTGTCCGGTCGTTCCGCATCGCTGTTTCCGTCATTATAGGAAGCAGGAACGGGAAGGCGACCGGCGCGGGGCTGCCGGGCCGGCTGTTGCGGAGGTGTCGTGGAGCGACGGGGGCGCCCGGTCGAGCGCCCGGATGTCCTGCTCAGGCGGCCTTGTCGAGGCCGGCGTCGACGATGCGGACGATGTCGGCCATGATGTCGGTGAGCTGGAAGTCCTTCGGCGTATAGACCGCCGCGGCGCCCATGGCCTTCAGCGTCACCTCGTCCTCGGCCGGGATGATGCCGCCGACAATGACCGGCACGTCGTCGAGACCGTTCGCCCGCATGCGCTCCATGACGTCGCGGACGAGGGCGAGGTGCGAGCCGGAGAGGATCGACAGGCCGATGACGTGGGCGCCTTCCTCGAGGGCGGCATTGACGATCTGGGCCGGGGTCAGGCGGATGCCCTCATAGACGACTTCCATGCCGCAATCGCGGGCCCGCACGGCGATCTGCTCGGCGCCGTTGGAATGGCCGTCGAGGCCCGGCTTGCCGACGAGGAACTTGAGGCGCCGGCCGAGACGGGCCGAGACGGCGTCGACGGCGGTGCGGACCTCGGCAAGGTCGCCGGCATCGGGGCGGGCGGCGGCGCCGACGCCGGTCGGGGCGCGGAATTCGCCAAACACGCGGCGCAGGGTCTCGCCCCATTCGCCGGTGGTGACGCCGGCCTTGGCGCAGGCGATCGAGGGTTCCATGATGTTGGTGCCGTCGCGGGCGGCGGCGGCGAGCTCGTCGAGCGCGGCGGCAACGGCCTTGCCGTCGCGGCTCTCGCGCCAGGCCTTGATGCGCTCGATCGCCTCGGCCTCGACGGTCTCGGGCACGGTGAGGATAGCGCCGTCGCCGGTGGTCAGCGGCGAGTCCTCGGTCTCGGTCCAGCGATTGACGCCGACGACGACGCTGTCGCCGGCCTCGATGGCAGCGAGACGGCGGGCGTTCGATTCGACGAGCGCGCGCTTCATGTAGCTGTTCTCGATGGCCGAGACGGCGCCGCCCATCTCGTCGATGCGGGCAAGCTCGGCGCGGGCCTCGTCCTTCAGGGCCTCGACCTTGCGGTCGATCTCGACCGAGCCGTTGAAGATGTCGCCATATTCGAGCAGGTCGGTCTCATAGGCGACGATCTGCTGCATGCGCAGCGACCATTGCTGGTCGAACGGGCGCGGCAGGCCAAGGGCCTCGTTCCAGGCCGGAAGCTGGACGGCGCGGGCGCGGGCCTTCTTCGACAGGACGACGGCCAGCATCTCGATGAGGATGCGGTAGACGTTGTTCTCGGGCTGCTGCTCGGTGAGGCCGAGGGAATTGACCTGCACGCCATAGCGGAAGCGGCGCATCTTCGGGTCCTCGACGCCATAGCGGGCAAGGCAGATCTCGTCCCAGAGATCAACGAAGGCGCGCATCTTGCTCATCTCGGTGATGAAGCGCATGCCGGCATTGACGAAGAAGGAGATGCGGCCGACGACCTCGGGGAACTCGGCCGGCGGCACGACGCCGGAGGCCTTGACCGCGTCGAGGACGGCAATCGCATTGGCAAGGGCGAAGGCGAGTTCCTGCACCGGCGTCGCGCCGGCCTCCTGCAGATGGTAGGAGCAGACGTTCATCGGGTTCCAGACCGGCATTTCGGTATAGGTCCAGGCGATGACGTCGGTGGTCAGGCGCATCGAGGGCGCCGGCGGGAACACATAGGTGCCGCGCGACAGGTATTCCTTGATGATGTCGTTCTGGGTGGTGCCGGCCAGCTTCCTGCGGTCGGCGCCCTGCTCGTCGGCGGCGGCGGCATAAAGCGCCAGCAGCCAGGGCGCGCAGGCATTGATGGTCATCGAGGTGTTCATGCGCTCGAGCGGAATGCCGTCGAAGAGCTGGCGCATGTCGCCGAGATGGGAAATCGGCACGCCGACCTTGCCGACCTCGCCGCGGGCGAGGGCATGGTCGGGGTCATAGCCGGTCTGGGTCGGCAGGTCGAAGGCCACCGACAGGCCGGTCTGGCCCTTGGTCAGGTTGGTGCGGTAGAGCCGGTTGGACTCGGCTGCGGTCGAGTGGCCCGCATAGGTGCGGAAGATCCACGGCTTGTCCCGGTTCGACTTGGCATCACTCACGGCATGACCCCCCGCGGGCTGAGTGGGGCAGCGCCTTGTGCCTGATCGCGCGGTTGCCCCGTCCGTTGCGTCCGCCGTCGCCGCGAAAAGGCCGGCGCGGGCGGAATTCTCCTTATGGAAACAGGTGATAACCGCTTGGAAGGCGGTTGTCTCTCCGTCCTTTGTACCACGCTGCAGCGCGGCATGAAGGGCCGGGCCTTCAAAGCTTGCGCAAAATCGCCAGGAAAATGAGGAGGCCGGCGCCGCCGCCGGCAGCGGCGGCCATGGTCAGGACGATGTTGTCATCGACCCGGTGGCCGAAATAGGCAAGGCCAAGCAGGCCGCCGACAATGCCGGCCATGATGACGAAGGAGTTCATCACCACGCCATAGCCGGCCCGGCCCATGATGAACTCGGCGGCCCAGCCGGCGATGAAGCCGACGATGAAGATGCCGACGATGCCGGCGGAGGTGATGCTATCGGAGAAAAGATGAAACATTGCGTGCCGGTTCCCGTTGCTGGCGTCGCTTCCGTCGCGGAAGCGGCACATCGCCCCTTCCCGTGGCCTGCGGATTCGACGCGCCAGCGGATATTCGCGGATTCGAGGCCATTCGACCATCGGCCAATAAGAAATATGTCGGATAGCGCAGAAGCGTTGGCTTTTCGATAATTTCCGCAACCTTACGCGAAGGGAAGCCGCGAGAAGGGCTTTACATGGCCGTTTTTTTGCGGCGCAATATAGAGATATCCCGCTGGCGGCACCGACCGCGGCGGCAACGACAACGAACAATACCGGGAACAGGACAGAACAATCATGGCGTCGACCCCCGAGGCGAACGGAGCATCGGCTTCGGCCGAGCTCAAGGAACTTTATGAAGTTGGCGAAATCCCGCCGATCGGCCATGTGCCGAAGAACATGTATGCATGGGTTGTGCGCAAGGAGCGCCACGGCCCGCCGGAAGATGCGATGCAGCTCGAGGTCGTTCCGACCTGGGAGATCGACAGCCACGAGGTGCTCGTCCTCGTGATGGCGGCCGGCGTCAACTACAACGGCATCTGGGCGGCGCTCGGCGAGCCGATTTCGGTCATCGACGCGCACAAGTTCCCCTATCACATCGCCGGTTCGGACGCCTCGGGCATCGTCTGGGCGGTCGGCTCGAAGGTGAAGCGCTGGAAGGTCGGCGACGAGGTCATCATCCACTGCAATCAGGATGACGGCGACGACGAGGAGTGCAACGGCGGCGACCCGATGTTCTCGCCGACGCAGCGGATCTGGGGCTACGAGACGCCGGACGGTTCGTTCGCGCAGTTCGCCCGCGTCCAGGCGCAGCAGCTCATGGAGCGGCCGCGGCACCTGACCTGGGAAGAGTCGGCCTGCTACACGCTGACGCTTGCCACCGCCTACCGCATGCTGTTCGGCCACACGCCGCACCGGCTGCGTCCGGGCCAGAACGTGCTGGTGTGGGGCGCGTCGGGCGGTCTCGGCTCGATGGCGGTGCAGCTCATCGCCGGTGCCGGCGCGAACGCGATCGGCGTCATTTCGGAAGAGGACAAGCGCGACTTCGTGATGAGTCTCGGCGCGCGCGGCGTCATCAACCGCAAGGACTTCGACTGCTGGGGCCAGATGCCCAAGGTGAACTCGCCCGAATATGCCAAGTGGCTGAAGGGCGCGCGCGCCTTCGGCAAGGCGATCTGGGAAGTCACCGGCAAGGGCGTCGACGTCGACATGGTGTTCGAGCATCCGGGCGAGGCGACTTTCCCGGTCTCGTGCCTCGTGGTGAAGCGCGGCGGCATGGTCGTCTTCTGCGCCGGCACGACGGGCTTCAACATCACGTTCGATGCCCGCTATGTCTGGATGCGGCAGAAGCGCATCCAGGGTTCGCACTTCGCCCATCTGAAGCAGGCGGCCGAGGCCAACAAGTTCGTGCTCGAGCATCGGCTCGACCCGTGCATGTCCGAGGTGTTCCCCTGGGCCCAGATCCCGAAGGCGCACACCAAGATGTGGAAGAACCTGCATGCCCCCGGCAACATGGCGGTGCTCGTCTCCTCGCCGCGGCCGGGGCTTCGCACCCTCGAGGACGTGATCGAGGGCGAAGACTGAGCCGGCGGCTCGGGTGTCTGCGTGAATTCGAACCGGCGGCGGGCCTCCTGCCGCCGGTTTCTTTTGGCGCCGGCCTCGCACAGCCGGCGCGGCTGCGCTATGTCATCGGCGACCGGCTGCGCGAATCGTCGCGCCCGAACAGCGAGGTGGCGCGATGGCCGGCCAATCCGAACCGACATCCTCGACCGGCACGACGCTGATGCTGCGGGCGACGCCCGCGGTTTTCGTGCTGCTCTGGTCGACCGGCTATATCGGCTCCAAGCTCGGGGCGCCCTATGCCGAGCCGTTCACCTTCCTGCTTTTGCGCTTCGTCGCGGTTGTCCTCATCCTCGTCGTTGCCGTCGCCGCCCTCGGCAAGAAGTGGCCGAACCGGACCGGCGCACTGCATGCCATGGTGGTCGGCGTGCTCGTTCACGGCGGTTATCTCGGCGGCGTGTTCTGGGCGATCCATCGCGGCATGCCGGCCGGCATCTCGGCGCTCATCGTCGGCCTGCAGCCGATCGCCACGGCCATTGTCGCCGGGCGGATGCTCGGCGAGCCGGTGACGATCCGGCACTGGCTGGGGCTTGGCATCGGCCTGCTCGGCATCGGCCTTGTCGTCGCGCCAAAGCTCGGGGTCGCCGGCGAGGGCATCAACGGGGCGACGATCGCGGCGGTTATCGCGGCGATGTTCTCGATGACGATCGGCACGATCTACCAGAAGCGGTTTGCAACCGGGACGCCGTTCCTGTCCGGCATCGTGCTGCAATATGTCGGCGCGTTCTTCTTCGTCGGCGCGGCGGCGCTCCTGACCGAACATTTCGAGGTCGAGTGGACGGGCCAGTTCGTCTTCGCGCTGTCCTGGCTGGTGCTGGTGCTGTCGATCGGGGCGATTTCGCTGCTGATGGTGATGATCTCGCGGGGTGCGGTCTCGCGGGTCGCGGCGCTGCTCTATCTCGTGCCGGCGGTGACGGCGCTCATCGCCTGGGGGCTTTTCGGCGAAACGTTGACGGCGGTGCAGCTTGCCGGCATGGCGCTGACGGTGATTGCGGTGGCGCTCGCCGGCAAATAGGCGCTCAGCTCTCGGATTTCGGCTCTTCGGCAAGCCGGGCGGCGGCCTCGCCCTCGGTCGGCCAGAGGCGCAACAGGGCGGCGTTGAACTCGGCGCCATAGAGCAGCACCACGGCGGCGATGTAGAAGAACATCAGCGTCGCGACGGCGCCGGCAAGGCCGGCATAGGTGCGGGCGTAGGTCGCGAAGTGCGACAGGTACCAGGAAAACCCCCAGCCGGAGACGAACCAGAGCACGAGCGTTGCAAGGACGCCCGGGGCGAGTTCGCGCAATCCCTGGCGCCGGGCCGGCAGCCAGTGGTGCATGGCAAAGAGAAAGGCCGCGAGCACGAGGACGATGAGGCCGAGGCGGGCGAACTCGACGACGGCGCGCAGGTCCGACAGATGCGGCACGTGCGGCTCGAGATAGTGGAAGGCGAGCGGCACGGCGACGGCGAGCAGGGCGGTCAGGAGCAGCACCGCGCCGCCGCCGAGGACGAAAAGGATGCTCTGCACACGGCGGAAGAGGAAGCTGCGCCGGTCGCGGCCGCCATAGGCGCGGTTGAGGCCGTAGCGGATGCTCTCGATGGCGCTGGTGATGGTCAGCAGCAGGATGACGATGCCGAAGGTGAGGATGCCGCCCTGGTTCTGGGAGAGGACGGAGACGACCTCCGGCTCGAGGGCACCGGCGATGGCGCCGGGGAACAGCGAGAACAGCCCGACCCGGATTTCGGCCATCAGCGCGTCGCCGCCGAAATAGGACGGGATCGCGGCCAGCAGAATGAGGAAGGGGAAAAGCGACATCAGCACCGAGAAGGCGATGTTGCTGGCGAGCGCCAGTCCGTCGTCGAACAGAAAGCGCCAGGTGGACCGCAGGATCAGCCGCCACAGCCGTCTGGCGAGATCTGTTATCGGCATCCCCGTGATCCCTCTTCGATGGTCCGCGGCCAAGCCTAGCAAATCGCCGAAACCCTTGGCCAGCATAGCCCTTACCATCGAAAGAGGCATTGCGAAGAGGCTGGATTTCCGCCATTTTGCGCCGCACAATAGCAATTTCCTAATGGATCGGGACAAGCCCGACGAACAGGACTGACTGACGGGGGAGCGCCATGGCTGGCGACACGACGACTTTTTCCGCGACCGACCTTTTTGCCGAGACCAGGGCGGCGGTTGATGTGATCGATGGCCTTTTCGTGAAGGCGCGGGCTGCGGTGCGCGCCCGGGTCGAGGAGGAGGGCCGGATTTCGTCCCATGCGGTCGAGCGCGAGCAGCACGCGGCGCACGGCCTTGCCTGGTTCGCGACCTATGTCGAGGCGCTGCGGCAGATGGGCGCCTATGCCGAGCGGATGTCCGGCGAGGGCCGTCTCGGCGATACCGAAACGCTGATCGTGCGCGCCGCCTTCGGCGAGTATCTGGCGCAGATCTTCGGCGGCATTCCGATGAGCCAGGGCGAGTTCGTGCGGCCGGCCGACCTTGGCCTGACCGCCGAGGACGTCGCCAAGGCGCGCACCGCCGAGGTCGAGCACCTGATCGCGACCGGCAACACGCGGGCGACGCGCGACGCGCTCATCGAGCTGATGCAGTCGGCCGAGGGCGCCGCGACGGTCGGCGATGCCGGCCTTGACGAGACGCTCGAGGCGTTCCGCGAGGAGATGCGCCGCTTCGCCGAGGCGGAAGTGCTGCCGTATGCGCATGAGTGGCACCTCAAGAACGAGTACATCCCGCTCGAGGTCATCACCAAGATGGCCGAGCTCGGCGTCTTCGGCCTCACCATTCCGGAAGAGTTCGGCGGCCTCGGCCTTGGCAAGGAGTCGATGTGCGTCGTCTCCGAGGAGCTGTCGCGGGCCTATATCGGCGTCGGGTCGCTCGGCACGCGCTCGGAGATCGCGGCCGAGCTGATCATGGCCGGCGGCACCGACGAGCAGAAGGCGGAATTCCTGCCGCAGATCGCGGCCGGCGAAATCCTGCCGACGGCGGTCTTCACCGAGCCGAACACCGGTTCCGACCTTGCCTCGCTGCGGACCCGCGCGGTGCGCGACGGCGACGTCTACAAGGTCACCGGCAACAAGACCTGGATCACCCATCCGGTCCGCGCCGACATCATGACGCTGCTGGTGCGCACCGATCCGAAGGAGCCGGGCTACAAGGGCCTGTCGATGCTGATCGCGCCGAAGCCGCGCGGCACGGACGAGAATCCGTTCCCGGCCAAGGGCATGACCGGCGGCGAGATCGAGGTTCTCGGCTATCGCGGCATGAAGGAATACGAGATCGGCTTCGACGAGTTCGAGGTGCCGGCCGGCAACCTGCTCGGCGGCGTCGAGGGGCAGGGCTTCAAGCAGCTCATGCAGACGTTCGAATCGGCCCGCATCCAGACGGCGGCGCGCGCCATCGGCGTTGCCCAGTCGGCGATGGACCTTGCCCTTCGCTATGCCGAGGAGCGCATCCAGTTCGGCAAGTCGCTGATCAACTTCCCGCGCGTTGCCGACAAGATCGCGACAATGGCGATCGAGGTGATGGTGGCCCGTCAGCTCACCTATTTCGCCGCCCGGCAGAAGGATCAGGACCGGCGCTGCGACCTCGAGGCGGGCATGGCCAAGCTGCTGGCGGCGCGCATCGCCTGGGCGGCGGCGGACAATGCCGTGCAGGTGCATGGCGGCAACGGCTTCGCCCTCGAATATCCGGTCTCCCGCGTGCTTTGCGACGCGCGCATCCTCAACATTTTCGAGGGCGCGGCGGAGATCCAGGCACAGGTCATCGCCCGGCGCCTGCTCGACGGCGGCAATTGAGGCGCGCGGGCGGAGCTTCGTATCGGCAGGGTGCGTTCGCGTAGCGTAACGCACCGCCGCCCGGTGGAAATCGGTGCGTTACGCCGCTCATCGCGGCTAACGCACCTACGGCGCGCCTATTTCAGCCAGGGCGCCATGTCGTCGAGGGCGATGAGGTCCTCGTAGCCCTGGCGCGGGCGGACAACGGCGAAGTCATTTCCCTTCACCAGCACTTCCGGCACGAGCAGGCGCGAATTGTAGGTCGAGGCCTGCACCGCGCCATAGGCGCCGGCCGACATCACCGCGACGAGATCACCGGCGGCGAGGGGCGGCAGGGCCCGGTCGAGGGCGATGAAGTCGCCGGTCTCGCAGACCGGGCCGACGACGTCGACGACCGATTCGCCGGCATCGGCTGCCGGCCTTGCGACCGGGCGGATGTCGTGGTGGGCCTCGTAGAGCGTCGGGCGGATGAGGTCGTTCATTGCCGCATCGACGATGACGAAGGTCTTGTCGGTGCCGCGCTTCACGTAGACGACGGACGAGACGAGGATGCCTGCATTGCCGACGATGAGGCGGCCGGGCTCGGCAATGACCTTGACGCCGAGGGAGGCGACACGGCGCTTGACGATGTCGGCATAGGCCTCCGGGTGCGGCGGCGGCTCGCCAGCGTCGCGATAGGGAATGCCGAGACCGCCGCCGAGGTCGATGTGATCGATGGCGTGGCCGTCGGCGCGCAGGGCGACGATCAGCTCGGCAAGGCGGGCAAAGGCCGCGTCGAACGGTTCCAGCTCGGTGATCTGGCTGCCGATATGGGTATCGATGCCGGTGACGCGGATGCCGGGCAGGGCGGCCGCCCTGGCGTAGATGCGCCGGGCATCATCCCAGGGAATGCCGAACTTGTTCTCGGCCTTGCCGGTGGCGATCTTCTTGTGGGTGCGGGCGTCGACGTCGGGATTGATGCGGAACGAGACCGGCGCGACGCGGCCCATCGCGGCGGCGACCTCCGACAGGCGCTCGAGTTCCGGCTCCGATTCGATGTTGAAGCAGTGGATGCCGGCCTCGAGACCGAAGGCCATCTCGCGGGCGGTCTTGGCGACGCCGGAAAAGACGATCCGCCCGGCCGGAATGCCGGCGGCGAGGGCGCGGCGCATCTCGCCCTCGGAGACGACGTCGGCACCGGCGCCGAGGCGGGCAAGGGTCGCCAGCACCGCCTGATTGGAATTGGCCTTCATGGCGTAGCAGACCATCGAGGGCATGCCGGAGAAGGCTTCGGCAAAGACCTGATAGTGGCGCTCGATGGTGGCGCTCGAATAGACGTAGAAGGGCGTGCCGACAGCGGCGGCGAGGTCGGCGATGCTCACGCCCTCGGCGTGGAGCATGCCATCGACATAGTCGAAATGATGCACGGGAGTGTCTTTCGCGGAAATCAGAGCAAGGAATCGAGGACGAAGGGCTTGTCCGGTTTGTCCTTGGTCAGGCGATCCTCGGCCTTGCCGGGATCATAGACTTCCTTGCCCGGAGGCCCTTCGAGGGGACCGCGGCGACCGCAGGCCGAGACAGCGAGCGCCACGGCAATGAGCGCAATCAGCGCGGCGGTTCGTTTGGTCGTCCTTTGCATGGCCCTCAGTGTCCTTTCCTCGCGGCGAGCGGGATTATAGCGATTTCGCGCGATTGCGCGAGCCTCAGGCGGTGGCGACGCCAAGGCTCTTCAGCCAGCGGCGGGCCTGGCGGCGGACATTGGCCGGGGCGGTGCCGCCATAGCTGGTGCGGCTGCGCACCGACTTGTCGACACCGAGCACGCCATGGACCTCGGGGGTGATTCGCGCGTCGATGGACTGAAGTTCCCCGGTGGTCAGCTTCTCGAGCGGCCGGTTCGTTTCGGCAGCGAGCGCGACGATGCGGCCGGTGACGTGATGGGCCTCGCGGAACGGCATGCCGAGGCCGCGCACCAGCCAGTCGGCAAGGTCGGTCGCGGTCGAATAGCCGCCGCCGGCGGCGCGCTTCATCGCCTTTGGCTCGGGCTCCAGGTCGCGAACCATGCCGGTCATCGCCGTGACGCAAAGGACGAAGGCGTCGAAGGCGTCGAAGGCCTGTTCCTTGTCTTCCTGCATGTCCTTGGAATAGGCGAGCGGCAGGCCCTTCATGACGATGAGGAGCGCATTGAGGGCGCCGACGATGCGGCCGGTCTTGGCGCGAACCAGCTCGGCGGCATCGGGGTTGCGCTTCTGCGGCATGATCGAGGAGCCGGTGGTGAACTTGTCGGACAGGCGCACGAAGGCGAACGGCGCCGAGCACCAGACAATGATTTCCTCGGACAGGCGCGACAGGTGCATCGCCGCGATCGAGATCGCCGACAGGGTCTCGATGACGAAGTCGCGGTCGGACACGGCGTCGAGCGAGTTGGCGGTCGGCCGGTCGAAGGCGAGCAGGCTTGCGGTCATCGTCCGGTCGATGGGAAAGGAGGTGCCGGCAAGGGCGGCCGAGCCGAGCGGGCACTCGTTGAGGCGGCGGCGGGCATCGGCGAGGCGGCCGCGATCGCGGCCGACCATCTCGACATAGGCCATGAGGTGATGGCCGAAGGTCACCGGCTGGGCGGTCTGCAGGTGGGTGAAGCCGGGCATGACGGTGGCGGCATGATCGAGCGCCCGTTCGGCAAGGGCGCGCTGCAGGTCGGCCAAAGCAGTGTCGGTGCCGTCGATCCAGTCGCGGACGTAGAGGCGGAAGTCCGTCGCCACCTGGTCGTTGCGCGAGCGGGCGGTGTGCAGCCGGCCGGCGGAGGGGCCGATGAGCTCGGCAAGGCGCGCCTCGACATTCATGTGAATGTCCTCGAGGGAGCGCTTGAAGACAAATTGTCCCTGCTCGATTTCGCGCAGGATCTCGTCTAGACCGGCGATGATGTTTTCGGCATCCTCTGCCCCGATTACGCCGGTTTCGGCGAGCATACGGGCGTGGGCCTTGGAGCCGGCGATGTCCTGGGCGTAGAGGCGGCTGTCGAAATCAATCGACGCGTTGATCTCCTCCATGATGGCGTCCGGGCCTTCCGCGAAGCGGCCACCCCACATGCTGTTGCTCATCAACCCTACTCCGGAGGTTTCTTGCCAGAGATGACCGACCGTTCCGACCAGAAGCCGAAGCGCCTGCGCTTCCTCGTTCCAGCGGCGATCGCCGGCGCGCTTGCCGGCCTTGGCGCGGTATACGTGATGGACACCGGCAAAGGCAATCCGGACGTTGCGACGAAGGTCGTCGCGAATGGTTCCTGCCCGGCGGTGGCGGGGCGGTCCGAGCGGCTGAAGGACCTCGTCAAGGGCGAGATCGCGGCGCTGTCGCTCGCCTCGGCGCCGGTGCCGCTCGACGGTCTCGTCTTTGCCGGTCCGGACGGGGCGGAAAAGACGCTCGCCGACTTCAAGGGCCGGGCGGTGCTTCTCAATCTCTGGGCCACGTGGTGTCCGCCGTGCCGGGCGGAGATGCCTTCGCTCGACCGGCTCGAGGGCGAGCTCGGCAGCGAGGCGTTCGAGGTGGTGACCGTCAACATCGACACGCGGGACCCGGAAAAGCCGAAGAAGTTCTTCGAGGAAATCGCCGTCCAGCATCTCACGCGCTATGCCGATCCGACGGCGGCGATTTTCAAGGACCTGCGCGGGATGAACCTTGCCTTCGGCATGCCGACGACGCTCGTTGTCGACGCCGACGGGTGCCTCGTCGGCCACATGGCCGGCGGCGCGGAGTGGGATTCGGGCGAGGCGAAGGCGCTTCTGGGCGAGATCATCGGCGAGCGCCGGAGCTGACGCCTCGAGGCCGGCCGGCTTTTTGCCGGGCAAGAGCGAAATCGCGCCGGGGCGGTTTCCCGGCGACGGATTTTGAATTAGGTTGCCGCCATGCGACGGGCGAAGGCGCGCCGCATGCCTGAAAGGCACGCATGTCCAAAACGGAAACCGACCGGTTTTCCCGCGACATGCCGCGCGTCCCGGTAGCTCAGCAGGATAGAGCACAGGATTCCTAATCCTGGGGTCAGGGGTTCGAATCCCTTCCGGGACGCCAGTCCTTTTTCTTTTCTCAGGAATCAGATCGCGGGAGCGCGGAGCGGAAAATTGCGCGCTTTCTTGGTTCCTGGAGGGTGATTGCGATTGTTTTTCGTCTTTTGATTGCGTAACATTATTCAATGCATTTATGGGGCGAACATGATCGATTTCAGCAACAAGGCAATATTCAAGCTCAAAAGAAACGATGACTATGCTCGGGCGGTAAGCGACTTGCTGGTACCGGGGGAGCGGATCATCTCGGCGTTTAAGGCGTTGCGCGACGGAGTCGTTTTTACTGACAAGCGGATCATTGCCATCAACGTCCAGGGAATCACTGGCTCGAAGAAGGATTTTACGTCTCTTCCCTATAAAAACATCGTTGCATATTCCGTTGAGACGGCCGGTACGTTTGATCTCGATAGCGAATTGGAGATCTATTTCTCGGCCTTGGGTCGGGTGAGATTCGAGTTTACGGGCGAGACGCCCATCAAGACGCTGTCGTTGCTTATTTCAAACGCAATTTTTGGACGGGAAGCCGCAGCGTCAGCACCGCCGCCGATTCCGGGCGGTGCCTGACAAGGCTGCCAGTCCCGGGCAAGGTGCGCGTTGCCGGGGTCAAGATCGAGCCGTCCTACCCGAAGAGAACCAGCCGGGATGTGGCGATCGTCGCGATGACGACGACGCCGAAGACGGCATAAAGCGCCAGCGAGCCGGCGACGAGGCGGCGCATCAGGCCCGGTATCGCGAGGGCTAGGCTCTCGGTCTTTTCATAGAGCGACAGGACGCCGGGGGCGATGCCCATTGCCGTTGCGGCAAAGAGCGGCACGTAGAGCAGATAGCCATAGTAGCCGTATTCGGCCTTCAGGAGGCAGAACGGGCAGTGGTGGTTCGGGTGTTCGTAGACGTAGAGCGACACCGTCGAGACGATGGCGGTCAGGCCGGCGACGAACAGGAAAGCGCTGGCGATCGAATAGAGCGCCGCAAAGCGGCGGCTCTTCCACCAGAGCGCGGCGGCAAGGGCAAGGGCGGCGAAAGCGCCGCCGAGCAGCATGAGCGCGGCCTTCTCGTCGAAGCCGGACATTTCGGCGGCAAGCCCGGCCTTTTGCGGGGTGAAGAGCTTGGAGCAGCACGAGGTGATGACGTCGGCCTTCAGGCCGAGGAAATAGGCAAGCTCGGCCGCGCCGGCGGCAAGGACAAGCGGGGCTATCAGGATGACGAGGCCGTATTTGAAGCGGATCATCGGATAGTCGCGGCCGCGGCTGTCGGCGGCATCGACAATCAGCCAGAGGCTGGCAGCGAAGAACACGGCAATCTTCAGGTAAAGGGCGGGAAAGCCCCAGGCGTTGACGTTGAGCGTGCCCACGGCACACATCGCGCCGACGAACATCACGGCCATGCGGTCGGCGTTGAAGACGAAAAGCAGAAGGGCGAAGAGCTCGACGGCCATCACGAAGGCGAGCAGGGTCGAGACCAGATGGGTGCGGCGCTCAAGCTCAAGCTGGGCGCGGCTGCCGCTTTCAAGATCCCACTGGCGCAGCACCCTGACGCCGAAGCCGGCCGCCCAGAGCAGGGTGGCGCCGGAGAGGGCCGACACCAGCAGAAGGGCGAGGATCGGCGCCTGGAAGATCATGCGAATTCTCCGACGATGCGGCCATCACGCATCTCGACGACGGCATCGACCAGATCGGACTGCCAGATGCGGGGGTCGTGGCTGGTCATCAGCACGGTGCGGCCCTCGGCGCGCAGCTCGGCGACGATCTCGAGGAAGCGCTCGGTCAGGGCGGTGTCGAGATTGGCGGTCGGCTCGTCGGCGATGACGATTTTCGGATCGTTGATGAGGGCGCGGGCGATGGCGGCGCGCTGGGTCTCGCCGCCGGACAGGTGTTCGACCGGCATTTCCGCCTTGCCGGCAAGGCCAAGGGCATCGAGCCGGGCAAGGGCGCGCTCGCGCAGCTCGGCATGCGGCGGCGCCAGGGGGTAAGCCGGCAGCATGACGTTGTCGATGACGGTGAGGCCGCGCACGAGATTGAAGCGCTGGAAGACGAAGCCGAAGGTCGAGCGGCGAACCTCGGTGAGGAAGCGTTCGGGCAGGCCGGAGACGAGCTCGCCGTCAAGCAGGACGCGGCCGGTGGTCGGCCGCGACAGGCAGCCGACGATGGACAGCAGCGTCGTCTTGCCGGAACCGCTCGGTCCCTTGAAGACGGTGACCTTGTCGCGCTCGACGACGAGATTGGCGCCGGCGACGGCGCGGACCTCGTTCGGCCGGCCCTCGTTGTAAAGCTTGGTGACGTCCTTCAGCTCGATCATGCCGCCGGCTCCAGCGGGGGTCGTGGTCATCGCATCACCTCGTCGGGGTCGGTCACGGCGGTGCGCCAGATCGGAACCAGCGTCGCGGCGGTATAGGGGATGACGGTCAGCACGAAGAGGGTCGCAAGCTGCAGGGCGTCAATGCGCGGGGCGAGGGCGAAATCGGGATAGAGCACCGACCAGCCCTTCAGCACCGGCTCGAACAGGCCTGCGGCGAACAGGAAGACGTGGATATAGGCGAGGACCGTGCCGAGGAGAAAGGCGCCAAGGGAGACGAGGCCGCCCTCCCAGAGCTTCATGGCGATGATGTCGGTCGTGTCCCAGCCGATCGCCTTCAGGATGCCGATCTCGCGGGCCTCCTCGGCGGAGAGGCCGGACGCCTTCTCGGCGGCGAAAATGGCGAAGGCGAGAATCGCGGCCGCGGCGAGCGCCACCAGCAGGCCCTCGCGCCAGTCGAACAGCGACTCATAGGTGCGGGCGATGTCGGAACGGGTGACGAAGCGGGCGCTCGGCAGGGCAAGGGTCGCCTTCTCGACAATCTTGGCAATTTCGCGCGGATTGCGGATCGAGACGGCGGCGTCGGTATAGACGCCGTCCGGCAGTTCGAAGAAGCGACGGTAGTCGACCTCGGAGATCAGCGCGAGGTCGGAAGAGACCAGCGCGCTGTCGTTCGACAGAACCGACTTTATTCGTGCTTTCAACAGTTTGCCGGTCTGCGAGACGAGCAGCAGCGCGCCGCCCTCCTTGAAGCCGCGGGACCGTGCCAGGCCTTCGCCGATGATCGCCTCGCCTGGACCGACCGAATATTCGGCGGCGTCCCTGCCGGGCACCATCAGCGTGTAGTTGGCGCCGTTGGCGCGGTCGTAGAAATAGCCCCAGAGCCGGCCCTCGACGGTGGCGACGCCGCGGATGGCGGAGAGTTTGTCGAGGTGATCGGCGGGCAGGAGACCGTGCCGGCCCATGACGAGCTCCTGGACGGTGAGTTCGGGCGCATCGGCAAGGACGGCCGTCGATTCGAACCGGATGGCCGAGGCAAACAGCATGGCCGAGGCAAGGACGAAGACGACCAGCGTGTAAATCGCCAGAAGGCCGGCGTTCTTGCCGCGGCGGCGGCCGAGGGCGGCGAGGGTGTAGTCGATGAGATATCGCTGGCGGGCAAAGGGGCTGGTCATCGGGCATCCTCCGCCGGCACGATGCGCAATTCGCCGCCGGGCAGATGGGCGGGTGGCGGCACGAGCGTGCCGGACGGGAAGTGTTCAAAGGCCATGGGATGGTCCTGGAAGGGCGTGTGGAGGTCGGCCATCGCGGGGTGGCGGGTGTAGCGGGCCTCGGTGAAGAGCGTGAGGTCGGAAAGGCCGAGGCGCGCCACGAGGTGTCGCGTTTCCTCAAGCCGGGCCGCGGTTTCGCCGACGCTCGAGGCGGCATGCAGGAAGGCGCCAAGGAGCGCGACCGTCAGGCCGGCGACGAGGGCAAGGGCGAGGGACGAGCGGCGCATGGGCGGGCGAGGTTCCTTTCGGGGCTCGGGCCCCGTTCCTGTGGCGGAGGCTGCCGGAGGAGCCCGGCTCGGGCTCGTTCCGACACGTACCGGTCATTCAAAACGGCCTTCGTCGAGGCCGACGAGCATCGGCAGCCTGATCTCGTCGAAAGCCAGCAGCCGGCGGCCGGCATGGTCTTTCATGAAATCGGCAGCGTCGGTGTCGAGGGCATGGGGCACGAGCTCATGGCCCATGGGCCCGAGCACGTCCGAGCCAAGCGCGTAAAGGGCGGCGCGGGCATCGATGCGCTCGACCGTGTAGTAGTCGGTGACGCCGAGGCCGGCGATGTCGGCGCCGGTCCGGCCCGGCGCGTATTTTTCCATTTCGAGCAGGTACTTGAAGAAGTCCTTGGCACCGTCGAAGTGATCGACCTTGCCGTCGGTGAACAGCACGGTGGCGATCCACTCGGGGTATTTGGCGACGAACATGCCACAGACCGGGCAGGTGTCGCGCGGGCCGGGCGCGGGCAGGTCGACCCGGGCGGCCTCGGCAAGGGCGGGGCGCACGAATGGCGGCAGGGCGGCGCTCAACGCCATGACGGAAGCAAGCTGGAGAAAACGGCGGCGGGGGAGGGTCTTTGCGATGACCGGACCATGACGGTGGCACATGGCAACGGTGTCCTTTCATTCCGGGATCGAAGGGGCCGCGCGCGCGATCGGGGCGGAAAGTCACGCGCGGCCCGAAATCGGCGACGGATGCCCGGTATCCTCAAGCATCCGTCACAACGATCCGGCGGGCATCAGCGCCCGGCCGGGAGCCGGCTCATCAACCGGCCTTCCGGCGCTTCTCGGCGCGGTTCTTGCGGATGCGGATGGAGTCTTCGGCCATGTCGGCATAAGCGGCGCGCAGGGCGCCGTTGAAGTCGGTCAACTCGCCACCCGAGGCCTCGGCCTTTGCCTTGTCACTGAAGGCGAACTTGGAGCGGGCAGTCATCGTGCCGGGCTTGTTCGGGTTGATGGCATAGGTGGCGGCGGCCGAATCGATCAGCGGCTTGACCTCGCCATCGGCACCGGCGTCGCCGACGTAAATGGTCTTGGGGCCGCGATCCATGTTGAGGGCGAGGCTGATGCCGGCGCAATGGATCGAGCAGGTGCCGTCGACCGTGTCGTCCTCATAGACGATCAGATGGCGCGAGAAGCTGAACTTCTGGCGGACCATGCCGCAATAGGGACAACGCGGATATTTCTTGAACTCGTCCGTCAGGGGGTCGGTGTCCTTGGGCAGGTTGCGGACGAGGCCGTGCTCGTCGGTCCAGTCCCAGGGCATCTGCATCTTCATTTCCTCGGCGCGCGCGGCGATGCCGAAGGTGGTGGCGGCGATGGCGCCGGCAGAGGCGGTCATCAGGAAATCACGGCGATGCATGATCATACCTTTCTCCGGGCCGAAATCGGACACCGGTATCGTAACGCTTTGAAATCTCGTTGATTTATTTCAAGGTTCGGAAATTCAGGCCCGCGACCGTCGTCAGGCTAGACGGGGCACTGTCCGCCCGACGACCGGGTCGCCATGGCCCTGATTTTCCGCTGTCGGGTCAGGCGTTACGGAAAGGCGGCGCGCGAATGGGACCGTCGCTCAACGATCGCTGATGATGGATCGCGGCGGGGGCCAGCGTCGTCGTCGCGTCGATCGCGACCAGAACCGGGGGAACCGGATCGGCGACGGACACCGCCTGGTCGAAGCTCGACACGCAGGCGCTGGCGCAGACGGGGCAGATCGTGGAGGCGTCACCGCGCTGTGCGTCGGCGGCGCCAAGGGGCACACGAACGAAACCGCTGCCGGTGCAGATCTCGATGAAGCCGAGGCTGCCGGGAACGGGCTGGTTGCCGGTGACGCGCGCGGCGCCGGAACCAAGGTGGGCGGTGGCGAAGGCGACCTGCAGCACCATCGCGGCAAGCGCGATCGCGCGGGCACCGCCGCTCAATCGCAGTATCGCCGTTATCGATCGTCTGGCAGCCATGGTCGCCGGTTGTTCCCGCCCGAGCGTTGCACTGTCATGTCACCGGGAAAACTGCCATTCGGACCTGGCGGAGCCGCCCCGAACGGTAAGCAGCCTTCCCCGATTGCTGCCA
Organism: Hyphomicrobiales bacterium; assembly: GCA_041397845.1. Taxonomy (GTDB): domain Bacteria; phylum Pseudomonadota; class Alphaproteobacteria; order Rhizobiales; family JAKPQE01; genus JAKPQE01. The sequence goes on along the minus strand of JAWKVW010000029.1, from coordinate 8,729 downwards.
TCATAGACCGAGGCAAAGGCGCAAGTCTTGACTTTCATCATGCGGAAATGCCGGCCGCCTTGTCGCAGAACCGACGCGGGCGCGCGGCGTGGACGACTACCACAAGGGCGCGCGGCAGAGATCAGCGAATGGCGGCGGAGGCGGTGGCAACCCGGGTCGAGGGCGTGCCCTTGGCCATCAGCGCATCGACCCGGTCGCGCTCGCGCTCGAAGGAAGCCAGCATCTCGCCGGACAGGACGCGGCCGCGCGGCAGGCGAATGCGCATCGGGTCGACGTGGCGGCCGTTGACCAGCACCTCGAAATGCAGGTGCGGTCCGGTGGAGAGGCCGGTCGAGCCGACATAGCCGATGATCTGGCCCTGGCGGACCCGGGCGCCCTTTTCCATGCCGCGGCCGAAGGCGGACTGGTGGGCATAGGCCGTCTCGTAGCCGTTGGCGTGGCGGATGCGGATGTATTTGCCGTAGCCGGATTTCCAGCCGGCCTCGACGATGGTGCCGTTGCCGGCAGCCATGATCGGCGTGCCGCGCGGGGCAGCCCAGTCGACACCGGTGTGCATCTTGACGTAGCGCAGGATCGGATGGCGGCGGGCGCCGAACGGCGAGCGGAAACGACCGTTGGCGACCGGCTTTCTCAGCAGGAACTTCTTGGCGCTCTTTCCGGTCTCGTCATAGTAGTCGACATAGCCGTCATCGGGGCTGCGGAAACGGTAGAACTTGCGCAGCGTGCCGCCGACATTGATCGCGGCATAGAGGATTTCCGAGGCCTGGTCGCTGTCCTCGCTCTCCATCGAGTAGAGGACCTCCATCGAATCGCTGGAGGCGGTGCGACGCTGGAAATCGACGTCGAAGGAGAAGATCCGCACCAGATCCTTGATCAGCGGCGAGGGAATGTCGTTGGCAAGGGCGGTCTCGTAAATGCCCTCGTAGACGCGGGTGGCCGGGCCGAGATCCTCTTCCTCCTCGGTCTCGGCGAACTGATCGGCAAACAGCTCGTCGACCGAGGGCTCCTCGGCGAGGACAAAATGACCATGGTCGGCGAGAGCGATGGTCGCCTCGTGGGTCTGCTCGGAATAGAGGCTGATGCGAACCGGGCGGGCGCGATCGATGTCGTCCTCGGCCTGGGCATAGGCAAGGCGCAGTTTCTGTCCCTCGCGAATGCGGGTCGGATCGTAGGCGGCCTCGATGGCCTGGATGGCGTCCTCGGCCTCGGTCTCAGTGGCGCCGTTGTCG
>JAWKVW010000029.1:0-2500 GCA_041397845.1 Hyphomicrobiales bacterium | reverse complement strand
CCGCCAGCTAAGGTCCCCAAGTCACGGCTAAGTGGGAAAGGATGTGAGAATCCCATAACAACCAGGATGTTGGCTTAGAAGCAGCCATCATTTAAAGAAAGCGTAACAGCTCACTGGTCTAAATAAGGGTTCTTGCGCCGAAGATGTAACGGGGCTCAAGCCGTGCACCGAAGCTGCGGGTGTGCGAAAGCACGCGGTAGCGGAGCGTTCTGTAAGCCTGCGAAGGGAGACCCGTGAGGGCTCCTGGAGGTATCAGAAGTGCGAATGCTGACATGAGTAACGACAAGGAGTGTGAGAGACACTCCCGCCGAAAGTCCAAGGGTTCCTGCGTAAAGCTAATCTGCGCAGGGTTAGCCGGCCCCTAAGGCGAGGCCGAAAGGCGTAGTCGATGGGAATGGGGTTAATATTCCCCAGCCTGTGGGTAGTGACGAATTCCGTAAATTGTCGATCCTTATCGGATTGGTTCGGCAGCGAAGGCGTTCCAGGAAATAGCTCCCACGTATAGACCGTACCCGAAACCGACACAGGTGGACTGGTAGAGTATACCAAGGCGCTTGAGAGAACTGCGTTGAAGGAACTCGGCAAATTGCTCCCGTAACTTCGGGAGAAGGGAGACCTCCGATTGGGCAACCAGTCGGGGGTGGCACAGACCAGGGGGTGGCGACTGTTTAGCAAAAACACAGGGCTCTGCGAAGCCGTAAGGCGACGTATAGGGTCTGACGCCTGCCCGGTGCCGGAAGGTTAAGAGGAGAGGTGCAAGCTTTGAATCGAAGCCCCGGTAAACGGCGGCCGTAACTATAACGGTCCTAAGGTAGCGAAATTCCTTGTCGGGTAAGTTCCGACCTGCACGAATGGCGTAACGACTTCCCCGCTGTCTCCAACGCAGACTCAGTGAAATTGAATTCCCCGTGAAGATGCGGGGTTCCTGCGGTCAGACGGAAAGACCCCGTGCACCTTTACTATAGCTTCACACTGGCATTCGTGTCGTCATGTGTAGGATAGGTGGTAGACTTTGAAGCCGGAGCGCCAGCTCTGGTGGAGTCATCCTTGAAATACCACCCTTGAAGTCACGAATGTCTAACCGCGGTCCGTTATCCGGATCCGGGACAGTGTGTGGTGGGTAGTTTGACTGGGGCGGTCGCCTCCCAAAGAGTAACGGAGGCGCGCGATGGTGGGCTCAGAGCGGTCGGAAATCGCTCGTTGAGTGCAATGGCATAAGCCCGCCTGACTGCGAGACTGACAAGTCGAGCAGAGACGAAAGTCGGCCATAGTGATCCGGTGGTCCCGCGTGGAAGGGCCATCGCTCAACGGATAAAAGGTACGCCGGGGATAACAGGCTGATGATGCCCAAGAGTCCATATCGACGGCATCGTTTGGCACCTCGATGTCGGCTCATCACATCCTGGGGCTGGAGCAGGTCCCAAGGGTTCGGCTGTTCGCCGATTAAAGTGGTACGTGAGCTGGGTTTAGAACGTCGTGAGACAGTTCGGTCCCTATCTGCCGTGGGTGTAGGAGAATTGAGAGGATCTGTCCTTAGTACGAGAGGACCGGGATGGACGTACCTCTGGTGTACCGGTTGTCGCGCCAGCGGCAGAGCCGGGTAGCTATGTACGGACGGGATAACCGCTGAAAGCATCTAAGCGGGAAACCCACCTCAAAACAAGTTCTCCCTTGAGAGCCGTGGAAGACCACCACGTTGATAGGCCGGGTGTGGAAGCGCAGCAATGTGTGAAGCTTACCGGTACTAATTGCTCGATTGGCTTGATCACTCTCATTATTCCAATGTCCATCCGGACATCGGTCATGGAGAAACCAGTTAGTTTAACCGTATTTCGCCGGCTCGGTGGTTATTGCGAGGAGCCTAAACCCGATCCCATTCCGAACTCGGCCGTTAAACTCCTCAGCGCCGATGGTACTGCGTCTTAAGACGTGGGAGAGTAGGTCGCTGCCGGGCCTGCCAAATACGGTTTTCTTCGAACCTTCTCGCACGATGCGCTTTTCCTCCGGCAAAACTTCTCGAAGCTCCCTGATCTTCGGTTGGGCCGGAGACAGACGGGGCGCTTTCGCGTTCCCAGGCAGTTGACGCGGGGTGGAGCAGCCCGGTAGCTCGTCAGGCTCATAACCTGAAGGTCGCAGGTTCAAATCCTGCCCCCGCAACCATCTTTACTTGCGACCCCGTAGCGCCCGCTGCGGGGTTTTTGCTTTGCGTGGAAATCGTAAGGATTCCAGCGAGATCGCCCTGAACGTCGATCTCCACCTTGCCGTCGACCGGCGTCAGCACGATCTGATCCACGAGCGAGCGCAGCGTGTCGGCGGCCTCGATCCGCTTCCCCTCGTCGTCGTCCTGCAGGGCGTCGTAAAGCTGTTGGACCCGCTTGCGGTATTGCAGTGCCATGCTTGGGTGCAGCAGCGGTGGCGGCTCGTCGGCTTCGGCCAGGAACAGTTCCAGTTCCTTCTTACGCTTCTCCAGCGTCACCATCTTCGCGTTGAGCGCGTCAGC
>JAWKVW010000028.1:0-45806 GCA_041397845.1 Hyphomicrobiales bacterium | reverse complement strand
CGAGGTGTCGGGGCGTTTTTTCGCAGGGGGCCGTTCGCCTCTCGGCCGGCCCTTGCTCGCCTCTTCGGAACGGGACCTTGACGAAAGTCGGTACATAAGTAAATTTGAATAAATTTATGTCTGGATAAAAAAAATTAAATCCGATGTCGCTCCGAACCGTCACGCTGAAACAGCTCCGCGCCCTCCAGGCGGTGGTCGATACCGGCACCGTCACAGGCGCTGCGTCGATCCTCAACGTCACGCCGCCGGCGGTCACGACACAGATTCGTTTATTAGAAGAATCGGCTGGAATGCCGCTGTTGCAGCGGGTTGGCGACCGTTTCCGCCCGACCGATGCAGGCCGCTCGGTGCTCGCCGCGACGGTCCGCGTCGAGGCGGCGCTCGACGGCTGTCTGGAAGAGCTGGAGCTTCTTCAGGGCCTCAGCGGCGGCAAGGTGTCCCTCGGCGTCGTCAGTACCGCGAAGTATTTCGCGCCCCATGCGGTTGGAGCGTTCAGCCGTTCGCACCCCGGCATCGAGGTGCGACTATTTGTCGGCAATCGCGAAGACATCATCCGGGCTCTGCGCGACGACACCGTTGACCTGACGATCATGGGCCGGCCCCCGGAGGACCTGCCGGTCGAGCGCACCGTGCTCGGCGCCCATCCGCACATCCTGATCGCAGCGCCCGACCATCCGCTGGCGCAAGGTGGACGCATCGGCATCGCCGACGTCGCCGGCGAGACCTTCCTGATGCGCGAATCGGGATCGGGCACGCGCATGCTGATGGAGCGGCTGTTCGCCGTGCAGGGGATATCGCCGCGCATCGGCATGGAGATCGGCTCGAACGAGACGATCAAGCAGGCGGTGATGGCCGGCCTCGGCATCGCCTTCATCTCGGCCCACACGGTTGCCGTCGAGCTTGCCGACGGTCGCCTTGCCGAACTCGATGTCGAGGGCCTGCCGATCCGGCGCGAATGGTTCGTCGTCAAGCGGTCCGACAAGCGCTTCCTGCCGGCCGCCGCCGCGCTGCACGACTTTCTCGTGTCCGAGGGGGTGGGATTCCTGCCGACGCGGCCGCACTGACAGCCGCGTCCGCGTGCCCTGTCCGGCCGGGCTCGATCAGTCGAGCTCGAAGCGGTCGCGATAGTCCTCGGCGAGGTCAGGGTCCTGGTCGGTCTTGCGCAGGATGCAGTTGCCGATCACCAGCGTTTCCATCTCCGTGCCCATGAAGCAGCGGAAGGCGTCTTCCGGGCTGCCGACGATCGGCTCGCCGCGCACGTTGAAGCTGGTGTTGACGAGGACCGGACAGCCGGTGCGCTGCTTGAAGGCCGAGATCAGCGCGTGGTAGCGCGGATTGGTCTCCTCGTGCACCGTCTGGATGCGGGCTGAGTAATCGACATGCGTGACCGCCGGAATGTCGGAGCGCGGCACGTTCAGCTTCTCGATGCCGAACAGCGAGCGTTCCGCATCGCTCATCTGGCGCCGGCGGTCTTCCTTCACATCCGCCACCATCAGCATGTACGGGCTGTCGTCCTCGATCTCGAACCAGTCCGACACGTCCTCGCGCAGCACCGACGGCGCGAACGGCCGGAAGCTCTCGCGATACTTGATCCGCAGGTTCAGTGTCTTCTGCATCGCCGGATTGCGCGGATCGCCAAGGATCGATCGGCCGCCAAGGGCGCGCGGGCCGAATTCCATGCGGCCCTGGAACCAGCCGACGGCATGGCCGGCCTCGAGCGCATCGACGGTCTCCGACAGAAGCGCATCGTCACTGACGACGCGGTAGCGCGCGCCGATCGCGTCGAGCCGGTCGGCGATGTCGTCGTCGGAGAATTCCGGACCGAGATAGGCGCCGTGCATGGCGTCCATCCGGTTGTCGACGACGCGCTCGTTGCCGAGGTGCTCGTAATAGGCGGCAAGCGCCGCGCCGAGGGCACCGCCGGCATCGCCGGCCGCCGGCTGCACATAGACGCGCTCGAACGCGCCGTCGCGCAGCACCTTGCCGTTTGCCACGCAGTTGAGCGCAACGCCGCCGGCAAGGCAGAGATTGCGGATGCCGGTCGAGCGGGCGAGATCGCGGGTGATGCGCAGCACGATCTCCTCGGTGACCGCCTGCACGGAGGCCGCAAGGTCCATCTCGCGCTGGGTCAGCGGATCTTCCGGCTTGCGCGCCGGACCGCCGAACAGATCGGCAAACCGGTCATTGGTCATGGTGAGGCCGGTCGCATAGTCGAAATAGCGCTGGTCGATCCAGAAGCTGCCGTCCGGCTTGACGTCGACGACGTGCTTCATGATGAGGTCGGCGTAGCGGGGGGTGCCGTAGGGCGCAAGGCCCATGACCTTGTACTCGCCCGAATTGACCCGGAAGCCCGTGTAGTAGGTGAAGGCGGAGTAGAGCAGGCCGAGCGAATGCGGCCAGCGGATCTCGCGCAGCGTCTCGAGGCGATTGCCCCGGCCGATCGCCACCGACGTCGTCGCCCATTCGCCGACGCCGTCCATGGTCAGGACGACGGCTTCCTCGAACGGCGAGGGGAAGAAGGCGGATGCCGCATGGCTCTGGTGATGCTCGGCAAAGAGCATCTTCTTCTCGACCTCGCCCGAGGGGGCAAAGGGCGCCAGCGACGAGACGAGGTTCGACTTCTGGAACAGCTTTTCCTTGATCCAGAGCGGCATCGCCATGCGGAACGAGGCAAAGCCGCGCGGCGCCGTCGCGAGGTAAGTCTCGAGCAGCCGCTCGAACTTCAGGAACGGCTTCTCGAAGAAGACGACATGGTCGACGTCGTCGAGCGTCGCGTCCGCCGCCTCGAGGCAGTAGCGGATGGCGTTCTCGGGAAAGGCCGGATCATGCTTCTTGCGGGTGAAGCGCTCCTCCTGGGCGGCGGCGACGATGCGCCCGTCCTCGATCAGCGCCGCGGCGCTGTCATGATAGAAGGCCGACAAACCGAGAATACGCATCTCGCTATCCTCAAAACACGGTGTAGATGAACGGGGCGATGGCCGAGCCCTGGGCGAGCACGAGCAGGCCGCCGAAGGCCAGCAGGATCAGCATGATCGGCATCAGCCACCACTTGCGGCGGGCGCCCATGTAGGCGGTGAATTCGCGGAAGAATGCGGACATCGGATGTCTCCCTGTCGCGTCTGGCGTCAGAACTGGTTGATCATCGAGCGCTCGCCGGCGTCCGGCGCCACCCAGTAGGAGGTGACGGTCTCGTCGCGGCGATGGCGCAGCGATCGCGGCGGCGCTGCATGACGAGGCCGAACGGCGTGATGACGAGGTAATAGAGCAGCCCCATCACCACCGGCGCGACGATGCGGTTGAGCAGCAGCGACAGCCGGAACCAGAGAAGGTTGACCGTCTTCAGCAGCGATGGCGCGCCGATGGCGAGGATGCCGAGGGTCACGGCCGAACCGGTGAGGATCGCCGAGGGCAGCGTCGCCGGCCAGAACAGCCAGGCCCCGATCGCCGCGGCGCCGGCAAGCACCAGCCCGGTCGAACGCTCGGACGGCATGGCGACCGCACGTTCCGAGAAGTCTTCGTGAAAATTGCTGGCCATGGATTTGCTCCTTGTGCAGGGCAGGGCGTCAGGCGGCCTGATCGGTGTGCGCTTCGCTCACCTCCGCGTCGCCGTCCGGCTTGCGGGTGAGCGAGGCAACGAGGTTGCGATAGGCATCGACGAGCTGGCGGGCGGTGGCGTTGCGCGACGCGCTGTAGCGAAGGTTCTGCAGGACGGCGTCCGGCAGGCCGCGGAACGACAGCGAGCGGCGCACCTCGAACAGCGTGCGGTCATCGGCACCGAACTGGCGCTTGTAGCGCTCGCCGCCGATGGTGAAGTCGAAATAGCGAAAGCCGGTCTTGTGCAGGTGCGCCATGCCGCTTTCGACCATGACGAGGCCCGGCGAATATTTCTCCCAGTCGCCGCTCGCCATGGCGAGGATCAGCAGGCTGAAGCTGCGGCCCTCGACCAGGCCGTAAAGCACGGCGATGATCTCGCCATCGACCTTGATGCCCATCATCATCGCCTTGCCGGCCGAAACCATCGAGCGATAGAACGAGCGCACGCCGTCATCGAGCAGCGGCTCGTCCCGGCCGAGCTTGGCAAACCGGGCAATGCGCAGCTCGACGAGCCCGTCGAACAGCTGCTCGGCGGCCTTTTCGCCTTCGCGGCTGTGAATGAAGGTCACCTTGCCGGCGCGGGCGAGGCGGCGGCCCTGCTGGCGGATCGACTTGGCCGTCCGCTTCGACAGGACGACCTCGTGGAAGTCGGCCCACTTCTCCGGCAGCGCGACGCCATGGGACATCAGCTTCACCGGCCGGCTGCCGACAAGCCCGACGAGCGGATTGGCGACGCCGCCGATCTGTTCCGGCTGCTTGTCGAGATGCAGCGTGTCGGCCGCGGGCAGGGCCTCGAGAATGGCCTGCCACAGTGTCTTCATATAGTCGGCGTCGATCGCATGCGGCGTGCCGAGCAGCGGCGCGTTGTAGTCGGAATAGCCGAAATCGATGAATTCGATGACCATGAGCCGATTGCGCTGCCGGCGAACCAGCGGCAGCAGCATCAGGTCGCGGCCGTCGCGATCGGTCACGACGACAAGCACCGGCTCGGCGCCGCCGCCGACCTTCTCCATCAACGTGCGGCACCAGGGCAGCGTCTGGAACGGGGTGTGCAAGCCGCGCTGCTCCAGGGCGGTCCAGCGGTCGGCAACCTCGTCGAAGGACGAGAAGACCGCAATCTCGTGGCGCAATTCGTTGGTCCGCATGGTCGAGGCTACCTCGTGAGTGTCTCTCTTGCCGGCCGATTGCCGGTCCGGGCTTGCCCCTCGGGTCACAAGAAGCGTGCCAGCGCTGCTGTGCCGGGTTGGGACGAGCACCGAAAACGCTGCCGTCAGCGTCGGCGGTTCTCGCACGGAGAACGATAAGTATCCGTGATTATTGATGATTAACGATTTCCCTTGGGTCGGCCCAGGGTGGTGAGGCCTGTCCGGACATGGGGATTCGACCGGCTGGCATGCTGGTTGCTGAAAGAGGTCGACGGCCGCGTCGCTGTCGCCGCCCCGTGTCAGAGCGAGGCGCGCGGCCGGGCAGGCGATCCAAAATGGGAGTACCGAAATGGCACTCGGACACGACGCTTACCTCGGCCCGGCCCAGCGCAAGCCGCAGGCATTCGACTTCGACCGCATCATTCCGGTCGCGCTCGCCTCGATCATCGTTCTGGCCGGTATCGCCGTCTGGGCCTTTGCCGGGTTCGCACCTGAAAGCGCGCCGAAAAGTCCGCTCTGGGCCTATGGCATCATCGTCGCGGGTGCCGGCGTCCTTGCCGCGATCCTCGGCCGGTTCGGCTGGCTGAAGCTATCCTGGCTGCTGATCGTCGTCACCTCGCTCGACCTCGGCTTCGGTCTCGGCACCGAGGTTCTGGCCCAGCTCGGCCTCAAGAACTCGTTCCTGCCGCTGAGGACCGTGTCGCTGACGGAGCGCAAGCGCTTCACCTACCACCCGCTGCTGCAGGGCGTGCCGACACCGGGCTTCGACAACGGCTTCTTTGTGCATGACGCCGACGGCCATCGCCGCGTTGATGCGACGACCGAAGTTGGCGCTGATCGGGCCGGCCTGCCGCGCATCGCCGTTGTCGGCGGCTCCTCGACCTACGACCTCGGCGTGCGGAACGGCGAGACCTGGCCGGACGAACTGCAGCGCCGCCTGACCGACGCCCGGGTCATCAATTTCGGCGTGCCCGGCTATTCGACGGCCGAACACACCATCCAGTCCGCGTTCTACATGAAGCGCGAGGCCATCGACTGCGCCGTCTACTATGTCGGCTGGAACGACATCCGCAATTCATTCCTGCCGACACTCGATCCGGGCTACGCCGACTATCACATGCTCGACCACAAGGATTTCCTGTGGATCCGCACGACGACCGGCGTCACCTCGATCGCCAATTTCCTCATGAACTCCCGCTTCCTGAAGACGGGCTATATGCCGAACAAGGCGGACTATCGCGGCGAACCGGCCAGGGCCGGCATCGATCCGCGTCTTGAGGCGATCTACCGGGACAACCTGCGCAACATCAAGGCGATCAACGACGCCGAAGGCCGCCGTACCGTCTTCGTCGCCCAGATCCTCAACTATGCCCGCCTGACCGAGGCGAGCCGCTACGGCTGGTTCCCGCTTGTCGACGACAAGGACGTGCGCCCGATCCAGGAGCATTTCAACGCCGTTCTCGAAGAGGTCGCGATGGAACTCGGCGTCCCCTTCATCCGCCTCAACGCCGACAGCTTCCCCGACAGCGATTTCGTCGACAACGGCCATTTCGCCAAGGGCGGCGCGACACGCTTTGCCGACGGCATCGCCTCCGGCGTCCGCGCGGCGTGCAATATCCGCTGAAATCGCGGCGGATCACAGGTTCCCGATTGACAACATGATCATTTGATCATTTAAACTGTGATCAAACGATTATAAAACGTCTGGAGGGAACCATGGACAAGTCGAAGGGCATTCTGGCGGGGGCTGCGATTGCGGCCGCCGCCATTTTCGTTGCGGGCAATCTGGCGTGGTCCGGCGAGCCGGAAACCGCCGGTATGGGCGGTATGGCTGGCATGTCGGGGATGAGCGGTATGGCCGGCATGAATGGCATGGCCGGCATGGGCGGCAACATGCCGAACATGATGATGCTGGCGCCGGAATATCGCGAGCGCATCTCCAAAATCTCGAAGGAGACGCTGAAGGAGGTGCAGCATCTGACGACGCAGCACACCCGCTACAGCGACGACCTCACCCTGCGCCAGGTGATGCAGGAAATCCTGCTCGACCTGCAGGGCGCGGCCGCCGGCATCGCCACCCACAACGGCCGGATGGCGGCCGAGCGCGCCCGCAGCATCGCCAACCACTACATCCCGCGCGGCGGCATCATTCCTTACCTGCGCCTCGACGACATCACCGACGAGAAGCTCGAGGTTCTCTCGAGCATGAATGCCGCCGTCGAGGGTGGCGCCCGGGCCCTTGCCGATGCTGCCGAGGCGGGTGATCTGGCGGGTGCGGCAACTCATCTCTCGGAAGTGATGACCGGCTGTGTGCAATGCCATGATATATTCCGGGGTGTCCCGGGCGTGTCGCCCGCATTGCCACCCAAGAAATGAAGTCATGGATGCATCACCGGTACCGAAGAAGCGTGCCCGCAAGGACAAGGCTACCCGCCGCCGCGAAATTCTGATCGCGGCGCTCGATATCGTCGGTCAGGCTGGCATGTCCGGCCTGACCACGCGCGAGATCGCGTTGCGCGTGGAAATCGCGCAGCCGACGGTCATGCTGCATTTCGGCTCCAAGGACGAATTGCTCAAGGAAATGATTTCCTTGGCACATCAGCGCCTGATCGAGGGGTTGAACGCGGAGCATCTCGACGAGCTCGAGCCTGTCGACGCGATCGGCGCCCTCGTGGCGTTCCATTTCAGCTTCCTGCAGCGCATGCCGGCCCTGCCGAAAATCCTCTTTTCCGAGGAAACGCGAACCCGCGACGTCATCGTCTATTCGCGGCTGATGGAAATGGTCACCGACTACACCCACCGAATCGCTGCGCTGGTTTCTGCCGGCCAGGATGTCGGGCTGTTCTCGAAGGATTATGCAGCCGAGGAACGCGCGCGGCTCATCGTCGCGTTGTTTCAGGGTATCGCCTTCCGCTCGCTCATCGAGAAGGACAGGCCGATCTCGGACGATCTCGCCGCCATCGTCAGGTCCCAGATTTTGCAGGGGCTTTGCGCTTCCCGCTGAGGCGCGGCCCCGTCCGGCGCCCAGCCGCCACCGCCCTGCCGACGACGCCATTCGTGGTCGCGGCGGGGCGCCTTGTGCTGGGTCAATGCGCAAGCCCAAAGTTTGAGCTTTAAGCAGAGCCCGAAGCGCGGTCTCATACGAAGGTCGTGTTCGCCGGCACGCGAGGCGAAGACAGATGCGGATGCCGAAATCCGCAGCCAGGAAGCCGGAACTCCGTTTGGGGGATCATATGTTTCAGGTGCGAATTCATGGGCGCGGCGGCCAGGGCGTGGTCACCGCGGCCGAGCTATTGTCGGTCGCGGCATTTCTCGAAGGCAAGAATGCGCAGGCCTTTCCAAGCTTCGGCTCGGAGCGGACCGGCGCGCCCGTTGTCGCCTTCTGCCGCATTGCCAACCGCGAAATCCGGCTGCGCGAGCCCGTGCTCGAGCCCGACTGCCTCATCGTTCTGGACGCGACCCTGTTCCGCGCGGTCGACGTTTTCCAGGGCCTGAAGCCGGACGGCTGGCTGCTCGTCAACACCAACAAGCCGCTTGCCGACCTGCACATCGATCCTGTCGTCGCGCGGTTGCCGAAGGGGCATACCGTCATCGTGCCGGCGACCGAGCTGGCGATGAAGCATGTCGGCCGTCCGGTGCCGAACGCGGCCTTGCTCGGCGCCTTCGCCGCCCTTGGCGGCCAGGTGCATATCGATGCGGTCGAGGCCGCGATCCGTCAGGCCTTCGCCGGCCGCATTGGCGAGGCCAATGTCGCGGCGGCGCGCGAGGCCTACGACGCGGCGCTGGAACAGGAAAAGGTACTTTCCGCCTGAGGGGGCGACCAACATGCTGAAACAGATTGAAGGCTCCCGGGCGATGGCCGAGGCGATCGCGCTCTGCCGGCCGGAAGTCATTTGCGCCTACCCGATCACGCCGCAGACCCACATCGTCGAGGGGCTTGGCTCGCTGGTCCGCTCCGGCGAGCTCAAGGGCTGCGAATACATCAACGTCGAGAGCGAGTTCGCCGCGCTCTCCGTCGCCATCGGCGCCAGCGCCGCCGGCGCAAGGGCCTATACGGCAACGGCGAGCCAGGGCCTCCTGTTCATGGCCGAGGCCGTCTACAACGCCTCGGGCCTCGGCCTGCCGATCGTCATGACCCTCGGCAATCGCGCCATCGGCGCGCCGATCAACATCTGGAACGACCACTCCGATGCGATGAGCATGCGCGACGCCGGCTGGATGCAGCTTTTCGCCGAGACCAATCAGGAAGCCGTCGACCTGCACATCCAGGCCTTCAAGCTGGCCGAGGAAATGTCGATGCCGGTGATGGTCTGCGTCGACGGCTTCATCCTCACCCACGCCGTCGAGCGGGTCGACATTCCCCTTCAGGAAGACGTCGATGCATATCTGCCGCCCTATGAGCCGGTGCAGGTGCTCGACCCCGCCGACCCGATCTCGATCGGCGCGATGGTCGGCCCGGAAGCCTTCACCGAGGTCCGCTTCCTGCAGCACTACAAGCAGCAGCAGGCGCTGAGCCTCATTCCGGTTCTTGCCGACGAGTTCGAGGAGCAGTTCGGCCGTCGCACTGGCGGTCTGCTTCGCACCTATCGCACCGATGACGCCGAGCTCATCGTCGTCGCCATGGGGTCGGTCTGCGGCACCATCAAGGACACCATCGACGAGCTCCGCGAGGAAGGCTTCCTCATCGGTCTCGTGACGCTGATTTCCTATCGGCCGTTCCCGGTCGACCAGCTTCGCGACGCCCTTGCCGAGGCCGAGCACATCGTCGTCGTCGAGAAGAGCATCTCCGTCGGCATGGGCGGCCCGCTCGCCAACGACATCGACCTTGCGCTGCGCAACATGGCGCGCCCGCCGCGCCTGCATTCCGCCGTCGCCGGCCTCGGCGGCCGGCCGATCACCATGCGCTCGCTGGCCGACCTGTTCCGCCAGGCCCTCGTGCAGCCCTGGGAGGGCACGCACTTCCTCGATCTCAACGAGCGCATCGTGGCGCGAAACATTCATCGCAGCCGCAAGGTCCGCCGCTCCGGCCCGATCGCCGAAAATCTGCTCCGGCAGATGGCGACCGAAAGCTGAGGGTGCGGCGATGGAAAGGAACGACGACATGACCAGCGACACCAATCCGGCCGACGGCGCGGCGGTGCAGAAGCTGAAGTTCTATCAGAAGGGCACCCTCACGGTCGGCAACCGCCTCGTCTCCAGCGACGAGCGGACCGTGCAGTCCTCGATTGACCGCTCCAACGCGTTGACCTGCGGCCATCGCGCCTGTCAGGGCTGCGGCGAGGCGCTCGGCGCCCGCTACGCCATCGATACGGCGATGGAAGCCGCGGGCGGCAACCTCATCGCGGTCAACGCCACCGGCTGCCTCGAGGTTTTCACCACGCCCTATCCCGAGAGCGCCTGGCAGTTGCCCTGGCTGCACTCGCTGTTCGGCAATGCCGCGGCGGTCGCCACCGGCGTTGCCGCCGCCATGCGCGTGAAGGGCAGGCGCGAGGTCCGCGTCATCGCCCAGGGCGGCGACGGCGGCACCACCGATATCGGCCTGCAGTGCCTGTCCGGCATGTTCGAGCGCAACGATGATGTGCTCTACATCTGCTACGACAACGAGGGCTACATGAACACCGGCGTGCAGCGCTCCTCGGCGACCCCGCCGGCCGCGCGCACCGCGACGACCCCCGCCGTCGGCGAGGAGCCGGGCAACGTCTTCGGTACCGGCAAGTCGGTGCCCAAGATCGCCGTTGCCCACGGCATTCCCTATGTCGCCACCGCCACGGTCGCCGATCTGCGCGATCTCGAGGCCAAGGTGAAGAAGGCGATGTCGATCCACGGCGCCCGCTACATCCAGGTCAACGTGCCCTGTCCGCTTGGCTGGGGCGCTGCCTCGCACCAGACGATCCACCTTGCCCGGCTTGCGGTCGAGACCGGTCTTTATCCGATCTTCGAGGCCGAGCATGGCCGGGTGACGTCGGTGCGCAAGATCCGCCATCAGGTGCCGGTGACGGAATATCTCAAGCTTCAGAAGCGTTTCGCCCACCTGTTCAAGGGCGACACGGTCGATCCGCGCGTCGCCCGCCTGCAGGAGATCTGCGACGCGACGATCGAGGAATACGGCCTTCTGGACGCTGCCTGAGCGAGGACGAAGTCATGGAACATCCCTATGCCATTACCCTCGACGTCGGCACGTCGCTCGCCAACCACACCGGTTCCTGGCGCACCATGCGGCCGGTCTATGTCGACCGCCTGCCGCCCTGCAATGCCGCCTGTCCGGCCGGCGAGAACATCCAGGGCTGGCTCTTTCACGCCGAGAGCGGCGACTATGAGGCGGCCTGGCGCAAGCTGACCGAGAACAACCCGCTGCCGGCGATCATGGGCCGCGTCTGCTATCATCCCTGCCAGAGCGCCTGTAACCGGGCCGCGGTCGACGAGGCCGTCGGCATCAATTCCGTCGAGCGCTTTCTCGGCGACGAAGCGCTGAAGCAGGGCTGGGCCTTTGCCCCGCCGGCCGAGGAGAGCGGCAAGCGCGTGCTCATCGTCGGCGCTGGCCCGTCCGGCCTGTCGGCCGCCTATCACCTGCGTCGCCTCGGCCATCAGGTGACGGTCAAGGAAGCCGGCCCGCTGCCCGGCGGCATGATGCGCTTCGGCATTCCGAAATACCGCCTGCCGCGCGAGATCATCGACGGCGAGGTGAAGCGCATCACCGATATGGGCGTCGTCATCGAATACGGCGTGAAGGTCGAGGACATCGCCGCCACCATGAAGGACGAAGGCTTCGACGCCGCCTTCCTCGCCGTCGGTGCCCACATCGCCAAGCGCGCCTACATTCCCGCCGGCGCCGCCGCCCGCGTGCTCGACGCGGTCTCGGTCCTGCGCTCCATGGAAGGCGAGGACAAGCCGATGCTCGGTCGCCGCGTCGTCGTCTATGGCGGCGGCAACACGGCCATCGACGTCGCCCGCACCGCCAAGCGCCTCGGCGCCGAGGAAGCGGTGATCGTCTACCGGCGCACGCGCGACAAGATGCCGGCGCACGACTTCGAGCTCGAGGAGGCGCTGCAGGAAGGCGTCCTCGTCAAGTGGCTGTCGACCATCCGCAATGTCGAGGAAGGCGAGATCACCGTCGAGCGCATGGAGCTCGACGACAAGGGTTTCCCCCAGCCGACCGGCGAGATCGAGACGCTGGAAACCGATTCCGTCGTTCTTGCCCTTGGCCAGGACGTCGACCTGTCGCTGCTCGACAACGTGCCGGGCCTCGAGATTGAGCAGGGCGTCGTCAAGGTCGGCCCGAACATGATGACCGGCGCGGCCGGCATCTTCGCCGGCGGCGACATGGTGCCCTCCGAGCGCACGGTCACCGTCGCGGTCGGCCACGGCAAGAAGGCCGCCCGGCATATCGATGCCTGGCTGCGCGGCGAGGGCTACGCCCCGGCCGAGAAGCACGATCTGGCCAGCTCCGACAAGCTCAACACCTGGTATTACGACGACGCGCCGCGCACCATGCAGCCGGTTCTCGCCGACGCCCGCCGGGTCTCGACCTTCGATGAGGTCGTCGGCGGTCTTGACGAGACCAACGCGCTATACGAGGCCCGCCGCTGCCTGTCCTGCGGCAACTGCTTCGAGTGCGACAACTGCTATGGCGTCTGCCCGGACAATGCCGTCATCAAGCTCGGCCCCGGCAACCGCTTCAAGTTCAACTACGAATACTGCAAGGGCTGCGGCGTCTGCGCCGCCGAGTGCCCTGCGGCGCGATCCAGATGGTGCCGGAGGCAATCTGATCCGGCACCTGGGTGGTGCCCGCGCCGGCAGGCGGGGGCGCCGACGATTTGATCTCCCTCCGGCCCTGGATGATGATGGGCATACATCAAGGCCGGGGAGCGCTGATCGCGAATGAACGAGCAGACCCAGATCGTCGAATGGGGAACGCTGACCGACCAGCTCGGCGAGCTCGCGCTCTATCTGTGGAATTATCTGGCCGTCCTCTCGGCGCCCTGGACGTGGATTCAGGTCGGCATCATCGCCGGCCTGCTCCTTGCCGCCCATCTCGCCGCCATGCCGATCGCGACGCGGCTTTCCCGGCACCTGAAGGCGCAGAACCTTGCCCGGCCGGCGGTCCACTTCCTGCTCGTCCTTGCCCATCGCACCCGCGGCATCCTGTTCGTGCTCCTGCTTTGGGCGACGGTTGCCGTGATGCGCGAGACGACCTGGCCGAGCCGCAGCTATCTCGTCTCCGTGGCGGCGAGCCTTGCCACGCTCTGGCTTTTCCTCGTCATCGTCAGTCGCGCCATTCGCAGCCGCGTGCTTGCCCGCCTCCTTGCCGCACTGGCATGGATCGTCGCCGCGCTGCACATCACCGGCTCGCTCGGCCAGACGCTCGAGCTGCTCGACGCCGCCGCGGTGAATTTCGGCAATCTCCGCGTCTCCGTGCTCTTGCTGATGAAGACGGCGGTGACGCTCGTCGTCCTCATCTGGCTCGCCCAGGCGGTCAGCGGGCTTGTCGAGCGCAAGATGCAGGACGTCGACGGCGTTTCGCCGACCATGCGGGTCCTGACCACGAAGTTCGTCCGGATCATCCTGTTCCTGCTGGCGATCCTGATGGCCTTCCAGACCATCGGCTTCGACCTGACCGGCCTCACGGTCTTTTCCGGCGCGATCGGCGTCGGCGTCGGTTTCGGCCTGCAAAAGGTCGTCTCCAACCTCATCAGCGGCTTCATCCTGCTCCTCGACAAGTCGATCAAGCCCGGCGACGTCATCGAGGTCGGCGATACCTTCGGCTGGATCACCTCGCTCAGCGCCCGCTATGTCTCGGTCATCACCCGCGATGGCCGCGAATACCTCATCCCGAATGAGGATCTGATCACCAATCAGGTGATCAACTGGTCCTATTCCGACAGCCGCGTCCGCATCGAGCTGACGTTTGGCGTCTCCTACGCGGCCAATCCGCACGAGGTGCGAAAGCTGGCCGTCGCCGCTGCGGGCAAACCGGCCCGCGTGATTTCCGATCCGGGACCGGTCTGCCATCTCGCCGGCTTTGGCGACTCCTCGCTGGATTTCGTCCTGCGCTTCTGGATCGACGATCCGGCCGGCGGTGTCGCCAACGTGCGCGGCGAAGTGCTGCTGGCACTATGGGATACCTTCGCCGAGCATGGCATCGAGATTCCCTATCCCCATCGCGAGGTCATCGTCCGCCAGCCGGTCCGCGTCTCGGCCGGGGAAGGCGAGGGGCTGCCGGACCGCGGCTGACCTGTCCTGTCATGTCCATCGGCCATCTCCACCGGCCATGTCCTCCGGCAGCAGCACTGAAGCCGGAGCTACGCATGTGCCTGCGTAATTCCTGCGTATGTCGCCGGCGGTCAAATTAACCAAAACTGCACATGGTGCACTGCAACGGCATGCTGCACGCAGCGGCGGTCGGCCTGTCGGGCGCCAGCGTGGGTGGCGGAATTTATCGGGACGATCATGGGTATAGAGGGCGCATCGACCGGCACGGGCACGGCAGCGACGACCAGGTCGGCGAGCGCCAGCCCCGGCGTCTGCACCGCCGAAAGCGGCAAGGCTTTCGACGGCGCCCTCCAGTCCGCCAGGGACACCGCAACGCCGGGACAGTCGGCAGCCAGGCCGGCGACGCCGACCGGCGCAGCGCCGCAGACCTCCGACAGCCGGCAGGCGGTCGCGACCTTTGGCGCGCCGTTTGCCGGTAGCGTGGTGCCTCAGGTTCTCAACGGCAATGTCGCCGCCGGAATGGCCGGCAGCATTGTCAGCCTGCGCACCATCGCAACCGCGGGCGCCGCAGCGACGCTGAAGGGCGACACGCCGCAGGCCGACCGACCGGCAGGCGCCGACGCCGGCAAGGCCGACCCCGCGGGCGGCTTCGGTCTCGGCAAGGGCGTCGTCTCGGCCATGCTGTCGACCGATCACCCGACCACCGTCATGGTCAAGGTCTTCACGCCGAACAAGAATGTGACGCCGACCATCGCCCGCGACCGGACGTTCCACATCGGGCCGGTGGATGTTCGCGGCAAGATCCACGGCTGGCTGTCGTCAAGCGCCGAGCTGTCGGTTTCGCGCCCGTCTGTGTCATCGGACGGCTCGTCGCTGCGCAGCGCGACACTGACCCTGCGCGCCGGCGCACAGGCCGAGGCGGCGACCGACATTGAGGTCAAGGCTTTCACCTTCAGAGGTTTCCTGACCGGCAATCTCTCCGGTCAGGCGCAGTATGGTCTGGTGACCGGCGAGGAAAGGCTTGGCGCCGTCCTGCGCGGCGAGGTGCCGGTGCCGAACCCGTACAAGCCCGAGACCATGCAGCCGGGCGACACCGTGATGATCGATGTCGGCCGCTTCAATGGCCTGGAAATCGAGGGGCGGGCCCTTGGCGGCAAGCTCATGGCCCGTGCCGGCGCCGACCTGAAGAAGGACGAGGGCAGCACGGTCACCCAGCGCATCGTCGTTCGCATGGCCGAAAACAAGGAGACCGGCGCCCGCCGTCTGGTCGTGTTCGGCGGCTATGGCCAGTCGGCGTCGGATGTCATCAGCGGCGGCGGCATCTGGAACCCGAGCCTGACGAAAGGCAGCTTCGCCAAGGACGGGCTGGATATTGGCGGCGCATTCCTTCGTCTCGTCGGCCGCGCGACAGAGAAAATCGAACATAACCGGTTCGATTTTGTCGAAATCGACCCGTCCGACACCAGCAAGGGTGGCGGTCGCGATGTTTATGAAAGCATCCTTGCGACCGGAGCCATTCCGATTGCCCCGGTCAATCAGAGAATACCGGGTGTCGACGCCCATGGCTCATTGAATTACTATGCAGAATCGCACGGGAAAACTATTCAGCTCACCCAATATCTGGAGCGTGACCTCGCTTCACCATCGCTGTTCGGCAGAAAATCGCAATTGGCCATGCAGCAGGACTATGAAATGACGTCGAAGTTCGAGGCTCTTCGCGATTTCGATATTCGCTTTGCCTCAAAGGAATCCGTCATTCGACAGGAAGCGCCGGACCACTCTGCCGAAGGTGTCGAACACATCATCTCCGGTTTCGGCGGTCAGTCCGGTCAGTACGTCCACCGCATCAACGGTTTGAATTCGACGAGATACAGTCGGACAACGGAGCTTTCGAGCGATGGAAGCTATCGTTCGCAGAGCCAATACCTCTCCGGACACAACGTACTTGAGCGGACGATCCGCACGACGTTGACGCAAAATCTTGCACGGGCCGAACAGGGAAAGACGATCCCCTACGAGAGCCTCGTTGTTCACACGAAATCCGGCGATCTTGAAGGTCGCGCCGCGCTCGAATACCTGGAGACGCACGACGACCCGAAGCTCTCATGGTATCAGCCGGACCGCGTGAACATCCGCATCAAGGCGAACAGTGAATCCGATTGGCAGAGGTTTTTCAAGGAACTCGGCGAAGACGCCCGCGAATACGCCAAATGGGTCGACCCGTCCTTTACCGCGATGATGGCCGGTTCGCCGCAGGAAATTCAGTACGCCTATATGGCGCCGGCAATCGAATACGCGCTGCATCTCGGCGGCAGGACGGTCAATATCAACAATTACTTCAAACTACTCGAGCACAGCGAGGCCGCTGGAAATGCCCAAGGGATCGCGCTGTCCGGCGAGGATCTCGGCCAGGTTCTGACGCAGCTCGACAATCTGGTGA
Organism: Hyphomicrobiales bacterium; assembly: GCA_041397845.1. Classification (GTDB taxonomy): domain Bacteria; phylum Pseudomonadota; class Alphaproteobacteria; order Rhizobiales; family JAKPQE01; genus JAKPQE01. The sequence continues at coordinate 29,417 of JAWKVW010000028.1, read as the reverse complement.
CTGTCGGCAATAGAACGAGACCGTACCCGATTCAAGTTCACGTCGACGTGCCGTATTGAGTGCAAAAGTCTGTATCAACTAAATAGATACAGAGCATAAAATCCAAATGACCAGCCTATGGGACTTGTTTTGATTTGTTCCGCGGCCGGGTGCGGACACCGGATTGCGCGCCGACTGCTAAATATAAAAGTCATGGAAAAAGAAAGCCCGGCGTTGTGGCGCCGGGCAGGGTTCATTCGGGGCAGAAAAATATCTCAGACGCCGCCTGAATGGATGATTTCATAATAGGTCTTTTCCAGTTCGCCCTTGTGGCGAAGTTCTTCATCGGCAAGGAACTGGAAGAGATCGCGAAGCGGACCCTCAGGCGTCGTATCGGCCAGCGCCGAATACTGCTTGTAGGCAGCATCCTCGCGGCCCATTGCGTATTGCAGCACCGCCTGATCGTCCGGATTGGGGCCAAGTTCCGGCATTTTCACATAGTCCGCGAACTTGTGGTCTTCTTCCGGCGTCGCGATGAGGTCTTTCAGATGCGCGACCGTGTCGGCATGGTCGCGCACGCTGGCAAAAAGGTCGTAGTGCCGCTGCTCTTCCTCGGCCAGTTCCTCGACGAGCGCCCGCATCGGCTTCGACACCTTGCCCGCCAGTCCGGAATAGAAGGTGAGGGCGGTCTTTTCGAAGCCCATCGCCGTCGTCAGCACTTCTTCCAGCGTCTTTGCCGAAGCAAGGGCCGCATGCGCGCCCGAATGGCCTTCGGTCTTCGTCGAGTCTGTCATTCCGCGGCCTCCAGCTTGTTTTCCCCGCCGCCGAGGAAGGTGTCGATGCCGGTCGCGGCGCGATGGCCGGCGGCAACGGCGTGAATGACGTCCGGACCCTCGACCATGTCGCCCGCCGCCCAGAGCCAGGGCAATGCGGTCGAACCGTCCTTGGCGATCTTGATGCGGCCGCGCGCCCACTCGAGCGCTTCGGTCACGTCCTTGCCGAGATAGGCGACGTCGGACGCCTGGCCGATGGCCTCGACGACCATTGCGGCACCATGCAGCGTCACGTTGTCCTCGTCATACTTCGGATGGAAGCGGCCTTCCTCGTCGAAGATCGACAGGCAGCGCACGGTCTCGAGGCCCTTGATGCCTTCGCCTTCAACGACGATCTGCTTCGGGCCGCGGCCGGTGAAGACCTTCACGCCTTCCTCGCCACCCTCGATGACTTCCTCTTCGTCGGCCAGCATGCGGTCCCGCGCCTCGAGGGCAACGAGCGTCACGTCGACCTTGCCAAAGGTCTTCTTCTGCAGGCGGGCGAGCGAGCGGGCGATGTCGAAGGCGACATTGCCGCCGCCGATGACGGCCGCGCTTTCCTTCAGGTCGAACGCCTCGCCGGCGGTGACCCGATGCAGCAGGTCGACGGCCGAGTAGACGGCTGCATGGTCGCTGCCGGGAATGCGCGTCGAGCGGCCCTGGCCGAGACCGGTCGCGATCAGGATCGCGTCATTGGCCTCCCGCAGTGCCTCGAAGTCGACGTCGCGGCCGATGGCCTTGCCGCATTCGATGGCAACGCCGGCCGCCTTGATGACGTCGATATCGGCATCGAGCTTGTCATAGGGCAGGCGGTATTCGGGAATGCCGTAGCGCATCATGCCGCCGGGCTTGCCCTTGGCCTCGTAGACGGTGACCTCATGGCCCATCTTGGCAAGATCGAACGCGGCGGTCAGGCCGGCCGGGCCGGAGCCGATGACGGCAATCTTCTTGCCGGTCTTTTTGTTGACCGCACCGGCGAGCGCGATCTTCTTGACCTTGTCCGGATCGACGGCGTCGACCGCGTAGCGCTTCAGCCAGCGGATCGCCACCGGCTCGCCGCGCCGGCCGATCGAGCAGGCCGTCTCGCAGCGGTGGGTGCAGACCCGGCCGCAGACCTGCGGGAACGGATTGGTGCGGTAGATTTCCTCCACCGCCTTCTCGATATTGCCTTCCCAGATGGCGCGGATGTACTGCGGCGCGTGCATGTTGGTCGGGCAGGCCTCGTGGCACATGCCGCACTGGATGCAGCGCGACGCCTCGAGCAGCGCCGTGTGCGCGTCGAAGCCGGGCAGGATTTCGCTGAAATTGTCGCCGCGCGCTTCCGGTTCGGCCTCTTTCATCGGCTGCCGCTTCAGGTCGAGCAGGTCGGAATGCTCGTTCTTGCCCCAGCCGATGGGGTAGCCGAGCCCGTGCATGCCCTTCTCGTCCGGCAGGATGAAGAAGGTGTTCATCTCGCGGCTGATGTGGATGTACTCGCGCGACAGCGCCAGCGAACCGGTCGGGCAGATGTCGACGCACAGCGCGCACCAGCAGCAGCGGCCATAGTCGATCGCCGGGCGGCGCGGCTTGACGCCGGCCTTGTGGTCCTCCGGCAGGTCCGGGATGTGGACCATGCTGATCGCTTCATTGTCGCAGATCTCGGCGCAGGTGCCGCAGCCGATGCACTTTTCCCAGTCGTTGACGTGGAAGCCCCGGTAGTTCTCGGCAGCCGGGCGCGGCTCCAGCGGCAGGGTCACCGGCTCGCGGAACAGGAAGGACAACGCCTTCAGCGGCCTGAGGAAACTGCCTTTGTACTTCGGTGTGACGTCCATTGTCGGGACCTCTCAGAGGGTATTCGGCCTTTCGGACCGGTTGCCGGCGGGCTTCATGCGGTGCCGGTTTCGGCCCTTGGCGGAAGGCGGCGTCCGCCTCCCGCGCTGGCAAAGGTTAGCGGTCGACCTCCGGCGGGCAGGCGTCGAGCGAGAACATGATCTGGGCGATGTCCTCGAGCCGGCCGCGGGCGAGCAGGCGCTCCAGCACCTGCACGGCATGCATCTGTGACGGCCCGCGCACATGCACGCGCCAGGGCTTGGCCCCGCCCGTCGAGACGATGAAGAAGCCGAGCTCGCCCTTGGAGGATTCGACCCGGGCGAAGGTGTCGCCGGCCGGAATGTTCCAGGCGAGCGGGTTCGGCAGCGGACAGCGCACCGGACCCTTGATGTGCGGCAGCCGCGCGATGACCTGGCGCAGGATGCGGATGGATTCCAGCACCTCGCCCCGGCGCACCATCATGCGGGCCAGCGCGTCGCCTTCCTTCATCGTCGGAACGTCGAACTCGAGCTCCGGATAGACGAGATAGGGGTCGTCGCGGCGCACGTCGAACGGCAGGCCGGAGGCCCTGAGGTTCGGGCCGGTGACGCCCCAGGCGAGCGCTTCCTCGGCGGTGATCGTGCCGGTGCCGGTGGCGCGGTTGATGACGACGCTGTTCGAGAAGAACAGGTCCTCGAAATCCGGCAGCCGGCTCTCGAGATCGTCAAGCAGCGCCGCCAGCCGGTCGAGCAGTCCCTCCGGCAGGTCGCGGCGCACGCCGCCCGGGGTGATGTACATGTGATAGATGCGGGCGCCCGTGATTTCCTCGAACAGGTCGAGGAACAGGTCGCGCATCGACACGCCCCAGAACATGTTGGTGTAGAAGCCGACCGTCGCGGCATTGCCGCCGAAGGTGAAGAGATGGGCGCAGATGCGCGACATCTCCAGCATCATGACGCGGATCCACTGCGCCCGGGCCGGCACCTCGAGACCGCCGAGCTGCTCGACGGCGCGCGAATAGCACTCTTCCATCGGCACCGGATCGGGCACGCAGATGCGCGGCACCAGAGCGACGTTCTGGATCCACAGCCGCTCTTCCATGATCTTTTCGAAGCCGCGATGCAGATAGCCGCCGTCGGCGATGGCTTCCTGCACCTCGTCGCCCTTCAGGCGCACGCGGATTGCGTAGTTGCCCTCGATGCCCGGATGGTTCGGGCCGAAGTAGAGCTCGTATTCGTGGCTCGGCGGATGGCTGACGGGACGGTAGTTTTCCGGTCTCATTTCTCGACACCTCCGCCCTTGGCCTCGACGTCCTTCAGCCAGTCGGGCTGATAGTCGACCCACTCATAGGTCTCGTTGACGTAAGCGCGTGTGTTGAACGACTTCAGCATCGGCGGCGGCCCGCCCCAGCTCGTCAGGATGAACGGCCGAAGGTTCGGCGCGCCGACGAACACCACGCCGAACATCTCGTGGATGTCGCGCTCGAAGAAGCCGGCCGGCGTATGGATGTCGTAGACCGAGACGAACCGGCCCGGATTGCGCGGAATGGTGATGTGGGCCGAGGCGAGCGTTTTCCGTTCATACGACCAGATGTGATAGACGAGCTCGAACTCGTCGGTCTCCGGCCAGTCGACGCAGGAGATCGCCGACAGGTGGATGAAGCCGAGCCGGCCCTTCAGCATTTCGAGCAGCGCCGGCAGCGAGTCGCGCTGCACGTCGATGCGCACCCGGCGCGGCCCCTGGCTCGTCACCTTGATGCCCGGGATCTCGTGCTGGATCGTGTCGACGAGGGTCGCCGGCATTCCGGTCTCGACGGTCATGGCCGGTTCCTCTCGTTGCGGCCGCGGGCCGGATAGAGCTCGGGCACCTTGTCGAGCGGCCAGGCGGCGCGCTGCTCGAGCAGCGCCGTATGCTGTCCGGTCGTGCCGTCGCCGACATAGCCGTAGTGCTTGGCTTCCGCCACGACGTCCGTCGGGGTGTGCCAGTCCTCGCCGAAGAGCGACATCTGGCGGCCGAGATAGGTGTCGTAGTTGCGATAGTAGTCCTGCCAGGCAGTTGCCTTGCCGGCGTCGATCTTGGCCATCAGGTCGAGGAACACCTGCTGCACCGCTTCCGGGCGCGGCATGCAGCCGGCGATGAAGCTGTCGACCGGGATGTACTGGTCGAGCCGCTTCACGGTCGCATAGGAATTCCAGTACATGCCGCCATTGATCGTGCACGAGCCGAAGCCGACGACGTATTTCGGCGCCTGCATCTGCTCGTAGGAGAGAATGACGCGCTTCAGCGTCTTCACCGACAGGTAGCCAGTGATCAGCAGGAGATCGGCCTGGCGCGGCGTCACCATCGGCGACACGCCGACCCGCTCCATGTCGAAGCGCGACGTGATCGTCGGCGGCAGCTCGATCGCCCCGCAGCCGGTGCAGTAATGCAGCACGAACAGCGACCGCGACCGGCAATGGTCGGCGAAGTTGTCCATGACCTTGCGCCAGAGGCTCTTTTCCTCCGCGTCCGGAACGCGGCAGGTCTCGGGCTGGTCGAGCACGGGCAGTTTTTCAGAACCAGTCATCTTCGGATCCTTTCCTGCCTCAGTTCAGGTCGAGCATCACAAGGGCGAGACCGACAAGACCGATGGCGGTCGGCCAGCGCCACATCCAGCGGATGACGTCTTCGGTCTTGTAGCGGCCGAACACGTTGGTGACGGCAAGCGAGAAGAAGACGACAAGGGCGACCTTCGGCAGGAAGGTAAGCCACATTTCGCCGCCGCCAAGGAACATCGTCGTGTAGAGGACGCCGATCGTATAGAACTGGAAGCACTGCATGATGAACAGCGAGCCCATGTACTTGCCGCTCATCTCGACCATCGGGCCGGTGGCGATCTCGGCGGGCGCGATATAGATCTCGAACGGCTCCTTGCCGAGCATGCCGTGCGCGGCGATGAGGCCGGCGATGGCGAGCAGCGGCATCGTCGTGATGCCCCAGGTCGCGATGCCGCCTTCCTGCTGGATGCGCACGATGTCGACGAGGTTCGAGGTGCCGTAGTGGATGCAGGCGCCGGCAACGACGACGACGTACGGCACGTCATAGGCAAGCATCGCGGTCAGCGCGCGGCTGATGCCGATCGAGCCGTTCGGGTTGGCGCAGGAGCCGACGCCGAGCGCCATGCCGAGCAGCGGCACCATCATCACATAGACGAGCGTGACGAGGTCGCCTTCGCCGGCAAGGCCGTCGAGCCCCGGCACCGGCAGGAAGATCTCGGAGGTGATGAAGCCGCCAAGCAGCATCATGATCGAGATGTCGTGCATGAGGCCGTGCGAGATCTGCGTCTTCTTGGCGTAGAGCTTGACGATGTCGTAGATCGGCTGGAGCACCGGCGGGCCGACGCGGCGCTCGATCTTGGCGCGCACGCGGCGCCCCATGAGCACGAGCACGAGCCCGAACAGGAATGCAATCAGCGGCATCAGGACCAGATCTGCGATAATTTCGAACATGGTCAGATCTTTCCGAGAAGGCCGACCCACAGCAGGCCGAGGGTGACGGCGGCAAGCAGATAGAAGGGAGTGTGGGCGAAGCGGAAGATGCCGCCCCACACATCGCCGATGACGGCGACGAACGTCGTCAGGCCGCGCTCCGTCTTGACCACCCAGCCGCGGTACCAGGGCCCGATGACGCGGGCGAGACCGGGATAGAATTCATGGCTGTAGTGGTAGCGGATGTCGGCAGAGAGGAAGTGGCCACCGGCGTAGTTGTCATACTGGCTGACTTCGTAGCGGCGATTGCCGAGGAAGTAGAAGATCAGCGCGCCGACGCCGATGGCGGCGATGAGGACGCTGACCACCCAGAGCATGTTGAGCGAGCCGGTTGCCTGATAGACGCCGCCGAGATGGTGTTCAATGAGCGGCACGCCGATTGCGGCCTGGGCCATGTCGACCAGCGACAGGGCAAGGCCCGGCATGTAGCCGGTGATGAAACCGATACCCGCGAGCGCCAGCATCGGCAGCAGCATCGACAGCGGCGCTTCCTTGACCTTGGCATGCTCGAGCCGGAGCTGGCCGAGGAAGATGTTGTGGATCAGCTTGTAGACCGAGAGGATCGTGCCGAGCGTGCCGATGAAGGCGGCGATGAGGAACAGCGGCTGCTGCGTGTTGAGCAGCGACTTGTAGATCATCCACTTCGACACGAAGCCGTTCATCGGCGGCAGGCCGGCAAGGCCGATGATGCCCATCAGCAGCGTGATGTAGGTGAACGGCATCCGCGTGATGAGGCCGCCGAGCTCGTCGAGGTCCGACGTCTTGGTCCGGTGCACCACCGCGAACACGGCCAGCATCAGCGCCATCTGGTAGGTCGCGTAGTTGAAGGTGTGCAGGAGGCCGCCCGCGACGCCGAGCGGCGTGCCGACGAGAATGCCGAGCAGCATGTAGCCGCCCTGGCCGATACCGTGCCAGGCGAGCAGCATGCGCGCGTCGGTCTGCATCAGCGCGATGTAGGTCGGCACGATCATGGTGATCGCCGCCACCCACATCAGCACCGTCTTGGCGCTGAGCCAGGTGAACGGCACGTCCATGCCGGACATCACCGCCGGCGTGATCAGCTTCATCAGCACCAGCACGAGGGCGAAGAGGCCCATGCGCGCCGAGACGGCGTTGAGGAAGGCTGACGAGGCGCCGGGCGTGAAGGAATAGGCCGGAGCCTGCCAGAGATGGAACGGCAGGATCGCCATCTTGACGCCGAAGCCGGCGGCAAAGAGGCCGAACAGCACCCACTTCATGCCGGTCGACATGCCCGGAACGGCGGCGGCGAAGTCCTCGAACGAGAAGCTGCCGGTGGCCGAACGGACGACGAGAATCGCCGCAAAGAGGGCCATCGCGCCGGCAAGGGCGTAGAGCAGGTAGCGCAGCGCGGCGTGCGGCCGGACCGCCGAGCTGCGTCATCATCGCGAACGCTGCCCAGCTCACCAGCTCCCAGCCGATGAACAGCGTCAGGAAATCGCCGCTCGTGACGAGCAGCAGCATGGAGAGCACGTTGAGCGCCAGCGTGCCGTGCTGGATGCGCTTGTTCGGCTGTGCCTCGTTCCACTCGCCGCTCATGTACCAGGCGGCAAAGAAGCCGGCGCCGGTGGTCAAAAGGGCGAAGAACCAGCCGAGCCCGTCGAGCCGCCAGCCCATCGGATAGCCGAGCACCGTGAACGACATGGCCGAGGGGACGGCGGACGCGCCGCCCGACAGCACCATGCCGGCGATGACGACGAGCACCGTCATGGTCGCATAGGCGATCATGCCGAAGATGCCGGCAAAGCGGTTGTTGCCATAGGCATAGAGCCCGATGGTCGTCACCAGTGCCAGAAGAAACAGGATGTCGAGCACACCCATCGTCACATCCTCCCGGGCAGAACGCGCGCCACATAGGACCCGGCGTCTGCGGCGCTCGCGGCGGCACCGGAAAGAGCCGTGCCGATCGGCGCCATGAACAGGGTCGCGGCGATCAGGATGACGCCGAGCAGCATGGCCGGCGACAGATCCTCGAAGGCGAAGCGGGCCGGGCTCGCGCCCGCGGCCGGCTGCCAGATCTTGGCGACGACGCGGAAGAGATAGGCCGCCTCGACGACCGTCGCGGCAAGCACCACGGCGGCAGCGAAGGCATAGGCACCACCCGCGTCGATGGCACCGCCGATAAGGACCAGCTTGGCCCAGAAGCCCGGCAGCGGCGGAATGCCGATGATGCTGAGCGACAGGAGCACGAACACGCCCGCGGCGGCCGGGGCCACCTTGGCGCCGCCGGCAAGCCCGGCGATCGGCCCGCGCCACTTCTCCGCGATGACGAAGAAGGCCGGCTTGACCACCGCGTGATGCAGGGCGATGCCGATCGCGGCAAGGATGCCCGCCGTGCCCGGAATGGTCAGGGCAAGGGCGACGAGGCCGAGCTGGGCGATCGACGAGTAGGCGAAGGTGCGGTTGAGGTCGCTCGCCCGATAGGCCGCGAACTCGCCGGCAACGATGGTGACGAGCGCCACCGCCATCAGGAGCTGGATCGAGGCCGGATCGTGGAACACCAGCACCAGAAGACGCAGGATGACGACCATTGCGAGCTTCGAGACGACGCCGGCAAGGATCGCGGTGACCCGCATCGGCGCGGCGGCGTAGACCTCGGGCACCCAGGTGTTGACCGGGAAGAGTTCCGCCTTGACGCCGAAGCCGAGGACGAGGAACAGGAACGCGGCAAGGCCGGTCGTGCCCGTGAGCTTGTCTTCAGCGAGCCGCGCGATGTCGGCAAGGTTCAGCGTGCCCGCCGCCGCGTAGATGAGGGCGATGCCGATGAGTACCAGCGACGAGCCGAGCGAGCCGAGCACGAGATAGCGCAGGGCCGCGCCGAAGCCGTCCTTGTTGCCCGCCGAGGCGGTAAGGCCGTAGGAGGCGACGGCGACGATCTCGTAGAACACGAAGATGTTGAAGAGGTCGCCCGAGAGCACGAGGCCCGAGCCGCCGGCAACGAGCAGCAGCGTCAGCGTATAGGCCTTGACGCCGCCGTTCTCGGCCTTCGGCCAGAAAATCAGTGCGCCGACCGCGAGCACCATGACGAAGAGCGCGGCAAGGCGGTCGCCGTAAAGGACGATGCCGAGCGGCGCCTCGAAGCCGCCGAGCGCGGTGACCGCGACTTCCGTGCCCGCACCCGACCACAGCAGCCAGCCGAGGCCGATGTTGACGACGACGAGCATGATGCCGAGCGCCCGGGCAAGGCCGTCGCCGAAGCGGGCGACGAGCGGCAGCAGGAACGCGCCGAGCAGCGGCAGGACGATGGGCAGTACCAGGGTATTGGCGCCGGAGGTCATGACGCGCTCCCTGCGTTGGCGGTTTCGCGCGCCGCGGCCGGAGCGACGGCCGAACCGGTGCTCTTGCCGGCAGCGGCCGGATCGGCGGCAAGCACCCTGGCAACCTCGCGCGTGTCGAGCGTGCCGAAGGTTTCCTTGACGCGGATGAGAAGGGCGGAGGCGAGGGCAAGGACGCCGACGCCGATGACGATGGCGGTCAGCACCAGTGCCTGCGGCAGCGGGTCGACCATCGCGACGTCGGTGACGCCGCCGACGATGATCGGCGCGGCGGCATCCGCCCGGTAGCCGATGGCGACGATGAAGAGATTGACGCCGCTCTCGACGAGCACGAGGCCGAGCAGCACGCGCATCAGATTGTAGCGCGCCACCACCGCATAGATGCCGATGGCGATGAGCATGATCGCTCCGCCGTAGAGGGCCCGGCCGAGCAGGTCGGCAAGGAGGGTTGCGTCGGCGCTCATGACTTTCCTCCGACTTCGACGATCCGGGCCATCAGGCCGGCGAGCTCGGAGCCCACCTTCAGGCCGATCGCCAGATAGAGCAGCGGCAGGCTGCCGGCCGAGAACAGGTCGCCAAGGGTGCCCTTGCCGAAGAGCGGCGTCAGGAACGCGTCGCCGCCGAGCAGGCTGAGGAGACCGATGATGATGAACGCTGCGCCGGCAAACCCCTCGATCAGCGTCGCCGTCGAATGGTTCAGCGGGCTGGCCGGGTTGGCGAGCAGCGGAATGAAGAAGGCTGCCGCGAGGATGGCGCCGCCCTGGAAGCCGCCGCCCGGGGTCAGGTGGCCGTGCACGATGATGTAGGCGCCGAGCAGCACGAGGAAGGGAAAGAGCAGGTCGGCAGCGGCGCGCAGGATGAACCCGCCCGCCTGACGCGGCAGCTCGCCGGCGCCGGCGCCGGAAAGCACGAGGCCTGCGGCCGTCGCCGCGACGAAGAGGATGGTCACTTCACCGAGCGTGTCGAAGCCGCGATAGCCGAGCAGGATCGCCGTCACGATGTTGGCGGCGCCGGTCTCGCCGGGCGCCCGTGCGACGATTTCCTGGCCGATCTGCATCGGCGCGGCACCGAAGGGCAGGGCGGTGAACAGGGCGTAGAGCATGACCACGAGGCCGGCAAGGAAGAGGAGCGAGGCCGTGGTGCGACCGTATCCGTTCATCTCACTCTCCTATTTCTTGTCGGCGTCGCCGCCGGTCCGCCAGAGGCCGACCCGACGGGCGGTGAGCGCAAGCAGGACGCCGGAAAGGCCGGCGGCCACCGCCGCTTCGGCGAGCGCCACGTCCGGCGCACGCAGAATGACGAACAGGACCGCAAGCGCCAGCGAGACGACCGAAACTGCGGCGATCGCGGCGAGGTAGCTGCGCAGCAGCACCGTCAGCACGGCCGCGGCGATCATCACGACGATGGTCAGGACAGCAAGCCAGAGCATCACGCGGCCTCCTCGTCTTCCGGCTGGTGCCAGGGCCGAAGGCCGGTGGCGAGCGCCGCGCGGGCGATGATCGAGGAGCCGACCGGCGACGTGACGAGCACGAACACGGCCAGTACCACGAGCTTTGCCCACCAGTCGGGGTGATGCAGGAAGACGCCGATCAGCACCGACAGGGCGCCGAGGGTCGAGCCCTTGGTGCCGGTCTGGATGCGGTTGAAGACGTCGGGCATGCGGACCATGCCAAGGGCGGCCAGAAACAGGAAGACCGCCCCGACGAGAAGGAAGATGTCGCCAAGGATGCTCATGACGGGAGGACCTCAGGAGCGTTTTTCAAGGGCGCGGGCAATGGCCACGACCCCGATGAAGGAGAGGGCGCCGAACACCAGCGCGATGTCGAGGACAAGTGCGCTGTCCTGAACGAGCGCCAGCCAGACCAGCGCCGCCGTGGTGATCACCGTCAGGATGTCGGCAGCAACGACGCGGTCGGCGACCGTCGGCCCGAGCACCAGACGCAGCGTCGACAGGACGACGGCAACCGCCAGCAGCGCGAATGCGGCCATGCCGATCGCGGAGACTTCGAAACCGGTCATCTCAGGAACTCCTTCAGCACGGACTCAAAGCCGGCTACGATTTCCCGTGTCGCCGTTTCGAGATCGGTTCCCGGCGTCGCGTCGATCCAGTGGATCAGCAGCTCCTGTCCGTCGAGGTCGACCGTCAGCGTGCCCGGCGTCAGCGTGATCGAATTGGCAAGCCAGAGCTTGCCGAGATCCGACTTGAGCTCGGTGTGGACCCGCACCACTGCCGGCCGAATGTTCATGCCGGGCAGGATGACGCGCCGCGCCACGTCGAGGTTGGCAACGATCAGCGCCTTGAAGAAGGAGAAGAAATAGCGCGCCAGATGAAGCGGCAGCAGCGGCGTCAGGACGACGTCGTCGAGCATCGACAGATGCTTGATCGAAATCGCCGCGGTGCCGGCGGCAACGAGAATGCCGATCGCCAGTTCCTGGATGTTCAAGGTTCCTGTGAGTAGAACCCAGACGAACAGGAGACCGGCGAAGGTCATCACGAACCGGCGGGTCATATGCCCGCCCGCCTGCACGGAAAAAGCGCCCGGTGTCTGGCCGGACGCGGATGATTCATTGTGATTTGTCGTCATGGACGGAATTTCCATTGGTATACACGACTATTCGCAAAGATGACATCTTTGCGACATCGTCACGCAATGGTTTGATGCAGCCCCTTCGACGGTTTCGCTCCCACGACTGCCGCCGAAATCTGATTCCTATTCCGTCCTCGCTTATAGCGTATTGTTGCGAAAATTAGAATGAGACAATTTGTGCGCCGCGAAAGTTCTTTTTGCATGGCAGCCATGCGTCTGCCGTCCGGCGCTCTGGCATGCCGCTTTTGCGGTGTTCGCGGCGGCCTCTGCCGGGCCTGAAGTTGCGTTGCAGCGCCGTGCGTGGCATGTTCGGGGGCCCAAGACAGAGGCCGCGCCGTCCTGCCGTGGCCGGATTCCGGTACAGGAGATGCGCCCGGCGCGACCCGCTTGATGGCTGAATTTGACGACGACTGGCTTGAAGCCGAAAGCAAGGTGACCCTGCGGCGGCTGATGCCGCGCCTCGAGGCCAGGTTTTCGGAAAACGTCAATACGCCGGAGTGGGAGGCCTATGTCAGTCGTCTTCGGACGCATTTCCCAAGGCTCTTTTCGGTGCTCTTCGCGCTCTACGGCAAGCGCTACGATTTCTTCTATCACCTCGAGAAGATACTGATCGCCGCCTCGACCGCCTGGATGGACCGGCCGGACGTGCTGAAGGGCCTCGATGCGACCCGCGCCAGCGATCCGCAATGGTTCCAGTCGCAGCGAATGGTCGGCGCCGTCTGCTATGTCGATTTGTTTGCCGGCGACCTGAAGGGCCTGCGCGAGCGCATTCCCTATCTCTCGGAGATGGGGGTGACGTTCCTCCATTTGATGCCGCTCTTTCGCACGCCCGACGGCGACGACGACGGCGGCTACGCGATCTCCAGCTATCGCGAGGTCGACCCGGCGCTTGGCACGATGGAAGAGCTGGCGGAGCTGTCCGACGAGCTGCGCCATTTCGGCATCTCGCTTTGCGTGGATTTCATCTTCAATCACACTGCCGATACCCACGAATGGGCGCTGAAGGCGCTTTCCGGCGATCCGGAATATCAGGCCTTCTACCGGCTGTTCCCCGACCGCACGATGCCGGACCAGTACGAGCGCACCATCCGCGCCGTCTTTCCCGAAGAGCATCCCGGCTGCTTCACCTACCGCAACAAGCTCGGCAAATGGGTCTGGACGACCTTCCATAACTACCAGTGGGATCTCAACTACGAGAACCCGTCGACGTTCGAGGCGATGGCCTCCGAGATGCTGTTTCTGGCCAATGCCGGCGTCGAGATCCTGCGCCTCGATGCCGTCGCCTTCACCTGGAAGCGCCTCGGCACGAGTTGCGAGAACCTGCCGGAAGCGCACCTGCTCATTCAGGCGTTCAATGCGCTGACCTCGATCGTCGCGCCCTCGCTCCTGTTCCTCTCCGAAGCGATCGTCCATCCCGACGAGGTCATCAAGTACATCCGCGAGGACGAGTGCCAGCTCTCCTACAATCCGCAGCTCATGGCGCTGCTCTGGAGCACGATGGCGACCAGAGACGTGACGCTGCTGCGCAAGGCCATGCAGCGCCGCTTCCGCGTGCCGGACGAATGCGCCTGGGTCAACTATGTGCGCTGCCACGACGACATCGGCTGGGTGTTCTCGAACGATGACGCCGTCGAATGCGGCATCGACCCGGACGGCCACCGCCGCTTCCTCGGCGATTTCTATACCGGCCGTTTTGAGGGAAGTTTCTCTCGCGGCCTGCCGTTCCAGGAAGACCCGGCGACCGGCGACATGCGCGTCTCGGGCATGGCGGCCTCGCTCGCCGGCCTCGAGATTGCCGAGGAGAGCGGTGACGCGGAGCGTATCGAGGAGGCCGTCCGCCGCCTTCTCCTGCTCTATGGCGTCGCCATCACCATTGGCGGCATTCCGCTCGTCTATCTCGGCGACGAGATCGCCATGCTGAACGACCATGATTATGCCGCCGACCCGGAAAAGCGCGGCGATACCCGCTGGCTGCACCGGCCACAGTTCGACGAGACGCGCTTTGCCAGCCGCCATGACCGCAGCACCGCCGCCGGCCAGGTCTTCCTTGGCCTCATGCGCCTGTTGCAGGTCCGCCAGCAGAACCGGGCCTTCGGCAGCGCCGACACCGAATTCGTCGACACCGAGAACCCTCATGTTTTCGGCTATTTCCGCCGCCATCAGGGCCAGAGCGTCCTCGTGCTCGCCAATTTCTCCGAAAAGCCGCAGACGATCGCGGCGCGGCGCCTGCGCACGCTCGGTCTGCGCCGGACCGTCACGGATGTGATCAAGGGCGGCATTATCATCGCCACCGAGCAGCTTGAGCTTGAGCCCTATCAGCTCTCGGCGCTGCTCGCCGCCGAGTGAACGAGGCCAGTGGCCATTGCGGCCGCAACGAATTGAATGACAGCGAAAGGAGCCCGCGGCGCGGGAGAAAAGCTATTGACTGAAGCAAGGTCGACCGAAGGCAAGTACATCCTCCTCATCAGCGTCCATGGCCTCATCAGAGGGCAAAATCTGGAGCTCGGGCGCGACCCCGATACGGGAGGGCAAACGCTTTATGTCGTCGAGCTCGCCCGCGCCCTTGCACGGCGGCCGGACGTCGCCCGTGTCGACGATGACGCGCCTCATCCGCGATCCGGCGATCTCGGATGATTACGCCAGGCCGTTCGAGGAGATCGGCGACGGCGTCAACATCATCCGCATCGAAGCCGGTCCGGACGCATACCTGCGCAAGGAAGACCTCTGGGATCATCTCGACAGCTTTTCCGATGCCGCCGCCATCTACCTGCAGGAGGCCGCCGGCCGTATGCCGGACGTCATCCACAGCCACTATGCCGACGCCGGCTATGTCGGCACGCGCCTGTCCAACCGCTTCGGCGTGCCGCTCATCCACACCGGCCATTCGCTCGGCCGCGTGAAGCGCCTGCGCCTGCTTGCCAGTGGCGTCTCCCATGACGAGATCGAGGCGCGCTACGCCATGGCCCGCCGCGTCGACGCCGAGGAGGCAACGCTCGCCACCGCCGAACTCGTCATCGCCTCGACCCACAACGAGGTCGAGGAGCAGTACGGCCTATACGATTGCTACCACCCGGCGCACATGGCCGTCGTCCCGCCCGGCACCGATCTCACCCGTTTCCATGCCCCGGACGCCCGCCCGATCCGCGAGGAGCGCACCGGCGGCACCGCCCGTTTCCTCAGCGATCCGGCAAAGCCGATGATCCTGGCAATCGCCCGCGCCGACGAGCGCAAGAACCTCGGCGCCCTTGTCGTTGCCTATGGCGAGAACAGGGCGCTGCAGGAGCGCGCCAATCTGGTCATTGCCGCCGGCACGCGCGACGACATCCGCCAGATGGACGAGGGCGCCTCGAATGTCCTCACGGAACTCCTCCACCTCATCGACACTTACGATCTCTACGGCAAGGTCGCCTATCCGAAGCAGGTGACGAGCGTCCCCGACCTTTATCGCCTTGCTTCGACGACCGGCGGCGTCTTCGTCAATCCGGCCCTGACCGAGCCATTCGGCCTGACGATTCTCGAGGCGGCGGCCAGCGGCCTGCCGATCGTCGCCACCAATGACGGCGGCCCGACCGATATCCTGGCCAATTGCGAGAACGGTGTGCTGGTTGACCCGCTCGACACCGTCGCGATCGGCAAGGCGATTGCGGCCATCCTCGAGCAGCCGGCGACCTACAAACGCATGCGCGAAAACGGCCTTGCCGGCGTCGCCCGGCACTATTCCTGGGAAGCCCATGCCGAGGGCTACATGCAGCGCATTGCGCCGATCGTCGGCGCCGCCGCCGCGCCGCGCCCGGCGATCCGCCGCGCCAAGGTCTATCGCGATCGTGCGATTTTTTCCGATATCGACCAGAGCCTTATCGGCGACGCCGCCGGCCTTGCCGATCTGTCGCGCGTCCTTGCAGAGCACCGCAAGAGCACCGCGTTCGGCATCACCACCGGCCGGCCGCTGGATTCGGCCCTGCGGGCCATCCGCGCCCACGCGATCCCGATGCCCGATATTCTCGTCACCGCGACGGGCACGGCGATCCACTACGCGCCGGAGCTCATCGCCGATGGCTGGTGGGCCCGCCATATCGATCACCACTGGGAGCCGAAGGCGATCCGCCGCCTGCTCGACGAGCTTGCCGGCCTCAACCCGCAGCCGAAGGAATTCCAGAGCCGCTACAAGATCAGCTACTACATCGACCCCCAGCGCGCGCCATGCCTCGAGGACGTGCAGGCGCTGATCTACCAGAGCGAGCTCAACGTCAACATGGTGCTGTCCTTCGGCCAGTACCTCGACATCACTCCGGCGCGCGCCTCGAAAGGCCAGGCCCTGCGCTATGCCGTCGACCAGCTCGGCATTCCGCTCGACCATGTGCTCGTCGCTGGCGGTTCCGGCGCCGATGAGGACATGATGCGCGGCAATGCCCGGGCCGTTGTCGTCGCCAACCGCCACGACGAGGAGCTCTCCGGGCTTGTCGACACCAGCCACATCTTCTTTGCGACGCGAAAGCACGCCGGGGGTATCGTCGAGGCCATCGACCACTATGATTTCTTCGACCTGTAGGCCGTGACGATGACCCACGCCAAGCCCGGTGCGGCCGAGGCGCTGTTCGTCTGCACCGACCTCGACCGGACCTTGTTGCCGAACGGCGCCCAGCCGGAATCGCCCGAGGCCCGGCCGATGTTTCGCCGCCTTGCGGCGCTGCCCGACGTGCATCTGGCCTATGTCAGCGGTCGTGACCGCGGCCTTGTTGAAGCAGCGATTGCCGAATACGACCTGCCGGTGCCCGATTTCGTCGTCGGCGATGTCGGCACCACCATCTACCGGGTGACGGGCGGCGGCTGGCAGCCGCTCGAGGCCTGGTGGCAGCGCATTGGTACTGGCTGGGAGGGCGCCGAAGGCTTGCCCGGCGCGCGTCCGCCGGCGATCGAAAGCCTGTTTTCCGATATCGACGGCATCCGCCTGCAGGAACCGGCAAAGCAGGGGCGCTACAAGCTGAGCTACTATGCCGCCGACGATCTGGAACCGGCGGTCCTTGAGAGGATGCGCCGCCGCCTCGCCGAGGCGCGTCTGCCGGCCGAGCTCGTCTGGAGCATTGACGAGACCACCGACACCGG
This sequence comes from Hyphomicrobiales bacterium, assembly GCA_041397845.1. GTDB lineage: Bacteria > Pseudomonadota > Alphaproteobacteria > Rhizobiales > JAKPQE01 > JAKPQE01. The sequence goes on along the minus strand of JAWKVW010000028.1, from coordinate 12,327 downwards.
CCTCATCGACATTCTGCCCGCCGCTGCAACCAAGCTCGGCGCCGTCGAATTCCTGATCGAGACAGCCGGCTACCGGCGCGATCGAACCCTCTTTGCCGGCGATAGCGGCAACGACCTGCCGGTGCTCGCGAGCGCGATTCCGTCAGTCCTCGTCGCCAATGCGACGGCAGGCGTCCGCGACGAGGCGCGCCGTCTGGCGATGGCGGCGGGAACCGAGGCCGCGCTCTATCTCGCAAGGGGCAGTTTCGCCGGCATGAACGGCAACTACGCCGCCGGTATCCTCGAGGGCGTCGCCCGCTATCATCCGCGCATCGCCGAACGCCTCGCGGACTGACCGGCCGCAGAGGACGGTCGCAGGCATCGGCGGCCTCGCGCGCCCACCCGTTATCGTCTTGACCTGTCGAGAGAAAATTTGGTGAGCGCGCTGGGGCTCGAACCCAGGACCTACTGATTAAAAGTCAGTTGCTCTACCGGCTGAGCTACGCGCTCCCGCAGGCGCCGCCGGGCGGCGCGGGGTGTGGCACTTCTTACGGAACGGGTTCCGGCGGGTCAAGGAGCATTTCCCGCCGGCCGGCGCCTCGACGGCGGGCGGGGCAGGGGCGAACGGCCGGGTTAGCGGCCGCAGAACGCGTCGTAGATCGCCTTGACGACGGTCGCCACCTCTTCCGAGGCGAGGCGATAAGAAACTGCCTTGCCGTCGCGGCGGGTCACCACGAGTTCGTCCATCCGGAGCCGGGCCAGTTGCTGCGATACCGTTGGCTGGCGCAGGTCGAGCATGGCCTCGAGCTCGGTGACGGACTTTTCGCCGTCCGCCAGCACGCACAGGATGACGAGCCGGCTTTCATGCGCCAGTGCCTTCAGGAAACGGCTCGCTTCCTTGGCGTTTTCAAGGATCTTTTCGAATTCGGGCGCGCTGGGAAGGGGACCGGCCCCGGACAGCGCCTCGACATGAGCAAATTCCATTTTTCCGCCCGTCTGATTGCAGCTTCACCGGATTACGACAGGAACACCCGGAACACCCGATTTGTTTCGGCCGCATCGGCTGCCGGAACAACGGGTACGCCAAAACCCAACGCCACCATTCCCCCTACTGGCGCTGGACTGTCGATGTAACTGCCGGACCCGACCATCCGACCGGCCGCGAAGGCTCCCTCAAGCCCGGCCCGTCAATAGTAAGATCCGCAACGATAATATGCTTTTCCCGGGAAGACTGGAATACGATGAGTTGTCACACTTTCGTGCGTAAAATCGTTTTTTCTGATGTGGTAACGAACCGCCCGGACGAACCTGCCAGGGCGTCGCGATTCAATAAGCGTGACATGCCTCAGCCGGCTGCCGCCCGCCGCCGGAACAGGCGCCCGAGCGGCGCCGTCGCCAGCACCACGCCGAGGGTGACAAGGACGAGCCCGGCCGCGTGATAGCTGCGGAACGTCTCGCCAAGGAACATGACGGCGAGAAGCACGCCATAGACCGGCAGGAAGTACATGAAGACGCCGGTCGCCGACGGACCGACGACCTTTATGCCGTACTGGAACGCCAGGAACGCAAGCACCGAGGAGACGAGCGCCAGCCCGCCGATGGAGGCCCACGATGCCGGCGCCGTCGGGAAATTTCCGGTCATCACGCTCTCGGCGATCATGAACGGGAACAGGCAGGCAGCGCCCGCGCCGGCGATCGTTGCAAAGAGCACGACCGTCGGCAGCGACTGGAACGACGGCCGCTTGAGGAGCACCGAGTAGATCGCCCAGGAGATCGCGGCAAAGCCGATCAGCAGGTCGCCCTGGTTGAGCTGCAGGTGGATGATGGCGGCAAGATCGCCCTTGAGAACGATGGTGACGACGCCGATGACGGCGATGGTGATGCCGATCGCCTGTAGCGGCGAGATGTCCCGCCCGCGGAAGAACCGCTCGATGAGCACGATGAACACCGGCGAGGACGTATAGATGAGCGTTGCATTGGTCGCCGTCGTCGTCGTCAGTGCCAGATAGACGAGCGCGCCGCAGATCCACATGCCGAGAAAGGCGAGGAGCGCGATCATCCGCCATTCGCCGCGCAGCGTCGCCGCGTGCTTGCGAAGCCCGGCAAAGGCGAACGGCAGCAGGATGAGAAAGGCGAGCAGCCAGCGGAAGAAGGCAAGCGTCCACGGCTCGACCGAGGCGATCGCCACTCGCCCGATGATGAGGTTCGAGGAGAACAGCAGCGGCATGACCGCGAGCGCCATATAGGCGCGCAGGCGTGCGGAGTTCGGTTCCAAATCTCGGGCTCCTGAAATGCCGGGCTCCGGAACGCCGGCTCGCGCGTGGCATCCCGTTCGGTGTCCATCAGTCACGGAAACGCGCCGACGGCACCGCCCGGCGCATATGGAGGCGGGTCTTGCCCCGGCAAGCCTTCTAGCGCAAATCGAGCCGCTGGCCCTCATAAATCGCCGGCTTGCAGGGATTGCCGGCGCTCTGCACTTCGGCGCAGCGTGCCGCCGCATCGGCGGCATTGGCAAACGGGCCGACGATCAGCCGGAGGGCAATCTGCCGGTCGACATCCTCGCTGATCGCCGCAACCGGCGTCAGCCCCTTGAGGGCCGGGCCGTAGACAGTGTTGAGCGCTGCCCACTTGCTGGCAAGCTCGCTCATCGAGGCGGCCGAGCCAAGGTCGAGGCCGAACGAGGTGCGGCTTGCCGGCGCGCTGAGCGAACGCACGTCGCCGGCAGAGACCGTGCGCGGCACAACGGCCTCGGGCTTCGGCGTCGGCAGGGTGGTCGGTGCCGCGTCCTTGAGCGCAAGTGCGGCCGCTGCGTCCGGCACCGATCCCGTCGTCAGCGGCTCCGCGTCCGAGCCATCCGCAGCCGGGGCGTCGATCATCGGCGCCTCCGCCGCCTTGTCGGCGTCCGGCGCGATGTCGATCGGCTCGAGCGCCGGCGCGGGCGTCTGCGCGGCGGCCGGGTCCTGTTCGGGCGCAGTGGCCGGATCGAGCGCCGTCATCTCGACGGTGACGGGCGTCGCCGGCAGCGGCGCCTTCGGCTTGGCCGCAACGCTCGCCGGGTCGGGAATGCTGGCCGTGACCGATCCGAGCGCATCCTCGAGCGTCGCAATGCGCCTGCCGAGGCTGAGATTCTCGGCCCGAAGGCCGTCGATCGTCATGGCAAGCGTCGAGATCTCGTCGCGCAGGAGCCGGAGTTCGGTGTCCGAGCGGCGCAGCGGCGGCGGGGCGATATCGCTCTTGGCCGCCGCCGTCGTCTCGTTGCCCTCAGGCGCATAGGGGTTGATCTGGAACGGCCGCGTGCCGGTCGGGCGGCTGCGGCCCGCGACCGACGGGCCGATCGAGCCGGTTATCTCGACGTCGTCATAGGACGGGAACGGCTGCATGCCGTTCGTCAGGAAAAACACCAGCACGGCGGCAAGCGCCGACAGGCCGGCGGCACTCGCCCAGCCGAAGGTGTTTTCGGGCAAACGCTTGCCATCGTCCGCAGCGGCCGGTCTCGCCCGCTTGCCGACGATGCGCATATGCGCGTGTTCCCGACTGGTTTTTTCCGGCAGCCGCACCGAATCTCCTCGCATGTTCACCCATGAGAACGCGGAAATTGGACGGCCGGCAAGCGCAGCGGCCCGGCGAGGGCCCCGGGATCGTTCACCTTCGGCGGTTTTCCACGGCTTCAGCACGTCCGGCGGGCTCGACGGGTGACGAAACCGCGGCTAAAAGCTCTGCCCAATTGCCGCAGAACGGCCGAATCGGAGCCTTTTCATGGCTGACAGAAGCTGCCTCGTGATCATTCTCGCCGCCGGCGAGGGAACCCGCATGAAGTCCGCGCTGCCGAAGGTGCTGCATCAGGTCGGCGGCCGTGCCATGGTCGGCCACGTGCTCGACCTCGCCTCGGCGATCGGTGCCGGCCGCCGCGCGGTCGTCATCGGGCCGAACGCCGACGCGGTGCGAAAGGTCGTCACTGCCGCTGATGCCGGCGCAAAGGTTTATGAGCAGACCGAGCGTCTCGGCACTGCCCATGCCGTGCTGGCCGCCGCCGCCGCCTTCGCCGAGCCGGTCGACGACGTGCTCATCCTTTATGGCGACACGCCGCTCGTCACCGTCGAGACGCTGCAGCAGGTTCGTGCTGCCCTGGCCGATGGCGCCGACGTCGCCGTTCTCGGCTTCGACGCCGATGACCCGACCGGCTACGGCAGGCTGGTCGAGACCGACGGCCGCCTCGTCGCCATTCGCGAACACCGCGACGCCAGCGAGGCCGAACGGCAGATCCGCTTTTGCAATTCCGGCGTCATGGGCTTTGCCGGCGCCCGCATCGCCGGCCTTCTGGCCGGTATCGGCAACGCCAACGCCAAGGGTGAATACTATCTCACGGACGCCGTCGAGATCGCCAATGCCGCTGGCGGCCGGGTTGTCGCCCTGAAGGGTGATGAAGCCGAATTTCTCGGCGTCAACAATCGCGTCGAGCTCGCCCGCGCCGAGAGCATCTTCCAGGAGCGCCGCCGCATCGCCGCCATGACGGCCGGCGCAACGCTGATCGCTCCCGAGACCGTGTTCTTCGCCTTCGACACGAAGATCGGCCAGGACGTCCTGATCGAGCCGAACGTCGTCATGGGGCCCGGTGTCGTCATCGAGGATGGCGCGACCGTCCACGCCTTTTCCCATCTCGAGGGCTGTCGCATCGGGCCGCGCGCCACCGTTGGCCCCTATGCCCGGCTGCGCCCCGGCGCCGACCTCGGCGAGAAGGCCAAGGTCGGCAATTTCGTCGAGATCAAGAAAGCGACCGTCGCCGAGGGCGCCAAGGTCAACCACCTGACCTATATCGGCGATGCCTCGATCGGTGCCGAGGCCAATATCGGCGCCGGCACGATCACCTGCAATTACGACGGCTTTGGAAAGTTCCGCACCGAGATCGGCGCCGGCGCTTTCATCGGCTCGAACTCGGCGCTGGTCGCGCCGGTCCGCATCGGCAACGGTGCCTTCGTCGGCTCCGGCAGCGTCGTGACGACCGACGTGCCCGACGATGCGCTTGCCGTCGCCCGTGGCCGCCAGCTCGTCCGCGAGGGCTGGGCAGCCGCGTTCCGCAAGCGCCGCAAGGCGGAAAAGGAAGCTGCCGCGAAACCGAAGTGAAGGATTTTCGTGGCAGGGTCTTCGGCCAGCAGAGGTATTTGGCGGCGCGCTGTAACCAAACGACACAGCTTTTGATTTCGCATTGCAGCGAGGTTCCGCTAGACGGAGTTTCCGGGGGCGGAAGCGTGCCGGACCTTTATTGAACGGGAGAACGCGCCGCGATGTGTGGCATTATCGGAATTCTTGGAACCACGGCCGTTGCGCCGCAGCTCGTCGATTCTCTGAAGCGCCTCGAATACCGCGGCTATGATTCCGCTGGTGTCGCAACGCTTGAGGGGGGCCGGATCACCCGGCGCCGGGCACCGGGCAAGCTGCGGAACCTCGAGGCCCGTCTCGGCGTCGAGCCGCTCGCCGGCCTTGCCGGCATCGGCCATACCCGCTGGGCAACCCATGGCGCGCCGACCGAGAGCAATGCCCATCCGCATGCGACCGAGCGCGTTGCCGTCGTCCATAATGGCATCATCGAGAACTTCCTTGCCCTGCGTGAGGAGCTTGCCGCTGCCGGCGCGCATTTTGAAAGCGAGACCGACACCGAGGTCGTCGCCCATCTCGTCTCCGCCGAGCTGAAGTCCGGCAAGACGCCGGAAAAGGCCGTCGCTGCCGTGCTCCGTCGCCTTGAGGGCGCCTTCGCGCTCGCGCTGCTCTTTGAGGGCGAAGAGGACCTGCTGATCGTTGCCCGGCGCGGCAGCCCGCTCGCCATCGGCTGCGGCGAGGGCGAGATGTTTATCGGCTCCGATGCCATCGCGCTCGCCCCGTTCACCGACGCGATCATCTATCTCGAAGAAGGCGACTGGGCCGTGGTGCACCGCGCCGGCGCCAGCATCTTCGACCTCAACGACAAGCCCGTCGAGCGTCCGGTCCAGAAGAGCTCGGCTTCGGTCTACGTCGTCGACAAGGGCAAGCACCGCCATTTCATGGCGAAGGAAATCTACGAGCAGCCGGAAGTCATCGCCCACACCCTCGGCCACTACATCGACATGCTGACCGAGCAGGTGCGGCTCGACAAGCTGCCGTTCGATTTCAAGGACCTGTCGCGGGTGACGATCTCCGCCTGCGGCACCGCCTATTATGCCGGCCTCGTCTCGAAATACTGGTTCGAGCGCTTCGCCCGCCTGCCGGTCGATATCGATATCGCCTCCGAGTTCCGCTATCGCGAGGCGCCGCTGGAGAAGGGCGGCCTGTCGCTGTTCGTCTCCCAGTCCGGCGAGACGGCCGACACGCTTGCCTCGCTGCGTTATTGCGCCGGCGAAGGTCAGCACATCGCCTCGATCGTCAACGTCAAGGAATCGACGATTGCCCGCGAGTCGGAAGTGATCTTCCCGACGCTCGCCGGGCCGGAAATCGGCGTTGCCTCGACCAAGGCCTTCACCTGCCAGCTTTCGGTTCTCGCCTGTCTCGCCATCGCCGCCGGCCGGGCGCGCGGCCATCTGACGGTCGAGGACGAGAAGAAGCTCATTCACGCCCTCATCGAGGTGCCGCGCTTCATCGCGGCGGCGCTCAACCTCGAGCCGGAAATCGAGAAGCTCGCCCGCGATATCTCGAAGGCAGCCGACGTGCTCTATCTCGGGCGCGGCACGAACTACCCGCTGGCCCTCGAGGGCGCGCTGAAGCTGAAGGAAATCAGCTATATCCACGCCGAGGGCTATGCCGCCGGCGAGCTGAAGCACGGCCCGATCGCCCTTATCGACGAGAACATGCCGGTTATCATCATCGCGCCGTATGACCGGATCTTCGAAAAGACCGTCTCCAACATGCAGGAAGTCGCGGCCCGCGGCGGCCGCATCATCCTCATCACCGATGAACGCGGCGCCGAGGCGGCCGCCATCGAGACGGTGAAGACGCTCGTCATGCCGGATATGCCGGCAACGGTCATGCCGCTCGTCTATTCGGTGCCGGTGCAGTTGCTCGCCTATCACACGGCGGTGTTCATGGGCACCGACGTCGACCAGCCGCGCAATCTGGCAAAGTCCGTCACCGTCGAGTGACCGGGCGCCGACGGAAAGGGCAGCGACAATGACCGACGAACTGAAGAAGACCGCGCGCTCGAAGGTGAAGCGCGTGGCCAGGCGCGCCCATTACGATCGCGATACGATCAATGCCGTCCTCGACGCCACGGTGCTCTGCCATGTTGCCTATGTCATCGACGGCGAGCCCTATTGCACGCCGACGCTGCACTGGCGCGAGGGCGACCATGTCTATTGGCACGGCTCGTCGAAAAGCCGGTTCCTGAAATCGGTCGTCGGCAAGCGCGCCTGCCTGACGGTGAGCCATCTCGATGGTCTCGTCATCGCCCGCTCGGCCTTCCACCACTCGGTCAACTACCGCTCGGCCATGCTTTACGGCGAGGTCGAGCTGGTCTCCGATGCCGACAAGGCGGAAAAGCTGAAGAACCTCATCGACCACATCTATCCCGGTCGCTGGGACAGCCTGCGGCCGATGAACGGGCAGGAGGTCAAGGCGACCACCGTGCTGCGGATGGCGATCGACGAAGGCGCGGCCAAGGTACGGACCGGCGGTCCGGTCGACGACGAGGAGGACTACGCCCTGCCGATCTGGGCCGGCGTCGTGCCCCTGCGCGTCGAGATCGGCGCCCCCGAGCCCGATCCGCGCAATCTCGACGGGATCGAGATCCCCGAGCACATCCGCAACTTCAGGCTCGGCCGATAATCGGAGTTTCCCCGCGACGCGGACCCTTCCGGATTGCGGCGCGGGCTCCTATCTATTAGCGGCGTCCGGCAGCGCGACATGAGTCGACCGCGCCGGGCGCACGCGCGAAAGAGGCATTCGTCCCGCCATGAGCCTGATCGACCCCTTGCAGGACCCCGCGCCGGAAGAACCGGCGAAGGGCCCTGGCGCCGGCGCCCGGTTGCGGAATTATTTCCTGACCGGCCTCATCGTCGCCGGGCCGATCGGCATCACGCTCTATCTCACCTGGTCGGTCATCCAGTGGATCGACGGCTGGGTGAAGCCGCTGCTGCCCGAACTCTACAATCCGGACAACTATCTGCCGTTCCCGGTGCCCGGCTTCGGGCTCATCGTCGCCATTTTCGGCCTGACGATGATCGGCTTCCTCGCCGCCAACATCGCCGGCCGTACCATCGTCGGCTTCGGCGAGCGCGCCCTCGGCCGCATGCCTGTCGTGCGCAATCTCTACAACGGCCTGAAGCAGATCTTCGAGACGGTGCTCTCCAATCGCGGCCAGAGCTTCCAGAAGGTCGGCCTCGTCGAATATCCGCGGCGTGGCCTCTGGGCGCTCGTCTTCGTCGCCGCTGACGCGCGTGGCGAGGTCGATGCCCGCATTCCCGGCAGCGAGCGCCTCATCAGCGTGTTCCTGCCGACGACGCCGAACCCGACCTCGGGCTTCCTGCTGTTCGTGCCGGAGCGCGATGTCATCTTCCTCGAGATGTCCGTCGAGGATGCGGCAAAGCTCGTCATTTCCGCCGGTCTCGTCACGCCGGAATATCGAGACAAGACCAAGGCCCTTGCCGACAAGGCCAAGGGCGGCAAGGCCAATGGCGACAGGCCGGCGGACGCGGTGCCGCAAGGCGCGCCGGCCGAGACGGCTCCGGCGGCGGAAGCGCCGGCTCCGAACTGATCCTGAAAAGGCGGTTCAGCCGGCCCGCAGCAGCCGGATGGCGTCGTCCCGGCCAAAAAGATAGAGCAGCATCCGCAGGCCCTCGGCCCGTTCGCCGAGGAGATCGGGGTCGCGGGCAAGGGTCAGCCGCGCCTCGTCCCGCGCCGTCTCCAGCAGCGCGCCATGGAACTCCGGCCGGGCGACGCGAAAGCCCGGCGCGCCGCTCTGCCGCGTCCCCAGCACTTCGCCTTCGCCGCGCAGCCGCAGATCCTCCTCGGCGATGACGAAACCGTCCTCGGTGTCGCGCATCACCTGCAGGCGCGCCCGCGCCGTCTCGCCGAGCGGCGCCTTGTAGAGGAGGAGGCAGGTCGAGGCGGCATCGCCCCGGCCGACGCGGCCGCGAAGCTGATGCAATTGCGCAAGGCCGAAGCGCTCCGCATGCTCGATCACCATGATTGTCGCATCCGGCACGTCGACGCCCACCTCGATGACAGTCGTTGCCACGAGAACGCGCGTCTCGCCGCTCTGGAAACGGCGCATCTCCTCGTCCTTGTCGGCGCTCTTCATGCGGCCGTGGACGAGCCCGACGCGGTCGCCGAGAAGGGAGCGCATGTCCGCCGCCCGGGCGTCGGCGGCAGCAAGGTCGGTCGTCTCTGATTCCTCGACGAGCGGACAGACCCAGTAAGCCTTGGCCCCGTCGCGCGTCGCCGCCGCGATCCGCTGCGCAACCTCGCCGATCCGGTCGAGCGGCACCGCCCGCGTATCGATCGGCCGCCGCCCCGCCGGCTTTTCGGTGAGGCGCGACACGTCCATGTCGCCGAAATAGGTCAGCACCAGCGTTCGCGGGATCGGCGTTGCCGTCATCACCAGCACGTCCGCTTCCGGCCCCTTCGAGGCGAGCGCCAGGCGCTGGTGCACGCCGAAGCGATGCTGCTCGTCGATGACCGCAAGGGCAAGGTCGTGGAACTCGACACCCTCCTGGAACATCGCGTGCGTGCCGATGATGATGTCGATCTCGCCGGCGGCAAGGGCAGCGAGCAGGGTCGCCCGCGCCGCCGCCCGGTCCCGCCCGACGAGAAGCCCGATGCGGAGCCCCGCCGCCTCGGCCAGCGGCGCGATCGTGCGCAGGTGCTGGCGGGCGAGCAGCTCGGTCGGCGCCATCAGCGCCGCCTGGCCGCCGGATTCGATCGCATCGGCCATCGCCGCGAGCGCGACGACCGTCTTGCCGGCGCCGACATCGCCCTGCAGCAGCCGCAGCATGCGTTCGGGCCGGGCAAGGTCCGCCTCGATATCGGCGACCGCCGCCGCCTGCGACGGCGTCAGGCTGAAGGGCAGGGCGGCGAGGATCTTCGCTTTCAGCCGGCCGGCGCTGGTCCGAACCTTGCCGCGTGGCTTGCGCAGCTTGGCCCGTACGAGCGCAAGGGCGAGCTGGCCGGCAAGAAGCTCGTCATAGGCAAGGCGCGAGGCGGCCGGCCCGTCCGGCGCCGCGTCGGCAACGGTTGCCGGCGTGTGCAGTGCCGCAAGCGCCTGCGCGAACGGCGGAAAGCCGTGCCCGGCAACAATCGCCGGATCGATCCATTCCGGCAGCTCGGGCACGGCCTCGAGCGCTGCCCGCACCGCCCGCCCGAGCACCTTGCCGGAGAGGCCCGCCGTCAGCGGATAGACCGGCTCGACCAGCGGCAGCCCGGCAAAGCCCGCCTCGTCGACGATGTGATCGGGATGCACCATCTGCGGCGCACCGTTGAACCATTCGACGCGGCCCGAGACGTAGCGGGTCTCGCCGACCGGCATCGCCCGCTCCAGCCAGCTCTTGTTGCCGTGGAAGAAGACGAGGCCGATCTCGCCGGTGTCGTCATGCGCGAACACCCGGGCCGGGGCGCGGGAATTGCCCGGCGGCGCCGGCCGGTGCCGGTCGATGCGCACCTTGAGGGTGACGATCGCCCCTTCCGGCGCCAGCGCCACGCCCGGCTGCCGGCGCCGGTCGATGATCCCGGACGGCAGGTGCAGGAGAAGGTCGATGACCCGGGCCGGCGTCGGCGAATCGGCGCCGACGAGCAGCCGCGTGATCGTCGTCTCGAGGCGCGGGCCGATGCCGGGCAGGCTGGCGACCGGCCGGAACAGGGGATTGAGAATGTCTGGTCGCATCTGGAACTGCCGGCCATTGCTGCCCTCGATTGTCGACACGGTGCCCGCCAATGCCGGATATGGCAAGGCGCGGCTGACAGGCGGCGGCAGGAGGGGTATGAAGGCGGCCCGAAACATTGCCTGTTCGACCGTGGATCGAAGGAGAACCGCCATGACCGGATCTACCCGTTCGAGCGAAGGGCTCGATCCGCGCCGCCGCCGCCTGCTGTTTCGCTGCTGGCATCGCGGCACCAAGGAGATGGACCTGCTGCTCGGCTCGTTCGCCGACGCCTGCCTCGAGGATCTCACCGACGAGCAGCTCGACGACCTCGAGCACGTCATGGGCGCCTCCGACACGGACCTCTTTTCCTGGATGAGCGGCGGCCGCCCGGTGCCGGCCGAATACGACACGCCGATTTTCAATGCCGTCGTCGCGTTCCACCGGGCCGGCGGGGCCATCACCATCTGAGTTCGACTTCATGACATTTCGCGCCGACGACATATTCGAGCCCGGCGTCAGCGTCACGCTGACCGGCGTTGCCGACGGCCTCGAGGGCCTGCTGGCCGGCGATCTCGCACGCCTCGCCGCGCGCAACGGCAAGCCGCTGCTGCTCGTCGCCCGCGATGGCCAGCGCCTTTCCGCAATCGAGCGCAACCTCGGCTTCTTCGCGTCCGATCTTGCCGTCATCACCGTTCCCGGCTGGGACTGCCTGCCGTATGACCGCGTCGGCCCGACCGCCAACGTGCTGGCCCAGCGCCTCACCGCCCTGTCGCGGCTCGCGCGCGGCGGCACCGACCGGCCGACCCTCGTCATTGCCAGCGTCAACGCCGCGATCCAGCGCGTGCCGACGCCCGAGACCATCCGCAAATGGGCCTGGTCGGCCAGTGTCGGCAATGTCGTCGACATGGATGAACTCGTCCGCTGGCTCGAGGCGAACGGCTTCATGCGGTCGGCGACGGTGCGCGACACCGGCGAATACGCCGTGCGCGGCGGCATCGTCGACCTCTTCGCTCCCGGCGCGACCGGACCGGTCCGCCTCGATTTCTTCGGCGACACACTGGAGACCATCCGGCCGTTCGATCCCGAGACGCAGCGCTCCACCGGCACCCTGCGCCACCTCGATCTCGTGCCGATGAGCGAGGTCGTGCTGGACGAGGAAACCATCCAGCACTTCCGCAACGCCTATCGCACCGCATTCGGCGTCGCCACCCGCGACGACGCCCTCTACCAGTCGATCAGCGAAGGCCGCCGCCACGCCGGCATGGAGCACTGGCTCGGCTATTTCCACGACGGCCTGTCGACGCTGTTCGATTTCCTGCCCGGCGCGCCGGTGCTCCTCGATCATCTCGTCGATGCCGCCGTCGGCGAACGCCTCGACCAGATCGCCGACCACTACGAGGCGCGCCTGCGGGCGATGGAGGAGGGCGTCGGGGCACCCTACAAGCCGGCGCCGCCCGAGACGCTCTATCTCGCTGAGGACGAGTGGACCGCATTCGTCAGGGCGCCGTCGGTCGCCCGCATGACGCCG
>JAWKVW010000027.1:0-46182 GCA_041397845.1 Hyphomicrobiales bacterium | reverse complement strand
ACAGGCGTCAAAACAAGGAGATAGGCCGAAAGTGCGAGGCCGCCCCGGCGTCCTAGCCGGTGATCCGCGAAACCTCGGCGCCGCAGCGGCAGAGCTTTTCCTCAAGCCGCTCGAAACCGCGGTCGAGATGGTAGACGCGGCTGATCGTCGTTTCGCCCTCGGCAACGAGGCCGGCGATGACGAGCGAGACCGAGGCGCGCAGGTCCGTTGCCATCACCGGCGCGCCCTTCAGCCGGCTGACGCCCTCGATCGTTGCCCGCTGGCCGTCGAGCTGGATGCGCGCGCCGAGCCGGGCGAGCTCCTGGACATGCATGAAGCGGTTCTCGAAAATCGTCTCGGTGATGTGCGAGGTACCCTCGGCCTTGGTGACGAGCGCCATGAGCTGCGCCTGCAGGTCGGTCGGAAAGCCCGGGAAAGGCGCGGTCTCGACATCGACCGGCAGGAGCGGCGTGCCGTTGCGCGATACCTCGATGCCGTCCTCGCGCTCGGTGACGGTGACGCCCGCCTTGCGCAGCACCTCGAGCGCATCGGAGAGAAGGTCGCCACGCGCACCCTCGAGGAACACCGAGCCGCCGGTCGCCGCGACCGCCATGGCATAGGTGCCCGTCTCGATCCGGTCCGGCAGCACCCGGTGCCGCGCCCCGCCAAGCCGCGGGACGCCGGTGATGGTGATCGTCGAGGTGCCGGCGCCCTCGATCCTGGCGCCCATCTTGATGAGGCATTCGGCAAGGTCGACGACTTCCGGCTCGCGCGCCGCGTTCTCAAGAACGGTCTCGCCCTCCGCCAGCGTCGCCGCCATCATGATCGTGTGCGTCGCACCGACCGAAACCTTCGGGAAGACGACCCGCGCCCCGGTAAGCCGCTTCGGCGCCCGTGCGATCACATAGCCGCCGTCGATCTCGATCTCGGCGCCGAGTTTCTCAAGGCCCATGAGGAAGAGGTCGACCGGCCGGGTGCCGATGGCGCAGCCGCCGGGCAGCGACACCCGCGCCTCGCCCATGCGCGCAACCAGCGGGCCGATGACCCAGAAGCCGGCGCGCATCTGCGAGACGAGTTCGTAGGGCGCGGTGGTGTCGACGATCGCCCGCGCCGTCATGCTGACGGTCTGGCCGCTCATCTCGTTCTGGCCGGCGCGCCGGCCGTTGATCATGTAGTCGACGCCGTGATGGCCGAGGATCCGCGACAGCGTCACCACGTCGACGAGATGCGGCAGGTTCTCCAGCGTCAGCGTCTCGTCGGTGAGCAGGCTGGCGATCATCAGGGGCAATGCCGCGTTCTTGGCGCCCGAAATCGGAATGATGCCCTCGAGCCGACGGCCGCCGATGATCTTGATCTTTTCCATGCTGGTCTACCCCGAACGTCGCGCGTCGCCGGCATCCGGCGCCTGGCGCGGTCTATAGCAATGGGCCGGGCGGCACAAGGCGGCCCGCCGGCCGTCAGTCCTTCGTTTCCGCCGCGTCCGGCGCCTCGGGCGTGCTCGCGCTGTGATCGTCGCGCGCCCGTGCCTGCGCCTTGCGTCTCTTCAGGTTCTCGCGAAGCGCCTCGGCGAGCCGCGCCTTGCGCGCGTCTGCCGGCCGTGTCCCCGCCTTGTCGGATGTCTCGCTCATCGGCTGGTTTCTACCGGCCCCGATCGAAAAACGGAAGCGCTGCCTGAACCGCTGGCAGCGCGTGCCCCTCTGGTCTCGTCGATCAGCCGGGAATAGGCGGCAACGCCGGCCCGCGCCGAGAACTCGGCGGCGCGCGCCGCGCGCGGCGCCGGGTCGCCGGGATCGGCGAGCGCCGCCTCGATCGCCCGGGCACGCGAAGGCGTGTCGCCGACGGCGACGAGCCGCCCGTGCCGGCCATGATCGAGGATTTCCGTCGGCCCGGCCGTCGCCGTCGACACGACCGGCAGGCCATGCGACAGCGCCTCGACGACGACATTGCCGAAGGACTCGGTGCGCGAGGCAAGCGCCAGACAGCGCGCCGAGGCATAGAACGGCGAAAGCTCCTTCTGGTAGCCGGCAAGGCGGACGCGGCCATGAAGGCCGAGACGCTCGATCTCGGCCTCGATCGCCCCGCGCTCCGGCCCGTCACCAAGGAGGATGAGCTCCGCTCCCGGCGTGCGCACCTCGGCAAAGGCCTTGACGAGGGCGGCAAAGTCCTTTTCCGCCGACAGCCGGCCGACACCGAGGACGACCGGCGGGCGGCTGGCGAGGTCTGCCGCCGTCGGGGCCGCCGCCGCCGTCTCGACCGGATTGTAGATCCGCACCACCTTGTCGGCCGGCGCTCCCCACTCCTCGACGAGCGCCTTGGCAAGGGCGTCGGACACCGCCACGACCCGCGCCGACAGGCGGGCGATGGTCGGCAGCAGCCGGTAGGTGAGATTGCCGAGGAAGCCGGTCTTCCAGTCCTCGAAGCCGTGATAGGAGGGAATGAGCCGCGTTCCGCTGAACGGCGCCAAGAGCCGGGCGAGGGCGAGCTTGAAGTTCGAGCCGCCGGCAGCCGAGAGCGCCGCTTCCGGCCGCTCCTGCCGCATCAGCGCCGCAAGCCGCGTGACATGTGTGCCGTGGCCGCCGCCAAGCACCACCAGCCGCACGGCGGGGTCGAGATCCGGCCCGTTTCCTTCCGCTGCCCGGTCGACGGCGAAGATGACCTCATCGCCCGCCGCCGCGAGCCGCGAGGCGATCAGCGCCCAGACCCGCTCCGCGCCGCCATCAATGAGGCCATGCGTATAGAACAACAGCTTGCGTGCCACGCCCTGACGACTCCGTTGTGCCGGAACGGGACGCTCCGGCGATCATCGCTGTCAGAAGTGCAAGCCTGGTGCCGGTTTGCGGCTCAAATGCGGTCGCGCAGGGCAAACCAGCTCATCGCCGCGACGAGCGTCGGATAGCGCAGCAGCTTGCCGCCCGGGAAACGCTGCGCCGGCACCGAGGAGAGAAGGTCGAAGGCGCCTTTGGTTTCGCCGAGGATCGCCTCGGCGACCGCCTTGCCGGCATAGGGCGCCATGGCGACGCCCTGGCCGGAAAACCCGGTGGCCGTATAGATATTGCCGCCGATCCGCCGCAGATACGGCATCCGCGTCATCGTCACGCCGAGCGTGCCGCCCCAGGCATGGCTGATCGCGGCGCGATCGAGCTGCGGATAGACCCGCAGCATGTGCTTGCGCACGAAGCCGGCGATGTCGCTCGGAAAGGCGTGCGAATAGTTCTCGCCGCCCCCGAACAGCAGGCGCCCGTCCGGTGTCGGCCGCCAGTAATAGACGACGAACCGGCTGTCCGCCGCCGCCTCGCCGCCGGCGAGGATGCCGTCGCGCATGCCGGCGCCGATCGGGTTGGTCGTCAGCACGAAATTGTTGATCGGCATCACATGCGCTTCGATCTCGTCTTCAAGACCGGCGAGATAGCCGTTGCCGGCAATGACGACGGTCGCCGCCGAAATCCGGCCGCGCGGCGTCTTGATCGTGACGCGTTTGCCCTTGCTGATCGCGACCGCCGGCGTTCCCTCGTGGATCTTGACGCCGCCGCGTTCCGCCGCCTCGGCAAGGCCGAGCGCGAAGTTGAGCGGATGCAGATGGCCGGCGCCCTTGTCGCGCACGCCGCCGTGATAGACGTCGGTACCAAGCGCGTCGGCAAGCTCGGCCCGGTTCAGCCACTCGAGGTCATGATAGCCGTAGTCGCGGGCAAGCTTTTCCATGCCGCGCTTCTCGTCGTCGACGAGGCGCTTCTTGTGCACCGCGTGGATGAGGCCGCCGCGCCAGTCGCACCGGATTCTGTGCTGGTTGATGAGGTCCTTGACGAGCAGCTTGGCGTCTTCGGCGACTTCCCAGAGCCGCCGTGCATTGGCCGCGCCGAGCTTGCCCTCCAGCCAGTCCTGATCGCGCCGCTGCCCGGTGTGAAGCTGTCCGCCATTGCGGCCGGAAGCGCCATAGCCAATCCGCTTCGCCTCGATGACGGCAATGCCGAGGCCGCGTCCGGCAAGGTGGAGCGCCGCCGAAAGACCGGTGAAGCCGCCGCCGATGACCGCGACGTCGACATCGATTTCACCATCGAGGGCCGGCCGCGATGGCCGGCTGTTGGCGGTATCTTCGTACCAGGACTGGTTACGCGCTCGGACTGCCATCTTCCCTCGTCGGCGTTAGGCGAGAAGTCCCCTTTTGGCGAGCTCGGCATGGGCGTCGTCAAGCGTCTTGCGGGCCCGTGCGGCGAGTTCGTCGATCTCGGCCTTGGATATCACCAGCGGCGGCGACAGTATCATGGAATCGCGCACCGCGCGCATGACGAGGCCGTTGCGGAACGACATGTCGCGGGTCAGCGTGCCGACCTCGCCGACCGAGGGGAACTTGCGGGACCTGTTGCCCTTTTCCGGCACGAGCTCGAGCGCGCCGACCATGCCGACCATGCGCGCCTCGCCGACCAGCGGATGATCGGCAAGGCCGAGCCAGCGCTCCTGCAGATAGGGCGCGGTCTCGCTGGCCACGCGCTCGACGATGCCCTCGTCCTGGATGATCCTGAGGTTCTCGAGCGCCGCCGCGCAGGCCGCCGGGTGCCCCGAATAGGTGAAGCCGTGATAGAACTCGCCGCCCTTGCCGATGACGACGTCGGCGACGCGGTCCGACACCATGACGCCGCCGATCGGCAGATAGCCGGAGGAGAGGCCCTTGGCGATCGGCATCAGGTCCGGCTTCAGGTCGTAGTAGTTCGAGCCGAACCACGTGCCGAGCCGGCCGAAGCCGCAGATCACCTCGTCGACGACGAGCAGGATGTCGCGCTTGGCCAGAACCTTCTTGATCTCGGGCCAGTAGGTCTCCGGCGGGATGATGACGCCGCCGGCGCCCTGGATCGGCTCGGCGATGAACGCCGCCACCTTGTCCTCGCCGAGCGCCTCGATCGCCTCGTCGAGCGCCCGGGCCGCCTTGATGCCGAATTCGGCCGGCGACAGGTCGCCGCCCTCGCCGAACCAGTATGGCTGCATGATGTGGTGCACGCCCGGAACCGGCAGGTCGCCCTGGCCGTGCATCGCCCCCATGCCGCCAAGGCTTGTGCCGGCAACCGTCGAGCCGTGATAGGCGTTGTGACGGCCGATGATGATCTTCTTGTCCTTCTTGCCCATCAGGTCCCAGTAATAGCGGACCATGCGGAACACCGTGTCGTTCGCCTCCGAGCCGGAATTGACGAAGAACACGTGGTTCATGTGCGCCGGCGCCACTTCGGCGAGCTTTTCCGAAAGCCGGGCGGCGGCCGGGTGGGTCGTCTTGAAGAAGGTGTTGTAGTACGGCAGCTCCGCCATCTGCCTGGCGACCGCCTCGGTGATCGACTTGCGGCCATAGCCGACCTGCATGCACCAAAGGCCGGCCATGCCGTCGAGGATGCGGTTGCCCTCCGAATCGTTCAGCCAGACGCCGTCAGCCGAGACGATGACGCGGCTGCCCTCGGCGTTCAGCGACTTGTAGTCGGTGAACGGGTGCATGTGATGCGCCGCGTCGATGCGCTGGATGGTCTTGGTGAAGTTGTGGCCGTACTGGGTCATGACACCTCCCGTGAGGCTGGCCGGGCGGAATCTCGCTTTCGCGCAATTCCGCTCCCGGCGTGAGCTTGCAAAATTGTCGGATCTGGCAGCCGCTGCCGCGTCAGTTCCGCGCCGTCGCCGCGACCAGCGTGCCCGCGCCAATGAGCAGGCTGCCGCCGATCCGGTTGGCGACCTTGAGCGCCGAGGGCTTCGCCGTCAGGGCGCGCAGGGTGGCCGCCGCCGTCGTGTAGATCGAGATGTTCAGGGCAGCGAGCACCAGGAACGTGATCTCCATGATCGTGAACTGCGGCACCACCGGCGCCGAGTGATCGATGAACTGCGGCAGGAAGGCGACGAAGAACAGGATCGTCTTCGGATTGAGCGCCGTCACCGCATAGCAGTTGACGAACATCGCCCAGCGCCCGCGCTCGCCCGCCGGCTCTTCCGGCGTGAGCCCCTCCGGCTTGCTGCGCCAGAGCGTGACGCCGAGCCAGATGAGGTAGATGGCGCCGACCCATTTGAGGACAGTGAACAGTGTCGCCGAGGCCGACAGCAGCGCGCCGAGGCCGACGAGCGAGGCGGTCATCGCCGTGAAGTCGCCGAGCACGACGCCGGGCACCGTGCTCCAGATGGCGCTGCGGCCGCGGCCGAGGGCATAGCCGATGACCAGCATGACCGTCGGTCCGGGGATGACGATGACGATCGTTGCGGCAAGTGCGAAGGCAAGCCAGGTTTCGATGGACATGGCAAAGGGTCTCACACGTTGAGGAGCAGGTATTCGCGTTCCCACGGGCTGATGACGCGCATGAACGTCTCGAATTCCTGCTGCTTGATGGCGCGATAGGTCGACACGAACGAGCGGCCGAAAATGTCGACGAGCTCCTCGCAATCCTCAAAGAGGGCCACCGCCTCGAGCAGGCCGCGCGGCAGGCCGAAGGGCAGGTGCCGGGCCGAGCCGGCGATCGGCTCTTCCGGGTTCAGCTCTTCCATCATGCCGATGTAGCCGCAGGCGAGCGACGCCGCGATCGCCAGATACGGGTTGGCATCCGACGACGGCACGCGGTTCTCGACGCGCCGTGCATCCGCCGTCGAGGTCGGCACACGCAGGCCGACCGTGCGGTTGTCATAGCCCCAGTGCACGTTGATCGGCGCCGCCGTGTGCCGGACGAGCCGCCGGTACGAGTTCACGTAGGGCGCCAGCATGCACATCACATGCGGCAGGTATTTCTGCTGGCCGGCGATGAAGTTGAAGAACGTCCGGGTCGGCGCGCCGTCCTCGTCGGAAAAGATGTTCTCGCCGGTCTCCGCGTCGATCACCGACTGGTGGATGTGCATCGCCGAGCCGGGCTCGAAGGTCATCGGCTTGGCCATGAAGGTGGCATACATGTCGTGCTGCAGCGCCGCCTCGCGGATCGTGCGCTTGAACATGAACACCTGGTCGGCGAGCGCCACCGGATCGCCATGGCGCAGGTTGATTTCCATCTGCGCCGCGCCCTCCTCGTGGATGAGCGTGTCGATCTCGAGGCCCTGCTGCTCCGAGAAGTCGTAGATGTCGTCAAAGAGCGCGTCGAATTCATTGATCGCGGCGATCGAGAACGACTGCCGCGCCGCCTCCGGCCGCCCGGACCGGCCGATCGGCGGCTCGAGCTGGTAGTCGGGGTCGGTGTTCGGCTTGACGAGGTAGAACTCGATCTCGGGCGCGACGACCGGCGTCCAGCCGCGCGCCTTGTAGAGGTCGACGATCCGCCGGAGCACCTGCCGCGGCGCCCGCTCCACCGGCCGCCCGTCCTTCTGGTAGGCGTCGTGAATGACATGCGCCGTCGGATCGCTCGCCCAGGGGACCACGGCGAGCGTCGAGAAATCCGGCTCGAACAGCAGGTCGCTGTCGGTCGGATCGTGCTTGAAGTCGTCGTCCTCTTCCGGATAGTCGCCGGAAATGGTCTGCGTGAAGATCGACGTCGGCATCGACATGATCGGGCCGCCGAAGAACTTCTCGACCGGCATCATCTTGCCGCGCGCAACGCCCGCCTGATCGGGCACGACGCATTCGATGTCCTCGATGCCCCGTTCCTTCAGCCAGATGCGGGCTTCCTCGATATCGCCGACACCGCGGATTTTTTCGGCGGTCTCCGGCGACTTCTTGTGTTTCTTCGCCATGTGTCTTTCTGCGTGCTCGGGCAAGGCCGGATGCCGCCTTGCCGCTGTCTGCCGCTCGGGCCGGAGCGGCTGCCCCGGCCGCGTCGCGATGGTCTAGACGCGCATCCAGATGGTCTTCAGTTCGGTGTATTTCTCGATCGCGTGCAGCGACTTGTCCCGGCCCATGCCGGATTGCTTGAAGCCGCCGAACGGCACGGTGATGTCGTCGGCATCGAAGCAGTTGACCCAGACCATGCCGGCCCGGAGCGCCCGCGCCGCCCGGTGCGCGGTCGACACGTCGCGCGTCCACACCGCCGCCGCAAGGCCGTAGATCGTGCCGTTCGCGATCTTCATCGCTTCATCGACGCCATCAAAGGTGATGGTGGAAAGCACCGGCCCGAAAATCTCTTCCTGGGCGATGCGGATGTCGGGCGCGACGCCGTCGAAGATCGTCGGTTCGACGAAATACCCGCCGCTTTCGCCGCGCACCCGGCCGCCGCCCATGACGACGGTCGCGCCGTCCTCGCGGCCCTTGTCGATATAGTCGAGCACCCGCTGCATCTGCCCCTCGGTGACGAGGGCGCCGAGACGGGTCTTGGGGTCGAGCGGATCGCCCGGCAGCCAGCGCTCGGCCTTCTTTTTCAGGATGTCGAGGAACTCGTCCTTGATCTTGGCGTCGACGAGCAGCCGCGAACCGGCGGTGCACATTTCGCCCTGATTGAAGAAGATGCCGGCCGCCACCGAGCGCGCCGCCGCCTCGAGGTCCGGGCAGTCGGCGAGAATGACGTGCGGGGTCTTGCCGCCGCACTCAAGGCCGACGCGCTTCATGTTGGAATCAGCCGAATAGCGCAGGAAGTACTTGCCGACCTCGGTCGAGCCGGTAAAGCCGATGCCGTCGACGTCCATGTGCAGGCCGAGCGCCTGGCCAGCCGTGTCGCCATAGCCCGGCACGACGTTGAAGACGCCGTCCGGGATGCCGGCTTCCGAGGCAAGCTCGGCGATCCTCAGCGCCGTCAGCGGCGACTGCTCGGCCGGCTTCAGGATGATCGAATTGCCGGCCGCGAGCGCTGGCCCGATCTTCCAGGACGCCATCAGCAGCGGGAAGTTCCACGGCACGACGAGGCCGACGACGCCGAGCGGCTCGCGCACGATCATCGACAGTGCGTCGTCGCCGGTCGGCCCGATCTCGCCATAGAGCTTGTCGATCGCCTCGGCATAATAGGCGATGGATTCGGCCGACTTCGGCGCATCGATGACGAGCGCGTCGCTGATCGGCTTGCCGACGTCGAGCGTCTCGAGCAGCGCGATCTCCTCGACATTGGCCATCATCAGCTCGCACCAGCGCAGCATCCGCTTCTTGCGCTCGCGCGGCGCAAGGCCGGCCCAGCGCCGGTCCTCGAAGGCCGCGCGCGCCGCCTGAACCGCGACGTCGATGTCGGCCGCGTCGCATTCGGCGACCATCGCCAGCGTCTTGCCGGTCGCCGGGTTCACCGTCTCGAAGGTCTTGCCGGACAGGGCATCGACATGGCGCCCGTTGATGAAGGCGCGGGTGCGGATGTCGAGGCTCGCGGCGCGGGCGCGCCAGTCGTCTGCGGTCTTGGCTGCGGTCATGATTGCCTGTCGCTGCTTTATTGTCTGTCGCTGCTTTTCGATGGTCTGGTCCGGAACCTCTGGCCGGCGCGACGGCGCCGCCAGCCGGCTGTCCGGTGGTTGCTGGATTGTGATCACATTTCAGGGATTGTCAAATGGTCTCGCGCCGCCGCCGTCCGCCGCGGCGCTCTCCTCGCCGACGATGGCAAGGCCGAGCAGTTGCATTCCATCGAGGATGTCGCCGGCGATCGCGCCCTTCAGTCCCTCGACGTCGCCGGCCGCGATCGCCGCCAGCGCCAGCTCGTGCTGGTCGATCATGTGCGAGGTGCCCACCCGTCCGTAGACCGTGCGCATGAACGGGCCGAACTGCAGCCAGATGCTCTCGATCAGCGGCAGCATCACGTCCGAGCTGGCGGCGCCGTAGATACCGAAATGGAAGTCGTGATTGAGCTGCATGTAGCTCTCGACGTCGCCGGTCTCCAGGCTCCGGTCGATGCCGGCGTCGATCGCCTTCAGCGTTGCCAGCAGGGCTTTGTCTACGTGCGGCAGGGCCCTTGCCGCGATCTCGGGCTCCAGCAGCACCCGGACGCGGACGATTTCCTCGAACCGCGCCGCCGACATCGCCGGCACATGGATGCGCCCGGTCGGGCCGATTTCCAGCGCCTGTTCGGCGGCGAGCCGGTGAATGGCCTCGCGCACCGGCATCGGGCTGACGCCGAGCTCCGCCGCCAGCCCGCGCAGCGTCACGCCGCGTCCCGGCACGATCCGCCCGGTCAACAGCCAGTGGCACAGCTCGTCGAAAACCCGGTCGCGGGCCGGCACCCGTCGTCCGCCATTGCCGCCCGGCATCCCGCCGTGCTCGCCCGCTGCTGCCGCGTGTCTCGCCATCGCCACTCCCCCGGCCGGGCCGGGCTTGATTGACACTCCATCGTGAATGTGATCACATTTCCGAAAGAACCGCAATGCGGGGCAGGACCGGTCGAGAGCCGGAGGGGATTAATAAATGGGTCGACCGGAAGAGGGGCCATTCGTGGCGGCGACGACTTTGGCGCGCGAGGAATACGAGCGCTTCGTCGCGGAAAATCCCTCGCTGGAAGTCGTCGAGGTCCTCATCACCGACACCAATGGCGTCTTTCGCGGCAAGTGGCTGCCGGGCTCGGCCCTCGACAAGGTCTATGACGGCTCGTTCGCGATGCCGCTGTCGATCTTCGGCCTCGACGTCTGGGGCCGCGAGGTCTCCGGAACCGGGCTTCACCTCGAGGCCGGCGACAAGGACGGCCATTGCTATCCGGCCGCCGGCACGCTGAAGCCGGTGCCCTGGGCCGACCGGCCGAGCGCCCAGGTCATCGTCAACATGTACGAGCGGCCAGATCTGCCGTTCTTCGCCGACCCGCGCCACCGCCTCGCCGCCATTCTCGACCGCTTCACCCGCGCCGGGCTGACGCCGGTCGTTGCCTTCGAGCTGGAGTTCTATCTGGTGCGGCCGGGCGAGGAGGTCGGACCGGACGGCCGGCCCGCGACCGTCTATTCGAACCGCGCCGGCCCGGAATGGCAGAACATGTACGGGCTTTCCGACCTGTCCGAGTTCGCCGCCGTCTTCGACGACATCCGCCGCGCCGCCAATGCGCAAGGCATCCCCGCCGACGCGATCATTTCCGAGGCCGCCCCCGGCCAGTTCGAGGTCAATCTCTACCATCGCCCGGATGCGCTTGCCGCTGCCGACGATGCCGTGCTGCTGCGCCGCCTCATTGCCTCGGTTGCCCGCCGCCATGGCCTCAGCGCCACCTTCATGGCCAAGCCTTTCATCGAATGGCCGGGCAATGGCATGCATGTCCACGCCTCGGTTCTCGGGCCGGACGGCACCAATATCTTCGCCAGGCCCGAGGAGGGCGAAGCCCGGCTGATGGAGGCCGTCGCCGGTCTTGTCCATTCGATGCCGGCCAGCCTTGCCCTGTTCCTGCCGGGCTGGAACAGCTTCCGCCGCCTGCAGTCCGGCTCCTATGCGCCGACCCGCGCCACCTGGGGCCACAACAACCGGTCGGTTGCCGTCCGCATTCCCGCCGCCACCGGCGCCGCCCGCCGTCTCGAGCACCGTATCGCCGGTGCCGACGCCAATCCCTATCTCGTCGTCGGGGCGATCCTTGCCGGCATGCTGCACGGCTTCGAGCATGGCTTGCGGCCGCCCGCGCCGGTCGACGGCAACGCCTATGACGAGCCTTGTCCGCTCTTGGCCCACAATATGCGAGACGCGATCACGGCGTTCGACCACGCCGATTTCATCCGCCGGGCCTTCGGCGCCGATTTCCGCAAGATGTATACCGAAATCAAGCGTGCGGAGATCCGCGAGTTCGAATACGAGATCACGCCGCTCGAGCGATCGACCTATTTGTGAGCATCCGCCGGTGAATTTCTGTGCAGCCGGCGTATGCCTCCACGAAACAGTTGTGAGGGATGAAGAACCTTCATAACGTGGGAAGGAGCCGTGGTTCCGGGATGCGGTCGGGATCGCGATCTGCGGTTTGGTAAAGGGAGACGAAGACGAATGAAAATGCGCCTCTTCGCCACTGCAGCCGCTGCTGCAATGGCAATGTCATTCGCCGCGGCGGCGGAGGACAAGGTCGTCCATGTCTATAACTGGTCGGACTACATCGACGAAGAGATCCTGACGGAGTTCACCGCCGAGACCGGGATCAAGATCGTCTACGACGTGTTCGATTCCAACGAGATCCTCGAGACGAAGCTGCTTGCCGGCGGCACCGGATACGACGTCGTCGTTCCCTCCGGCGAGTTCCTCGCCCGGCAGATTTCCGCCGGCGTGTTCCAGAAGCTCGACAAGAACCGGCTGCCCAATCTCGTCAACGCCTGGCAGGATATCCAGGAGCGCGTCGCCCGCTATGATCCGGGCAACGAGTACTCGATCAACTACATGTGGGGCACGACCGGCATCGGCTACAACATCGCCAAGGTCAAGGAGCGCCTCGGCGAGGACGCGCCGCTCGATAGCTGGGCGATGGTCTTTGATCCGGAGAATGCCAAGAAGCTTGCCGATTGCGGCATCTACGCCCTCGACGCACCGGTCGAGACCCTGCGCGCCGCGCTCAACTATCTCGGCATCGACCCGGATTCCCAGGACCCGGCCGACCTCGAGAAGGCCGGCGAGCTGTGGATGTCGATCCGCCCCTATATCCAGAAGTTCCACTCCTCCGAATACATCAATGGCCTTGCCAATGGCGATATCTGCGTCGCGGTCGGCTGGTCGGGTGACGTGCTTCAGGCCCGGGATCGTGCCGCCGAGGCCGAGAACGGCGTCGAGCTGAACTACCTCATCCCGAAGGAAGGCGCCCAGATGTGGTTCGACCAGATGGCGATTCCGGCCGACGCCAAGAACGTCGAGGAAGCGCACGTCTTCATCAACTACATGCTGAAGGCGGAAGTCGCGGCCAAGGCCTCGAACTACGTCTACTACGCCAATGGCAACAAGGCCTCGCAGGCCTTCCTCAACGAGGACGTCATCGGCGATCCGGCGATCTATCCGCCGGAGGAAGTCGTCAAGAAGCTCTATACGACGACCCCGTTCCCGCCCAACGTCCAGCGTGTCGTCACGCGCATCTGGACCAAGGTCAAGAGCGGTCAGTGAGCGAATGGCGGATCGGCGAAAGCCGGTCCGCCCTTTCCTTTTTCGGAGACGTGAAAGATGGGTCTGAAAACGCTCGGGCCGGTGCGCCGCTCGTTTGCTCCCTGGCTTGATCCGCAAGCCAAGCCACTCATCCGCTTCGACGGCGTTACCAAGCGCTTCGGCGATTTCGTCGCGGTCGATGATCTGTCGATCGACATCTACGAGCGCGAGTTCTTCGCGCTGCTCGGCCCCTCGGGCTGCGGAAAGACGACGCTCCTGCGCATGCTCGCCGGCTTCGAGACCCCGACCGAGGGGCGCATCCTGCTTGATGGCGCCGACGTCTCCCGGGTGCCGCCCTACCGGCGCCCGGTCAACATGATGTTCCAGTCCTACGCGCTCTTCCCGCACATGTCGGTCGAGGCCAACATCGCCTTCGGCCTGAAGCAGGACGGCATGGCCAAGGCCGACATCGCCGCCCGCGTCGAGGAAATGCTGAAGCTCGTCAAGCTGGAGAAATTCGCCAAGCGCCGCCCGCATCAGCTCTCCGGCGGCCAGCGCCAGCGCGTTGCCCTTGCCCGCTCGCTCGCCAAGCGCCCGCGCGTGCTGCTTCTCGACGAACCGCTCGGCGCTCTCGACAAGAAGCTGCGCGAGGCGACCCAGTTCGAGCTGATGGACCTGCAGCAGGAACTCGGCATGACCTTCGTGATCGTCACCCACGATCAGGAAGAGGCAATGACCGTCGCCGATCGCATCGCCGTCATGGATCACGGCAAGATGGTTCAGGTCGCCGCGCCCTCCGAGATCTACGAGCAGCCGGCGTCCCGCTACGTCGCCGACTTCATCGGCGATATCAACATGATCGAAGGCAAGGTCGAGGCCCGCGGCGAGGGCCGCACCCGCTTCCGCGCCGAGGCGATCGGCCTGACCGCCGATGTGCTCGACGAGGCGGGCGTTGCCCCCGGCGAGACCGGCTGGCTGGCCATCCGGCCGGAAAAGATCGCCGTCTCCCCCGACCGGCCGGCCGACACCTCGGTCAACGCCGTCGAGGGCGAGGTCTGGGACATCGGCTATCTCGGCGACGTGTCGATCTATCATGTCCGCCTGCCGGGCGGGCAGATCGTCAAGTCGACCCGGGCCAATGTCACCCGCCTCACCGAGCGGCCGATCACCTGGGACGACAAGGTCTGGCTGACCTGGGCGCCGGACGCCGCTCTCGTGCTGTCGGCCTGACGGCACGGGCGTTAGCATTTCTTCTGGCGACACCGCGCCGGCCAGAGCCGCCGGCCGATGAAGGGAACGGGACGATGACGACGTCCGATGACACCAGGCCGAAGGCCAACCCGCTGCGCTGGGTGGTGATTGCCATCCCCTATCTCTGGCTGCTCTTCTTCTTCCTTGCGCCGTTCTTCATCGTCTTCAAGATCTCGTTCTCGCAGGTCGCGATCGCGATGCCGCCCTACGTGCCGACGTTCAACATCGGCGCCGGCATCGCCTCGCTCATCGACAGCCTGAAGCAGTTGACGATCTCCAACTATCTCTGGCTGACCGAGGACGCGCTTTACTGGAAGTCGTATCTGTCGAGCGTCGGCATCGCCATCGTCTCGACGCTGCTTCTCCTGCTCATCGGCTTTCCCGTCGCCTACGGCATGGCCCGGTCCGCGAAGGCCTGGCGGCCGACGCTGCTGATGCTCGTTGTGCTGCCGTTCTGGACGAGCTTCCTCATCCGCGTCTACGCCTGGATCGGCATCCTGAAGAAGGAGGGCCTGCTCAACCAGTTCCTGATCTGGGCCGGCGCCATCAACGAGCCGCTGACCATCCTCAACACCAATACGGCGGTCTATATCGGCATCGTCTATTCCTACCTGCCCTTCATGATCCTGCCGCTCTATGCCTCGCTCGAAAAGCTCGACGAGACGCTGCTCGAGGCGGCCTCGGATCTTGGCTGCCCGCCGGTCAAGGCGTTCTGGCTGATTACCTTCCCGCTGGCGCTGCCCGGCGTCATCGCCGGCTCGTTCCTCTGCTTCATCCCGATCGTCGGCGAGTTCGTCATCCCCGACCTGCTCGGCGGTTCGGGCACGATGATGATCGGCAAGACGCTCTGGGCCGAGTTCTTCAACAACCGCGACTGGCCGGTCTCCTCCGCCGTCGCCGTTCTCCTGCTCCTGATCCTCGTGGTGCCGATCATGATCTTCCAGAACAGCCAGATGAAATCGATGGAGGCCGGCAAATGAGGAAAGGTCCGAGCTGGTTCAACGTCGTCTCGATCACTTTCGGCTTCGTCTTCCTCTACCTGCCGATCCTGCTGCTGGTGATCTATTCGTTCAATGAATCGCGGCTGGTGACCGTCTGGGCCGGCTTCTCGACCAAATGGTATGTCGAGATGCTGCACAATCAGGCGCTCATCGACGCCGCCTGGGTCACCCTGCGCGTCGCCTTCCTGTCGGCCTCCGTGGCAACCGTTCTCGGCACGCTCGGCGCCGTGACGCTGACCCGGTTTGGCCGCTTCCCCGGCCGCTCGCTGTTCTCCGGCATGATCTACGCACCGCTGGTCATGCCCGACGTCATCCTCGGCCTTTCGCTGCTGCTGCTGTTTGTCGCCGTCGGTTTCGATCGCGGCTTCTGGACCGTGGTGCTCGCCCACGTCACCTTCACGATGTGCTACGTCGCCGTCGTCGTGCAGTCGCGCCTCGTCGCCTTCGATCGAGATCTCGAGGAAGCGGCGCTCGACCTCGGCTGCACGCCGACGAAGACCTTCTTCCTCATCACGCTGCCGATCATCCTGCCCGCCGTCATCGCCGGCTGGATGCTCGCCTTCACCCTGTCGCTCGACGATCTCGTCATCGCCAGCTTCGCCACCGGCCCCGGCGCGACGACGCTGCCGATGAAGATCTACAGCCAGGTTCGCCTTGGCGTGACGCCGGAAATCAACGCCGTCTCGACCGTTCTCATCGTCATCGTCTCGATCGGCGTCATCATCGCCTCGATCACGACCAAGCGTCAGGAAGTCGCCCGCCAGCGCGCCGAGCAGCTCGCCGCCGCCGCGCCGTGATCGGCGCGGGGCGTTTCACGGCAAATCCGGTCGGGCCTGCTCAGTCGACGCAGCGGCACAGCTCGTCATGTGCCGCGACGATGCCGCCCGTGCGCCCGGCGCCGACGGGATCGTCCTTTCCTCAGGATAGAAGCTCTTCCATCCGTTCAATGTCGATCCCGAACGCGGAACCGGTGTCGCCCGAAAGAACGGTCTTCCCGACATAGGCGCAGTACATGAGCTTGGCGCGATCAAGAGCGTCGGTTCGCGCCAAACCCGCTCCGACAAGCAGCTTGACGAGGTAGCCAATACGCTCCTCGTCGACCTTTGCCACGGCTTCGGCGACTTTCCCGTCCTGCAACGACCATGCGCGAATGGCTCGCTCCATGGAGGGGTCGGACATGAACGCATTGCGCAACAGCGCCGACAGCCTGCCCGTTGTTTCGCCCTCGCCATCGATCTCGGTGATGATCCGGGTCGTGCTCCGGTCTCGCCAGAGTTCGAGCACGCCGGAGCGAAATGCGTCGATATCCGTGAAGTGCCAGTAGAAACTGCCGCGCGACACGTTCAACGCCTTCGCCATCGGCTCCGCCTTGAGGGCTCCGGCCCCCGAGGTGACGAGCGTCTTCAGGCCGAATTCGAGCCAGTCTTGTCGTGAGAGCTGCGCCTTCATGGGGCGACCATACACAAATGTATTGAGCTGTGCCAGCGAATGGCCTATCAAGATACAGTACTGTATGGAGCGGCTATGGAAGATCTGGTTTTGATCGGTGCGGGGGCCGGCGGCGTGCTGGTTGCCCTCATCCACGGATATCTCGGACGGACCGCTGTGCTGCCGAACCTTGCTGGGGCCTCGGCATCGGCGCGCAGGGTGAACGCGGCGGTGTTTCAGCTCAGCACGCTATACTGGCTGGCTGGAGGGGCCGTTCTCATCGCGGCCCCCTTCGTTCTCAGTCAAAGCCAGAGAACCCTGGCGGCCGGCATGATGGCATTTGTCTATGCAGCCGCCGCAATCGGCAATTTCTGGGCAACGCGCGGGCGCCATCCCGGCTGGATGCTGCTGGCCATCGTGACAGGCATGGCCTTGATCGGCGCATGAGCCGGCTCGCCCGCCGCGTTTGAGGCCGGACAAGGCCGGCCGGGCGCCGCAATAGCCGTTCCGAGGCTTGGCAGCACGGATTGCCCGGCCTCGCTTTGCCGGAACCGGGCATCTGCTCCTGACGCTCAGTCGACGCAGCGGCACAGCTCGTCATGTGCCGCGACGATGCCGCCGATGTTGTCGGACAGCGACGTGCGCACCGCGCCGGCCCGTGCCGCGCCTTCGGCAAGATAGAAGTAACTCTCGATCGCGCCGATCGCCGAGGCGATCCGCCGCCGGGCGTCGGCCGAGCCAATGCCGCCATCGTCGGCAAGGGCGGCCCGCGCCTTGGCGAACACCGGAAAGGTGCCCGGGTCCGGGTTGCGGCGGGGCAGGGGATGATCGCCATCGATGACGACCGCGCCGTCACCTGCGGCGGCTTTCGCCTCGCTGCCGGCCGCGGCCGGCCCGAGATCGGCCGGTGCTTCCGGTCGTGTCGCGCTCGGAACCTGCGGTGCGGCAACGGCCGCCCCGCCGGCCGCGATGATCATCCGGTCGATGACGCCGAGATCGCCGCCGTGCCGGCAAGATCCGGTACCGGTCCGGCCGCCCCGAGAGTCGCCCAGGTGTCGGCGATCGCTGCCGCCGCCGCAAGGCGCAGCGTCTCGGCGTGGCCCTCGATGCCATCGGCGTATTTCACCACCCGGTCGGCATACTTGCCGAGAAAGTCGGCGACGTCGCGTGCGCCGGTGCAGATCATCGGATTGGCCGGCTGGCCGGTATATTCCTCAAGATCGCGGTAGATCTGGCCGAGATACCAGCGTGTGTCCTTGGCGGCGAGGAACGGGTCCGCTCCGCGCCGGCTGGCAAGGGTACCGGCAACCCGCAGCGCTGCGGCTTCCTCGCGGCTGCCGCCCTGTGCCGGCTTGAACAGGAAGCGGCCGGGCAGGCTTTTGTCGGCTGCGCGCGCGTTGTCGACGGCGCGGTCAAACTGCGGCAACCGCTGGTGCAGCGTGCCGAGCGCCGCATGATAGGCCGCGGCGCAGTCACCGACCCGCCATCCCGCCGACTGCCAGGAGACCCAGAGCCCGGCCTCGGCCCGCGCCTCGAGGCTGGCAAAGCCTGTCCGGGCGGCATCGGCCGGCTTGCCGGAGAGCATCACGGCGACGTCTATCGTTTGCGTCGCGCCGGGCAAAAGCGGCGCGAGCAGCACGCGCGTCTCCGCCTCGGTCGTCCCGTGGTGTCCGGCGGCGACGATTTCGGCATTTTCGGCCTTGAGCAGCAGCGCGACGCCGTCGAGCTGGCTGACCGTCGCATTGTGGACGCTGACGATGAGCCGGCGCACCGAGCCCGGCCGATGCGTCGCGGCCATGTCGCGCTCGGCCTCCGTGCCGGCCCGCTCGACCGAGATGGTGATCGGCAACTCGGCCCCCGGCGGCGGCACCGGCCCCGGATTGGCACCGGCGGCGCCGGGCAATGCTGTGGCAAGCGCCAGAGGCGCGATGACGGCGAGCGATTTCATCAAGATCAGCCTCTCGGCGGGCGAAACAGGTAGATGACGATCCACACGGGCACGATCACCATCGAGCCGAGCACGAGGTTCGGCAGCGCCCATTCCAGCCCTTGCTGCAGATAAACCAGAACCCGCTCCGGCGTCATGCCGATCTCGGCGAGAATCCGCTCGGCCGAAATGTCGAGATAGGACAGCACGACGCCGGTAACCAGCGAGGCGATGCCAATCTTGAACGCTGTCGAAATCAGCCGGAACATCATCGCCGGGACACGCTCGCTCGGCAACGCGGGTTAGTGGGAAGGCGCGAATCGCCAGGGCGAATGATACACAACGTGCCTTTGTGCGGCGACCTGCCGTTTTGTCGGCCCCCGGCCATCCGCCTACTGCGCCCGCAGCAGCTTGCCGGCATTCGGCACGACAAGCGGGCTGCCCCAGTCGCCGACGATGCTGAACGGCAGCTCGGCAAGCGTCGGGCCGTGCATGTTCTCGGCCGATATCGGCCGCTCGTGCACCCGGGCCGTCCCCGTCATGTCGAGCGTTGCGGCCGCCACGTCAGCGGTGCCTGCAACCTCGATGCCGAGCACCGGGCTCGTCATGGTGAAATCGCCGACCGTGGCGATGCCGCCGGCAATGCTCGCCGTCGCTCGTGCCTCGCTGAACGAGGTGCGATCGCCGGTGTCGGCGCCGTTCGGCAGGGCTTGGCCAAGAGCTGAAGTGATGAGCCGCACGACGTTCGGACCGGCGATGGCGCCGGTGGTGATCGCCGTCTTGGCCGAGCCGGAAAGCGTCTGCAGCAGCGCCGCATAGGTTGCGCCGCGCCCCTGCAGGTCGGCGCTCGCGGTGCAGTCGCCCTCCAGTGCCGGGTGTTCGAAGAAGTCCGGCAACATGGCCCCGAGCTTGACGTCCGACAGGGCAAAGGTCGCGCGTCCCGTGATGCCGTCGTCATGGCCCTCGACCGTCATCGAGCCCTCGCCATGCCCGCCATAGAGCACCGTTTCGCCGACCTCGAGCGCCAGCCGCCGGTCGCGCACCACCGCCGAGGCAGCGGTCCGGCCGAGCTTGGCCTTGCCGAGCAGCACCCGGCCGGCTGAAATGCGAAGATCGAGATCGAGCGCGCCGAGCAGGTCGGTCGGCAGCGGCGCGTCGCGCCAGCCGCCGGTCCCCGCCGCGTCGCCGCCCTTCAGCAGGCCGCCATAGGCTGAAAGGTCGAGCGTTTCGAAGGCGAGCGTGCCCTGCACCAGCGGCCGGGCCTCGCCATGCTTTGCCGCAAGGACGCCTTCCGCCTTGTTGCCGTCGAGTTCGATTGCCGCATCGGTGAAGGAAGCCGACCAGCCGATGGCGTTGACCTGCGCCGAAATGGAAAACGGACCGAAGGTCGAGCCCGGCCCGACGTCGCCGCCGGCCCAGGAAACGAGCCGCCGCGCCGACGGTGTCGAGACGCGCAGCTTGCCGTCAAGCTGCAGGTCGGCGACCCGGTTCGCCTCGCCATCGAAGGCAAGTTGCAGCGGCGGCGCCGCGAGCGCGAATTTGAGGTCGGTTCGCTGGCCGTTGAACAGGGCGATCGGCTCGTCGGCGGAAACGTTCGCCTCGACGACTTCGCCGCCCCAGACGAACCGGCCGGCCGCTGCCCCGGCCCGGTCGAGCGCCGGCCAGTCGACCTCGACGTCGATATCCGTTGCCTCGGTCCGAAAGCCCGTTTTCGCGTTTCGGAAGGTGACGATGCCGTCCTGCATCACGAATGTGCCGAGCCGGAGGTCGGAACCCATCCCGTCGCCGCCTGAGGAAAGTCCAGCCGCGATCGTGCCGCCGGCGAACTCCCAGTTGCCATGCCCCTCGGCGTCGATGGCAAGATCGAGCCGCGGCCGGATCATCACGAAGTCGGCAACCTCGATCTGTCCTTTCAGAAGCGGCAGGATGCGGAGCGAGCCGCGCAGGATCTCCGTCGTCAGCAGCGGCGGCGCATCCCGCCCGCCGGCACCGGCAATGGCGACGCCCTTCAGCTTGACGGTGATGTCGGGAAAGACCGTGATCACCGGTTCGCCGGTCAGCGTCACCGGCGCCCCGGTCCAGGCCGAGATCTGCTCGGCGACCTGCTGCTTGACCGCGTCCGTTGAAATCAGCACCGGCACGATCGCGACGCTCGCGGCGACGAGGAGTGCGGCTGCCGATAGCCCGATGATCACTCGCCGCATGGCGCGTTTCCGAAAAGACCGGTTGGTAATGGCCGAACGGCCGCCGCCGCCGCTTCGCGGTGCACCAGCCACATGTCCGGCGATAGCCCCGATTGTTGGCGACCGCAAGGCAATTCTGTCTGTTTCCGCCCTCTGGCGGGCTGGCACCAGGGCCCGCGCTGCGGCTAGACTGAGGCGAAAAACAATGTCGCCGCAACATGGTTCGGCGAAATCTGTGGAGGGAATGATGTCTGAGACGGGGATGTTGTGGCAGCCGACGCCGGAAGCGGTCGCCGCCGCGCCGATGACCCGCTTTGCCCGGGAGGCCGAGAGCCGTTTCGGCGTGTCCTTGCCTGATTATGACGCGCTGCACGCCTGGTCGGTCGACCGGCGCGAGGATTTCTGGTCGCTGATCTGGGATTTCTGCGGTGTCGTCGGCAACAAGGGCGAGCGCGTTCTTGTCGATGGCGACAGGATGCCCGGCGCCCGGTTCTTTCCCGACGCCCGGCTGAATTTCGCCGAGAATCTCCTGCGCCGCGAGGATCAGGCGATCGCGCTGCAGTTCCATGGCGAGGACAAGGCGGTCGGTTCGGTCACCTTCGCCGAGCTGCATCGGCTGGTCTCGCGCCTGCAGCAGGCGTTCCGGGCAATGGGCGTCGGCGTCGGCGACCGCGTCGCCGCGATGATGCCGAACATGCCCGAGACCGTCGCCGCCATGCTGGCCGCGACCTCGCTCGGTGCGATCTGGTCGTCCTGCTCCCCCGATTTCGGCGTGCGCGGCGTCCTCGACCGGTTCGGCCAGATCGAGCCGAAGCTGCTGATCGTCTGCGACGGCTACTGGTACAACGGCAAGAAGATCAATGTCGGCGACAAGCTGGCCGAGATCGTCGACAACCTGCCCTCGCTGAAGGCGGTGATCGTCACGCCCTATGTCGGCACGGCGATGGAAATCACCCTGAACATCGGCAAGGCCGTGCTCATGGACAATTTCATCCATGATTATCGCCCGTTGCCGGTCACCTTCGAGCGGCTGCCCTTCGATCACCCGATCTATATTCTCTATTCGAGCGGCACCACCGGCGCGCCGAAATGCATCGTCCATGGTGCCGGCGGCACGCTGCTCCAGCACCTCAAGGAACATCAGCTCCATTGCGGCCTGACCCCGGCCGACCGGCTGTTCTATTTCACCACCTGCGGCTGGATGATGTGGAACTGGCTGGTCAGCGGACTGGCCAGCGGCACCACGCTGATCCTCTACGACGGCTCGCCGTTCTGGCCCGATGCCAACGCCATGTTCGATTTCGCCGACATGGCCGGCATCACCGTTTTCGGCACGTCCGCCAAGTTCATCGACGCGGTGAAGAAGTCCGGCATCCGCCCGCGCGACAAGCACGACCTGTCGACCATCCGCCTCATCACCTCGACCGGCTCGCCGCTCGCCGCCGAAGGCTTCGATTTCGTCTATGACGCCATCAAGCCGGACGTCCACCTTGCCTCGATTTCCGGCGGCACCGACATCGTCGCCTGCTTTGTCCTCGGCGTTCCGGTAAAGCCGGTCTGGCGCGGCGAGATCCAGGGGCCGGCCCTCGGCATGGCCAGCGACGTCTGGGACGAGGCCGGCAATCCGGTTCGCGGCGAGAAGGGCGAGCTCGTCTGCGCCCGGGCCTTCCCCTCCATGCCGGTCGGCTTCTGGAACGACGAGACCGGCGAGAAATACCGCGCCGCCTATTTCGAGCGCTTCCCCGGCGTCTGGTGCCACGGCGATTTCGCCGAGTGGACCGCGCATGGCGGCATGATCATCCACGGCCGGTCCGACGCCACCCTCAATCCCGGCGGCGTGCGCATCGGCACCGCCGAGATCTACGCCCAGGTCGAGCGTCTGCCCGAGATCCTCGAGTCGATCGCCATCGGCCAGTCCTTCGACAACGACGTGCGCATCGTCCTGTTCGTCCGGCTCGCCGAGGGCGTCGAGCTTGACGAGGCGCTGCAAAAGAAGATCCGGACGCGCATCAAGGATGGCGCAAGTCCGCGCCACATCCCGGCCCGCATCGTCGCGGTCGCCGACATTCCGCGCACCAAGTCCGGCAAGATCACCGAGCTTGCCGTCCGCGACGTCGTTCATGGCCGCGAGGTCAAGAACGAGGAAGCGCTCGCCAACCCCGAGGCGCTCAACCTCTTCCGCGATCTTGAAGAGCTGAAGTCGTAAGGGGAGGGGAGAACCGGTGGCAACGCGGAACGATCTCGGCCAGCCGGTCGGCGCGACGCTCGACGGCTGGACGCCGCCGCCGGCGCCCCAGCCGGTGACGCTCGAAGGGCGCTGGTGCCGCCTCGTTCCGCTCGATCCCGGGGCCCATGCCCGTCCGCTTTTCGAGGCTTTCGCCGAGGATCGGGACGGGCGCCTCTGGACCTACATGGCCTACGGCCCGTTTGCCGGGTTCGAGGACTTTGCCGGGGTCCTCGACGGCCTTGCCGCCCGGCCCGACATGGTCTTCTTCACGATCCTTGACGCCGCGTCAGGCGCGCCGCGCGGGCTCGCCGCCTATCTGCGCATCGACCCGCGCATGGGCTCGGTGGAGGTCGGCAGCATCACCTATGCGCCGGTCCTGCAGCAAACCGCCGCCGCGACCGAGGCAATGGCGCTGATGATGCGCCACGCTTTTGAACTCGGCTACCGGCGCTATGAGTGGAAATGCGATGCCCTGAACGAGCCCTCGCGCCGCGCCGCCCTCAGGCTCGGCTTCACGTTCGAGGGCATCTTCCGCCAGCATTTCGTCATCAAGGGCAGAAATCGCGATACCGCCTGGTATGCGATCCTCGATCACGAATGGCCGCGGCTCGCCGCTGCCTTTGACGGCTGGCTCGCGCCGGAAAACTTCGACGGGGCCGGCCGCCAGAAGCGGCCGCTCGCCGGCTTCACGGGCCAATGATCGGCAAGGGTGGGCGACGCCGCTCAGCGGGCGACGTCGAACCCGGCCTTTTCGATCGCCGCGACGAACGGCTCGACCGGCTTGCCGGAATCGATGTCGACCTTGCCGGTCGCCAGATCGATCTCGACCGCCGCGCCCTCGTCGATAGCGCCGATCGCGCCCTTTACCGAGCGGGCGCAGCCCTGGCAGGTCATTCCGGTCACCATCAGGCTGATCATGATTTCTCTCCGAAGAAAAATGTTCGATGGCGATGATATCGACCTTCCGGTCGCCGGAAGGTCAAGAGCCATGTCGCCGGAGCGGCGCCTTGAACACCTCACGCGTCCAGGTGAAGGCAAAATCATGCGGATACAGCAAGTTTTGCGGCTGACGTCGGGGCAGAACTCCGGCACCATCGCCGAAAGGCCGAATCATACCTGCAACGGAACTGCGCGCACATGAGTTCGGGCAGCGGAACCTGATATGGAACGCATCGCCGCCATCGTCATCGCCGTTTGCATGGTGATCATCGCCGGCGCCTTCGGTGCCGTTCTCTATCGCGTCGCCGGCCTGTCGCTCGGCGAAGCCGCTGCCGTTGCCCTCGCCCTGATCCTCGTCTTTGTCCTTCTCGAGGGCCAGAAGCTGCGCGAGCGCGATCGCCGCGAGCTTGAAAGCCGTCTCGACGACATCAACCGCTTTACCGGGACGCTCGCCCGCGAGGTGCAGCATCTGGAAGAGCGCGTCGCCTCGATCGAGACCGGCGCGACCGGCACCGCCGACGACCGCGTCGCCAGCCTCATCTCCGATTTCTCGAGGCTCGAGACCCGTCTCGGCCGCCTCGGCGAGGAGCTTGCCAATGTCCGCGATGCCGCCGGCGAGGCCCTCGAGCTCGCCTCCGACATGCGCGCTGCCGCGCCCGCGTCGGCCTCGGCGGCGATCGTGCCGGCGCCGGTATCGAAGGCCAGGGTGGTTGATGTCGCCGCCGGCCAGACCGAGCCGCGCGGCGCCATCGAGCTGCGCCCCGACGCCGACCTCGTCCGGGCCGTCAAGTCGGCCATCGACGACGACCGGCTGGAATTGCATCTGCAGCCGATCGTCACGCTGCCGCAGCGCAAGGTGCGCTTCTATGAAGTGCTGACCCGCCTGCGCGGCCCCGACGGCGAGCTGATCCGGCCGCTGGAATTTCTGCCGATCGCCGAGAGCAACGGCCAGCTCGCCCGCCTCGACAACCAGATGCTGTTCCGCGCCGTGCAGGTGCTGCGCCGGCTTTCCAGCCGCAATCGCGATCTCGGCATCTTCTGCAACGTCGCGCTGGCGACCGTCGTCGATCCGACGGTGTTTCATGAGATTCACGGTTTCCTTGAGGCAAACCGCGCCCTTGCCGGCCAGATCGTTCTTGAATTCAGCCAGAAGACCCTGCGCGCCATGGGACCCGTCGAGGTCGAGACTCTCGGCGCGCTGGCCGAGCTCGGCTTCCGCTTCTCCGTCGATCAGGTTCGCGACCTGAAGACCGACCTCGTCGATCTCGCCGATCGCGGCGTGCGCTATCTGAAGCTCGATGCGTCGCTCTTGCTGCATCGCGCCGACGATCTGCGCAGCGACATCCATCCGGCCGACCTTGCCGATCTGCTGGCCCGCCACGGCATCGAACTCATCGCCGACCACATCGAGTCCGAGACCCAGGTGGTCGACCTGCTCGACTATGACGTGAAGCTGGCACAGGGCAATCTGTTCTCGCCGCCAAAGCCGGTCCGCGCCGACGTCCTGCAGCCGATGCCGGTCGAGGAGCGCCGCGCCGTCGCCCGCTGACGCCCGCCCGCGCCGGCATCATGCCCTGCCAGGACCGCCTGACTGACCGCGCCAGTCGGGAATCTCTTGACCCTCCGCCCGACGCGGCCTATCGCAGCGCCATGAGCACCGATACGATCGATCTTCTCCCCGGCCTTTCCCGGATCGCCGAGCGCTACGACGGCATCCTCTGCGACCTGTGGGGCGTGGTTCACAACGGCGTTGCCGCCTGGCCGGAGGCCTGCGCCGCGCTGCGCGCCTTTCGCGCCCGCGGCGGCACGGTCGTCCTTTTGTCCAACGCGCCGCGCCCGAATTGGTCCGTCCGCCCGCAATTCGCCGATATCGGCGTGCCCGGCGACGCCTTCGACGGCTTCGTCACCTCCGGCGACGTCGTCCACGACCTGCTGGGCCGCGACTATGTCGGCGCCCGCCTGCACCACATCGGCCCGGAGCGCGATTTCTCGCTCTACGAGGGGCTCGATGTCGCGCTTGTCGGCGAGGACGAGGCCGAAATCGTCGTCTGCACCGGTCTTTTCGACGACGTCACCGAGACGCCCGCCGACTATGCCGAGAGCCTTGCCCGGCTCGCCGGCCGCGGCCTGCCGATGATCTGCGCCAATCCCGACAAGGTCGTCGAGCGCGGCAGTGATCTCATTTATTGCGCCGGGGCGCTGGCCGACGTCTATGCCGAGCTTGGCGCCCCCACCCGCGTCATCGGCAAGCCGCATCCCGAGGTCTATGCCGCCGCTCTTGCCAGCCTCGACGCCATCGTCGGCCGGCCGGTCGAGCCGGGCCGCGTCATCGCCATCGGCGATTCGGTCCGAACCGACCTGCGCGGCGCCGCCGATCAGGGCATCGACGCCCTGTTCATCTCCGGCGGCATCCACGCCGGCGAACTCGGGCCGCTGGAAAGCCCCGATCCGGTCCGCCTTGCCGAGCTGTTTTCCGGGGGAGGGGTTCGCCCCGTCGCCGTTCAGCCGCGCCTGCGCTGGTAGCCGGCAGATCGCGACGCGAAAAAGGGCGCGGCATCGGCGATGCGCGCCCTTCCGTGAAATCCCTGTCGCCGCGTGCGCGGCGTCCGGCTGTCAGTCGAACAGCTTGTCGATATCGTCCTGCGACGAGCCGCCGAACATTGCGTCGACATCGTCCTGGCTGACGCCCTCGCCCTTGTGCTGCGGGCCGTGCAGGATGAGTTCGCGCTTGCGCTTGTCCCGCTCGCTTTCCTCGGTCGGCTCGCTTTCGGAAAAGTCGGTGACGTTCAGCCGTTCGGCGAGGCGCGAGATGCGCTCGTCGATCGCCTGCAGCGTCTCGACCACCCTGCCGATGCGCTGGCCGGTGATGTCCTGGAACGAGCAGGCCTCGAAAATCTCGATGACCCGGCCGTCGACGAGATCCTTGAAAGCTGCCGGGTCCGACCCGTCCGCTTCCATGATCGCCTCGGCCGCTTCCATGATCGTGTGGGTCGCCGTCTCGGTCGCCTCGACAATCGCGTCGAGCTCCCGTCCGGCTTCCGGAATATGGGCGTTGCGAATCTCGCCGGGCCGCAGCCGGCCGATCTCGGACTTCATGTCCGCGATTTCGCGACCGATCGCACCGAGCTCGACATAGAGCGTCTGGTCGAGCGACTTCATGAAATCCTGCAGTGCCTCGGCCATCACTTCGGCAAGCGCCATGACGTTGCCGAGCGAGCCATCCTTGGCTTTGCGCGCACGCAGGAATTCGGCAAGTCTTTCGACCCGCACCGGATCCATAGCAGTCATCACCGTCCCCTTCCCCGATCGAAGGCCCCCCGACCTGTCGATCTCGCGGGCTCACCCGCGGGGGCGCATCGCGCACCCCCGGATACGAAGCCCCGTTGCCCGGCCAGTACCTGACCCGGCCAATACCCTGTCGCACCGTGTCCCGCCGGAGCCCTGTCGGACGCCGGCCGGTGCCTGAGCATCACTCGCCGAAGACGGCGTCGATCTTGCCCTTCAGGGTCTGCGCATTGAACGGCTTGACGATGTAGTTGTTCACACCGGCCTTCTTGGCGGCGATGACGTTTTCCGTCTTCGACTCGGCCGTGACCATGATGAACGGCGTCTTGCCGATGCCCGAGTCGGCGCGAACCTGCTTCAGCAGTTCGTAGCCGGTCATCGGCTCCATGTTCCAGTCCGAGATCACCAGACCGTAGCGACGCTGCTTCAGCTTCTCGAGCGCCTCGGTGCCGTCCGACGCTTCGTCGACGTCATTGAAGCCGAGCTGCTTGAGGAGATTTCGGATGATCCGGATCATCGTCTTGTAGTCATCGACCACGAGGACCGGCATCGACGTATCAACGGCCATTGTGTACTCCACTCCACGCTACCGAGGAGACTGTTCGTCCCCTTGTTTTTTACTGACTGTCGTCCCTGCTCTGCTAAGCGAAGCCGTACGCGCGGCCTCCCCATACAGCGAGCACTATACGGCGAGGAGTTGAAAAGACCGTTAATCGGCGAAAAGCGAGGAAGACGGCCGCAAAACCATCGCTCTATTGCACTGCAGCAAAAAACCCACTAACGTGCCGCCAAATTTCTTCCACGGCACCCGAAGCGGGGAATCGCAATGACGGTCCACGAACTTCGCAGCTTCTATTATGAAGATCTCGCTGTCGGCATGAAGGAATCCCTCATGAAGACGGTGATGGATTCCGACGTCGTCGGCTTCGCCGAGATCTCGGGCGATTCCAATCCGATCCATCTTTGCGATGTCTATGCATCCAAGACCCGGTTCGGCCAGCGCATCGCCCACGGCCTTTATACCGCCAGCCTCATCTCGGCCATTCTGGGCACCCGCCTGCCGGGTCCCGGCGCGATCTATCTCTCCCAGACCCTCAACTTCCACGCCCCGGTCAAGATCGGCGACGTGGTCGTCGTCTCGGTCGAGGTCGTCGAGCTCATCGACAAGGGCCGCCGCGCCCGCCTGAACTGCGTTGCCGAGGTTGACGGCAACAAGGTGCTCGATGGCGAGGCCATGGTCATGGTGCCCAAGCGCCCGACCGAGTGACCTGAGCGGGGCGCTGCGGCGCCCCTCCCGCCTCCCGGACAATCCGCGCATATGGCGCCGACTTGACGTCGGCGCCCGAAGGCGGCACGGTCTCGCGCCGTTTGAGCCTGGGAGAGGGTAATGCTCGCGTCCGCCATTGATGGCGTCAGCTTTCATTTGATCGAGAATCTGGCCGCAGTCCCGGCGGGACTGCGCGGTGCTGTCGTCGCCATCGGCAATTTCGATGGCGTGCATCGTGGCCATCA
Source organism: Hyphomicrobiales bacterium (assembly GCA_041397845.1). Taxonomy (GTDB): domain Bacteria; phylum Pseudomonadota; class Alphaproteobacteria; order Rhizobiales; family JAKPQE01; genus JAKPQE01. Next base: position 17,597 of record JAWKVW010000027.1, on the reverse strand, counting down.
GGCCGTTCTCGACGTCGCCCGCGAGGAAGCCGCCCGTCATGGCGTGCCGGCCCTGGCGCTGACCTTCGAGCCGCATCCGCGCACGCTTTTCCGCCCCGAGGCGCCGGTCTTCCGCCTGACGCCGCCCGATGTGAAGGCCGAAGTCATGGACGCGCTCGGCCTTGACGGCATCGTCGTCGTTCCTTTCGACCGGGAGTTCGCGTCGCGCAGCGCCGACGATTTCATCGGCGATGTGTTGATCGGCGCCCTTGGCATGCGCCATGCCGTCACCGGCCATGATTTCCATTTCGGCCGCGACCGCCAGGGCTCGCCGTCTTTCCTCAAGGCCGCCGGTGCCGACCGGGACTTTGGCGTCACCGTGGTCAGCGCCTTTTCCGACGAGGGCGGTGCGCTCGTTTCCTCAAGCCGCGTCCGCGCCGCGCTCGAGGCTGGCGATATCGCCCTCGCCAACGGCCTGCTCGGCTATCACTGGTTCGTCCGTGCCACCGTGCGCCACGGCGACAAGCGCGGCCGGACCCTCGGCTTCCCGACCGCCAACATGGCGCTCGGCGCCGATTGCCGGCTGCGCCACGGCATTTATGCCGTGACGCTGCGTCACGACGGCAAGGTCTGGCAGGGTGTGGCGAGCTATGGCCGCCGGCCGACCTTCGACGACGGTGCGCCGCTGCTCGAGGTCTTCGTTTTCGATTTCTCCGGCGATCTCTATGGTGCCACCGTCGAGGTTGCGTTGCACGGCCATATCCGCGACGAGCTGAAGTTCGACAGTGTCGACGCGCTCGTCGCCCGGATGCATCGCGACAGCGACGAGGCCCGCGCCATGCTCGCCGCCGCCCGTCCGCTTTCAGCCCTCGATCTGTCGATCGGCCTCGTCGCCTGACGGTGACGGTTCTTCAGCCAACCCGATCAGAGACTAGCGCGGCGGCAGGACGCCGTTCGCGACGTCGACCATGAGCTGGCGCTGCGCCGGCAGCATGTAGCGGGCGGCATAGCGCTCGAGCACCGTATCGCGCGCCGCCTTGCGGATCGGCAGGAAGCGCTCGGGCGCCGAGACCGCATCGACGATCCGCCCCGCCAGTGCGTCGGTATCGAAGAAATCGGTGAGAATGCCGTTCGCCCCGTCGCGGATCGCCTCGCGCACCGGCTCGGTATCGGAACCGATGACGAGCGCGCCGCAGCTCATTGCCTCCAGCATCGACCAGGACAAAACGAACGGCACCGTCAGATAGACGTGCGCCGCCGAGACCTGGATGATCCGCCGGAAGGTCTGGTAGTCGACCCGGCCGAGAAAATGCGTGCGCGCCGGATCGAAATCGGTCGTCTCGATCGCGAATTCCTTGTGGCTGCGCCCGTCGTCGCGCGGCGCGCCGTAGAAAATCCGGTCCTCGCCGACGATGAGGGCATGAAAGCCGCCGTGCTGGCGCTGCGCCTTGCCGAGCGCTTCGAAAAACTGCGGAAAGCCGCGATAGGGCTCGAGCCCGCGCACGACGAACGTCACCACCGGGTCGCCGGGGCGGAAGACATGGCCGCCGGCAACGACCGTCGCCGCCCGATCCGGACACATGAGGTCGGTGTCGATGCCGTCATGCAGCACCGTCAGCCGCTGCCGGAAGAGATCCGGGAAGGTCGAGCGCTGCCAGTTGGTCGGCGTCAGCCCCCAGTCCATCTGCGCCAGATCGGCAAGGATCGGTGCGTTCTTCATCCGGATGCGGATGCGCCTTGCGTCTTCCGGCTCGTTGGTCGGCAGATAGTCCGCGTCCGTCCCGCATGCCGCATAGAACCACTCGGCATAGATGAGAAGCTTCGTTTCCGGCCAGATGTCCTTGATGAAGAACGACGACCCCCAGCGCGAATGGGCGCAGACGATGTCCGGCCGGAAGCCCTCTGCCGCCAGCGCCTTCATCTGGTAATAGGCCGCCTCGCCGACGCGGATCGCCCCCTCCAGCGTGCGGGTCGCGCCATGAATGCCGGTCACCGGCCCGCCGCCGGGCGTGAAGTCGATGCGGCGGATGCCGGCCGGCTGCGGATTGCTGGCCAGCGTGACGGCGGCGAGCTCCATCTGTGGCTCGCGCGCCAGCGCCTCGGCGATGCGCCGATACTGGCCCGGGAAATTGTTGTGCAGGAACAGGACGCGCATGACCGGACGGTGATTCGAGGCTTCAGGCAACAGTGGTGATGGTGAAGCCCGCGGCCGGCGCGATCAACGCGTTTCCGCCGGCTTTGCCGCGACAATCTGGTTGCTTTGTCGCTGCCGATGCGCCAAGCCGGTCCGGTGGCGGCCGCCCGGCCCGCCGGCGCGACGAGAAGGCGGAAACAGCCGTGGGAACGATCGACATGCCTCGCCGGCCGGCGGCGCCGGACACCGTGATGGCCGGCATCGCGCTGATGAGTGTCGCCATGGTCGTCGTCCCGCTGATGGACGCGATCGCCAAATATCTCGGCCAGACCCTGCCGCCGCTTGAGGTCGCCGTCGCCCGCTTCGTCTTCCAGACGCTCTCGGCCCTTGCCGCCGCGCTCGTCATGCGCCAGCGCCTCGCCCTGCTGCCCCGGCCGCTGCTGCGCCACGCCCTGCGCGGCGCGACCCTTGCCGGCGCAACGCTTTGCTGGTTCACCGCCGTCACCCGCATGCCGCTCGCCGACGGCCTTGCCATCTTCTTCATCGAGCCGATGGTGCTGACTGGCCTGTCGGCCCTGTTGCTGGGCGAGAAAGTCGGCCCCCGCCGCTGGGCCGCCGTCGTCGTCGGCTTCCTCGGCGCGCTGCTCATCATCCGGCCGGGCTGGAGCCTCTTCGGCGTCCATGCCATCCTGCCGGCCGTCTCCGCCGTCTTCTTCGCCTTCTATCTGATCCTGACACGCTCGCTCGCCGGCACCGCCTCGGCCCTCTCGATGATGGCGAGTGCCGGCATTTCCGGCGCCGTCGTCCTCGTTGTCGCGCTTCTCGTGACCAGCCTTGCCGGCATCCCCGGCTGGACCGCGACCATGCCGGCGCCGGTGGAGTGGCCGCTGCTCGCCTCCGTCGGCATCATCTCCTTTGCCACGCACCTTCTCGTCGTCATGGCCTTCGCCCGCGCCCCGGCAGCGGTGCTGGCGCCGCTCAACTATGTCGAGATCGTCTCGGCAACGGCGCTCGGCTTCCTGATGTTCGGTGATTTCCCGGCGCCGGTGACCTGGATCGGCATCGCCCTGATTGTCGCCTCCGGCCTCTATATCGCGCACCGCGAACGCCGCGCCCGGGCGCACGAGGTGCGCCAAACTGCCGCTGCCGACGCTGCGGAACCGGCCGGCGGGGCCGTCATCGACCGCGACGCGCCCTGACGAAACCGGCCACTCCGGCGGCGCCGGCAGCGCCGCGAATGCGGATTTCTTCGCAAGGCCTCCACCAAGGTGGTATGTTTGGCCCGTCCCGTCAGATGCGGGACCAGACGTTGGGTTCCCGAAGCCCCTTCAGTGATCGCCACCGGCAAGGGGCGTTCGGAATCGGGAGGTCAATGATGCTTATCTCCGCAAGCGCACTTTTGCTCACCGCTGCCTCGCCGCAGGCGGCAACCGACATCACGCCGTTCTCGCTGGCAACCCGCCCGCAGATCGTCGATCTCGGCGAAACCGTATACGACTGGGATCGCCAGCAGGTGCAGCGTGTTCCGGGCAAGCGGCTCGCCGACAGCACGGCGAACTGCAACACCGCCGGCTGGGAAACCCAGCGTAACGGCAAGACCGACGAGGTCCATGATTGCGGCTTCGACTGATCGGGCACGGTAGCGTCTGATCCGGCGGCAACGAGGGGGAGGGGCATGCTGCTCCTGCTCTCCAACAGCATCGATGGTACTGCGGACGTCATCGTCGAATTGTGCGAAAAGCGCGGTGAACCCGTCTTCCGCTTCAATATCGACCTGTGGACGCAGTACCGCTTTGCCTGGACGCCGGACGGCTACGCCTTCGAGGACCCGACCGGCCGCAAGGTGACATCCGCAGAGGTGACCGCCTGCCTCTGGCGCCGGCCCTCGCTGCGCGACACGCCCGACTGGGAGGGCGGCTCGCCCGAGGATCGTCCCGCCACCGAAGCCGAACTCCACACGCTGATGCGCGAACTTGCCGATCACGCCCGGGCGCGCGGCGTCCTGCGCCTGATGGAGCCGTTCGGCGGCCGCCGCGTCGGCCGGCTGACGCAGATGCGCATCGCCCGCGAGTTCTTCGCCGTGCCCGGCTGGGCCGCCGGGTGGGGCCTCAGATGGCCGCCCGGCCGCCGCATGGTCAAGCGCCTGACGACCGAGGGCGTCGGCGCGGATCGCGATCACTACATCTTCGTCCAGTCCGTCGACAGCGAGCGCCTCGCGCCCGGCTGGCCCTGGCTCCTGCAGGAAATTGCCCCCGGCAGCCGCGACGCGACCGTCGTCTACGTCGCCGGCCAGAGCTTCGGCTTCGAGATGGAGAAGACGCGCGCCGACCTCGAGGTCGAGGACTGGCGCATCCGCAACGGCGCCACCACCGACAAATGGCGCGACTGGGCGATGCCGGCAGGGCTCGCGGAGGCCATCCGCGCCTATATGGACCGGCTCGGCCTGCACTATGGCCGGCTCGATTTCATCGCTGGCGACGGCGAGCCCGCGTTCCTCGAAGTCAATCCGAACGGCCAGTTCGGCTGGCTCGACGACCCCGACGGCTGGCCGCTGCACCGGGCCGTGCTTGATGCCGTGCTCGACCCGGCCTTTTCGATCACCGGCGCCGAGGTCGCGAGGGAGACGATCGCCCGGGAGATTCGCGGCCGCGGCGCCGAAGCGGCGCGCCGTCCCTCGCCATCGCCGGATGCTGGCGTCTTTTCGATTCCTCTCAAGCCATTTTTCGACTAGAAAGCGCCCATGTTCTTGGAACCGACCCGGATCTGGCACGCCGTGCCTCTGGCGCGAATTACCGACCCGGCCTCCGTGTGAGGCGGGGCAGGGGCCTTGCGCGCGGGGGACCGGGAAGATCAGACGGCTGCACGAAGAGGACGAATGCCCTTCCGCGCCGCGACGACACGAGTTTCGCCCGGGTTTGGCAGTTCCCAATAGTATCCCGGAAATCCTGAGAAAACCGATGAGTGCCGGCCGCAGCGCCGGCGACCACGCCGGAATTGATCGATGAGCAAGAAGACCGAGGCGGCCGACGGCCGCGACTATTCCGTTACTCTCTATCTGCCGCAGACAGAGTTCCCGATGCGCGCCGGCTTGCCGCAGCGCGAGCCCGAATTCATCGCCCGCTGGGACGATCTCGGGCTCTACAAGCGCCTGCGCGAGGATGCCGCCGGCCGGCCGCGCTACATCCTGCATGACGGCCCGCCCTACGCGAACGGCCACCTGCATATCGGCCATGCGCTGAACAAGATCCTGAAGGACGTCATCACCCGGTCCAAGCAGATGGTCGGCTGGGATTCCAATTACGTTCCCGGCTGGGACTGCCACGGCCTGCCGATCGAGTGGAAGATCGAGGAGAAGTACCGCGCTGCCGGCAAGGACAAGCGCGAGGTGCCGGTCGTCGAGTTCCGCAAGGAGTGCCGCCAGTTCGCCGACGAGTGGATCGGCACCCAGGCGGCCGAGTTCCGCCGCCTTGGCGTCGAGGGCGACTTCAAGGACTACTACACGACGATGAGCTTCGATGCCGAAGCCCAGATCGCCGCCGAGCTCATCAAGTTCGCCACGACCGGCCAGCTCTATCGCGGCTCGAAGCCCGTCATGTGGTCGGTCGTCGAGCACACCGCGCTCGCCGAGGCCGAGGTCGAATATCAGGACCACCAGTCCGACACGATCTTCGTCAAGTTCCCGCCGCTCGCCGGACCGGACGACCTGAAGTCGGCCTTCGTCGTCATCTGGACGACGACGCCCTGGACGATCCCCGGCAACCGCGCCGTCTCCTATTCGTCGCGCATCGCCTACGGCCTCTATGAGGTGACCAAGGCGGCCGCCGACAACTGGGCCAGGGTTGGCGAGCGCTATGTCCTTGCCGACAGCCTTGCCGAAAAGGTGATGGCCGCTGCCCGCGTCGAGGAATTCGTCAAGGTTCGTGACGTTCCCGCCGCCGACCTTGCCGCCATCGCGCTTGCCCATCCCCTCCGTGGCCTCGGCTACGATTTCACCGTGCCGATGCTCGATGGCGACCACGTGACGGACGAGGACGGCACCGGCTTCGTCCACACTGCGCCGAGCCACGGCGTCGAGGACTTCGAGATCTGGATGGCGAGAAAGGCCGAGATCGAGGCGGCCGGCATCTCGCCGGTGATCCCGCATCCGGTCGATGCCGAGGGCTTCTACACGAAGGATGCGCCGGGCTTTGCCGGCCGCCGCGTGCTCGACGAGAACGGCAAGAAGGGCGACGCCAACGACGCCGTCATCGCCGCGCTGGTCGAGGCCGGGGCGCTGATCGGCCGGTCGCGCCTGAAGCACCAGTATCCGCATTCCTGGCGCTCCAAGAAGCCGATCATCTTCCGCAACACGCCGCAGTGGTTCGTCTCGATGGACAAGCCGCTCGCCGGCGCCAACGACACGCTGCGCACCCGCGCCCTGGCCGCGATCGATGCGACGCGTTTCGTGCCGCAGTCGGGACAGGTGCGCCTGCGCTCGATGATCGAGAAGCGCCCGGACTGGGTGCTGTCGCGCCAGCGCGCCTGGGGCGTGCCGATCGTCGTCTTCGTCCACAAGGAGACCGGCGAGGTCGTGCCGAATGCCGGTTTCGCCGGCGCCGGGGAATACACCCGCCGCATCCGCGAGGCCTTTGCCGCCGAGGGCGCCGACGCCTGGTTCGTCGACGGCGCCGCCGAGCGGTTCCTATCCGGCCTCGTCGATAACGTCGCGGACTGGGAAAAGGTGACCGACATCCTCGATGTCTGGTTCGATTCCGGCTCGACCCATTCCTTCGTCCTCGAAAAGCGCGAGGACCTCATGGTCAAGCGCCCGTTCGAGGGCGGTGCCGATCGCGTTCTCTACCTCGAGGGCACCGACCAGCACCGCGGCTGGTTCCATTCCTCGCTGCTCGAGAGCTGCGGCACGCGTGGCCGGGCGCCGTTCGACGACGTCCTCACCCATGGCTTCGTCATGGACGAGGAAGGTCGCAAGATGTCGAAGTCCCTCGGCAACATCGTTGCCCCGCAGGACGTCATCAAGGAGTCCGGCGCCGACATCCTGCGTCTGTGGGTCGTCTCGGCCGACTATTCCGAAGACCTGCGCATCGGCAAGGAGATCCTCAAGACCAACGTCGAGAGCTATCGCAAGCTCAGGAACACCACCCGCTGGATGCTCGGCTCGCTCGCCCATTTCCGCGAGGACGAGCGGGTTGCACTGGCCGACATGCCCGAGCTCGAGCGGCTGATGCTGCACCGGCTTGCCGAGCTCGATGCTGTCGTCCGCCAGGGCTATTACGACTTCGACTTCAAGCGGGTGACGGCGGCCCTGTCGAACTTCATGGTCGTCGATCTCTCGGCCTTCTATTTCGATATCCGCAAGGACGCGCTCTATTGCGATGCGGCCTCGAGCCTGCGCCGCAGGGCCTGCCTGACGGTGCTCGATCATCTGTTCTCGGCCCTCACCGCCTGGCTGGCGCCGCTGCTGCCCTTCACCATGGAAGAGGCGTGGCTGTCGCGCTTCCCCTCCGCGACCGACTCGGTGCACCTGCGCCAGTTCCCGGATATTCCGGCCGACTGGCGCAATGATGCGCTGGCCGAGAAGTGGAAGAAGGTGCGCGCCCTTCGCCGTGTCGTCACCGGCGCCCTTGAGCTGGAGCGGCGCGAGAAGCGCATCGGTTCCTCGCTCGAGGCGGCCCCCGTCGTCCATGTCGCCGACGGCGAGATCATGGACGCGATGGCCGGCATCGACCTGGCCGAGATCGCCATCACCAGTGCCGCGTCGCTGGTTGCCGGCGACGGCCCGGCCGAGGCCTTCCGCCTCGCCGAGGTGCCCGGCGTCGCCGTCGTCTCGGACAAGGCCGTCGGCAGGAAGTGCGCCCGCTCCTGGAAGATCTCCGAGGATGTCGGCAGCGATCCGGACTTCCCGGATCTGTCGCCGCGCGACGCCGCCGCCATGCGCGAGTGGGAAGCGGCACAAGGGTAACGCCGATGGGCGAGGGCGCCGCAACGCGCGTTTTCGGGCCGCTGTCGCGATCGGGGCTTCTCGTCGCGGCAGCGATCTTCCTGGCGGATCAGGCCTCCAAATGGGGCCTGCTCCTCGGCTGGGACATCGCCGCGCGCGGCCGGGTGCCGGTCCTGCCGTTCGTCGACTTCGTGCTGGTCTGGAATCGCGGCGTTTCCTACGGCCTCTTCCAGCAGGACGGCGACATCGGCCGCTGGTTCCTCGTTGCCGTCAAGGTCACCGCCGCGATCGCCCTGACCTTCTGGCTGGCCCGCACGCGCGACCGCCTGATCGCCTTCTGCCTCGGCCTCATCATCGGCGGCGCGCTCGGCAATGCCCTCGACCGCATCGTCCATGGCGCGGTCGTCGACTTCGTGCTGCTCCACGCCGGCGGCTTCGAATGGTACGTCTTTAACCTCGCCGACGTGGCCATCGTTGCGGGTGTGGCGGGTCTTCTGTATGACTCGATGATCGGTGGCCGAAAAAATGCCGCAAAAGACGGCTAGTCGACGATCGAGAGTTGGACCGTGATCGCCGGGGGAACCGGCGGGACGGCCGCAAGGGTTCACATTCCGCGCCGAACGGCGCCCGCAGTTTCCACGGACGCGATGGTTGCGCGAAAGTGGCCGGCGGGCGATGGCGCAAGGGGTGTATCGCCGGTGGTCGCGGGGCCGCAGGCAGCAAAACGCCGAAGCAAGGAGTATCCGATTTGACCAAGGGATCGACCCTGAAGACGGCACGTCGGGCCGTGTTCGCGCTTGCCGGCGCATCTTTCGTTTTTGCCTCTTCGGCGGCGCTCGCCGGCGACCTTGAGAACAAGATCTTCGGCAGTGTCTTCGGCCTTGTCGGCGCCGGCCAGCCGAAGGAGCCGATCGACTATCAGCCGCGCTCGCCGCTGGTCCTGCCGCCCTCGAACGAGCTGCCGTCTCCGTCCGAAGGTGCCGCCGCCGGTGGTGGCGATCTTGCCGCCTGGCCGAACGATCCCGACGAGGCCGCCCGCCAGGCCCGCCTTGCCGAGCAGAACCGGCCGGTCAACCAGAAGGTCGGCGACGAGAAGCGCAGCGACCGTCTTTCGCCCGAGCAGCTTGCCGCGGGCCGCATTCCCGGCGCCGGCATTCCCGATGGCCGGCCGCGCGATGGCGCTTCGGCCATGGTCTATGATGAGCGCAAGAGCGCCCGCCTGTCGCCGACCGAGCTGCGCCGCCAGTATGTCGACATGACCCCGGAGCCGGAATACGGCCCCGATGGCCTGCCGGTTCGCCGTCGTCTGGTCGAGCCGCCGTCCGAATACCGCATCCCGGCCGGCACCGCCGAATACGACGTCAAGGCCGCCAAGAAGTCGATCGAGGAAAAGACAAAGGCGCCGATCAACGACCGCAATGCCCTGCGCTGATCGCACCTCCTGACGAAATCGTGCAACGGCCGTGGCGGCAAGCCGCGGCCGTTTTGCGTTGTGCCCGGCCGCCATCTCCCGCCCGCCCGTCAAGATGACGGATTTGTAACTGGAAGCGGCTAAGCCTGCCGCCTATATGCTGCGCCATGGCGAACGAACCGCAGTTCGGCCGCGCAAAGGCCCTGAAGGATGAGAGCTTGATGACAAGGATCGCCCCCCGTCTCTTCGCCCGTGCCCTGGCCGGCGCCCTGCTTCTGGGTCTGGCGCCGACGCTTCCTGCGCGCGCCGAGGCACCGGTTGTCGCCCCGGGCACGACGAGCTTCACGCTCGCCAACGGCATGACGGCGGTCGTCATCCCGGATCATCGCGTTCCCGTCGTCACCCACATGGTCTGGTATCGCGTCGGCTCGGCCGACGAGCCGGCCGGCAAGTCCGGCATCGCCCATTTCCTCGAGCACCTGATGTTCAAGGGAACGAAGGAGCATCCCGACGGCGAGTTCTCGGCCATTCTCGCCGAGCTCGGCGGCGAGGAGAACGCCTTCACCACTGACGACTACACCGCCTATTACCAGCGCGTCGCCAGGGAACACCTGCCGCGCGTCATGAAGCTCGAGGCCGACCGCATGGCGAACCTCGTGCTGACCGATCCGGTGATCCTGCCCGAGCGCGATGTCGTGCTCGAGGAGCGCCGCTCCCGCGTCGAGAACGATCCGGCCGCCAAGCTCGGCGAGGCCATGGACGCCGCCCTCTACCTCAACCACCCCTATCGCATTCCGATCATCGGCTGGGAACGCGAGATCGCCGCGCTCGATCGCTCCGACGCCATCACCTACTACGATCGTTTCTACACGCCGAACAACGCCGTGCTCGTCGTTGCCGGCGACGTCACCACCGACGAGGTGAAAAAGCTCGCCGAGGAGACTTACGGCAAGCTGCCGCGCCGGGCCGAGCCGGGCGTGCGCGCCCGCCCGCAGGAACCCGATCCGATCGCCGCCCGCCGCGTCTGGCTCGCCGACGACCGCGTCAACCAGCCGAGCCTGCAGCGCAGCTATCTCGTGCCGCCCTATTCCCGCGCCGCCCCCGGCGAGGCCGAGGCGCTGGAACTGCTCGCCCAGATCTTCGGCGGCGGCTCGACCAGCCGGCTCTATCGGGCGCTGGTCGTTGAAGAGGGCATCTCCGCCGGCGCCGGCGCCTGGTATCAGGGCTCGTCCTACGACACGACCCGCCTTGGCCTCTACGCCGTGCCGCGCGATGGCGTCTCGCTCGAGGCGCTTGAGGCCGCGCTCGACAGGCAAGTCGCAAGGCTCGTCGAGGATGGCGTCACGGATGAGGAACTCGCCCGCGCCAAGCGCACGGTGATTGCCGATTCCCTTTATGCCCAGGACAGCCAGTTCGCCCTTGCCCGCCTCTTCGGCGTTGCCCTGACGACCGGCTCGAGCATTGACGCCGTCCAGCACTGGCCGGCCCGCATCGAGGCGGTCACCACCGCCGACATCGCCGCCGCCGCGAAGAAGTATCTCGATATCCGCCGCTCGGCGACCGGCCTTCTTGAGGGCGTCGCCGCCGCGGCCGAGCCGGCCGCCACCGGCGCAGAGCCCGCCGGCAAGCGCTCCTGACCATAGGCCCGCATCCCGCGACCCCGCGCGAAGGATCGAAATCCATGAACTATCTGCCCCGTATTTCCGGCATGGCCCGCGCCATCGCCGTTGCCGGCCTGCTCTCGGCGGCGGCCCTCGTCAGCCCCGCCGCCGCCACCGAGGTGCAGCGCGTCGTCAGCCCCGGCGGCATCGAGGCCTGGCTGGTCGAGGAGCATTCCGTTCCGGTGATTGCCGTCGATTTCGGCTTTCGCGGCGGCACCTCGCAGGACCCCGACGGCAAGGAGGGGCTCGCCAACCTGATGTCCGGCCTTCTCGACGAGGGCGCCGCCGATATCGACAGCGCTGCCTTCCAGCGCGCCATCGAGGACAACTCGATCTCGATGAGCTTCAGCGCCGGCCGCGACGTCTTCTATGGCTCGCTGAAGACGCTGACCGCCAACCGCGACGAGGCATTCCGCTTGCTGGCGCTTGCCGTCAACAAGCCGCGCTTCGATGCCGAGCCGATCGAGCGCATCCGCGCCCAGATCGTCGCCGGCATCAAGGCGAACGAGAAGGACCCCGAGGAGCTCGCCTACGATCTCTGGTACGAGGCCGCCTTCCCGGGTCATCCCTATGGCCGGCGCAAGGAGGGAACCGAAAAGACCCTCGCCGGCATCACCGCCGATGATCTGCGCGGCCTGCATGACCGCATGTTCGCCCGCCGCGACCTGAAGGTCGCCGTCGTCGGCGATATCGACGCAAAGACCCTGGCGCCGCTCCTCGACGCTGTTTTCGCGGACTTGCCGGCCGAGCCGGATCTCGTCGCCATCCCTGAGGTGACGCCGACGACGAAGGCCGAGGTTCGCTCGGACATCGCCAATCCGCAGACGGTGATTCGCTTCGGCGGCGCTGGTCTGAAGCGCGCCGACCCCGACTTCATTCCCGCCTTCATCGCCAACCATATCCTCGGCGGCGGCAGCTTCTCCTCCCGTCTCTATGACGAGGTGCGCGAGAAGCGCGGCCTTGCCTATTCGGTCTACACCTTCCTAGCGCCTTATGATCACTCGGCGATCTTCATCGGCGGCGTCGCGACGCGCTCCGATCGCGCCGCCGGGGCGATGTCGCTGATCGAGGAAGAGCTGCAGCGCATCGCCAAGGATGGTCCGACCGAGGACGAGCTTGCCAAGGCCAAGAGCTTCCTCGTCGGCTCCTTTGCCCTGCGTTTCGATACCTCGCAGAAAATCTCCTCGCAGCTTCTCGCCTTCGCCCTCGACGACCTTGGCATCGACTACATCAACAAGCGCAATTCGCTGATCGAGGCGGTAACGATCGACGATGTCCGGCGTGCCGCGAGGCGCCTCTATGGTGGCGAAGGCCTGATCACCGCGACCGTCGGCCCGGCGGCCGGCTGAGCCGGCGAAGATGTGGAAGGGCCGCCGGACCGGCAGCCGGCAGCGAGGCTGAAACCGGCCCGCCGCCGCAGGCGGCGGAGAAGGGCAGGGCGCGGAGCCCATCCGCAACCCTTTGAAATGGCGGCGGGCTCGCCGATTTCGCCGGTTCGCGGGGCCGCTTCGGACAAACGAAAAAAGTGCGTTCCAAACACGCATTTCGCTGTTGCAATCCCCGGCGCCTTGGTCCATATAGGCCCCGGTCCGACGGACTGGTCGAGCGGGTGTAGCTCAGGGGTAGAGCACAACCTTGCCAAGGTTGGGGTCGTGGGTTCGAATCCCATCGCCCGCTCCAGTTTCTCCAGAAACTGGAAACGCCGACCGGAATGCCGGAGGATGACGAGCCGCCCCGAGGCGGCTTTTTGTTGCCCCGGGCGCCTCGTTTCCCCTCAAAGTCCGGTTTCGGCCAGGTATCGTGTTGCCCGCGAGAAGAGCTCGGCCTGCGAGACGATGCCGAGCTTGGCGTAGGCGTGCCGCCGGTGCACCTTGACGGTACCCTCGGCGATGCCGAGCAGGGCCGCCGCCGACGGCGTCGAGTGACCGTGCAGGATGAGCTGCACGACTTCCATTTCCCGCGGACTGAGAATGTCGCCGGCAAAGCTCTTCAGCCGCTCCGGCAGGCTCGCTGCAGGTTTGTCCGTGGTGCCCGCCGCATCCTCGAAATGGCGCAGTACCGCCGCGGCGAGCACCGGGAAGACAGCGTTCACCGCCGCGATGTCCGCAGCCGAAAATCCCTGCCGGCGGACCCGCCGCGCCAGCGAGACGACCAGCCATGTCCCGGCCGTCGCCGGCATGATGAGGCCGAGTTCGTCCGACAGCCGGATGCGCCGATAGAAGGTGCGGTAGTACTCCGACTTGAAGAAGGCGTCCGGTGCGAGGTCGATGAGCCTATAGGCCCCCGGTGCGATGCCATCGCGTCCGGCAAGGAAGAACGGGTCGAGGAGATAAGGCCCTGACTCATAGAACGAGATGTTGATCGCCGCCTGCACCTCGTCGAAGTCGTGATAGAGCGATCGCGGCCGGTCGCAATCGCCATAGGCGGTCACCACCATGGAATCGAAGGCGCAGGCAACGCCGATCGCCCGCCGCAGCGCATCGGTAAAGCCCGCCGTGCCGATTGCTGACACGAGCGCGCCAAGTTCCGCCATGCCGCCCTCAAAGACGGGCGCGGCCGGGCTCATGCGATAGGTCGTCTGCTCGGAGGCCAAGCACTCATACCCCTTTGGACATACGCCATTCTGGACGTTTACGGCGATTTCGCTCTTCGATCAAACTTGGCCGCCTGAAAGAGACGAGACGGAGATTGCCGTGGCGGATGCAGCCGACGCTTTATCGATGCCGGGAGATCTGGCCTTCACCCGGCCCGACAACCGGGGAACGATCGCCGAGGCGTCCTATGCCGGCGCCCTCAGCTTCATGCGCCGGCGCTTCAGTCGTGATCTTGCCGGTGTCGATGTTGCCGTCCTCGGCATTCCCTTCGATCTCGGCGTCAGCGACCGGCCCGGCGCCCGCTTCGGTCCAAGGGCGGTCCGTGCCGCCTCGAGCCACATCTCCTGGTCGAATCCCTGGCCCTGGAAGTTCGATCCGTTCGAGGAACTCAATGTCGTCGACTTCGGCGATTGCCCGTTCGATCGCGGCCTGCCGACCGGTATTGCCGATACGATCACCGGGCTGGTTCGCACCATCCTTGCCGCCGGCAGCGCCGTTCTCTCGCTCGGCGGCGATCATTTCGTCACCTATCCCGTGCTGCAGGCCTATGCCGAGATCCACGGCCCGCTGAGCCTCATCCACTTTGATGCCCACACCGACACCTGGGCCGGCCGGGACGGCGAGATCGACCACGGCACGATGCTCTGGCACGCGGTGCGCGATGGCATCGTCGACCCGGCGACATCCGTCCAGATCGGCATCCGCACCCACAATGCCGACCCGCTCGGCTTCAACATCATCGATGCGATCGAGGTCCACCGCACCGGTCCGCTTGCAGTGGCAGAGCGCATTCGCAGGATTGTCGGCGACAATCGCTGCTATCTGACCTTCGATATCGACGCCCTTGATCCATCTGCCGCGCCGGGCACCGGAACGCCCGTCGTCGGTGGTCTGACCACATTCCAGGCCCAGGAAATCCTGCGCCATCTTGCCGGCATCGATCTCGTCGGCATGGATGTCGTCGAGGTCTCGCCGCCCTACGACACAGCCGAGATCACGGCGCTCGCGGCAGCGGCGCTCGCGAACGATCTGCTTTGCCTCTTCGCCGTTTCCCCCTCCCGTTGCAAGCCGACACACTCGAAGGAACAGGGAAAAAACCGATGACGCACGCCCCGAAATCATTCCTGGCGCTCGCCGCCGGCTTGCTTTTCTCCGCTGTCCTGCCGGCTGCGGCCGAAGAATTGCGCATCTTCAACTGGGCCGACTATTTCGGCGCTGACACCGTCGAGAACTTCCAGAAGGAAACCGGGATCAACGTCTCGCTCGATTTCTACGATTCCAACGAAATACTGGAGACGAAGCTTCTCACCGGCGGCAGCGGCTATGATCTCGTCTTCCCCGCCGCCTCGAATGCCGCCCGCGAATTCGGCGCCGGCGCCCTTGCCGCCATCGATCCGTCGCGACTGAAGAATTATGGCAACCTCAATCCGGCCATCCTTGCCTCGCTCGACCGTCTGCCCGGAGGGCTGCAACTCGGCGTGCCGTATACCTGGGGAACGATCGGCATCGCCTACAACACGAAGCTCGTTGCCGACCGGATCGGCGACCAGCCGATGGATACGCTCGACGTCATCTTCAAGCCCGAGATTGCCGCAAAGCTCGCCGATTGCGGCATCGCCGTGCTCGATTCGCCGGTCGAGATCGCTTCGGTGACGCTGAATTATCTGGGCGCCGATCCCTATTCGGCCAATGCCGACGATCTGGCCGGGGCCGAGGCTCTGCTCGTCGAGGCAGGCAAATCGATCCGCTATTTCCACAATCAGAAGGCAACGAACGATCTTGCCGCCGGCGATGTCTGCGTCGCGCTGATCTATAGCGGCGATGCCGGCATCGCCATGGCCCGGGCCGAGGAAGCCGGCAACGGCGTCGAACTCGGCTACGCCATCCCGAAGGAAGGAACGCTGATGTGGGTCGACCTGATGGCGGTGCCGGTCGACGCGCCGAACGCTGATGCCGCATACCGCTTCATCGACTACATGCTGCGGCCGGAGGTCATCGCCGAAGTGACCAACACGGTCTTCTTTGCCAACGCCAATGCCGCCGCCAACGCCAATGTCGACGAAGCGATCCTCGCAGACGAGGGCATTTATCCCGCAGCCGAAGTCATGAGCCGGCTTTTCCCCGACCTGCCGCTCGGCCCGGCCGAGCAACGGGCCCGCACGCGATTGTGGGCGAAGGTCAAGACCGGCGAGTGAAGTTCCGGCAGCCTCGCAATCTAGGCGCCAATGATATCGGACGACGGGAAAGGCCGCCTTCGGGTGGCCTTTCTGCTTTTTGGCGCTGGCCAGCAACAGTTGCCGTAAATCAGCACCTCCTGCCGTCCGCTGGCGCGACAGGAGAGAAACGGGAATGGCCCTCAGACGGTTTTTGGATGAAAAGTAAAAATCATTGTTTTGTCTGGAGTAGTTGCTGGAATGACGGTAGCGGCATCGGTAGAACTGTCCATGCTGCGGGATATTATTGTATTTTACTGACTATTACAATTTATGGTTTACAATTTTTTAATCCGCACGAAGCGATGATGGCAGCGTTCTCGAGGATGGTCTTCAGGTTGCAAAGGGCGGATGGGTCGCAAAAGTGCGGCTCATTGTTAACCGGGAAAGTGTCATGAGCGGTGCCAATATTGATATGCGCGAGAGACTCGCGTTTGCGCGGATCGATGCCGGCGATGCGGCAAACCTGCGCGAAGTCTGGAAGATTATCGAGCCGCATCTCGGCGATGTAATCGGCCATTTCTATCGTCATCTGATGACGGTGCCGCACCTTTCCGGGTTGATCGGCACCCAGACCGAGCGTCTGAAAGGCGCCCAGCGCGCCCATTGGGAGCGGCTGTTCAGCGGCCAGTTCGATGCCGCCTACGCCACTGGCGTCCAGGCGATCGGCCAGGCCCATCGCAATATCGGCCTTGAGCCGAGCTGGTACATCGCCGGCTACCAGTTCGTCCTGAACGAGGTGACGGCGCTGCTGGTGCAGAAGTTCCGCTTCCGGCCGGCCCGCCTGACCAGCCTCGTCATTGCCCTCAACAAGGCGGTGATGCTTGACCTCGATCTGGCGATATCGGTCTACCAGTACCTTCTTCTGCAGGAGCAGAAGGACCATTTCGCCTATGTGAGCAAGGTCATCGACAAGTTTCGCGATGCCTCGGCCGAGGTGATTTCCGAGGTCGACCAGCGCGTCAAGGAAATGCACGCAACTGCCGATGACCTCAACGGCATCGCCAGCGGAGCGCTCGAGCAGGCGACCTCTGCCGCCGGTGCGTCCGAGACGACCTCGGGCACGGTGCGCTCCGTCGCCGCTGCCGCCGAGGAAATGTCCGCCTCGATCAACGAGATCGCCCGCCAGCTCGCCGGCGCCACCGGCATCGTCCAGAAGGCGACGGCGATGACCGAGAGTTCCTCGACGGCGATCCGCAATCTCGCCGCATCCAGCGAGCAGATCGGCGACGTCGTCCAGCTCATTCAGGATATTGCCGAGCAGACCAACCTGCTTGCCCTCAATGCGACGATCGAGGCGGCGCGGGCCGGCGAGATGGGCAAGGGGTTTGCCGTCGTCGCCCAGGAGGTCAAGACGCTGGCCGGCCAGACCGCCAAGGCGACCGACGAGATTTCCCGGCAGATCAGCGGCGTCCAGTCGGAGACCTCGAATGCCGTCGATGCCATCCACCAGATCGCGCAGGTGATGCAGGAGGTCGACCAGTTGACGGCGATGATCGCCGCCGCCGTGCAGGAACAGGAAGCTGCGACCGCCGAGATCTCCTCCCACGTCCAGGTCGCCGCCAACGGCACCAACCAGCTTGCCCAGAACGTCGCAAAGGTCGAGGGCGCCATCAATCAGACCCGCACCGCCGCCGGCTCGGTCGGCGTCGCAAGCAACGCCCTCT